>JBFXJE010000008.1:0-258210 GCA_050175175.1 Mycolicibacterium sp. | reverse complement strand
GGGCTCCGAGTACTGAGGTTGAGGAGGTCTTGGCGGGGATTTTCGCTCAGGTGTTGGGGCTGGAGCGGGTCGGGGTTGAGGACTCGTTCTTCGACCTGGGCGGGGATTCGCTCTCAGCGATGCGCCTTGTCGCCGCCATCAATACCACCCTGGACGGATCCCTATCGGTGCGCACGGTATTCGACACACCCACCGTCAAAGGACTCGCGGCACGCGTTGGCGGGCAGGCTGACTCGGACCGCTATATGCGAGTGCACGGCCGGGGCGCTGTCGAGTTGCGCGCCGGGGATCTCAGGTTGGACAAGTTTCTCGATGCGCGGACGCTATGTGCTGCTCCGTCGCTGCCGGGTCTGAGTGGCGACGTGCGGACCGTGCTGCTAACCGGGGCGACGGGCTTCTTGGGGCGGTATCTGGCTTTGCAGATGCTGGAGCAGATGGATCGAGTTGGTGGCACGCTGATCTGCTTGGTACGAGCCCCCTCTGATGGGGAGGCGCGTCATCGTTTGGAGAAGATTTTCGATAGCGGTGACCCGAAACTGCTGGGGCACTTCCGGCAACTTGCCGCGGATCATCTGGAGGTCATTGCCGGTGACAAGGCGGACACCAACCTGGGCTTGGATTTTCAGACCTGGCAGCGACTGGCCGACACAGTTGATCTGATCGTCGATTCGGCGGCGCTGGTCAACGGAATTCTGCCCTACAGTGAGGTGTTCGGACCCAATGTCACGGGTACAGCCGAACTGATCCGTCTGGCGCTCACCACCAAGCTCAAAGCGTACGCATATGTGTCAACTGCCGACGTGGGCAACCAGATCGAGCCGACCGCATTCACCGAGGACGCCGACATCCGGGTCATCAGCGCCACCCGCAAGGTGCACAGTGGCTTTGCCAACGGCTACGGCAACAGCAAATGGGCCAGTGAGGTCTTGCTACGCGAGGCAAACGACCTGTGCGCGATGCCGGTGGCAGTGTTTCGTTGCGGCATGATCCTGGCCGACACCACATTCGCCGGCCAGCTCAACACTTCGGACATTTTTAGTCGCGCGGTGCTTTCGGTGGTGGCGACCGGGGTTGCGCCCCGTTCCTTCTACGTGCCCGAAGCTGGCGGTGGTCGCCGAAGGGCACACTACGACGGATTGCCGGTGGAATTCGTCGCCGAGGCGATCGCCACGCTGGGCTCCGGGATGGTCGAGGGTTTTGAGACCTATCACGTGATGAATCGGCATGACGATGGCATCGGGCCAGATCAATTCGTGGACTGGTTGATCGAAGCCGGATATCCGATCCAGCGCATCGATGACTTCGCCCAGTGGTATGAGCGGTTTGAGGCCAGCCTGCGCGGCCTTCCAGATCGACAACGCCAGCACTCAGTACTGCCGTTGCTTGGCATGCTTCGCGACTCCGGGGTGAAACCCTTCGAGTCCGGTCACGGACCTTCGCTTGCGAACGACCGATTCCGTACGGCTGTGCGGCGAGCAAAGATTGGAGCCGATAACGATATACCGCATATCTCGGCACCGATCATCGTCAAGTACGCCACCGACTTGAAACTTCTCGGGTTGCTCGACTGTTCTGAATCGGAGATTCCGGCAGGTACCGCGGGCAGTGGTCCGCCCGCCAATGGCGCATGTGCGGGTCCGGTTGTTTCAGAAAGCCAGTCGATAGTCCAAGACCGGGCATCGTTGCCGGCTGGTAACGATTCGAATTACTCACGTTGGGAGAAGGCCGGTGAACAATAATCCGTTTGACGATGACAGTGGGAGCTTTTTCGTCCTGGTCAATGATGAGGAACAGCACAGCCTATGGCCGACTTTTGCTGATGTTCCTGCCGGCTGGCGGGTCGCTTTTGGTCAAGCGGACCGTGCGGCGTGTCTGAAATACATCGATGAAAATTGGCCTGACATCCGGCCCAAGAGTCTGCGTGAAAGGCTGGAGCGGGCCGTGCCAGGGATCAACGACCCCGTCCCCGGCAACTCCGACGACAATTCGTGATGGCGTTGGATAGCAAGAGAATTAGCGATGATGATGGTTGATACTGCGGTGAACCGGGTCCACGTCTACCGTGGCGTCCCGACATCGACCCCGATCGTTTCCACTACGTGCATCCTGGACCGCCTTGACGAATGGGCGGCGGCACGCCCTGGAGAGCTGTGGCTGACCGTCGTCGACGAGCACGGTGCGACACGCGAGCTGACCTTCGGACGCACTGCTGAATTGATTTCTCGACTAGCGCTGTGGCTGCGGGATTGTGTCGGGGTCAGGCCCGGGGAGATGGTCGCTGTGCTTCCTGGTAACGATGAGTGCTCGGTGCTCACCATCTTGGCGTCGATCCGGGCGGGAGCCTCGGTGTTCTTCGTTCGTCCCGACGAGCCGGCGCAGCGTCGAGCCGAACTCTTGGCGTCGGTGACAGTCCGGGCGGTGCTGGCCCCCACCCGCAGCATCGCCGAGCACTGTCCGGGCGCGGTGCTTGTTCCAGAACCTTCCGACCTGCCCGCCGCGCCGGTGCTCCCGACGATCCCGCCGAAGGATCTGGTGTTCGCGACTTCAGGCTCCACGGCCGCATCCAAACTGGCGGTGCAGTCGCACTATTCCGCGGTGGTGAACGCCGAAGCTCTCACCCGCCATCACGGGCTGGGGCCCGCCGAGCGGGTCCTCGGCTGCTTGCCGATTTGCCACGTCAACGGCCTGCACTTCACGGTGCTGGCCACGTTGTGGTCCGGTGCGCAAGCCGTTCTGTTGCCGTCGTTTCGGCCGCGCGACTTCTGCGATGCCATAGTGCGTTTCGGACCCACGATTGCCAGCGTTGTACCGGCAATCCTGGACCAAGTGAGTGCCATGCCGTCGATCGAGTTCGGCGCCGGATTCCGTTACTTCGTATCTGCGGCTGCGCCGCTGACGGCCCGCACCGCGGGAAAGGTGTGGCGACGCCACGGTGTCCGCGTGGTCCAGGGATACGGGCTCACCGAAACCACGAACTTCTCCACAACCCTGCCAACCGATCTCAGCGAGGCCGAGTACCGCTCGCTGATGATCGACGTCGAGGTACCCACGGTCGGCGTCGCGCTCTTCGGCAACGACGTGACCGTCCTGCGTGACGATGGATCCGCTGCGGCGCCAGGGGAAATCGGTGAGTTGTGCATGCGTGGGCACAACGTCATGCGCGGCTACCTGGACAACCCGCAAGCCGACAATGACGCGTTTCACGATGGCTGGTTTCACACTGGAGACCTCGGCTACGAGCACCGAGGTCCGGGAGGGCAGGCGTTCTTTACGCTTACCGGGCGCCGCCGGAACATGGCCAAGGTGCTCGGCACCGCGGTTTCGTTCGAAGAGATGGAGCGACGGTTGCGTGAACTGGACACCATCGCTGATGCGGCCTGCTTCGCCCAACCTGACCGGTTGCGTGGCGAGGCGATCGTCGCGGTAGTCGTTCCCGGACCCGGATTCGACGAAGGTGCCACAGATGAGTATCTCGGCGGATGGTTCCCGATTCCAGCGTTGCCTGCGCGTTACATTGCGGTAGAGCAAGTCCCGCGAACTCCAACGGGCAAGATCTTGCGCCCGGCGCTGGTAAGCGCCTTCGGCGTGCCAGATTCGCGATCGCGGGAGGTCGAAGGGTGACGGCTCCGACCCTGGCGGGCATCGTCAGCGAAGTGCTGAGTATTCCCGAGTCTGATCTCGATACCAGCTTTTTCGGACTCGGAGGGGATTCCGCGTCCGCTATCAACGTGGTTAGGCGGTTGCGGCGTCACGCTGGGATTGACATGGATCCAATGGATCTGCTCACGTGCGATTCGGTCGCAGTGTTGTCCGACAGCCTGCTCGGGCGGGTCGATCCTGGTGAGAACCCACCCACCTCTACATAGCCGTTCACCTACATAGCCGTTCACCTACATGAAGGTTCGCTCATCGGGGTTTCCTGTGTCCTTCACGTTGGCCGAAGAATCTGTAGTCGCAGCGAGTACCCGCGGTAGCTTACGAACAATGAGGGGATCATGATCACAGTGGTTGTGGGCGAGCGCACGATTACCGAAAGTAAGAGGGGTTACTGACCCATGTCCGATCGCATGAAGATCCAAGCCGACGATGAGAACGAGGTTCGCGATGTCTCGGGCTTCCAGGATTCGGCACGCAACCAGGTAACGCCGGTGGTCCAGTTCCCGCCCGAGATCGCCCTAGCTGTGGTCGAAGCATTGGCCGGGATCGTACGCAAAGCGCACGCGTCGAAAGCCGCCACCACCGCCGACGCTGAGGGCATCGTCCGGGCGCAGTCGTTCGAAGAGGGCGAGGTGTACATGCTCGATGCGCCGTTCGACGGCTACTTCGCCGATCGCTATCTCATGGATTTCTATAACGTTGAAGAGCGAAACATCTGCTCGCGGATGCATTTACACACCGGCCTTCGATTCGTTCGAATGATGACCGGGCCACAGACAGTCATCAGAGTGTCGAGTTTGTCACCGTTCAACGTGGTACTCGTTGACGGGATCGCCCCGTTTGCGCCCGAGGCTTTCGAGGACACGCTGCCAGAGACCTGCGAACAGGGTCCGCGCACCCGGTACAACCTCATCGTTCCGGAAAACTCGTGGGTTGATATGCAGATTCCGCGCGGCGTGTCCCACCAGTTCAACGCAATCGGCCCGCACGCTGTCATCGACTCGGTGCACCCCGAGGAATCGATTGAAACCTTTCGCGAACAAATGTCGGGCTACAAAATGATGGCGCAAACCGTTTTCCTGGCCAAAGAGCGACCGAGCGCCGAAACGTGCGCCCACCTACCCGTCACAGCTCAGCCGGGGGGCTGACAAATGTCAGCCAGGGCTGACAACGAGAATCACCTCAGCCGACCTGTGGGCGATTGGTGGAACATGGGGGCTCAGGGACCGGTGTAGGTCTCGGGGTCCGGACGGAACCTGGTGCCGTCGTCAAGACTGTTTAGCGCGGCCATTTGGTCATCGGCCAGCTCAAAGTCGAAAACCTGCACGTTGGATTGGATCCGCTCCGGTGACGAGGACCGGGGGACGACGATATTGCCCAGTTGCAGGCTCCATCGGATGAGGACCTGAGCCGGGGATTTGCCGTGTGATCGGGCAACCGCGCCGACCGCTTCGTGGCCCAGAAGGTTGCCCACGCCCAGGGGACTGAACGCCTCGGTGGTGATGCCGTACCCGTCGTTCACCGCGCGAAGCTCGGCCTGGTTCAGCAGCGGATGCAGTTCGATCTGGTTCACGGCGGGGGTGAAGAACGACAGACTGATGATGTCGTCGAGGTGTGAGGCGTGAAAGTTGCTGACACCGATCGAGCGGGTGTCACCGACCTCTTTGGACTTCATAAGTCCACCCCAGCTGTCGACATACTTGCCGAGCTCGGTGGCCGGCCAATGGATGAGATACAGGTCGAGGTAGTCCAGGCCCATTCGCTGCAGGCTGGCTTTGACTGAGTCCTGCGCGGACTGGAATCCCTGATCGGCGTTGGCCAGCTTCGAGGTGATGAACAGCTCGTCGCGGGGCACCCCGGAGGCGGCAATGGCCCGCCCGACGGCCTCCTCGTTGCCATAGGCGGCGGCCGTGTCGATCAATCGATAGCCGGCAGCGAGTGCAGCCAGGACGGCGGCCTCGGCATCGGATTCCGACAACTCGCCGACACCGAGGCCGAGCACCGGCATCGTGTTGTCGTCGTTGAGCGTGACGGTGGGAATCGCTGCCGCCGAGGTCATGTCACCTGCCTGTGGTTTGGTCCGGGACCGGGTTTCGCCGATGACTATATTGCCGCGGCGTATCGGCGCCTAATCAGTGGCTCCCCCCGGAGTTTCGCCATGTCCCGGCGCGGTAATGTCGGGCCCGACGATGGAGCACAAATGACGCGGAGCCGTACTCAGGCCCTCGCCGACCAACTCGCGGCCGTTACCCTGCGGGGGTTGCCGTACATCCCCGATGGGATCAAACGCGTTCTGCTGGCCGGGCGCTCGATCACCCTCGACGGCAACACGCTCGATAGCACCCTGCAGTTGATGCTCGCCGGCCAGCAGGCGCTCGGCTTGGACGGTCTCGTCGGTGACGATGACGTCGTCGCCGCGCGTACTCGGTTGGAACTGCTCGCCGAAAGTTTCCGGAAGCGTCTCCCGGTGTCGGCGGTCACCGATCTCGAGGTTGCCGGCGGGGAGGGCCCGATTCCGGCGCGGCACTACCGGGCCGACGAACCCGGTGCGCCGTTGCTGGTGTTCTATCACGGCGGCGGCCAGGTGATCGGCAGCATCGACACGCACGACGACCTGTGCCGGGAGATCTGCCGTGCTGGGCGCCTGCACGTCCTCTCGGTGGACTACCGGCTTGCACCCGAGCACAAGGCGCCCGCGAGTTCGCAGGACGCGTACGCCGCCTACCTGTGGGCCCGCGAACACGCCGCCGAGCTCGGCGCCGACCCGCAGCGCATTGCGGTGGGCGGCGACAGTGCCGGCGCCAACCTGGCCGCTGTGGTGTCGCTGCGAACGCGCGATGAGAGGCAGGAGCCCCCAGCGTTGCAGCTGCTGCTGTATCCGGTGACCGACTACCAGGGCCAGACTCGCTCCCGGACCTTGTTCGCCCGCGGCTTCTTCCTGACCAAGCGCGATATCGACTGGTTCGACGAACGGTTCCTCGGTGGCGCGGACGTCGATGCCGCGGACCCGCGGGTGTCGCCGCTGCTGGCCGAGGATCTGTCCCGGCTGGCCCCCGCGCTCGTCGTGACCGCCGGCTTCGATCCCTTGCGTGACGAGGGCCGACGCTACGCCGAAGCGATGCGCCGGGCGGGCGTCTTGGTGGACTACCGGGAGTACGGCTCGCTGGTGCACGGATTCGCCAACTTCTTCCCGCTGGGCGGGGGCAGCGCCACCGCTACAGCCGAGTTCATCTCGGCCTTGCGTGCGCATCTGACCCACGCCGGCTAACCGCGGCAGGGGACGCCGGTACGCTGTGTCCCGTGGCTTCCAAACCCAAGAAGAACGCGCGCTACGACCTGAAGGCAGCCGATCGTAAGCGCAACATCTTTGTTCAGATCGGTCTCACCGCCGTCGTGGTGCTGTTCGCGGTCGCGCTGGTGCTCTACATCGTGATGTCGGCCGACGAGAAGCCCACCGCGGGCGAGGAACGGTCGGTCAGGGTGGAGTCCAGCAGCCTGATCAAGAAGCCGGGTACCGAGGAGCCAAAAGCGGTGGTGTCCCTCTACGAGGACTTCCTGTGTCCGCACTGTGCCGCCTTCGAGCAGGAAGCCGGCCCGACCCTCAGCAAGCTCATCGATTCCGGAGCGATCGCCGCCGACTACTACATGGTGGGCATCCTGGACCGTCCGCAGAACGAGAACTACCCGGCGCGGGCCGGTGCCGCGGCCTATTGCGTGGCCGACGAATCGGTCGATGCGTTCCGTCGCTTTCACGCCGCGCTGTACGCGCAGCAGCCCGGTGAAATGGGGGCGGCCTACCCGGACAATGACCGTCTGATCGAGATCGCACGGCAGGCCGGTGCGGGCGGCGGCGTCCCGGAATGCATCGAAAAGGGCACCTATGTGGACATGGTCAAAGGTCTGGCCACGGCAACCGGCATCAAGTCCACGCCGACGATTCGGATCAACGGCGAGGACTATGAATACAGCACGCCGGATGCGCTGGTCGCCAAGATCAAGGAGATTGTCGGCGATGTGCCCGCCCTCGATGCGATGACACCGGCACCGGCACCGGCACCGGCGCCGGCGTCGTGACTGTGACGGTGACCGTGACCGACTCGGCGCCCAACCCGGTGTCGTCGCCGACCGAACCGTCGGCTGGAGAACCTCGGGGCGTCGCGGTCGGCAGGGGCAGTGCGCTGTGGGTGCTCATCGGCGGTGTCGTGGGCCTGGCCGCTGCGCTGACCCTGACGATCGAGAAGATCGAACTCCTGATCAACCCGGACTACGTGCCGACCTGCAGCATCAATCCGGTGCTGTCCTGCGGCTCGGTGATGATCACCCCGCAGGCGTCCTTGTTCGGCTTCCCCAACCCGTTGATCGGCATCGTCTCCTTCGCCGTCGTGGTCGTCACCGGTGTGCTCGCGGTGGCCAAAGTGTCGCTGCCCCGCTGGTATTGGGCCGGCCTGGCGGCGGGATTACTGCTGGGCACGGTGTTCGTGCATTGGTTGATCTTCCAGAGCCTGTATCGCATCGGCGCGCTGTGCCCATACTGCATGGTGGTGTGGGCCGTCACGATTCCTCTCCTGGTGGTGGCCGCCTCGATCGCGCTGGCGCTCGAGGACACCGGCTCCGCCCTGGTCAGGACGCTCCATGACTGGCGTTGGTCGGTGGTGGCGTTGTGGTTCACCGCCGTGACTTTGCTGATTCTGGAGCGCTTCTGGAATTACTGGTCGACGCTCATCTGATTGCCGGGACTGCTCCGACGTGAGGTTCGCCGAAGGTTAGAGTGAACCGTGACCGCTCGGATCTCCAAAGTTCTCGTCGCCAACCGCGGGGAGATTGCCATCCGCGCGTTTCGGGCCGCCTACGAGATGGGCATCGCGACGGTTGCGGTGTACCCCTACGAGGATCGCAATTCGCTGCACCGGTTGAAGGCCGACGAGTCCTACCAGATCGGCGCGATCGGGCACCCGGTCCGGGCCTACCTGTCGGTGGACGAGATCATCCGGGTGGCTACTCAGGCCGGCGCGGACGCGGTGTACCCGGGTTACGGATTCCTCTCCGAGAACCCGGAATTGGCCGCGGCTTGCGCGGCCGCGGGTATCACTTTCGTGGGACCCAGCGCCGGTGTCCTGGAACTGACGGGTAACAAGGCCAGGGCGATCGCCGCAGCGCGCGCCGCCGGCCTGCCGGTGTTGGCGTCTTCGGCCCCCTCGGCGTCAGTCGACGAACTCCTCGCCGCCGCGCGCGAGATGGAGTTTCCGCTTTTCGTCAAGGCGGTTTCGGGCGGCGGCGGCCGCGGTATGCGCCGGGTGACGGACCGGGCGTCGCTGGCCGAGGCCGTCGAAGCCGCTAGTCGCGAGGCTGAGTCGGCCTTCGGAGATCCAACCGTGTATCTCGAACAGGCGGTACTCAATCCGCGCCACATCGAGGTCCAGATCCTTGCCGACACCGCAGGCAACGTCATGCATCTGTTCGAGCGTGACTGCAGCGTGCAACGTCGGCACCAGAAGGTGATCGAACTCGCACCGGCACCTAACCTTTCCGCACAGTTGCGTCGGCAGATCTGCGACGACGCGGTCCGTTTCGCCCGCGAAATCGACTACTCGTGCGCGGGCACCGTCGAGTTCCTGCTCGACGAGCGCGGACATCACGTGTTCATCGAATGCAATCCCCGAATCCAGGTGGAGCACACCGTCACAGAGGAGATCACCGACGTCGACCTGGTGGCCGGCCAGCTACGCATCGCGGCGGGGGAGACGCTCGACGACCTCGGCCTGAGTCAGGAGATGCTCACCGCGCCAAGTGGTTTCGCGCTGCAATGTCGGATCACCACCGAAGACCCGGCCAACGGGTTCCGCCCAGACGCCGGCCGCATCACCGCCTACCGGTCGCCCGGCGGAGCGGGTATCCGGCTCGACGGCGGCGCGCACCTGGGCGCCGAGATCGGCGCCCACTTCGATTCGATGCTGGTAAAACTCACCTGCCGGGGCCGCGACTTCCCGACCGCGGTGGCGCGTGCGCATCGGGCACTGGCCGAGTTCCGGGTCCGCGGGGTATCGACCAACATCCCGTTCCTGCAGGCCGTCGTCGACGACCCGGACTTTCGGGCCGGTCGGATCACCACCTCGTTCATCGACGAGCGGCCTTACCTGTTGACGGCACGCTCGCCGGCCGACCGGGGCACTAAAATCCTCAACTACCTGGCCGAAGTCACCGTGAACCAGCCCCACGGCCCGCGGCCCTCCACCGTGTACCCGCAGGACAAGTTGCCGCAGATCGATCTCAACGCCATGCCGCCGCGCGGCAGCAAGCATCTGCTCTCCGAGGTCGGGCCGGAGGCGTTCGCCCGGTGGATGCGCGAGTCGAAATCCGTCGGCGTCACCGACACCACGTTCCGTGACGCCCACCAATCCCTGCTGGCCACCCGGATACGGACGTCGAGCCTGTTGATGGTGGCGCCCTACATCGCTCGGCTGACTCCTAAGCTGCTGTCCATCGAGTGCTGGGGCGGCGCGACCTACGACGTCGCGCTCCGCTTCCTGAAGGAGGACCCCTGGGAACGGCTTGCCGCGCTGCGCGAGGCGATTCCCAACATCTGTCTGCAGATGCTGCTGCGCGGGCGAAACACCGTCGGCTACACCCCCTACCCGGAATCGGTCACCCATGCGTTCGTGCAGGAGGCCACCGAAACGGGCATCGACATCTTCCGGATCTTCGATGCTCTCAACAACGTGGATTCGATGCGGCCCGCGATCGACGCCGTCCGCGAAACCGACACGGCGGTAGCCGAAGTCGCAATGTCCTATACCGGGGACCTGTCTGACCCCGCCGAGAACCTCTACACCCTCGACTACTACCTCAAGCTTGCCGAACAGATCGTGGACGCCGGTGCGCACGTGCTGGGGATCAAGGACATGGCCGGGCTGCTGCGCCCCCAGGCGGCCGCCATGCTGGTGGGGGCCCTGCGCAGCCGGTTCGACCTACCCGTTCACGTGCACACGCACGACACTCCGGGGGGTCAGCTGGCGACCTACCTGGCGGCCTGGCAGGCCGGCGCAAACGCCGTCGACGGCGCCGCGGCGCCGTTGGCGGGCACCACCAGCCAGCCGGCTTTGAGCTCGATCGTCGCGGCAACCGCGCACACCGAATACGACACCGGGCTGTCGCTCGCGGCCGTCTGCGACCTGGAACCCTATTGGGAGGCGTTGCGAAAGGTCTACGCCCCCTTCGACGTAGCGGCCGCGGGGCCCACCTTCCCCACCGGACGCGTGTATCACCACGAGATTCCCGGTGGCCAGTTGTCGAACCTGCGCCAACAGGCGATCGCGCTGGGACTGGGCGACCGGTTCGAGGAGATCGAGGCCAATTACGCCGCCGCCGACCGAATACTGGGCAGGTTGGTCAAAGTGACCCCCTCGTCGAAGGTCGTCGGCGACCTCGCGCTGGCGCTCGTGGGCGCGGGTGTGACCGCCGACGAATTCGCAGCGGATCCGGCGAGATTCGACATTCCGGATTCGGTCATCGGATTCTTGCGCGGAGAGCTCGGCGATCCCCCGGGGGGGTGGCCGGAGCCGCTGCGCACCAAGGCACTGGCTGGACGGGCCCCGGCTAAGCCGCAGACCGCGGTCGGCGCAGCCGACGACGAGGCGCTGAGCCGGAGCGGCCCCGCCCGTCAAGCCGTGCTGAACCGGCTGCTGTTTCCCGGCCCGACCAAGGAGTACCAGGCCCACCGGGAACTGTTCGGCGATACCTCGAGCCTGTCGGCCAACCAGTTCTTCTACGGTCTACGGCACGGCGAGGAACACCGGGTTACGTTGGAGCGCGGTGTCGAGTTGCTCATCGGGCTCGAGGCGATCTCCGACCCGGATGAGCGCGGGATGCGCACCGTGATGTGCATCATCAATGGCCAGTTGCGGCCGGTGGTGGTTCGCGATCGCAGTGTGGCCAGCGAGGTTCCGGTGGCGGAGAAGGCGGATCGCGGCAATCCCGACCATGTCGCGGCTCCGTTTGCCGGTGTGGTGACCGTCAACGTCTCCGAGGGCGACGCGGTGGCGGCAGGCCAGACCATCGCCACCATCGAGGCGATGAAAATGGAGGCAGCGATTACCGCGCCCAAGGCGGGTACCGTCGCACGGGTAGCGGTGTCGGCGACCGCCCAGGTCGAAGGCGGGGACCTTTTGGTGGTCATCGGTTCGCGGGGCGACGGGCCCACGCGCGAAGCGCAGGAGACGACCGGGACGTCATCCTGACCCGTATCGTTGCCGGCGCCCTGGGCGGACGCCGAATCGCGGTGCCGCAGCACAAGTCTGGGCTAGGTACCCGTCCTACGACAGATCGGGTGCGCGAAGCGCTTTTCAATCTGCTGTCGGCCCGGATCGACTTCAGCGGACTCCAGGTGCTGGATCTCTATGCGGGCTCGGGCGCGCTGGGCCTGGAGGCGTTGTCCAGGGGCGCCGCCTCGGCGCTCTTCGTCGAGTCGGATGCCAAGGCCGCGAAGGTGATCACGCGGAACATCGCGGCGCTGGGCGTAGCCGGGGCCTCGGTACGTCGCGGCGTCGTGAGCGCGGTGCTCGCGGCGGGCGCAGCGGGGCCGGTGGATCTGGTGCTGGCCGATCCGCCATATGAGGTCGACGACGCTGCTATCGGTGAGGTGCTCGCAGCGCTCGCGGCGGCCGGGTGGACCAGGCCGGGCACCGTGGTGGTGCTGGAGCGCTCGGCGGCTGGTCCCGAAGTCGGCTGGCCGCAGGGGTGGTCGCGGTGGCGCCCCCGGCGGTATGGCGACACTCGCATCGAGATCGCCGAACGGGACTGAGTGGGAGTCGGATATGACCGGGCGCCGCAGTGAGTGAGCGCCGCAGTGACTGGCTCGGTGATTTGGTCCGCCGGCGCGTCGTCCAGCCCTGCTAGCGTCGGTCCCCATGAGCGGAGCGGTGTGTCCGGGATCCTTCGATCCGGTGACCCTCGGTCACATCGACATCTTCGAGCGGGCGTCGGCGCAATTCGACGAATTAGTTATCGCGGTGCTCGTCAACCCCAACAAGCACGGCATGTTCACGGTGCAGGAACGAATCGCCCTCATCGAGGATTCGACGACGCATCTGCCCAATGTGCGTGCCGAATCCGGGGAGGGACTCGTCGTCGACTTCGTCAAGGCCCGGGGGATGACCGCCATCGTCAAAGGATTGCGCACCGGCACTGATTTCGAGTACGAGCTGCAGATGGCCCAGATGAACAAGCACATCGCCGGGGTCGACACATTCTTCGTGGCCACCACCCCGCGCTATTCCTTCGTCTCTTCCTCGCTGGCCAAAGAGGTCGCGATGCTGGGGGGCGACGTCTCCGCGCTGCTACCGGAACCGGTGAACGCACAGCTTCGGGCCAAGCTCGCCGCGCGGGGCCCCCGATGACCGGATTCGTCCGTGTGGTGTGCAGCCAGATCGCAACATCGGGCTGAATTGCGATCTGTGCGCACACCAGCGCCACCCGACGAAGAAGCAATTGATGGCGACACACCGATACGGGTAGCTCAGTCACAGGCGTAACAACAGGCACACTGGTCACTGTCAAACTACGCCTGGAAGGTGTCGCCGTGTACCGAGTTTTTGAAGCGCTCGATGAAATGAGTGCCATCGTCGAAGAAGCGCGCGGCGTGCCGATGACGGCGGGCTGCGTGGTGCCCCGCGGCGACGTCCTGGAGTTGATCGATGACATCAAGGACGCGATCCCTGGGGAACTCGACGATGCGCAGGATGTGCTCGACGCCCGCGACTCGTTGCTGCGCGAGGCCAAGGAGCATTGCGAGTCCACCGTGTCGACGGCCAATGCCGAGGCAGATTCGATGATCAACCACGCCAGGGCAGAGGCCGACCGACTGCTCAGCGACGCCAAGTCCCAGGCGGACCGCATGGTCGCCGAAGCCCGCCAGCACAGCGAACGCATGGTGAGCGAGGCGCGCGAAGAAGCCGGCCGAATTGCCGCGACCGCAAAGCGAGAGTACGAGGCGAGCGTGGGGCGGGCCAAGTCCGAGGCCGATCGCTTGGTCGAAAGCGGCAATCTGACCTACGAGAAGGCGGTTCAGGAAGGCATCAAGGAGCAGCAGCGATTGGTGTCGCAGACCGAGATCGTGGCCACGGCCACCGCCGAGGCCACCCGCTTGATCGACTCCGCGCACGCAGAAGCCGACCGACTGCGCGGTGAGTGCGACATCTACGTCGACAGCAAGCTGGCGGAGTTCGAGGAGTTCCTTAACGGCACGTTGCGATCGGTCGGCCGCGGCCGTCACCAACTGCGCACCGCGGCGGGAACCCACGACTACGCGGCCCGCTGAACTGGGCCGCTGACCTGAGGGTGCTGAACGTACGATATCGGGCATGGCGACCCATGCCCGTCCAGCCTCGCGCGGCCGATCACGCTCACCTTTGGTGATCGACATCGCCAAGCTCGGCCGTCGGCCCGGCTCGATGATGCCCCTTGACAGCGTCGTCGAAAGTCCGTCACGCATGGGGGTGGAAATGGTGGCCGTCGAGGCCGGTGCGCCGCTGGAACTGCATCTGCGTCTGGAATCGGTGTCCGAAGGCGTGCTGGTCACCGGGACGGTGAAGGCACCGACGTCGGGTGAGTGCGCCCGCTGCTTGCGGCCGATCACCGGAGAGGTCGACATCGACCTGACCGAGTTGTTCGCCTATCCCCACAGCACCACCGATGAAACCACTGAGGAGGACGAGGTCGCCCGGGTCGGCCACGACGGAGCGGCGGAAACCGTAGACCTCGAGCAGCCGATCATCGACGCGGTCGGGTTGGCGTTGCCGTTCTCGCCGGTCTGCGGCCCGGACTGCGCCGGCCTGTGTCCGCAGTGCGGCACTGCGATGGCTGATGCGGAGCCCGGGCACGGGCACGACCGGATCGACCCCCGGTGGGCCAAACTGACCGAGTTTCGGGAACAGACGGGCCCCGAGCTTCGCGAACGCAGCACCGGGGATGATTCGTGACCATCGACCGTGCCCCGTTGCTCAAGGCGCTTGGTGTGGATTTGCCCGACGGACTGCTGACCATTGCCCTCACGCATCGCAGCTACTCCTACGAGCACGGCGGATTGCCCACCAACGAGCGGTTGGAGTTCCTCGGAGATGCGGTACTAGGGCTGACCATCACCGAGGAGCTCTATCACCGCCACCCGGACTGCTCCGAGGGTGACCTGGCCAAGTTGCGGGCCAGCATCGTCAACACCCAGGCCCTGGCCGACGTCGGCCGCGATCTCTCTGCGGACGGCCTGGGCGGCTATCTGTTGCTGGGCCGGGGCGAGGAGAATTCAGGCGGCGCGGACAAGTCCAGCATTCTGGCCGATGGTGTCGAATCCCTTTTGGGCGCAATTTATCTCGAGCACGGATCGGTGGTGGCCCGGGAAGTCATCCTGCGGTTGTTCGGTAATCTGCTGGACACTGCCCCGACGTTGGGCGCGGGTCTGGACTGGAAGAGCAGTCTTCAGGAGCTGACCGCCTCGCGGGGGTTGGGGGCCCCCGCCTATGTCGTGACGTCCACCGGACCGGATCATGACAAGGAATTCACCGCGACGGTCATGGTGGCCGAGAGCGAAGCTGGAAAAGGGTTTGGCCGCACCAAGAAGGAGGCCGAGCTCAAGGCCGCCGCAGCGGCGTGGACCGCACTCAACGGTGTCTGATTCGGATGCCTGATCCGGATGCCTGAACTGCCCGAGGTCGAGGTCGTCCGCCGCGGCTTGCAGGAGCACGTGGCAAACCGGACGATCACCGCGATCCGCGTTCAGCACCCTCGCGCGGTGCGACGGCACGCCCTCGGCGCCGCCGATCTGACCGCCCGGCTACTCGGCGCCAGGATCACCGGAACAGGCCGCCGGGGTAAGTACCTGTGGCTGACCTTGGCCGACGAGACGGCGCTGGTCGTGCATCTGGGGATGAGCGGCCAGATGCTGCTGAGCGCACCGGAGATGGGATCGCAGCCTCAGCCCGATGCGAAGCACCTGCGCATCGCCGCATTGCTCGACGATGGCACCACGCTGAGCTTCGTGGACCAGCGCACGTTCGGCGGCTGGCAGCTCGCCGACATCGTTCACGTTGGCGGAACGGATCTGCCGACACCGGTGGCTCATATCGCACGTGATCCGCTTGACCCGCAATTCGACCGCGCTGCCGTGGTAAAGCTGCTGCGGCACAAGCACTCTGAAATAAAGCGTCAACTGTTGGATCAGCAGGTCGTCTCGGGGATCGGCAATATCTACGCCGACGAGGCGCTGTGGCGTGCGAAGGTCCACGGCACCCGGGTGGCCGCGGGGCTTTCCACGCGCAAGCTGGCCGAGTTACTCGACGCGGCAGCCGAAGTAATGACCGACGCGCTGGGTCAGGGGGGCACCTCCTTCGACTCGCTCTACGTCAACGTAAATGGGGAATCCGGATATTTCGAACGGTCACTGGATGCCTACGGCCGCGCCGGCCGTCCGTGCCGACGATGCGGCGCGGTGATGCGGCGCGAGAAGTTCATGAATCGCTCGTCGTTCTACTGCCCGCGGTGCCAGCCCAGGCCCCGGGCGCGCTGAAGGCCCGGCGATCTCCCGCAGCGGCCCTTCGGCCCTGCTGGAATCGCGGTTCGGCGAGGCTGCCGGGAGGCGGTAGAAATAACCCATGACTGAACTTTGGGTGCAGCGCACCGGCGTGCGTCGCTACACCGGCCACAGCACGCGGGGTGCGGAGGTCCTGATCGGATCCGAGGATGTCGAAGGTGTGTTCACCCCGGGGGAGTTGATGAAGATCGCCCTGGCCGCGTGCAGTGGGATGAGCAGTGACCAGCCGTTGCGGCGCCGACTCGGCGATGACTATCAGTCCACGATCAGGGTGACCGGGCCCGCGGACCGTGACCAGGAGCGCTATCCGCTGCTGGCGGAATCGCTCGAGGTCGACCTGTCCGGATTGGCGGCCGATGAACTGGCACGCTTGTTGACGGTCGTCGAACGCGCGGTCGATCAGGTGTGCACCGTGGGGCGCACGTTGAAGTACGGAACAAAAGTGACTTTTGAGGTCAAGGACATCGGGGGAGTGAACGATGTCGGAAGGAGTTGACGCCCGCCTCACAGCCTGGGTGCACGGCCATGTCCAGGGCGTGGGTTTCCGCTGGTGGACCCGCTCCCGGGCGCTTGAGCTCGGCCTGACCGGATTCGCGTCGAACCGGCCGGACGGTCGCGTGCAGATAGTCGCTCAGGGCCCCAGAGGAGCTTGTGAACAGCTCCTCGGCCTGCTGCAGTGCGGCGACACGCCGGGGCGGGTGGAGAAGGTGATCTCGGAGTGGTCCGAGCCGGTCGACTCGATCATCGGCTTCGTCGAGCGTTGACCCGCTCGGCGGTAGGGTAACTCGTCATGCATCTGAAGAGCCTGACGCTGAAGGGCTTCAAGTCCTTCGCTTCGCCGACGACTCTTCGTTTCGAGCCCGGTATCACCTGCGTGGTCGGCCCCAACGGCTCGGGCAAGTCCAACGTCGTTGACGCGCTCACCTGGGTGATGGGGGAGCAGGGCGCCAAGACGTTACGTGGCGGAAAGATGGAAGACGTCATCTTCGCCGGGACCTCGTCGCGAGCTCCGCTCGGACGAGCCGAGGTGACCCTGACGATCGACAACTCCGACAATGCGCTTCCCATCGAGTACTCCGAGGTGTCGATCACTCGCCGGATGTTCCGCGACGGTGCCGGTGAGTACGAAATCAACGGCAGCAGTTGTCGTTTGATGGATGTACAGGAATTGCTGAGCGACTCCGGCATCGGGCGTGAGATGCACGTCATCGTCGGGCAGGGCAAATTGGCCGAGATTCTCGAATCCCGTCCGGAGGACAGGCGCGCGTTCATCGAGGAGGCGGCCGGGGTCCTCAAGCATCGCAAGCGTAAGGAGAAGGCGGTACGCAAGCTCGATTCGATGTCGGCGAATCTGGCTCGGCTGACCGATCTGACCACCGAACTGCGCCGCCAGCTCAAACCGCTGGGCAGGCAGGCCGAGATGGCGCGCCGCGCCCAGACCATCCAGGCCGACCTTCGCGATGCCCGGCTGCGACTCGCCGCCGACGACCTGGTCGCCCGCAGGGCCGAGTTCGATGACACCAGCCAGGCCGAGACGGCCCTGCGGCGAGAGCACGACGACCTGACCGCGAGACTAGACGTCGCAACGGCCGCCCTCGAATCCCACGAAGCTGCCGTACAGGCCCTCAGCGCGCGAGCCGACAGCGCGCAGCAGCGGTGGTTCCGGCTCTCGGCACTGGCCGAGCGCGTCGGCGCGACGGTACGTATCGCCCGCGAACGCGCTCAGCATCTCGACGCCGAACCTGAAATGTCCGGCGGTCCCGATCCCGACGCGCTCGACGCGCAGGCCGAACAGGTCGCCGAACAGGAGCGGCAGCTGCTCGAGGAGTTGGCCGAATCTCGCGCTCGTCTTGATGTCAGCCGGGCGGAGCTGTCCGAACGGGAGCGGATCGCCGCCGAAGCCGAGCGAGCCCACCTGGCAGCCGCCCGGGCTGAGGCCGACCGCAGGGAGGGGCTGGCCCGGTTGGCGGGCCAGGTGGACACCATGCGGACCCGGGTCGAGTCGATCGACGAGACGGTGGCGCGGTTGTCCGTTGCCATCGACGACGCCGCGGCCCGCGCCCAGCAGGCTCAGGTGGAGTTCGAGATGGTGCAGAGCCGCGTCGGCGAGCTCGACGCCGGCGAGGTCGGGCTCGACGACCACCACGATCGGACGGTTTCAGCACTGCGTCTGGCCGACGAGCGGGTTGCCGAGCTGCAGGCCGGCGAACGTGCGGCCGAACGTGAGGTCGCTTCCCTTCGGGCGCGTATCGATGCGCTTTCGGTCGGGTTGGAGCGCAAGGACGGGGCCACCTGGCTTCAGGAAAATCACAGTGTTGCAGGACTTTTCGGATCGATAGCGCATCTGGTCAAGGTGCAGGCCGGTCACGAGGCGGCGGTTGCCGCGGTCCTGGGTGCAGCCGCCGACGCGGTGGCCGCGGAGAACTTCGAAGCGGCCCGTGCGGCCGTCGCCGCTCTCAAGGAATCCGATGGCGGTCGTGCGGCCATCGTGCTGGGGGATTGGCCGGTGCCGGCGACGCAGGTACCGGGACGGCTGCCAACGGGCGCGGTGTGGGCGGTGGACGTCGTCGAAGCCGCGCCGCGGATACGTGCCGCCGTAACCGCGATGCTGGCCGGGGTCGCGGTGCTCGACGACCTCGCGGCCGCCGTGGAACTCGTTGCGGCGCAACCGCAACTGCGTGCCGTAACGGCAGACGGCGACCTCGTGGGCAGTGGCTGGGTCAGCGGTGGATCCGACCGCAAACCCAGTACCTTGGAGATCGCCTCGGAGGTCGAAAAGGCGCGGGCCGGCTTGGCCGATGCCGAACGGCAGACCGGTGAACTGTCGGCGGCGCTGGCCGGTGCGCTTGCCGAGCAGTCCGCGCGCCAGGACGCCGCCGAACAGGCGCTGGCCGCCCTCAACGAGTCCGATGCCGCGATTTCGGCGATCTACGAGCAGTTGGGCCGGCTGGGCCAGGAGGCCCGCTCCGCCGACGACGAGTGGCAACGGCTCATCCAGCAGCGCGACGAGTTGGAGGCCGGTCGCGGCGCCACGATCGCCGAACTCGGCCAACTCGAGCAGCGGCTGCGAAACGCCCAGCAGGAGCCGATGTTCGAGGCCGAGCCCGTCGACCGACAGCAGTCGACGGCAGCTGCCGAGGCGGCACGCTCGGCGGAGGTCGAGGCCCGGCTGGCGGTGCGAACAGCCGAGGAACGCGCGAACGCCGTTCGCGGCCGGGCGGATTCGCTCCGCCGTGCGGCGACCGCGGAGCGTGAGGCGCGGATTCGCGCCCGGCGGGCGCGCGAGGCCCGGGTGCGCGCCGCAGCGGTTGCGGGTGCCGTTGCCGAGGCCGGACGGCTGGTCGCAGAACGGCTCGGCGCTGCCGTGCAGGTGGCATCCACGGTTCGCGACGAGGTGGCCGCCGAACGTCAGGTCCGGGCCGCCGCGCTGGCAGGGGCGCGCGACGAGGTCAACGAGATCACGTCCAGGATCAACGTGCTCACCGATTCGTTGCATCGCGACGAGGTCGCCAAAGCGCAAGCCGTGCTGCGCATCGAGCAGCTCGAGGAGCAAGTGCTTGAGCAGTTCGGGATGGCGGCCGCCGACCTGATCGCCGAATACGGTCCCGATGTCCCTCTGCCGCCCACCGAACTCGAAATTGCCGAGTATGAGCAGGCCCGCGAACGCGGTGAACAGGTCACCGCTCCGGCGCCACAGCCGTTCGACCGGCCTACCCAGGAGCGGCGGGCCAAGCGCGCCGAACGAGAGCTCAACGAACTGGGCCGGGTCAACCCGCTGGCACTGGAGGAATTCGCGGCGTTGGAGGAGCGCTACAACTTCCTGTCGACCCAGCTCGAGGATGTCAAGGCGGCCCGCAAAGACCTGCTCGACGTCATCGCCGATGTCGACAACCGGATTCTTCAGGTTTTCACCGAGGCCTACGCGGACGTCGAACGTGAGTTCTCCCAAGTATTCTCGACGTTGTTCCCCGGGGGCGAGGGGCGGCTGCTGCTGACGGATCCGAACGACATGCTCACCACGGGCATCGAGGTCGAGGCCCGTCCGCCCGGCAAGAAGATCAAGCGGCTTTCGCTGCTGTCCGGGGGCGAGAAGTCGCTAACCGCGGTTGCGATGCTGGTGGCGATCTTCCGTGCCCGCCCGTCGCCGTTCTACGTCATGGACGAGGTGGAGGCCGCGCTGGACGACGTCAACCTGCGCCGGCTGATCAGCCTCTTCGAGCAGTTGCGGGAACGGTCGCAGCTGATCGTGATCACCCACCAGAAGCCGACGATGGAGGTCGCCGACGCGCTGTACGGCGTCACGATGCGTAACGACGGCATCACCGCGATCATCTCGCAGCGGATGCGGGGGGGAGAAACTCGTCGTCCCCGCGTCCTAACAACTCCCCGCAGCGTGGAGGCGGCGCAGTAATGTTTCGCCCCTATGACTAGCGGTCGTTTCAGCCAGATTGTGGCCTCGCACTGGGCGATTTTTGTGCTGCTTGCGGGGTTGTCGGCGGCGATGCTGGCCATCGCGCGGCTGCGACGGGGGAGTTCGTTCGACGAACCGGTCGGCACCTCGACATTGGTCGGCTGGGTTCTCGTTTTCGTCATGCCCCCAGTGGTTTATGTGCTTTCGTTGGCGGCGGGCTTCAGCGTGCAGGCCTCAATCTTCGCGGCCTTGTTGTCAGCGACCGGGCTGCTGTGGATTTTCAGCCTGGTCGAGGAGTTCGTCGGGCCATTGGTAGCTGTGGTCGGAAGCCTGTTCGTCGGCTTGGCCCCACCGGACGTCGCGCTGTCCGGGTTCTCCTCCCCGAGTCTGCTACTGCTGGTGGGCGTCTTCGCGCTGTCGGCCACCATCAGCTCCTCGGGGCTCAGTTCCCGGCTCATCCTGCGCTTGCTGCAGCGCCTGCCGGATAAACCCTTCTGGCATCAGACCACCTTGTTGGTCTCGGGGTATGGGCTCTCCACGATGATGCCATCCGCGAACACGCGGATGTCCCTGCTCAAACCCCCATACCAGGCCATGGTCAGCGCGTTGAAACTGCCGCCGCAGGGACCGGGCCGCACCTCCCTGCTCGCCGCGCTGTTCGGCGGTGCCGTGCTGTTCGGGCCGATGATGGTGACCAGCAAGTCGACCAATATCGCCGCGGTCAATTTCCTGCCCCAGCAGTTGCAGGCGGAGTTCAACGGCATCTTCTGGCTGGTGGCTGCCCTGGTGGCCGCCATAACGGTCACCGCCGTGCACCTGATCGTCATCCCGTGGTTGTTCAAACAAGATCGGGAGTCACCGCTCTCCCGTGACGAATTGCGCCAAAAAATCGCCGCCATGGGCCCCCTCAAGCCGACTGAGTGGACCGCCGCGGGGTGCTTCATGTTCCTCGTCATCGGAATCTCGACCGTAGGTTGGCACCACGTCAGGCCTGCCTACCTCGCCGGATGCGTTTTGCTGGCCCTGTTGGTGACCGGAACGATGTTGCGGAAGGATTTCCGCAGCGCCTTGGACTGGCCGCTGGTCTTCTTCCTGCTCGGTGTGGACGGCATGGTGCGCATCATGGACTATCTCGGGCTGCAGAAGGCTCTGGCCGAAGCGGTGCGCGAGGGCTTCGGCTTCGTCCATGGCAGTGTGATGATCTTCATCCTGGTGGCGTTAGGAGTCACCCTCGCCCTCCGGATGGCGCTTCCTGTGACCGCGGGTGCACTGACCTCGGCGGTCATCCTCATCCCGATCGCTACCGCGCAGGGGATCAATCCGTGGATCTGTGTGTTCTGCGCGGCGATCTTCAGTGACATCTCGTTCTTTCGTTATCAGGGAACCAACGGAATGCTCCAGCTGTACTCCGACGGATTGATTGAGCAGGTCGACGAGAAGGGCTTCCTGCGTTACAACATGCTGATGAACGCCGCCCGGGTCGCCGCGGTCTATGCCTCGATCCCGTGGTGGGCTCTGTTGGGTCTGATATGAGGCAGACCTGGAAGACGCTGCTCATCCTCGGCTGTCTGCTGAGTTTCGTTGCGTTGCTGGGGGTCTTCAACGCAAGCAAGCCTCGGATCCTAGTGCTGCATTCGTTGGGCCAGGACTCGCTCTGGGTAGCAGAGGTGGACCGCGGGATGCGTGAGGCCCTCGACGCTAACCGGCGTCCGGTCAGTGTGGAGTGGATGTACATGGACGTCGGAGCATCGACGGTCCGGGACCGGGTCGGTCAGGCGCAGGCCGATGCGCGACGGGCGATGGACCGCGTCGACCCCGATGTACTGATCGCCGTGGATGACGAAGCCAATCTGCTGGTCGCGCGCGACTACATCGATCGTAGGAGCCCGCGCATCCTTTACCTCTCCCTCGATCGTCCACCCGCCGACTATGGATATGTCGGGGCCTCCAACGTGTCCGGTATAGCCGAACAACTACCGTTCGCGGCGGTCAGAGACGCGGCGATAACGTTGTTCGAGGGCCGGGCAGCGACCGCATCGGTAGTTGGAGTGGACGGCGTGACCGGGCAGGCTGAGATGGCGCAGGTGCGTGACTTCGATTGGGGACCGCTGACGGTAACCGCCACCGAATTGGCTTCGACCGCTGTCGGCTGGCGCGACTTCGTGACCGGGACGCGTTCAGACGTGCTGATCGTGTTGAGTTGTCGGGACCTCCCCGAGGAGGACGGAGGGGTGTTCACCGCCGCTGACGCCATTCGGTGGACGCAGGACAATTCCAGAGCGCTGCCGATCGGTACTCAAGTGGACTTCGTGCGGGACGGGGGCGTCCTCAGCTTCTCCCCACCGCCCGATGACTACGGGAAGAGGGCCATCGAGCTCGCGCTGGACTGGCTGGACGACCGGACAACACCCGGGCCGCCCCCGCCGCTGGAATCCCCGCACTTCCAGGTGGCGTTGCGTCAGGGCGCACTTGCGGCCCGAGGATTCAGCCTCCCGCCGATCTACGTCGAAGCAGCCAGGGAAGTTAATGCGTTGTTCCCGTGAGTCGGGAGCAGCGATCCGTCGGTAAGCGGATTTACCTGGGTTAGGCTGCACAACAACGCTATTCGTGCCGGACAGCGCCCCAGCGCTGGCATCCGCAACCCGAGGAATTCTGTGCACAGACCACGGCGGCCAGGGGGGGCGCGCCGGATGGATCGCCATCTAAATCTTCAACGTTCCTTAGTGGGATTGCCAGGGAGTGGAGCACGCCACGGGCACCACTGGAACAATGGCACGGTGTCTGAAGGTCTGTGGATCGCGATCGCGGTCATCGCCGTACTGCTGGTAGCTGCGATCGTCGTAGGCCTCTTGCGGTATCGCCGTCGGCGGGTTCGACTGTCGGCGCCAGATCCGGTAGCCGCCGTCGACCGGTCGGGCGGCTACACCGCTTCGGCCGGGATTTCCTTCACGGCGTCCGCGCCTGCGGAAGCTCCGGCGGCACCGGTAGGTCCGGATCGGATCGACACCGGCGGGCTACCGGCCGTCGGCGACGATGCCACCGTTCCGCGTGACGCGCCGAAGCGGTCGATTGCCGATGTACGGCTTCCCGAGCCGCCGGTGGTGCCGCAGATCCCGGAGCCGCCGGTGACGCCGCAGATTCCCGAGTCGCAGGTGGCGCCGCAGCTCTCCGAACCGGCGGTCGAGGCGGTGGAGACGCCCGATGTGGGCGCGATAACCCCTCCGGACGGTCGGCTGGATCGGCTGCGCGGTCGGCTGGCCAAGTCACAGAATGCACTGGGCCGCAGCATGCTCGGTCTGTTGGGCGGTGGTGACCTGGATGAGGATTCCTGGGAGCAGGTCGAGGACACCCTGCTGATCGCAGATCTCGGCCCGGTTGTCACCGAATCGGTGGTGACGGCGCTGCGTTCGGAGATGGCCAGCAGCCGGGTACGCACCGAGGCCGACGCCCGCGCGGTGTTACGCGATGTGCTGATCTCAGAATTGCAACCTCAGCTGGACCGCTCCATACGGGCGCTGCCGCATGACGACAAGCCCTCGGTGCTGTTGGTGGTCGGTGTCAACGGAACCGGAAAGACCACGACGGTAGGCAAGCTCGCACGCGTTCTGGTAGCCGATGGCAGGCGGGTGGTGCTGGGAGCGGCCGACACGTTCCGGGCCGCGGCCGCAGATCAGCTTCAGACCTGGGCGTCGCGGGTCGGCGCGCAGGTCGTGCGCGGCCCCGAAGGCGCCGACCCGGCATCCGTGGCGTTCGACGCGGTGGACACCGGGATCACCTCGGGAGCCGACGTGGTCGTCATCGACACCGCCGGCCGGCTGCACACCAAAACCGGCTTGATGGACGAACTGGGCAAGGTGAAGCGGGTGGTGGCGCGGCGCGCGGCCGTCGACGAAGTGCTGCTGGTGCTGGATGCGACGATTGGCCAGAACAGCCTGCCGCAGGCGCGGGTATTCGCCGAGGTCGTGGACATCACCGGAGTGGTGCTGACCAAACTGGATGGCACGGCCAAGGGCGGCATCGTATTCCGCGTGCAACAAGAACTCGGGGTGCCCGTCAAACTGGTCGGATTGGGCGAAGGCCCAGACGATCTCGCGCCGTTCGAACCGGCCGCATTTGTGGACGCACTACTGGGCTGAACATCAGACGCGACGGGGCGAGCATTCTTTCATGCGGCGCGCGAATGTGCCGATCGGGCAGCCCGAAACACGAGCGTAACGACTTGGGGTCGTCCGTTCATATGTCCGAAACACAACAGAATCACCGGTGAAACGCGTGCCACAGAGTCTCTTCTGCGAGGCCGATCCTGGTCGGCTGTCTTCCCAAGGAGGTTCACACAAAGTGGTTTTTGCCTTACCAGACGATGCGTTCCTGCCGTTCGGGCCCGGTGGCCTGAGCGCCGGTGACACGGCGTGGGTGCTCACCTCCGCCGCCCTGGTCCTGTTCATGACACCCGGCCTGGCGTTCTTCTACGGCGGCCTGTCCCGCCAGAAGTCCGTGCTCAACATGATGATGATGTCCTTCGGTTCGCTGGGCCTGGTCAGCGTCATCTACGTGCTGTGGGGCTACTCGATGTCCTTCGCCTCGGCGCACACCGGCGGCGAAAACTTCTTCGGCGTCTTTGACAACCCGTTCTCGTTGTTCGGGTTGAGCCAGTTGACCGAGGTGCGCGAGATCGCCGGTGTCGATACGTTTGTCCTCGGTGGTTTCGGGACGGTGCCGGCCATCGTGTGGGTCGCATTTCAGCTTACTTTCGCCGTGATCACCGTCGCGCTGATCAGCGGTGCGGTGGCCGAGCGGATGAAGTTCGGCACCTGGATGCTCTTCGGTGGCATCTGGGTGACGCTGGTGTATTTCCCGCTCGCCCACATGGTGTGGGGTGGCGGCCTGCTCTCGGCATCGGAATCGGGCATCGCCGCCAAACTATTCGGTGTGGATGCCGAAGGCGCAGCCAACGTTGCGCCGATCGACTTTGCCGGCGGCACCGTCGTGCACATCAATGCCGGTATGGCCGCCTTAGTGCTGGCGATCCTTCTCGGTACGCGAAACAGCTTCGGCAGGGTCGCCTACCGCCCGCACAATGTCCCGTTCGTGTTGCTCGGCGCGGCCATCCTGTGGTTCGGCTGGTTCGGCTTCAACGTGGGATCCGAGGGCGCGGCCGACATGCTCGCCGGTGCAGTCTGGGTGAACACCACCGCTGCCACCGCGGCCGCGATGCTGTCCTGGCTGGTGGTGGAGCGCATCCGGGACGGGCACGCCACCAGCGTCGGCGCCGCTTCGGGCATCGTCGCGGGTCTGGTGGCCATCACCCCTGCCTGCGGGTCGCTCAGCGCCATCGGTTCGCTGATCCTCGGAGCGATCGCCGGCGTGCTCTCCGCGCTGGCCATCGGGCTGAAGTACAAGTTCGGCTACGACGATTCACTCGATGTGGTGGGCGTGCACTTGGTTGCGGGCCTGTGGGGCACCCTCGGTGTCGGTCTGCTTGCCACCGAGACTGGCCTGTTCTACGGCGGCGGCGTCCAGCAGCTCGTGGTGCAGTTCGTCATCGCTCTCGTTGCCGTGATCTTCACGGCGGTGATGACCTTGATCATCGCGTTCATCGTCAAGCCGCTCGGCTGGCGGGTGTCCAAGGAGGACGAGGACACCGGCATCGATGAGACCGAACATGCCGAAACGGCTTACGAGCTCGCCTGATCGGCGACAATTCCATCGGAAGGGATCAACTACATGAAGCTGATTACTGCGATCGTCAAGCCGTTCACGCTGGAGGATGTGAAAACCGGTCTTGAACAGACGGGCATTCTCGGGATGACTGTCAGCGAGGTTCAGGGCTACGGTCGGCAGAAGGGGCACACCGAGGTCTATCGCGGCGCCGAATACTCCGTGGACTTCGTCCCGAAGGTCCGCGTGGAGGTCGTCGTGGACGACGCCGCAGTCGACAAGGTGGTGGACGTGATCGTTCAGGCCGCGCGCACCGGCAAGATCGGTGACGGCAAGGTGTGGGTCAGCCCGGTCGAGGCGGTGGTTCGGGTACGCACCGGCGAGCGGGGAACCGACGCCCTTTGATCCACATCGTGGACACCCCATGACGGGAAGATCGTCAGACCCCGCCGCCGGAGCTCCCCGCTGGGTGCGCCCGGCGGCGGGTTCGTTACGCCCCGCGACCGATCTCGTCGCGGCCGCCGGGCAGCTCCTCGTCGGTGGTTCGCGGCCGCTGACCGCCGCCGCGCTGCGCCATGCCCTGCTCGATCTCTACGACTTCTGGCTCACTACGAAAGCCACCGAGATCGGGATCACCCCGACCAGTGGATTCGCCATCGTCGCGACGGGTGGCCTGGGTCGCGGGGAGGTCGTGCCATACTCCGATCTGGATCTGATGCTGTTGCACGACGACATGCCTGCAGACATCGTCAGCGAGGTGGCCGAACTACTGTGGTATCCGTTGTGGGACGCCAACATTCGACTGGATCACAGCGTGCGGACGGTGCCACAGGCGCTACGGGTCGGCGCTGACGACGTCTCCGCGGGCCTGGCGATGCTCGAGGCGCGGCACATCGCTGGCAACGCAGAACTGTCTTCGCTGCTGATCGGAGGGGCGCGGAGGCAATGGCGCACCGGAATAGGTTCCCGCTTCGACGAACTCGTCGAACACACCAGGGCCAGATGGCAACGCAGCGGCCAGATCGCCCATCGCGCGGAACCGGATCTCAAGTGCGGCAGGGGCGGGCTGCGCGACGTGCAACTACTCAACGCTCTGGCGATCGCGCAGCTGGCCGACGTGTATCCCAGCAGGTCGCCGGCATCGCCGACGGAAACACTCGGTGACGCTCACCTTTCGCTGCTGGATGTCCGCACTGAGCTACACCGGGTGGCCGGGCGCGGTCGCGAGCTGGTGTTGGCGCAGCATGCCGACGAGATCGGTGCCTCGCTGCGGATCGGCGATCGATTCGACCTGGCCCGCATGCTTTCTGACGCCGCCCGCACCGTCAGCTACTACGTCGACGCGGGCATCCGCACCGCCGCCAATTCGCTGCCGCGCAGAGGTCTGTCGATGCTGCGTCGGCCGGTTCGCCGTCCCGTCGATGAAGGGGTCGTCGAGTTCAACGGCGAAGTGATCCTGGCCCGCGATGCCCGGCCGGAACGGGATCCGGGCCTCATCCTGCGCGTGGCTGCCGCATCGGCGACCACCGGTCTGCCGATGGCCGGATCGACCCTGGGCAGGCTAGTGGAGGCGGCACCCGAGCTTCGCACACCCTGGCCGCGCCAGGCGCTCAAGGACCTGCTGGTGATGCTGGCCGCCGGCCCGCCCGCGGTGGCGACCATCGAGGCGCTGGATCGCACCGGACTGTGGGGCAGGCTTTTTCCCGAATGGGGAGCGGTGCGCGACCTGCCGCCGCGCGACGTCGTCCACATTTGGACGGTCGATCGCCATCTGGTCGAAACCGTCTCCCGGGCAAGCGCTTTCACGACACGGGTGTCACGGCCCGACCTATTGTTGCTCGGCGCGCTGGTACATGACATCGGTAAAGGTCGCGGCGGGGACCACAGCGTGATCGGCGCTGAGCTGGCCACCCAGATCGGCAACCGGCTGGGCCTGTGGCCCTGCGATACCGAGGTCCTGTCCATGGTGGTACGCCATCACCTGCTGCTGCCGCACACCGCAACCCGGCGCGACCTGCAGGACCCCCGGACCATTGCCGCGGTCGTCGACAGGCTCGGTGGCGACCCGGTCGTACTGGAACTTCTGCAAGTTCTGGCCGAGGCAGACTCGCTGGCCACCGGTCCCGGGGTGTGGGGCGACTGGAAAGCCTCGCTGATCGGGGATCTGGTACGCCGCTGCCGGATGGTGATGGCCGGTGAGGCGCTGCCGCACCCCGACCCGATCGACCCCCGGTTCCTGGCGCTGGCGGCCCGAGAGCGGGTGGTGGTCGAGATGACGGCCGCGGACGCGGCGCACCTTTACAGCGTGACAATCATCGTGCCGGATCGCCGGGGTTCGTTGTCCAAAGCAGCGGGAGTGCTGGCGCTCAACTCGCTGAGGGTGCATTCGGCCTCGGTCAACTCGCACCAGGGTTCGGCGATCAACACGTTCGTGGTATCCCCGCACTTCGGCAACCCGCCCTCGCCCGAGCTGCTGCGTCAGCAGTTGATCCTGGCGGTCGACGGGGAGTTCGACGTGCTGCGGGCACTGGAGCAGCGCGGGGTTGACGGTATAGCGACCCCTCGGGCGGGAGAGGTGCGGTCGTCCGTCCCGATTAACCCACCGGCGGCCCGCCCGCGGGTCATCTGGCATGCCGGAGCCGGACCCGGACAGCTGGTCGCCGAGGTACGGGCCACCGATCGCACCGGGCTGTTGTCGGTGCTCACGGCGGTGTTCGAGCGCGCCGGAGCGGATATCGCCTGGGCCAAGGTCACCACGCTCGGTTCGTCGGTGATCGACGCCTTCGGCATCACCCTGGCCGAGGGGAGCGCGGAAGCCGCGGCGCGGCAGAGGCTGGAACGCGAGTTGTTGGCGGTTCTGCCGGGGCCGCCGGTCACGAAGGTCGAAGAGGCCAGCTGAGACCCCCGGCTCGACGGGCCCGCCGCCGCGGTCGGATGGGACAACTCGGATGGGACAAGTAGTCTTGGCCCGTGTTTGAATCCCTGTCCGATCGGTTGACCGGTGCGCTTTCGGGTCTGCGCGGGAAGGGTCGGCTCACCGACGCCGACATCGATGCCACCAGCCGAGAGATCCGACTGGCGCTGCTGGAAGCCGACGTGTCCCTGCCGGTGGTCCGCGAGTTCGTCGCCCGCGTCAAAAGCCGCGCCAAGGGCGCCGAGGTCTCGGCAGCGCTGAACCCGGCGCAGCAGGTCGTCAAGATCGTCAACGAGGAACTCGTCGGGATTCTGGGCGGCCAGACCCGTCAGCTGTTCTTCGCCAAGACTCCGCCCACGGTGATCATGCTGGCCGGGCTTCAGGGTTCGGGTAAGACCACCTTGGCCGGTAAACTCGCGAAATGGCTTAAAGAGCAAGGGCATACGCCGCTCTTGGTGGCCTGTGACCTGCAGCGTCCAGGGGCGGTCAACCAGCTGCAGATCGTCGGTGAGCGCGCCGGCGTGCATGTCTTCGCTCCGCATCCCGGCGTGTCCCCGGAGGGTGCCGCACTCGAGGAGATGACCGCGGGCGACCCGGTGGCCGTGGCCTCGGCGGGCCTTGCCGAGGCAAGGTCCAGGCATTACGACGTCGTCGTGGTCGACACGGCCGGCCGACTGGGCATCGACGAGGCGCTGATGGCCCAGGCCGCGGCCATTCGCGCCGCCGTGGATCCCGACGAGGTGCTGTTCGTTCTGGACGCGATGATCGGCCAGGACGCCGTCACCACCGCGGACGCCTTCCGCGAGGGGGTGGGCTTCACCGGCGTCGTGCTGACCAAGCTCGACGGCGATGCCCGTGGCGGTGCCGCGCTGTCCGTGCGTGAGGTCACCGGGGTGCCTATCCTTTTCGCCTCCAGCGGGGAGAAGCTCGAGGACTTCGACGTCTTCCACCCCGACCGGATGGCCAGCCGCATCCTCGGCATGGGCGACGTGCTGTCCTTGATCGAGCAGGCCGAGCAGCACTTCGATGCCGAGCAGGCCGAAGCCACCGCGGCGAAAATCGGCAGCGGCGAACTGACGCTCGAGGATTTCCTCGAGCAGATGCTCGCGATCCGCAAGATGGGACCGATCGGGAACCTGCTGGGAATGCTGCCCGGCGCGGGTCAGATGAAGGATGCGCTGGCCGCCGTGGACGATCGCCAGCTCGACCGCGTCCAGGCGATCATCCGGGGGATGACGCCGGCCGAGCGCGCCGATCCGAAGATCATCAACGCCTCCCGCCGGCTGCGCATCGCTAACGGCTCGGGTGTATCGGTCTCAGAGGTCAACCAGCTGGTCGACCGGTTCTTCGAAGCACGCAAGATGATGTCGCAGATGGCCGGCCAGATGGGTATGCCGTTCGGGCGAAAGTCCTCCGCACGAAAGGCGGCGAAGGGCAAGGGCAAGAACAAGCAAAAGGGTCGCAAGAAGCAAGGCGGTCCCACACCGCCGAGGACCCGCAATCCGCTCGGGGCCGGGATGCCGGCCGGTTTCCCGGATCTATCCAATATGCCCAAGGGGCTCGACGAGCTGCCGCCGGGTCTGGCCAACATCGATCTTTCGAAACTGAAGTTTCCGAAGGGGAATTGATGGCCGATCGCCAGGCTCTTCACGTCCGTGGGCGTGGATTGCCTGACGGTGAACCCGTCGAGTGGTGGATCGATCAGGGCGTTCTGAGTGCCGAACCGGTGGCCGGTGCCGAGACGATTTTCGGTGCACACGGGCCCGGGGGCTGGATCATCCCCGGGCTGGTGGACGCGCACTGCCACGTCGGGCTCGGCCCGCGGGGTGCCGTCGAAATGGACGAGGCGGTCGCGCAGGCCGAGATCGAGCGGGATGCCGGGGCGCTGCTGTTGCGGGACGCCGGGTCGCCCACCGACACCCGCAGCTTCGACACCCGTGGCGATCTGCCGCGCATCATCCGGGCCGGGCGCCACCTGGCCCGGCCGAAGCGCTACCAGCGAGGGTTCGCCATCGAACTCGACGACCAGTGGCAGCTGCCGGACCTGGTGGCCGAACAAGCGCGCTGGGGTGACGGCTGGGTCAAGCTGGTGGGTGACTGGATCGACCGCGACGTGGGCGACCTGGCGCCGCTGTGGTCCGACGACGTTCTTGTGGCGGCCATCGCCGCCGCGCATGCGGAGGGGGCACGCGTCACCGCGCATGTGTTCGGCGAAGAGGCGCTGCCGGGCCTGATCAAGGCTGGTATCGACTGCATCGAGCACGGCACCGGTCTCACCGAAGACGCCGTCGACTTGATGGTGCGGCACGGCACCGCCTTGGTTCCCACGCTGATAAACATCGAGACATTCCCGGACATCGCCGCGGCCGCTGACCGCTATCCGCGTTACCAGAGCCATATGCGGGCGCTGCACACCACATGCGCCGCCAGGATCGGTGCCGCGCGGGAAGCGGGAGTGACCATCTATGCGGGCACCGATGCTGGCAGCACCGTTGCACATGGCCGGATCGGTGACGAGGTCGAGGCGCTTAAAGGCATCGGCATGACGCCGACCGAGGCGCTGGGCGCTGCCTGCTGGGATGCGCGGCGGTGGTTGGGTCGTCCGGCTCTCGAGCACGGTGCTTCCGCGGACCTGCTCTGCTACGCCGAGGATCCCCGCTCCGGGGCGACCGTGCTGGCCGATCCGGCATTGGTGATCCTTCGCGGTCAGGTCTGGCCGATACGCACGGCGGTGTGGCGCTGAGCGTGAAGCCACGGTTGCCGCGGCCCTCGTATCGCGACCCAGGTTGATATCTCACGCGCCGGGATCACGCGCCGGCCCCATTAGGGTTGGGCGAAGCCCCAGTCCAGCAGTTTGATCGCCTGACCGTAGAGATCTCCGGACCCATACATCTGGACCACGACCAGGCGCCGGTTTCCGCGTTGAGCGGCGCCGACATAGGTTTTGCGGGCCAGGTTGGTGTAGCCGGTCTTGCCGCCCAGGTCGCCCGGATAGCGGGTGAGCAGCTCGTTCTGATTGGTGATCGTCTTTCCCGGGAACTGGGCGGTCTGCTGGCGCATGATGTGGGCGATCAGCGGATATTTCAGGGCAGCACGCATGATGACCGCGAGATCGTGTGGGGTGGTGACTGATTCCCACCCCGGACCGTCCAATCCGGACGGCGACGAGGCCCTGGTTCCGCGCGCCCCTACGAGCGCGGCCTTACGGTTCATCGCCGCCAGCGCCACCGGTTGCCCGCCCAGCATGTCGGCGAGCATGTTGGCCGCGTCATTTCCGGAAACCATCAGGATGGCCTCGAGCAACTGGCGGGTGGTATACGCCTGGCCGGGTTTCAATCCGACACAAGAACATTCGACCTCGGTGTGCGATTGGTTCGCTCGGGCGAAGCTTTCCGGCCGGAGGTGATCAAGCACCGTCATCGCCAGCAGAACCTTTATCGTGCTCGCCGGGGCGTGGCTGGCGTACGGGTCGCGGCTCGCGAGTACTCGACCGGTGTCCATGTCGGCGACCAGCCACGCTTTGGCGGGCCCATCCAGAAGTGCCTGTGCGGCAGTGGGTTCCATGTCCGGCTGAGCGATCGCGGGGGACGGCCCGGCCGTCGAGAACGCCAGCATCGCGCTCAGCGCGAGCGTCAGCCCCGCGAATGTTCTTCGCACGCCTGGCCACGCTAATCGCGTCAGGACTCGGTCAGCGCGCGATCAGATATCCATTGGGTATCGCGGGTGAGAGTTCGGTCAGAGTCGGCTGACACCCGAGTTCGGCGGCAGGGCGAAACCCCAGTCGAACAGGCCGGCCGCCTGATCCCAGTAGCTGGGCCCACCTTCCTTGTTGAGTCCGAACATCATGGCCACCACGAGGCGCCGGCCGTTTCGCTGGGCGCCGCCGACGAATGTTTTTCGGGCGAGGTCGGTATATCCGGTCTTGCCGCCGAAGGTGCCCGGATACAGCTTGAGCAGGTCATCCTGGTTGACCAGCACCGTATTACCGGTCTTGGTGGGGAAGACTGCGTTCGGCATGGCGGTGATCTCAGCGAAGACCGGGTTCGCCATTGCGGCCCGGAAGATGACCGCCAGGTCGTGCGGCGAGGACCACATGTCGATACCCGGTCCGTCCAGCCCCGACGGGGAGCCCGCGTTGGTTCCGTAGGCTCCCACCAGCGCGGCCGTACCGTTCATCTTCATCACCGCGACGTCGTAGCCGCCCAGCATCGTGGCCAGTGTGTTGGCGGCGTCGTTGCCCGACACCAGCAGCAGCGCTTCCAGCAGTTGGCGAGTGGTGTAGGTCAGGCCCGGCGTCACCCCGGCGCAGTTGCATTCGACTTTGGTGTCCGCCGCGTTGGCGACGATCGTCGCGTCCAGTGGGAGTTCGTTGAGGACCGTGAGCGCAAGCAGCACCTTGATGGTGCTTGCCGGCGCGTACTGGCCGTACTCGTCGCGACCGGCCAGAACTTCGCCCGTGTCCATGTCGGCAAGGATCCATGCCTGGGCCGGGCCGTCGGGGACCGGAACGGTTCCGGCGGGCTGAGTGATTCCGGGTGCGGGTACTGCCACAGCGACCGGCGTGCAGCCACCAGGGCCGATGCCAAGAGCCCCGGTGAGCAGGCACAGCGCGGCACCCAGAGATGGGAGGAGCCTCGTCATGACCGATGAGTGTATTCCCGGCTCATTCGGAGATGGCAAATCGTGTTCAATCGAGCCATGTTGAGCATCGAGGAGATCTCCGACCGCCTGGAAGTCCAGCAGCTGCTGATCGACTACTCCACCGCGATCGATCAGCGACGGTTCGACGATCTGGATGCGGTCTTCACCCCGGATGCGTACATCGACTACCGGGTCAGCGGCGGCATAGATGGTCGTTTCCCCGACGTCAAGGCGTGGCTGAAAGAGGTGTTACCGAACTTTCCCGCCTTCTATCACATGCTGGGAAACATCGACGTCCGCATCGACGGTGATCGCGCGACATCTCGGGCTATCTGCTTCAACCCCATGGTGATCGGCGGCGGCCAGAACCCGCAGCAGGTGTACTTCGTCGGCATCTGGTACCTCGACGAGTTCATCAGAACCACCCAAGGATGGCGGATGGCCAGGCGTGTCGAAGAAAAGTGTTTCGACAAGCTCGTCTGAACGGCGCGCGGCGGGATTTCCTCGGCGGGGACCCGTTCTGGCACAATTGGCCGCTGTCTGCCGTGAGACCCGTCCAGTGCTACGTGCTTGACCCCGCACCGGGCGCTCTCGCGGCGGTCACACGCGTAAGGCAAAACCGGACCGGGCGCCCGCCCGCGTCGCTCGAATTGCAAACGCGGCAAGCACAGGAGACGAACCATCATGGCTGTCAAGATCAAACTTGCTCGCTTCGGCAAGATCCGCAACCCCCAATACCGCATCGCCGTCGCGGACGCTCGCACTCGGCGTGACGGCCGGTCCATCGAGGTCATCGGCCGATATCACCCGAAGGAAGACCCGAGCCTCATCGAGATCGACTCCGAGCGCGCGCAGTACTGGCTCGGCGTGGGGGCCCAGCCCACCGAACCGGTACTTCAGCTTCTGAAGATCACCGGCGATTGGCAGAAGTTCAAGGGTCTGCCCGGAGCCGAGGGCACCCTGAAGGTCAAGGAACCCAAGCCCAGCAAGTTGGACCTGTTCAACGCCGCGTTGGCGGCCGCCGACGGCGCACCCTCGGGCGAGGCGACGCAGCCCAAGAAGAAGAAGGCGCCAGCCAAGAAGGCGGAGAAGGCCGACGCGGCCGAGTCAGTGGTCGAGGCTGCGGAGCCGGCCGATTCGGCTCAGAAAGCCGAGCCGGTGGAGGCGGCAGAGACGACGGCTGAGTCGGCTCAGAAGGCCGAGCCGGGTGCCGACGCCGCGACCGAAAGCTGAGGGCGGCGGTGAGTTCGGTTGTGGTCGATGCCGTCGAACATCTGGTCCGCGGGATCGTGGACAATCCTGAAGATGTCCGGGTCGACCTGGTCACCAATCGTCGCGGCCGCACCGTCGAGGTGCATGTCAACCCCGAGGATCTCGGCAAGGTGATCGGCCGGGGCGGTCGCACCGCGACCGCGCTGCGCACCCTGGTAGCCGGGATCGGCGGTCGCGGGATCCGGGTCGACGTGGTGGACACCGACCAATAACAGTGACGGGCATGCCCCGGGGACTCATCCGGGATCGGGCGGAGTCTCGATGGACCTGGTAATCGGGCGCGTCGTCAAAGCGCACGGTGTCACCGGCGAGGTTACCGTCGAGATACGGACCGATGACCCGGCGAGCCGCTTCGCGCCCGGTTGCACGATTCGAGGTCGCGCCCGGCGCGGCGGACCCTTCCGGGATGTCGAAGATCACTCCGCCGAGGAATCCGAGAGGGATTTCCTCATCGAGTCGGCGCGACCGCACGGCGACCGGTTGTTGATCAGGCTGGCAGGTGTCGCCGATCGCGACTCGGCAGACCGGCTGCGTGGCACCCTGTTCGTCGTCGACACAGCTGATCTGCCGCCCATCGAGGATCCAGACGAGTTCTACGACCACCAGTTGGAAGGCATGGCGGTCTCGACCGACGACGGTGAACGGGTCGGTACCGTGGCCGAGGTATTGCACACGGCCGCAGGCGAACTCCTTGCGGTGCATGATGAGGGCGGCGCCGAGATACTCGTCCCGTTCGTGTCGGCTATCGTGACATCGGTGTCGTTGGCCGATCGGGCCATCGTGATCGCCCCGCCTGACGGCCTTCTCGAACTGGACTGAGCAGACAGGATGCGCGGGCGTGCGTATTGATGTGGTGAGCATCTTTCCGGGATACCTTGATCCACTGCGGCAATCGCTGCCCGGCAAAGCCATCGACGCAGGCGTCGTCGAGTTCGCCGCGCACGACCTGCGTGACTGGACCCACGATGTGCACCGGTCCGTCGACGACTCGCCCTACGGCGGAGGCCCGGGAATGGTGATGAGGGCTCCGGTGTGGGGCGCGGCACTGGACGAAATCTGTTCGGAGGAAACACTTTTGGTCATACCAACCCCGGCGGGTCGGTTGTTCACCCAAGCGGATGCCTCGAGTTGGAGTCGCGAAAGTCATCTGGTGTTCGCCTGCGGCCGCTACGAGGGTATCGACCAGCGCGTCGCGCAGGATGCCGAGCGCCGGATGCGGGTCCGCGAGGTGTCGATCGGAGATTACGTCCTGCCCGGCGGGGAATCCGCGGCGTTGGTGATGATCGAGGCGGTGGTGCGACTGCTGCCCGAGGTACTCGGCAATCCCGAGTCCCATCGTGACGATTCACACTCCGATCTGGTGGATGGGCTGCTGGAGGGTCCCAGCTATACCCGGCCGGCCAGTTGGCGCGGGCTCGACGTGCCCGCCGTCCTGCTGTCGGGTGATCATGCGCGGATCGCGGCGTGGCGGCACCAGCAGAGCCTGGAGCGTACCCGGGACCGCCGTCCGGACCTGCTCTAGATCCGCCCGTTGGGGAACATCGCCTTGACTGCCGAGGTGATCACTCGGCGGGCGGATTCGTCGCTGCCCGCCTGCATCGATCCGATGACCATCACGTACCGGCGATTCGGGCCGATGACGCCGGTGGACAAGTGCATCCAGTCCGCCCCGACACAGCACATCCATCCCTGTTTGACCGCCACCGGTTCGGCGTACAGCCCTTCGGGAATGCCGAACCGCTGGGGGTAGACGCCACCGGGCATCATCCCGTCCGGCGCCGTCGGCGTGGATGCGGCCAGATTGGTCAGAATGACGGCCGCCTGGTCGGGCGGCAATCCACCGGTGCCGGCGAGCAACATGTCGTAGTACCGGACCAGGTCGGTCGCGGTGCTGGTGGTGTTGAACCACCGCCCGTCTCCGGGAGGCCGTGTCGAGCCCAGGCGGTAGCGTGCGACCACCCGGTCGATGATCGCGCTGCCTCCGCCGCGGGTCCAGAAGACCTCTGCGGCACTGTCGTCGGAAGCCCGAAGCATCACGTCCAGCGATTTGCGGTCCTCCGGTGAGAGGGTGGCCTCGCCCCGGGACACCTGAAGGAGCAGATCGTCCGCGATGAACAGCTTGACCACCGACGCGATGGCCATCGTCATGTCGTTCGCATTGGTCACCAGTTTGTCCGTGGTGCGATCGAGCACGGCGACGGTGAGTTCGGCGCCGGCTTCGGCGGCTTGGGCGGTGGCCTGACGCAGGCGTTCCGGCAGTCCGGCGAAGCCGGCGGAGGGCTCGTCTGGGGGTGTCTGGGGGAGGCGCGCCACGGTGCCCAGTGGGGCGATCACGGTCTGCTCCGGCCTCGCTGGCGGAGGCGGGAATCCATGCATTTTCGACTCGCAGCCGGTCAGCGACAGCGTGCCCAGGACAACGGCTGCGGCTGCGTTGACCAGCATCAACGGGCGCCGTCGCATCGGTTACCCTCCAACGAGTCGCGGGTGGGCAGCTCAGCCGCAAATGCTACCCCTGCTGCATACCCGGAAATCGCGCCCGGAAAATGAGCGAACATGAGCTTGGAAAATGAGCCCGAGAAGGCAGCCTAGCCTCTGAGAACCGCCGGGCCGTTCCGAGAGCCGATGACTCGCCGGATTGCGGGGAGCCGGATTTCTGGGAACAGCACCCCGTCTGGCACAATTGGGCAGTTGTCCGTATTCGGCGCGAAATGCCGTACGGCTTGCCCAAGACGCTCGAATCGCCCATCGGCCCTGCTTGCGCCCTCCGTGACGCCGGCAGGGGCCGCGAACAGCAAGGAAGTGCACCGGAATGAACACGCTGGATTTCGTCGATCAGACGTCGCTGCGCGACGACGTTCCGGCCTTCGGCCCCGGGGACACCGTGAACGTTCACGTGAAGGTCGTCGAAGGCTCCAAGGAACGCATTCAGGTCTTCAAGGGTGTCGTCATCCGCAGGCAGGGGGGTGGGATCCGAGAGACCTTCACCGTCCGCAAGGAGAGCTATGGCGTGGGCGTAGAGCGCACCTTCCCGGTGCATTCGCCCAACATCGACCACATCGACATCGTCACGCGGGGTGATGTGCGCCGGGCAAAGCTCTATTACCTGCGTGAACTACGCGGCAAGAAGGCGAAGATCAAGGAAAAGCGCTGACCTCCCGGATCGGGCCGCACCATCAGCGCTGGATGCCGCTGGCTACGCTGATCCCGTGACCGGACCCGCCAAAGGCCCAGAACGCCCAGAATCCGACGACTTGGCCGTAGAGCGGTCGCTCGAAACCACCGATGCCCCGGATCCCGGGGCTTCAGGCCACGCTGCAGGTATTGACGACGGCGACGGGGACAGTGACGACGGCGGCAAGGCCGCTGGCAAGAAGAAGCGCGGTGCCCTTCGCGAGGCCGCCATTCTGATTACCATCGCGATGGTCATCTACTACGTGATGCTGACCTTCATCGCGCGGCCCTACCTGATCCCCTCCGAGTCCATGGAACCCACCCTGCACGGATGCAACGGCTGTGTCGGTGACCGCATCATGGTGGACAAGCTGACCTACCGGTTCTCGTCCCCGGAACCGGGCGACGTCGTGGTGTTCAAGGGCCCGCCGAACTGGAGCGTCGGATACAAGTCGATCCGGTCGGACAACCCGGTCATCCGCTGGGTACAGAACGCGCTTTCCGTCGTCGGATTCGTCCCACCGGATCAGAACGACCTGGTGAAGCGGATCATTGCGGTCGGGGGCCAGACGGTGCAGTGCCGCGCGGACACCGGACTCACGGTGAACGGGTCCCCCGTCCACGAGCCGTACCTCAGTCCGGACACCATGATGGCCGATCCGGCGGCGTACCCGTGCCTGGGCAGCGAGTTCGGACCGGTGAAGGTGCCCGAGGGGCGTGTCTGGGTAATGGGCGACAACCGGACCCACTCAGCGGACTCCCGCACGCATTGCAGCAACCGGCCCGAGGATGCCCAACGTGGTCTGCTGTGTACCGGCGATCCCGTCGCAGGAACAATTCCAGTGGACAACATCATCGGAAAGGCCCGGTTCATCGCCTGGCCGCCTTCCCGATGGGGCGGCGTGAGCTCGGTGGATCCGCAGAGTTAACAGGAGGCCCTGCACTTGCCCGCTGCGTGGCCGCCGAGGGTGGTGATCCGTAGGTCTTCGGGTCTGCGCACGCTCGAGTCCGCTCTGTACCGTGCCGGTCTGGGCCCGGTAGCCGGGGTCGATGAGGTCGGTCGGGGAGCGTGTGCCGGTCCGTTGGTGGTCGCGGCCTGTGTGCTGAGGCCCAACCGGTTGGACAGCCTTGGGGCGCTCGACGATTCCAAGAAGCTCAACGAGGCCGAACGCGAGCGGTTGTTTCCGCTGATCAAGCGTTATGCATTGGCCTACCACGTGGTATTCATCCCGTCGGTTGAGGTGGATCGCCGCGGGGTGCATGTCGCCAATATCGAGGGCATGCGCCGGGCGGTGGCAGGGCTGTCTTCGCGGCCCGGTTACGTCCTGTCCGACGGGTTCCGGGTGCCTGGGCTGCCGATGCCGTCGCTGCCCGTGGTGGGTGGTGATGCCGCGGCTGCCTGTATCGCCGCGGCGAGCGTGCTGGCCAAGGTCAGCCGGGACCGTCTGATGGTGGCGATGGAGGACGAACACCCCGGCTACGGTTTCTCCGAGCACAAGGGCTACAGCACGCCGGCTCACAGCGCGGCGCTGGCCCGACTGGGACCGTCCAGGCAGCACCGATACTCCTTCATCAATGTGCGCCGCCTGGTGGCGGGGGCACCCGGAGAAGTCCCAGAACTCGAGTGCGGAAAGATTGGCCCATCGGACCCGATGGACTCCGACCTACATGAAGGACAGTTGAGTCGATGAGTGCGGAAGATCTCGAAAAGTACGAAACCGAGATGGAGCTGTCGCTCTACCGCGAGTACAAGGACATCGTCGGTCAGTTCAGCTACGTCGTCGAGACCGAGCGGCGGTTCTATCTGGCCAACAGTGTGGAGATGATGCCGCGCAACGCCGATGGCGAGGTCTACTTCGAATTGCGCCTGGCCGACGCCTGGGTATGGGACATGTATCGGCCGGCCCGTTTCGTCAAGCAGGTCCGGGTGATCACCTTCAAAGACGTCAACATCGAAGAGGTGGAAAAGCCCGAGCTGCGGCTGCCGGAGTGATCGTGGCCGATCCGGTCGCTGACCCGACCCGGCCACTGGCTGGGGTCAGGGTGGTCGAGATATCGAGCTTCGTGGCGGTGCCGCTCGCGGGGATGACGTTGGCTCAGCTGGGCGCCGAGGTGGTGCGGGTGGATCCGGTGGGCGGCGCCGCAGACTACCGGCGCTGGCCGCTCACCGACGGGGGCGAAAGCATCTACTGGGCCGGGCTGAACAAGGGCAAGCGTTCGCTGGCCGTCGACATGCGCTCCGAGCGGGGGCAGCAGCTGGTTTCCCGGCTGATCGCCGGCAGCGGCGTGTTCATCACGAATGTTACTGGCCGTCAATGGCATTCATATGAGACTCTGCAACGTGACCGGGCCGATCTGATCCACTTGGAGGTCTCAGGCCGCGCCGACGGCGGCACCGGTGTGGACTACACCGTCAACGCGGCGATCGGTTTTCCGCTCGTCACCGGGCCCGAAGGGTGGACGGACCCGGTCAACCATGTGCTGCCCGCCTGGGATGTCACGTGTGGCATCTACGCCGCGCTGGCGGTCGTCACCGCGCTGCGTCATCGCGACGCCACCGGTGCAGGCCAGCGGATCGGCATCCCGCTGGAGAACGTTGCGCTGGCCACCACGGGCAACCTCGGCCTGCTCACCGAGCTGATGATCAACGGCACTTCGCGGGAACGCATCGGCAACGCCGTCTACGGCACCTACGGACAGAGTTTCACCAGCAGTGACGGAGTCGCCTTCATGATCGTCGCACTGACCGGACGCCACTTCCGCGACCTGACAACCCTGACCGGCACCAACGAAGCCGTGGCCGCGCTGTCGAAATTGCTCGATGTCGACTTTTCCGACGAAGGGCAGCGGTATCGCCACCGGGCTGCGCTCAACGACCTCTTCGCTGCCTGGTTTCGCACGCACACCGCCGAGGAGATCGCCGCCGGACTGTCGGCCACCTCGGTGCTATGGGAGCGGTACCGAACCTTCGCCGAAACGGTGGCGAGCACCAGGGTTACCGAAAACCCGCTGTTCACCGAGATCGATCAGCCGAGAGTGGGTCGCTATCTCGCGCCAGGGCTGCCGGCGTCGATCGATGGGGTGTTCCCGGCGGCGGTTCCGGCGCCCGCCCTCGGGGACGATACCGTCGCGGTACTGAGCCAGTTGTTGGCGCTGTCCATCGATGAAGTCGACGGACTCATCCGGTCGGGCACCGTGGCGTGAGTACATTGCTGCGCCTGCTCGACGTCGCCGCCGGACCTGCGGGCACCTGGCGGGGGCGCGGCAGCGGTCCGGCGGGAAAACGTGCCTACGGTGGCCAGCTGATGGCCCAGGCGCTGGCGGCGGCATCGGCGACGGTGGACGCCGTCAAACCGCCGACCAACATGCACCTTCAGTTCCTGCGCGGCGGAGATGCGGGCGAGCCGGTGGACTACGCCGTCGAGCGAGTGTTCGATGGTCGCACGGCAGCATCGCGGCGGATTGAGGCCCGCCAGGGTGAACGGTTACTAGCCACGGCCACAGCCTCTTTCGCCGCTAGGCTGCCGGGCCCACAACACGGCTACCGGGACACACTCCCAGAGGATCCGACAGCGCTGGCTCGCACCGGACCCGCTGGTCCGGCGCCCTCGATGCCGTTGGACGAGCTCGATATCAGGGTCATCGATGAGGTATTGGACGGCCGATTCGTTCGCCGGATGTGGTGGCGGACAGCGGTGGACCTGCCCGATGATCCGCTGCTGCACACATTGATTGCCGTGTACGTTACCGACGTGTACCTGATCGACCCTGCGCTGCAGGTACACGGGCATTCGATGCGCTCTCGTCGCCACCGCAGCGGAACCACGGACTCCTCGGTGTGGTTGCACCGGTCGGTGCACGCCGATCGATGGAATCTGCTCGAATGCCACTCACCGGCCGCGGCGGGTGGTCGCGGTGTGGTGTGCGCGAGCCTGATCCGCGATGACGGTGTGGTCGCGGCAACCCTGGTCCAAGAGGGCCTCATCGCCGAGCGCGAGCCCGACGCGACGCAGCCTGTCTGATCGCGCCTGCGCAAAATTGCCTGCGCAGCAATGTCACTGACGAGGCGATCGCCACCCCGACCGCGATCGAAGCGATCGTGCCGGCAACGCGCTGGTCGCCGAACAGCGGATATACCTGGTAGTGGGTCAGGTAGATGTACAGTGTGGCCTCGGCGACCACTCCGGCGCCGGTTGCGAGCGCCGACGGGCAGCGTATCGCCGGCAACCAGACCAGCAAGCCGAACCCGGCGAGTACCAGAGACTCGCGCAGGCCGCTGCCGAAATACCCATGCAGGCCCACGATCAGCAGGGCCGTCACGAGTGCGCGCTGTCCGGTCGTGGTCGCCTTCGCCGCGGCCCAGCCGGCCGCGAAGAACCAGAACGTCAGCACCGTGAACCACGCGTCGGGACCCGTTCCCGAACCTGTTGCGTCGAATCTCAGGGCCAGCCCGGCGGCTAGGAAACCTACCGCGACGACGAAGGAATACCGGCGTTCCAGGCGGTCCGCCATAGGCAGCCAGAACACCAACGTCAGGGCTATCAGCGTCCACACCAATACTTCGACAAACCACAGCCGTCCGGCCGTCATGCTGTCGTGCGGCCCAAGAATCTTGTTGGCCAGCAACAAGTTCGCCGGGTGGTAATCATCGGTCAGCACGAGCACGATCGCGATCCACAGCACCGAGGGCACCGCGACCCATGCGATGGTGTTGCCCAGATGGCGGATTCGCGCCGGCCTGGGTAGCGGGGTCAGGCAGAAACGGCCGAAGTTGTACCCGGCGACCCCCAACAGGATGTGCGCGCCGCCCCATAACGTGAAAAGGTCGGCGTGGGATCCGACGATCAACACGATGGCCAAGGCTCGCAGCACAACGCTGGTCTCCAACGTGCTGCCCCAGGAGTTCCACCATCGGAGCCGCGGTTTCGGCAATGCCTCGAGTTCGCGCAGCGACAACGTTTGCCATTGGTCTGGTAGCCGGCCGAGTGCGCGTTCGAGCCGAACCGACATCATGACGTAGGACAGCGAGTTGCCACCGAGATCGACGAAGCTGGCATCGCGATCGATGTCGCCGGGGTCGAGATGAAGAGTGTCGGCGAATAGCGTTCGCAGGTCGGTCTTCTCGGATGACGCGGGGTCCCGGTCTGAATGATCGATGGCCAGTGCCCGCGCCGCGGGGTAATCGGGCTTTCCCGACGAGAGCAGCGGTAGCTGACGGACGCAGACCGCAGTGACCGCCCCGACTGGAACGCCGGCCGCACCGGCCGCAAGGCGTTGCACCTTCCGACGGTCACCGGTGCCGGCGGCGACCACCGCCAGGCGTTGGTTGCTCTCGGTGCACAGCGTCGGTACCCCCCGTTCCCGCAGGGTGTTCTCGAGTTGCTGCAGATCGATACGAAGGCCGTACAGTTTCGCGAAACGGGCTTTGCGCCCGACGATTTCGTAGAGTCCGTCGTCGGCGCGACGGGCAATGTCGCCGGTGCGCAATTCATCCAGCGTGGCGCCGAGCGTCAGGTCCTGCGGGCGCTGCGCGTAGCCCATCATCACATTGGGTCCGCGGAACACCAACTCGCCGGTGCCGTCGTCGGGCCACCCGTCGATCGGTTCGATGTGGAAAGCGCCGCCGGGAATGGGCCGGCCGATCGAGGCGGGGCGGGTTCGGGCGAGATCGGGTGGTAGATAGGCCATTCGGGCGGTCGCTTCGGTTGCCCCGTACATCACGAACAGCTGCCAGCCCTGCCTGTCGGCGAGTTCGGCGAACCTGCGCACCCGTTCGGGAGGCATCCGCCCGCCCGCCTGTGTCAGGTACCGCAGCGTGGGGATTTGCATCGACGCAAAGCCAACTCGTTCGAGCAGTTCGAACGTATAAGGCACACCGGCGAACGTGGTTCCTTGGCACCGGCGGAACTGGTCCCAGAACTGGGAATCGGCGACCGAGTGCTCGGTCAGGATGAGCGCCGCTCCGGCCACGAGGTGGCTGTGCACCACCGACAATCCGTAGCAGTAGGACATCGGCAAGGTGGTTGCCGCCCTGTCGGTGCCGCGGATGCCCAGATAGTCGACGATGGCAGTGGCGTTGGCAATCAGATTGGTTCTCGAGAGCCGCACCAGCTTCGGAGATCCGGTGCTCCCCGACGTGGACATCAGCAAGGCGAGGTCGTCGTGCAATCGGTGCTGGCCGACGTCGCGGAACCGCAAGCCCGCGGCGCCGATGATCACGTCCGGTTGGTAGGTGGCGATCACCGCGGCTTGGTCACGCCCGGGGGGCATCGGGATCACCACGTGTTCGCCGGCCAGAGCCCCGAGGTAGTGGACCAACGTGTGCACGTCATTTCGCGCTTCCAGCAGGATGAGTCGTCGCCGCCGGCCCAGTTCTTCGGCCACGGTGGCCACCCGGTCGGCCAATTCGCGGTAGCTGACTTGTCCGGAGTCCGAGAGCACCGCCGGATGATCGTCGTGGCTACGCAGATGATCGACGACCAGCATCCGGAGGTCCTTTCCACCACCGTCACCATCAGTAGCTCAGCTGAGGCTTACCAATGTAGGAAATCATTAGCTTACTTCGCCGCCGCGAGCCAGAATTGGCAGCATGAACGCACCCGGCTATGTCGACGGTGTCGAGGTTCTCTGGCGCCCCGGATGTCCGTACTGCATGAAACTCCGCAGTGGGTTGCGCCGACGCGGCGTCACCGCGACAGAAATCGACATCTGGTCCGACGATAGCGCTGCGGCTCGGGTGCGTGAGGTCACCGGGGGTGACGAAACCGTTCCGACGGTATTCGTCGGCACGCAGGCGTTGGTCAACCCCGGAGTGCGCGAGGTGGTGGCAGCGATCGAGCGGGAGTTCCCTGGGCGGGTCCAGGAAATGCTCGGGGGCGGCGCGGCGCGCGCCCGGGGGCCGTGGTGGTCGCGTCTCTTCCGTGGGGCCGCGGGGGACAAGAGGCGTCCCGCCGAGTAGCTGCGCTTCCGCGGGCCCAGCCTGGGGATGAATCCGCAATTGGGGAACGCTGCGGGCCGGCGCGGCGATTCTGTCGTGGGGCGCCAGCAGGGTGTGCGCCATGAGAATCACAGAGAGCCGCGCGGAGATCGGGGCCAGGGGCGAGCAGATCGCCGTCGATTATCTGAGCCTGCGCGGATTACGGGTGCTGGCCCGCAACTGGCGGTGTCGCTACGGGGAACTGGATCTGATCGCTGCCGAGGATGATTCCCGGACAGTGGTGTTCGTCGAGGTGAAGACGCGGACCGGGGAGCACTTCGGCGGGGTGGAGCAGGCCGTGACGCCGGCGAAGGTGCGCCGCCTGCGCCGGCTCGTGGGGCTGTGGCTGGCCCAGCAGAACGGCCAGTGGGCGTCGGTGCGAATCGATGTGGTCACGGTCCGCATCGGCCCGCGCCGTCCTGAGATCACCCATATCCGAGGGGTGGGGTGATGACGCTGGGCCGGGCGTTTTCGGTGGCCGTACGCGGCGTCGAAGGCGTGATCGTGGAGATCGAGGCCGACATCAGCTCCGGACTTCCCGGCGTCTACCTGGTCGGACTCGCCGATGCCGCGCTGAGAGAGTCGCGGGACCGGGTCCGGGCGGCAATCACCAACGGCGGGTTCGTCTGGCCGATGTCGCGGCTCACCCTGGCGTTATCGCCGGCCACCTTGCCGAAGATGGGGTCGGTGTACGACATAGCGCTGGCGGCGGCCGTGTTGTCAGCGCACGGCGAGAGGTCGTGGCCGCGGCTGGAGAAGACGGTCCTGCTGGGCGAACTCGCGCTCGATGGTCGGGTGCGACCGGTCAAGGGTGTCCTGCCGGCGGTTCTCGCCGCGGCGAAGCAGGGATGGCCGGCAGTTGCGGTTCCGATCGAGAACCTGGCGGAGGCGAGCCTGGTCGATGGCATCGAGGTGTGGGGGGTCCGCAATCTGAGGCAGTTGCGCGCCTGGCTGGCCGGCACGGGTGACCTCGACGCGCGTGTCGATAGCCCGCAGCACCAGCCCGAGCCGACCGCGGACCTCAGTGACGTAGTCGGACAGACGCAGGCGCGATTCGCCGTGGAGGTCGCTGCGGCAGGCGCCCACAACCTGATGATGACCGGTCCGCCCGGGGTGGGAAAAACGATGCTGGCACAACGACTTCCGGGACTGTTGCCACCCCTGTTGCACGCCGAGTCGTTGGAAGTCACCGCGATCCATTCGGTGGCCGGGCTACTGACTGGGACCGCCCCGCTGATCACCCGGCCGCCGTTCGTCGCGCCGCACCACACCGCCAGCGTTGCGGCGCTGGTCGGCGGGGGTGCGGGGATAGCGCGACCTGGAGCGGTGAGCCAGGCCCATCGCGGGGTTTTGTTCCTCGATGAGTTCGCCGAGATCAACACCAGCGCGCTGGAAGCGCTGCGCACCCCGCTCGAAGACGGCGAGATCCGCCTGGCAAGGCGGGATGGCGTCGCGCGGTATCAATGCCGGATTCAGCTGGTACTGGCCGCCAACCTCTGTCCGTGTGCGCCGCCCGATCCGCGCGACTGCACGTGCGACGGTGCCCAGAAGCGGCGCTATATCGGAAAGCTTTCCGGTCCGCTGGTCGACCGGGTGGACCTGCGCGTCGAGATGCATGCGTCGCGGTCGGGTTCCTTCACCGAGGACGACGGAGAATCGACGTCGCAGGTGCGCAAGCGCGTGTGGGATGCCCGGCGGGCAGCTCGCGAGCGGCTTCGTCCGCACGGGATCGCGACGAACGCCGAAATCGGTGGTGCGCTGCTGCGTCGCAGATTCCAGCCGAATGCTCAGGCGATGAAGCCGCTGCGGCTCGCGGTGGATCGGGGCGCGGTCAGCATCCGCGGCATGGATCGCACCATGCGTGTCGCGTGGACGCTGGCCGACCTCGCCGGACGCACCTCGCCAGATAAAGGTGACGTGATGACGGCGATGAGCTTCCGCCAGATCGAAGGTCACTGATGGACCAGAACACCCGCAAGGCATGGGCATTCCTGTCCCGAGTGGCTGAGTCGCCCAATCCGTACCTCGCGGAATTGGCGGCCGAGGTAGGTCCGGTCGAGGCGGCTGGGCGGATCCGATGCCGTGATGTCCAAGGGCAGCTGCAGCGGGCAACCGAAGCTCGCTTTGACCTCGATTGTGCCGAGAGGGATCTCGATCTACTTGACCGGATGGGCGGACGCCTGGTGACGGCCGGTGACGAGGAGTGGCCCCATCTGGCCTTCACTTCGTTTCGCGGCGTAGACGTCAAGCAGCGACCGCACGCTCATCCGCCGTTGGTGTTGTGGGCTCTGGGCCCGGTGCGACTGGACGAGGTAGCAGCGCGGGCGGCCGCGATCGTCGGGACTCGAGCCGCCACCGCGTACGGCGAGCATGTGGCCGCGGATCTGGCTGCGGGACTCGTCGATCGCGACGTCGCGGTGGTCTCCGGTGGCGCCTACGGCATCGACGGCATGGCTCATCGGGCCGCACTCGCGGCCGACGGACAGACCGTCGCGGTGATGGCGGCCGGAATCGATGTCCCCTACCCCTCCGGGCACTCGGCCCTGTTGCATCGGGTGGCCCGCCAGGGTCTGGTCGTGAGCGAGTATCCGCCCGGGACACGACCGACCCGGCGACAGTTCTTGACGCGTAACCGGTTGGTTGCGGCACTGAGCGGTGCGACGGTGGTAGTCGAGGCCGGGGCCCGCAGCGGCGCGGCGAATACGGCGGGGTGGGCTCATGCTCTGGGTCGTCAGGTGTGCGCGGTGCCAGGTCCGGTCACGTCCTCGTCATCGGTGGGATGCCATGTGTTGATCAACGCCGGTGCCAGGATCGTCACCCGAGCGGCTGATGTCGTCGAGGTGGTTGGCAATATCGGCGAGCTCGCCCCCGATTTCGCGAGGTCCGTCTCGGAAACAGACGAGCTGACCGACGTGGAACTCGCCGTTTACGAAGCGCTGCCCGGGCGTGGAGCCCGCACCCTGGATGAGATTGCGCTGGCAGCCGGGTTACCGGCGACCGAGGTGGCCGGACTGCTGGCCATGCTCGATATTCGTGGTCTCGTTCTCCGGGTGGACGGGAGCTGGAAGCTGGCGCGACGCCAACCCGCTGCGGGAAAGCCGCTCGCATAGGCGCTCGTATAGTCGGGAGAGCAATCTGAGCGAGCGGGGATGGTGAAGTGGCGGGACGTCCGGTGCACACGTTCGAGGTGGTGGGCGTGGAACACCTCACGCCGCACATGATCCGGGTGGTGCTGGGTGGCGCGGGAGACGGAACGGGCTTTGACACGTTCACGCCTATCGAGAGCACCGACGCCTACGTAAAGCTGCTGTTCGTCGATGAGGCACTCGACGTCGACAGGTTTGCGCAACCGCTGACTCTGGACAGCTTTCGAGGGGTGGATCACGCCGTGCGGACCTACACCGTGCGTCGGGCCGACCTTGAGCGGCGCGAGATCACCATCGACTTCGTCGTACACGGCGATCATGGCGTCGCGGGTCCCTGGGCCGCCTCCGCCACTCCCGGGAAGCGCATCTTCGTGATGGGGCCCAGCGGTGCCTACGCCCCGTCCGCCGCCGCCGATTGGCATTTGATGGCAGGGGACGAGGCCGCAATTCCCGCCATCGGCGCCGCGTTGGAAGCCCTGCCTCCCAACGCCATCGGGAAGGTTTTTCTTGAGGTGGCCGGACCCGAGGATGAGATCGATCTGCCCGCGCCGAGCGGAGTCGAGGTCGAGTGGATCTATCGCGGCGGCCGCGCAGACCTGGTCGCCGACGACCGTGCCGGCGATTACGCACCGTTGGTCGCGGCGGTCAGGGAGGCGCCCTGGTTGCCCGGGCAGGTCCAGGTATTCATCCATGGCGAAGCCCAGGCGGTCATGCACAACCTGCGGCCCTATGTCCGGAAAGAGCGGGGAGTCGACCTCGAATGGGCCGGATCGATCTCCGGGTATTGGCGGCGAGGCCGCACCGAGGAGACGTTTCGGCAGTGGAAACGCGCGTTGGCCGCAGCTGAGGCCACCTAGCGTCCGGTCGCCCTCAATTCGCCGGCGAATCAGCAGTGCCGACGCGGCCGCCAATGGCACCCTTGAGAGCCATGACCTTCGATAACTATCAGCTCGGTAGCGTTGGCGAAGCGATGTGCTCTGACCTGCGGTAATGGGCTTTTAGGCGAGCGCTGTGCCTACCGTTATCCTACCGTAGGCAAACATTCGCGAAGGCCCCTCGCGGCCCCTAATTCGACAGTGCCGCGCCGTCCAAGCTATACAGCAGCGCGACGCTGATCAGCCCGCGCCGATGCGCGTCAGGTCCATTCGGATGAGTGCCGGTGGCTTCCCACGTCCACAACTCATCGCGCTGGGCTGGTGTCAGTAGAGGCTCAAACAGCCGCCAGGATGCCTGGCTGGCAAAGGTTCCCCGGTTCACGGTGAGGACGCTAGCGCACGGACTGCGGAATCCGAATAGGCAACACTTGCAACGGATGTGCGCATTCTGACGGTCGTGGTCATGGTTGGGGCGTGGTGTCCTGTAGCTAACGCTCAGTCGGGAGAGGATGGCGGTGGCGGCGTTGGAGGGTGCGCGCGGGCACCGCGCGCACGATCTTCGCCAACAGATCGCGGCGCGGCATGGGAGTTGAGCGGCATTCCACCGTAGGTTTCTACACATACCGATTGTTTGCTGTGTAGGCGTCCACACATACATCTGCGGTATATATAGGCCTATACGCTGGGCCTTTATTCCACCAAGTCCACCGCTGTCGAGACTCTAAGAGTTTGCTGAGATTGCTTGACAGGGGCCTCGGGAGGTCGCAACCTTGGGGTCACCAAGGACGGCCCGACCCCACGGGACGACGGACAAGGGAGACGCCCATGACGACCATCGAAATTGAGTTAGAAGCCAACGAGCGCGCCGTATTCGAAACCGAGGCCGAGCGGCGCGGCGTCACGCTGCACGATCTGCTCGCGGGCATCGTGCATGAGCATTTCGGCAAACTGAGCCACGCCACCGCGCCGCGCAGCGGGAAGAGCGCTAGGCCCGGCTACAAGGCGCAAGGCGCTGCCGCCTGGTGCGAGGCGCGGCGCAATGCCCGCACCGAGCAGGAGGCCGCTGCGGGTGTGGTGCCCGATGAGGCGATCTCATGATCGCGCGAGTCATTGACCGGTTGCGTGGCTGGTTCCGGTGCCGCGATTGCGCCGACGCTGCTCTCGTAGCGCCGCCCCAATCTCATGGGCGGGTGTAAACAGCTTGTCGGGGCGGTGTCCGAGCAGGGCAAGCATCGCGGGGCGGGACTCTGAGGGTTCGTCGGGTTCGTCCCATTCGTCTGGTTCCGGCTTCGGGGTGAGGGCCTCGTCCAGGTTGTTGAGACGGGTCATTCGTCGCCCGGACGGGTGCTGTCGTGCTTGTCCATGGCGCCGCGCCTGCGTCGAGCGCGCGCGCTTTTGTAGGCGAGGCGGGCGAAGTACTCACGGCGGGCAGCCTCGGCGCGCTTGGCGCGCTCTGCCGGTACCAGCGTGTTGTCGGGGTCTACCTCGCGTTCAAAGCGGCTGTTGAAGGCCAGCCTCGCCGCTAGGGTGCGGGCGCTTCTGTCGTCGGTATTCTTCCAAGAGGCTGCCGCAGCTAACTTTGCGCGCATGCGGCGCTCGGAGGCTGTCAATCCCGAATGGTGGGGTTCTGTTTGCGATGTACTCATGAGCAGAACGGTGGCAGTCGATCGCGACACCGGTGCTTTGTCGCGTCGTGCTGGACCGGTGATTTCCGCCCGATTCAGTGCCTCACCAGCGCGCTAACCATCGGGTGACGTGCGGAGAACTGCTGTTGACCAGCGGTATGTCCGGTGTGCAAGTAGTCGGAGTTTTCGTCTGCGTTCACCAGCAAGAGCTAGGCACTGTACTTGAGTTTCCTACCAATCGCCGAGGTTGAGGTTGCGCGCCTCGTCTGCAGCGCGCTCGGACGCCGAAGACGATGTGTAGCGGTCCAGCATGGATCTGTTCGACCAGCCAGCGACCGCCATTAGACCCTGCTCAGAGCCGCCCTGGCGCAACCAGCGGTGCGCGGCGGTGTGCCGGGTTAGGTGAAGGTGGAAACCCTCGACCCCGGCCCGCTGAGCGCGTAACCGCAGCGCCTTGTCCAGCCCGGGGTAGGTGAGTGCGTTGCCGTTGCGGGAACCCACCCACAGCGCCTCGGTATCGGCCATCGCGTGCGTGCGACGTGCACGGATGTAGCGATCGAGTGCCGTGGCGGTCTGCGGGCCGAACGGAACCATGCGACCCTTGCCGCCCTTGCCTCTGCGGATCGTGGCCCGCCCCCGGGCGAGATCCACGTCCGACATCTGTAACCCCACGGTCTCGCTGGCACGCGCTCCGGTCTCCAGCATGAACCGCAGCAGCGCCTCGTCACGGCGGTCCTGCAGTCGTTTCCCTTGGCAGGCCTTGAGCATCGCCCTCACGTCATCGTCGGTCAGCGCCTCGGTCACTTTGCGGTCCTGTTTTGGGGGTTTCAAACCGATGAGCGGGTTTGTGTCCATCTCGCCTTCGCGCACCAACCAGTGGCCATACTGACGGAGTGCCTTCTGCCGGGACAGCGCCGTGGACGCCTCGGCGCCATGGTCGAGCAGATCAGCGATGAACGCCTGCACGGCGTTGGCGGTCAACTCTGGGGGAGTGCCGGTGTCCTCACACCAAGCCAGGAACCGCCTGACCCCCTCGGTGTACGACTCGATCGTTTTATCGGCTTTACGCTCGGCCCGCATGGCCAGTTTCCACGACTCCAGCAAACTCGACAGCATAACCGTTATCCTACCAAACGGCGTTGTGCTAGGTCTGAATCATCCGAAAATATCCCATAACCCCAGCTAGAGACCATGAAAGGGTATTATGACCTTCGGTAACTACCAGCTCGAGATCTACCTGCAGGGCTTGTCGGGCGTATTGCCGTCATTGCCCATGGACTACGCCGGTTGGGAGGCCAAAGCCGAAGCCGCCATGCCTCCCTCGATCTGGTCATATGTCGCCGGCGGTGCGGGCGACGAGGGCACTCAGCGGATCAACCGAACGGCCTTCGACGGCTGGGGTCTCATGCCACGGATGCTTGTCGGCGCCAAGGAGCGCGACCTGACCGTCGATCTGTTCGGACTCACCCTGCCGTCCCCGATTTTCATGGCGCCGGTCGGGGTCATCGGCATCTGCGCGCAGGACGGCCACGGCGACCTTGCGGCCGGGCGGGCGGCCGCCCGCACCGGGGTCCCGATGACGGTGTCCACGCTCACCGAAGACCCGCTGGAAGACATTGCCGCCCAGTTCGGCGACACCCCCGGCTTTTTTCAGCTCTATACACCGACCGATCGCGACCTGGCCGCGAGTTTCGTCAGCCGCGCGGAGGCGGCCGGCTACAAGGCGATCATCGTCACACTCGACACCTGGATTCCGGGATGGCGACCCCGGGATTTGGCGACGTCGAATTTTCCGCAATTGCGGGGGCGCTGCCTGGCGAACTACACCAGCGACCCCGTCTTTCGAGCCATGCTTGCCCAGCCGCCGGAGGAAAACATGCAGGGTGCCACCCTGCAATGGATTCAGCTGTTCGGCAACCCACTGACCTGGGATGACCTGCCCTGGTTGCGATCGCTGACCGATCTACCGCTGGTACTCAAGGGGATCTGCCACCCCGACGACGTGCGACGCGCGCGTGACGGTGGCGTCGACGGCATCTACTGCTCCACTCACGGCGGTCGGCAAGCCAACGGCGGCCTGCCCGCGCTCGACTGCCTGCCGGGCGTCGTCGAGGCCGCCGACGGGATGCCGGTGCTGTTCGACTCCGGCATCCGAAGCGGCGCCGACGTCGTCAAGGCACTGGCACTGGGCGCGACGGCAGTCGGAATCGGCCGCCCCTACACCTATGGTCTGGCGATCGGCGGCGAGGACGGCATCGTTCACGTGCTCCGGTCGCTGCTGGCCGAGACGGACCTCATCATGGCGGTCGACGGTTACCCGACCCTGGCCGATTTGACCCCGGACACGCTGCGGCGCGTCACCTGAGCCAAGCTGTCGCCGTCTGCCACGGTAGAGCGGTGGAGGCCGTCCTTGAGGAGTTCGACGAGTACCTGGCGCTGCAGCGGGGCCGCTCGGAGCACACCCGCCGCGCCTACCTCGGGGATCTGCGCTCGCTGTTCGACTTCCTGATTCACCGCGTGCCCGAATGCGGCCCGGCGGATCTGACGTTGCCGATGCTGCGCTCCTGGCTGGCCGCGCAAGCCTCAGCCGGGGTCGCACGCGCCACCCTGGCGCGCCGTACGTCCGCGGTGAAGACCTTCACCGCGTGGGCGGTGCGGCGTGGGCTGATGGCCGAGGATCCGGCGACCCGATTGCAGGTGCCCAAGGCGCGTCGTACCCTGCCGGCGGTGCTGCGTCAAGACCAGGCGATCGACGCGCTGGATGCCGCGAAATCCGGTGCCCAGCAGCGTGATCCGTTGGCGCTGCGGGATCGCCTTATCGTCGAGATGCTGTACGCCACCGGTATCCGGGTCAGCGAGTTGTGCGGCCTGGACATCGACGACGTCGACACTTCCCGCAGGCTGCTGCGCGTTCTTGGCAAGGGCAACAAACAGCGGACGGTTCCCTACGGTGAGCCCGCCCGCGTCGCCCTGGCGGACTGGCTTGCCGACGGCAGGCCCGCGCTGGCCACCGCAGGGTCGGGGCCCGCGTTGCTGCTCGGAGCGCGCGGTGGGCGGCTGGATCCGCGACAGGCGCGCACCGTTGTGCACCAGACGATGGCCGCGGTCGACGGGGCGCCCGACATCGGCCCGCACGGCCTGCGCCACAGTGCTGCCACGCACCTGCTCGAGGGTGGCGCGGACCTGCGGGTGGTTCAGGAGCTGCTAGGCCATTCGAGTTTGGCGACTACGCAGCTTTACACCCATGTCTCGGTTGCCCGGCTGCGCGCGGTGCACGATCGGGCTCACCCCCGCGCCTAGGCGAGTCGCAAGGACCACTCGCGAACATTCTCTACATGGCCCATACGCCGCGACCCCGGCCGACGACGTGACGCCAGCGCACGGGCTCGACCCCGACCGCGCGTCAGCGCACCGGTTTGAGCCGGATCGGAGTACTCGCCAACAGGCCTAGCGGGTCCACGTAGTCGGCCCCCGCCGCCGGACCCCACATCGCGCCCCAATGCAGGCAGGCCGGAGCCGCGCAGCCGGGGTGGCCCGCCATCAGATTGCCGATCACCGAGCCGCGCCGCACTGCCTGACCGGGGCGCACGCCCGGCTTCACCGGTTCGTAGCTGGTGCGCAGGCCGCCGGGATGAGCCACCGACACCAACGAGCGTCCGGCCAACTCGCCGGCGAAAACCACGGTCCCGGGTCCAGCCGAATGGACCGACTGCCCGGCGGTGGCCGCCAGGTCGACGCCCCGGTGGCCACTCAGCCAGTTCGGGAATGGCGCATCGAATGCCGCGACGACGAGCGGGCGGGGCCGCAACGGCCAGTCGAAGCGGTGGTCCTCTGCCCGGACGGGGGCCGAGCACAACACCGCGGAGGCCGTCAGCGACGCCAAAATGCGCATCACGCCAGTTCAGCGGAACGAAAGAGTCGCCGCCAGATGCAATCGCTCGGCTTGTGGATAGTTGTCGGCGGTGGTCAGAGCGCTCCGTTTCAGCGTGTAAACTGCCTACCGCAGCTCGCAACTGCGAGTTGACTTCGCGTGCCTGCACATGGCCCCCATCGGGGTCATACCGGATGTCGGCGGTCTCGCCCCCGAGCCACTCGGAACGAGTCCGGCAACCAGCAGTCACCAGGGCTCGGCGTCACCCGGCGCTGCGCGACCAACCGACAATGCAAGGAATATGGCCCAATCATGGCTGTAGTAACAATGAAACAGCTGCTAGATAGCGGCGCCCACTTCGGACATCAGACCCGTCGCTGGAACCCCAAGATGAAGCGGTTCATTTTCACCGACCGCAACGGCATCTACATCATCGACCTCCAGCAGACGCTGACCTACATCGACAAGGCCTACGAGTTCGTCAAGGAGACGGTCGGGCACGGCGGGTCCATCATGTTCGTGGGCACCAAGAAGCAGGCCCAGGAATCCATCGCCGAGGAGGCGACCCGCGTCGGGATGCCCTATGTGAACCAGCGCTGGCTCGGTGGCATGCTCACCAACTTCTCCACCGTGCACAAGCGGCTGCAGCGCCTCAAGGAACTCGAGGCCATGGAACAGACCGGCGGCTTCGAGGGTCGCACCAAGAAGGAAATCCTGATGCTGACCCGCGAGAAGAACAAATTGGAGAGGTCCCTGGGCGGTATCAGGGATATGCAGAAGGTGCCCTCTGCGATCTGGGTCGTCGACACCAACAAGGAGCACCTCGCGGTTGCCGAGGCGCGCAAGCTGAACATCCCGATCATCGCGATTTTGGACACCAACTGCGATCCTGATCTCGTCGACTACCCGATTCCGGGAAACGACGACGCCATCCGCTCCGCCGCACTGCTGACCAAGGTGATGGCCTCCGCGGTTGCCGAGGGGCTGCAGGCGCGCTCCGGTGCCGGCACTGACAAGCAGGCCGGCCAAGACGGCGTGGCCGCGGAGCCGCTTGCCGAGTGGGAGCAGGAACTGCTGGCCGGTGCCACCACGGCCGCGGCTGAACCCACGGCCGCCGAGCCCGCGACCGCCGAGGCGTCCGCGGAACCGACTGCCTGAATCGCTTCATCTGCCAGGGAAGGGCTGCTATGGGGAACTACACTGCCGCCGACGTCAAGCGGCTCCGAGAGCTGACCGGCGCCGGAATGCTTGACTCGAAGAATGCGCTCGTCGACTCCGACGGCGACTTCGACAAGGCCGTCGAACTACTGCGGATCAAGGGTGCCAAGGATGTCGGCAAACGTGCCGAGCGGGCCACCGCCGAGGGTCTGGTGGCCGCCAGAGACGGCGCGCTGATCGAACTCAACTCCGAGACCGACTTCGTCGCCAAGAACGCGGAGTTCCAGGCTGTCGCCGAGCAGATCGTGGCCGCGGCCGCCGCATCGAAGGCCGTCGACGCCGACGCGCTCAAGACCGCCAAGGTGGGCGACAGCACCGTCGAGCAGGTGATCGCGGACCTTTCGGCGAAGATCGGCGAGAAGCTGGAACTGCGTCGGGTCGCCTATTTCGACGGCACCACCGAGGCGTATCTACACAAGCGGGCAGCCGACCTGCCGCCCGCGGTGGGCGTTCTGGTCGAGTACTCCGGCGCTGATGCTGACAAGGCCAAGGACGCGGCCCACGCCGTCGCCCTGCAGATCGCCGCTTTGAAGGCCCGCTACCTCACCCGCGACGACGTGCCCGAAGACGTCGTCGCCAACGAGCGGCGGATTGCCGAGGAGACCGCACGCAACGAGGGCAAGCCGGAGCAGGCGCTGCCCAAGATCGTCGAAGGCCGAGTCACGGGCTTTTACAAGGACGTCGTGCTGCTGGACCAGCCCTCGGTGTCCGACAGCAAGAAGTCCGTTAAGGCGCTGCTCGACGAGGCCGGGGTGACGGTGACGCGGTTCGTCCGCTTCGAGGTCGGCCAGGCCTAGCCCGCGAGGCACGTGCCCGCAAACTTTGTGCCCGGCGCTCGCCTCCGCGAACAGTCGCAAATGTCCTCGCACGCACGGCGTGTCGAGGACATTTGCGTCTGCTCGGCCTAAGGGGTGGGCACACGGTACGCTTTGGTACCGTCTGGTCATGGACCGCGTGCACGCCTTCGGCGAAGACTCTTCCGGGGACGCCCTCGGTGACCTCGATGCGGTCGGCGTGGTGGATGCGCTTCGGGCCGGGACGGTGTCGGCACGTGAGGTCATCGACGCCGCGATAGCCCGCACCGAGGCGGTCAACCCCACGCTCAACGGCCTGGCCTACGAGGCGTTCGACAGGGCCAGGGCCCGCGCTGCCTTGCCCCGGCCGTACGGCGGGTACTTCGACGGCGTGCCGACGTTCATCAAGGACAATGTCACGGTCGGCGGAATGCCGACGATGCACGGTACCGACGCCTGGCACCCACGGCCCGCGGACGCCGACGGCGACTTCGCGCGGGCGTACCTGAGCACGGGACTAGTTCCCCTGGGCAAGACCCGGCTGTCTGAATTCGGCTTCAGTGCGTCGGCCGAGCACCCGCGGCTGGGTCCGGTTCGGAACCCCTGGAACATCGAGCACACCGCCGGTGCCTCGTCATCGGGTTCGGGTGCGTTCGTGGCTGCAGGCGTGGTGCCGATCGCGCACGCCAACGACGGCGGCGGTTCGATCCGGATTCCGGCATCCTGCAACGGTTTGGTCGGCCTCAAACCATCACGGGGCAGGCTTCCACTGGACAAGGACATGCGGCAGATGCCGCTGCGAATCGTGTACAACGGCGTGCTCACCCGCTCGGTCCGCGACACCGCGGCGTTCTACCGTGAGATGGAACGGGTAGCGGCCAATCCGAAGCTGCCTCCGGTCGGGGACGTCACCGGTCCGGGTAAGCAGCGCCTGCGAATAGCGGTCTGCACACATTCGGTGGCCCGCGAAGCCAGTCCGGAGGTGAGCGAGCTGACGTTCAAAACGTCAGCTCTACTCGAAGAACTCGGGCACCGGGTGAGCGTGATCGACAACCCGGTACCGCACCGATTCACAGCGGATTTCCTGCTGTATTGGTCGTTTCTGGCGTTCGCCTTGGTGCGGGGTGGTCGCCGTACCTTCGGGCCGAGTTTCGATCGCGAAAGGCTCGACAATCTGACTGTCGGTCTCGAGCGTCACGCCGCTCGTAATCTTCATCGACTACCCACGGCGATGGCCCGGCTGGCCCGGGTACACAAGGTCACCGGACGCAGCACGTCGGCCTTCGACGTGCTTCTGACCCCGACACTGGCCGACGTGACACCGCGCATCGGCCACCTTGATCCCTCCGCCGACTATCAGCAGATCATCGACCGTCTCATCGACTGGGTGGCGTTCACGCCGTTGCAAAATGCCACCGGCGAACCCTCGATCTCGTTGCCGCTGGCCCACTCCGCCTCCGGGCTGCCGGTCGGGATGATGTTCTCGGCTCCCGCCGGACAGGACGCCCGGCTCCTAGGGTTGGCCTACGAGCTCGAAGAGGCACATCCCTGGCGCCGAATCCACGGTTGATCCGCCGGCCACCGCACCCCGACGTGGTTGGGCGCTCGCGATGAGGCAGGATTAGTTCAGCCGCGCAGCTGAGCAGTAGCCACGGGGTGTACCGCGAACATGCCATGCGCGAACATGTCATGCGAGAACATGTACATGCGAGAACGGTGAAGGAGTCGGATGGCGGATCCCACCAGTCCCAACGGTGCAGCCTCGTCGTCCCTCATCCGGCCCGCTTATTCCCGCGTTCTCCTCAAACTCGGCGGCGAGATGTTCGGTGGCGGACAGGTCGGCCTGGATCCCGACGTGGTCGCGCTCGTCGCGCGTCAGATCGCCGAAGTGGTTCGCAGCGGCGCCCAGGTGGCGGTTGTCATCGGTGGCGGTAACTTCTTCCGCGGTGCCCAGCTGCAGCAGCGGGGCATGGAACGCACCCGCTCCGACTATATGGGCATGCTCGGAACTGTGATGAACAGCCTTGCGCTGCAAGACTTCCTGGAAAAGGAAGGCATCCAGACCCGGGTGCAGACGGCTATCACGATGGGGCAGGTGGCCGAACCCTACATTCCACTGCGGGCTCGCCGACATCTGGAGAAGGGTCGCGTCGTCATCTTCGGCGCGGGCATGGGTTTGCCGTACTTTTCCACCGATACCACGGCCGCGCAGCGTGCGTTGGAAATCGGCGCGGAGGTGGTCTTGATGGCCAAGGCCGTCGACGGGGTCTTCACCGCCGACCCCCGGGTACACGCGGACGCCGAGTTGCTCACCGCGATCAGCCACCGCGAGGTCATCGACCGCGGGCTGAAGGTCGCCGACGCGACGGCGTTCAGCCTGTGCATGGACAACGGTATGCCGATCCTGGTGTTCAATCTGCTCACCGATGGCAATATCGCGCGCGCAGTGGCAGGTGAGAAGATCGGAACACTGGTCACCACGTGACGGGTGGCGTCCCGGCGAGCGCTGGCGACGACATGCCGAGATGCGCTCAGGATTAGCGAAAGGGACGGGAGAGCACAAGTGATCGAAGAAACCCTCTTCGATGCCGAGGAGAAGATGGAGAAGGCGGTCGCAGTGGCGCGGGACGACCTGGCGTCGATTCGCACCGGTCGGGCCAACCCGGGCATGTTCAATCGCATCAACATCGACTACTACGGCTCGTCCACTCCCATCACGCAGTTGTCCAGTATCAACGTTCCGGAGGCCCGCCTGGTCGTCATCAAGCCCTACGAGGCCAGCCAACTTCGCAGTATCGAGGATGCAATCCGCAATTCCGACCTGGGGGTCAACCCGACCAACGACGGGAACGTCATCCGGGTGGCGATCCCGCAGCTGACCGAGGAACGTCGGCGCGACCTGGTTAAGCAGGCGAAGTCCAAGGGCGAGGACGCCAAGGTGTCCGTCCGCAACATCCGCCGGAAGGCGATGGAGGAGTTGGCCCGCATCAAGAAGGACGGCGACGCCGGAGAGGACGAGGTGACTCGGGCCGAGAAGGATCTGGAAAAGACCACCCACCAGTACACGCATCAGGTCGACGAGTTGGTCAAGCACAAGGAAGGCGAACTGCTGGAGGTCTGATGTGACCGACCAGCAGGCGAGTCCCGTGACAGAACAACCGGTCAACGAACCGACGACCAAGGCCTCGCGGGCCGGACGTAACCTGCCCGCTGCGATCTTTGTGGGCGTGGCACTGGGCGCCATGCTCGTCGCGACGCTGCTGTTCGCGCCGCGCGTCTGGGTCGCGGTGGTGGCCGTGGCAATGGCCGTGGCAACCCACGAAGTGGTGCGTAGGCTGCGTGAAGCCGGTTTCTCGATACCGTTGATCCCGCTGCTTGTCGGGGGACAGGCGATGGTATGGCTGACCTGGCCGTTCGGTGCCGCAGGAGCGTTGGGCGCCTTTGGCGGGACGGTCCTGGTCTGCATGGTCTGGCGGCTCGTTTCCGGCGGTCTAAACAGCGCGCCGCAGAACTACCTGCGCGATATGTCGACGACGGTGTTGCTGGCCGCCTGGGTCCCGTTGTTCGGCAGCTTCGGAGCCCTGTTGATCTATCCGGACGACGGCGCGGGGCGAGTGTTCTGCCTGATGCTGATCGTCGCCGGATCGGATATCGGCGGCTACACCGCCGGCGTGCTGTTCGGCAAGCACCCGATGGCGCCGGCGATCAGCCCGAAGAAGTCCTGGGAGGGGCTTACCGGATCGCTGGTGCTGGGTACGGCCGTCGCGGTGCTCGCGGTTCACTTCCTCACCGACAACCCGGCCTGGATCGGGGTCCCGCTCGGTCTGATGCTGGTGATCACCGCGACTCTGGGTGACCTGGTCGAATCCCAGGTCAAACGGGATCTCGGCATCAAGGACATGGGGACGCTGCTACCCGGGCACGGCGGTTTGATGGACCGTCTGGATTCCGTGCTGCCGTCGGCAGTGGCGACCTGGATCGTGCTTTCGCTGCTGGCTTGACCCCGCTTCGGCCCGGGCAGTTCGCTACCGGATGAGATACTGGCGAACTCATGTCTGGTTCTATCCCGGCTCTGCCGCTCGTCTTCGACCCGCCCCGCCGCGCAAGACCGCCGCGGCACTTCGCCGACCTCGACGAGGAGGCCCGTGCCGCCGCCGTGACAGAGCTGGGGCTCCCGGCCTTCCGGGCCAAGCAACTGGCCAACCAGTACTACGGGCGTCTGATCGCCGACCCGAGAGAGATGACCGATCTGCCTGCTTCGGTCCGCGAGCGGGTTTCGCAGGCGCTGTTCCCCAGACTGCTGGACTCCGCTCGCGAGATCGCCTGCGACGCCGGCGAGACCCGGAAGGTGTTGTGGCGGGCAGTCGACGGAACGACGTTTGAGTCGGTGATCATGCGTTATCCGGATCGCAACACCGCATGCATTTCGTCCCAGGCCGGCTGCGGCATGGCCTGCCCGTTTTGCGCGACGGGCCAGGGCGGGCTCACCCGTAACCTGTCTACCGCCGAGATTCTCGAGCAGGTGCGGGCGGCCAGCGCGGAACTGCGTAGCGGCGGTACCGGGGCTATCGCACGCGGTGGCCGGCTGTCCAACATCGTCTTTATGGGCATGGGCGAGCCGCTGGCCAACTACAACCGAGTACTGGCGGCGCTACGCCGCATTATCGCGCCACCCCCCAACGGTTTCGGCATCTCGGCGCGATCGGTCACCGTATCGACCGTCGGGTTGGCGCCCGCGATTCGCAAACTCGCCGACGAGCGACTCAACGCCACCCTGGCGCTGTCGTTGCACGCTCCCGACGACGAGCTGCGCGACAGTCTGGTGCCCGTCAACAATCGCTGGAAGGTGCGCGAAGCCCTCGACGCGGCACGGTATTACGCCGATGTGACCGGCCGACGGGTTTCGATCGAGTACGCCCTGATCCGCGACGTCAACGACCAGCCGTGGCGGGCCGACCTACTGGGCAAGAGACTGCACGGCGCGCTCGGATCGCTCGCACATGTCAACGTCATCCCGCTCAACCCGACTCCTGGCAGCAAGTGGGACGCAAGTCCCAAACCCGCCGAGCGGGAATTCGTCAAGAGGGTCCGGGACAAGGGGGTTTCGTGCACGGTTCGCGACACCAGGGGCCGTGAAATCGCGGCTGCCTGCGGCCAATTGGCGGCTGAGGGCTTCACCGGCCGTGAGGATCCGTCCTAGAGCCAGGCGGGTTTGACGCCCGCGGGAGATGTCGTACCTGTCTGTGAGGATGGGGTTATGTCGTCGAGTGCAGCTTGTTTGGCTACCGAGATGCGTCCTAAGGATCGTCTTGAGGTGTTGTTCGGGGAGTTGGCGGAGTTGGCCGGTCAGCGCAATGCGATCGACGCCCGGATTGTGGATGCGGTGGCCGAGATCGACCGTGACGAGTTGTGTGGCATCACCGGGGCCCGTTCGGTGGCCGCGCTGGTGGCCTGGAAGCTGGGCACGTCGGCGGGAAACGCGCACACGATCGCCACGGTCGCGCACCGGGTCCATGCGTTCCCGCGCTGCGCTGAGGGGTTGCGCGAGGGCCGGCTGTCGCTGGATCAAGTCGGTGTCATCGCCGGACGCGCGGGGGAGGGTTCCGATGCGCATTACGCCGAGTTGGCCGCCGGCGCCACGGTCGCCCAGTTGCGCACCGCGGTGCGCCTCGAACCCAGGCCCGAACCCGAACCCGGACCTGGACCCGGGCCCAGGCCGGAGCCGCGGCGCTCGATCACCAAGACCGGTGACGAGCAGTGCAGTTCCTGGAAGATCACCCTGCCGCACACCGAGGCGGCGGTCTTGGATGCCGCGTTGGCCTCACATCTGGATGCGCTGGTCGCCGACTGGAGACACGACCACGACACCGGGGACGCCGGGGACGGGGGCTGCGATCAGGGGCCGCCGTTTCCGGCCACCATCGATGCGTTCATGAGTCTGGTGCAGGCGGGCTGGGATAGCGAGGTGGCCCGTCGCCCGCACGGGCAGCACACCACCGTCATCGCGCACCTGGATGTGGCCACCCAGGTCGGCTCGCTGCATCTGGGGCCGCTGTTGTCAGAGGCCGAGCGGCAATACCTGACCTGCGAGGCGACCTGTGAAGTGTGGTTCGAACGCGACGGTGAAGTGATCGGTTCGGGCCGCTCGACACGCACCATCAGCCGCCGGCTGCGCCGCGCCCTGGAGCATCGGCACCGCAGCTGCGCGGTCCCCGGCTGTGGCGCCACCCGCGGTCTGCACGCCCACCACATCCAGCACTGGGAGGACGGCGGCCCCACCGAACTGCAGAATCTGGTCCTGGTGTGCCCCCATCACCACCGCGCCCACCACCGGGGCCTGATCACCATCACCGGACCGGCCAACCATCTCACCGTGACCGACACCGACGGCCAACCACTGCGCCCAGGATCACTTGCCCGACCACCGACAACACCACCACCGCCGGTCGCACCCTACCCCGGACCCACCGGCGAACGCGCCCAATGGAAGTGGTACCACCCCTTCCAACCACAACCACCACCCACGACAAACTAAGCGTTGGTTGAACGAGAGGATCGCGAAGGCCGAACTCGGTATTCCGAAGTAACCCCATCGGGTTTGACCGACGTTATCGCAGACCACCACTTCGACCGGAACCGACAGACCGTCGCCTGCGGTGACTTCGACTGCACCGCTTTGATGTTGGCGTACCAGGAGGTGGCATTGTCGGGATCGGACGGATATTCGGCACCTCGCTTCGGTACGGCGAATGAGTCCGTCACGCACCACATGCCGTTCCAGCGTCGCCGCCCTGGGTCAGAACGCCGACTCGGGCAGCTCCATCACGTCGAGGTCGACCGATTCGACGATGCGGCGTACCGCGGTGATCGGAGGCAGCATATTGGCGGCGAAGAACGCGGCTGTCGCGATCTTGCCCTGGTAGAAGTCGATGTCGGCACCCGCCGGATCGGCCTCCATTGCGGCGTGCGCGACGACGGCCTGGTCAAGCAGCCGCCAGCCGATCAGCAGGTCGCCGACCGCCAGGAGTAAGCGCACCGATACCAGGCCGACTTTATAGATCTCCTCGGGATGTTCGGAGGCGCTCATCAGATAGCCGGTGACGGTCGCCAGCATGGCCTGGACGTCCTCCAGTGCGGTGGCCAACAGTCGCGCCTGCGACTTGAGCCGGCCATCGCAGGACTCGATCGTCCCGGTGATCTGAGCGGCCACGTGGGCCAGCGCCTCGCCGTGATCGCGCACCACCTTGCGGAAGAAGAAGTCCATCGACTGGATCGCGGTGGTGCCCTCGTAGAGTGAGTCGATCTTGGCGTCCCGGATGTACTGCTCGATCGGGTAGTCCTGCAGGAAGCCCGACCCGCCCAGGGTCTGCAGCGATTCGGTCAACATCTCGTAGCAACGCTCGGACCCAACCCCTTTGACGATCGGGAGCAGCAGGTCGTCGACGCGGTGTGCCATCGACGGATCGGCGCCCGAAATCCGCTGGGCCACATCGTCGTTCTGGTGCGCGGCAGCGTACATGTACAGCGCGCGCAGCCCTTCCGCGTACGCCTTCTGGGTCAGCAGGCTGCGCCGGACGTCAGGATGCCGCAGGATCGTCACCCGCGGGGCGGTCTTGTCGGTCATCTGGGTCAGGTCGGCGCCCTGCACCCGCTGCTTGGCGTACTCCAGTGCGTTGAGGTACGCAGTGGACAGCGTGCCCGCGGACTTGACTCCGATGGTCATCCGGGCGTTTTCGATGACGGTGAACATTTGGGCGATGCCGTTGTGCACATCGCCGACGAGGTAGCCGACCGCCGGCCTGCCGTGCGCACCGAAGGTCAGCTCACAGGTGGGGGAGGCCTTCAGCCCCATCTTGTGCTCAAGACCCGTCGCGAACACCCCGTTGCGTTCGCCCAATTCGAGTGTTTCCGGGTCGAACAGATACTTCGGAACGTAGAACAGGCTCAGTCCTTTGGTGCCCGGACCCGCACCCTCCGGGCGGGCCAGCACTAGGTGGAAGATGTTCTCCGCGGTGTCGCCCACATCGCCGCCCGAAATGAAGCGCTTCACGCCCTCGATGTGCCAGGTGCCGTCGGGTTGGGCAATCGCTTTAGCCCGACCGGCGCCGACATCCGAGCCCGCGTCGGGTTCGGTTAGCACCATGGTTGCCGACCAGCCCTTTTCCAGGCCTTTAGCGGCCCAGAAGCGCTGCTGCTCAGTGCCTTCGGCGGCCAGGGCGTGGGCCATCGCCGGCCCGAGCGCATGCAGGAAACCTACAGCGGGGTTGGCGCAGAACAACATTTCCAGCAGCGCCCAGGTCAGGGCGGCAGGAGCGGGCATCCCGCCGATGTCCTCGGACACACCGACTCGCCACCACTCGGCTTCCTTGACGGCCCGTACGGTTCGTTTGATCTCCTCGGAGACGGTGATGGAATGGGTCTCCGGATCGAACACCGGCGGATTGCGGTCGGCCTCGGCGAAGGTCTCGGCGACCGGACCCTCGGCCAGTCGCCGTACTTCGTCGAGCATGGTGCGCGCGGTGTCGGTGTCGAGGTCGCCGTAGCGGCCAGAGCCGAGTACATCGCCGAGGCGTAGCACCTCGAACAGGTTGAACTCCAGGTCGCGGACATTCGCGAGGTAGTGGTGCTCAGCCTGTCTCGTCGGTGCCTGTCTCATCGTTACCATCAGCGTCCGCCGTCCCCTCTACTCGCCGACCGTCAGTCGGAGTTTGGCTCTGCAGCAAAGACATACGCAAGCGTAGCCAGGGCGAACCTACGGTGACGCAACCGTAGGTAGCGAGGTCAACAGGCTCTGTGATCCCTGTCACACCTCAGGTGGGGAGCGCTGACTCGATATCAATTTGATCGAAGTAGTCGTCCGCACCGGCTAAACCCGGTGAAATGGGTGCGCGATCGGTCGCCGGCGAATGGGGTGTAGGTGAAACGGCTCAACGGCTTGGACGCCACGATGCTGTACAGCGAGACACCCGGGGTACACATGCACACACTCAAGATCAGTGTGTTCGATGTGTCCGATGTCGAGGGCTACGATTTCGACCTGTTCCGCAGCATCGCTCAGATCCGATTGCACGCCCTTGCCCCACTGCGCTACCAACTGGTCGATATCCCGCTGAAGTTCCACCATCCGATGTGGGTGCAGAATCCTGAGATCGACCTCGACTATCACCTGCGCAGGGCACAGGTCGCGGCACCGGGCGGGCGACGTGAACTTGACCAGCTGATCGGTGAGATCGCCAGCACCCAGCTGGATCGGAATCACCCGATGTGGGAGATGTACGTGGCGGAGGGTTTGGCGGACAACCGCATCGCGATCATCCACAAGGTCCATCACGTGCTGGCCGACGGTGTGGCGTCGGCCAATCAGATGGCCAGGGTGCTCCAGCCGAACCAGTCGGACGTGGTCGGGCAGCTCCCACCGGCAGCGGCCGATTCACGGACTCCGGTGAGTCTGCTGATGGCCGCGGGCCGTGACCATGTGCGGCTGATGCGTGGACTGCCCCGGCTGGTGAAAGAGACTGCCGTGGGCGTGGGCAGGGTTCGCAGGCGAACCAAGGAGAGGGGCGCTCATCCCGATATGGCGCGCAACTTCGCTCCGCCTCCGACGTTCATCAACCACGTCGTCACACCGGGCCGGAGATTCGCAACGGCACCGCTGGCGTTGGCCGATGTCAAGCAGACGGCCAAGCACCTCGGTGTCACTCTCAACGACATCGTCCTTGCAATGGCAGCCGGCGCGCTGCGTCAGCTTCTGCTGCGCTACGACGGCAAGGCCGACTCACCGTTGATTGCCGGTGTCCCGGTGAGCATCAACACCGCCCCGGGGCGATTGGTGGGAAACGAATTCACCTATATGACACCGTCATTACCCGTCCACATCGAAGATCCACTCGAGCGGGTCAGGCTCACGGCGATGGCGACCGCGATCGCCAAGGAGAATCACCGCCTACTCGGGCCGACCGTGATACCCAATTGGCTCAGTTATCTGCCGCCCGCCAGTACGGCCGGCATTTTCCGCAGTCAGGCGCGGCGGGTGGAATCCGCGGCGGTGATGAATCTGACGATCTCCAACGTGCCGGGGCCGCGAGAGCGCGGCTGCATCGAAGGTGCGATTCTGGAGGAGATCTACTCGGTGGGCACGCTCGTCGCCGGCAGCGGAATGAACATCACAGTATGGAGCTACGTCGACCAATTCTCGATCTCGGTACTCACCGACGATTGCACCCTCGCCGACCCGCACGAGGCGACCGACGCGCTGATCGAGTCGTTTGTCGAGATCCGCAGGGCCGCGGGTCTGTCTGGCGACCTCACTCCCTTCCAGACGGCACTCCCACTGGCCCACGCCAGGTAGCAGGGGCTAACGCGTATCGGCGTTGCGTTCGACGTAGAAGCTGCGGGCCACAACGGCGAGCACGAACACCGCGAAACCGATGAGGAACCAGTCCTCCACATGTCCGACGTGGTTGCCGTGCAGCATCAGCAGGAGGAAACCGGCCCCCAACAATCCACCAATCCGTTTGATACGGGGGTTTTCCTTGGACCAGCCCCACTCCGCGGAGGGCACGTCCTCGACGTCGACGCCGGTGTGTCGTTCCACCTCGGTGCTTGCCATGGCTGCTCCTCACGATCGGGCGGCTGGGTGCCGTCATTCTGACACAGGTCTACTACCGGCGGTCGAAGAGCCGCCGGATCCGCCGGACGCGCCCATTAGGCTCACCCCGTGATGACTGAGCGGCGATCATCCGGCTCCGGTTTGTTCGAAGGCTCCGGCTATTTCAAAGACAGGGTCGTCTTCATCACTGGGGCGGCTCGTGGTCAGGGCCGCGCTCACGCCGCCCGGTTCGCGGCGGAAGGGGCCGATGTCATCGCCTTCGACCTGTGCGGTCAGCTCGACAGCGTCGCGTATCCGATGGCGACCCCCGAGGATCTCGATGAGACGGTGCGACTGGTCGAGAGCGCCGGACGCCGGATCGTCGCGGTACGAGGGGACGTCCGTGACCGCAACCGGCTGGCCGAGGCGGTGACCCGAGGTGTTTCGGAACTCGGCGGTATTGACTTCGTCATCGCCAATGCGGGCATCCTGCCACTCGCGGGCACCCAGGGTCAGGACATCACCGCCTACACGGATGCCGTCGGGGTGATGCTCAACGGCGTCTACTTCACGATCGAGGCAGCGCTGCCGGCGATGCTGGCGAACCCGGATGGCGGCGCGATCGTGATCGTCAGCTCAGCGGCGGGGTTCAAGTCGGTCAGCGTCGACTTCGACAGCATGAGCCATGGCGCGGCGGGATATACCGCGGCCAAACACGGCGTCGTCGGGTTGATGCGACATTTCGCTACCTGCCTGGCAAGCAAGAACATTCGGGTCAACTCGATACATCCCGGCGGCGTGGCCACGGCCATGGTCCTCAACCAAGCCATCGCCGAGTACGTTGCCGAACACCAGTCATTCGCCGAGTCGCAACTCCCGCTGCTGAGTATCCCGATGATGGAGTCCGAAGACGTCAGCGAGACGATGGTCTATCTGTGTGGACCGGCCGGTCGCCACCTCACCGGGGTGGCGCTACCGTTGGATGCCGGTCTGACCCTGAGATGAGCGGATGACCGGTCATCGCTTCAGGGCCTGATACCGGCGCAGCGATTCCATCCGCTCCTGGGCGTGATCGACGATCGGGTCTGGGTAGCCGTGCGGACGGGCTACCCGGGGGTCGCTGAGCTGGTGAACGTCGACGGCCTCGTCCAGGTTGGTCAGCTCGCGCACCCAGCGACGAACGTAGCGACCGCAGGGATCGAATTTTTCGCCCTGAGTGGTCGGGTTGAACACCCGGAAGTACGGTGCGGCGTCGGTGCCGCATCCGGCAGCCCACTGCCAGCCGTGCTGGTTGCTGGCGATGTCCCCATCGACCAGCTGATCGAGGAACCAGCGGGCGCCCCACTGCCAGGGCAGATGGAGATCTTTGACCAGGAACGAGGCCACGATCATCCGCACCCGGTTGTGCATGAAGCCGGTCTCGGCCAACTGACGCATCCCCGCGTCGACGATGGGAAAGCCCGTTCTGCCGGACTTCCAGGCTTCGAACAACCTCTCGGCGTCCTTGTCTTCGTCGATCTCGATTTGGTCGAAGGCAGAATTCCAATTCCGCCAGGCGCTTTCGGGCCACTCGTAGAGAACGGCGGCGTAGAAGTCGCGAAACGCCAACTCCCGCAGGTATGCCTGCGGCCCCTGCGCCCGCCCCAGATCTGCTGCCATTGTGCGCGGGTGGATGGTTCCGAACTTCAGGTGGGCCGACATTCGGCTGACGGCGTCGAGGTCGGGACGGTTGCGTGCGTCGGCGTAGCCGTCCAGCCCGGTGCGAATGAATCGCCCCCACTGTCGTCGGGCCGCCTGTTCACCTGCGGCAATTTCGAGTTCCGCAGTGCGGCAGGGAAGTTCGCAGATTTCGGGGCAAGAGGGTACGTCGGCCGGGTTGATCCAACGCGCAGAATGGGGGCCGGACTCTGCAGGTGACCGCCATCCATGCCCCCGCCAGGCCTTGAAAAACGGGGTGAACACCTGGTACGCGGTGCCGTCTGGTTTTCGTACCCGCCCCGGCGACACCAGATAGGGTGAGCCCGTCGCTACCAGCTCGACGTCACCGAGCGCCTCGGCAACGCGTTGGTCGCGCCGCCTGCCGAAGGGCGAGAAGTCCTTCGAGATATGCACCGATTTGGCATCGATCGCTCTGGCCAACAACGGTATTCGAGACTCCGGGTGTCCTACGGTCACCAACAGGCGCCCCTCGAGAGCGTCACGAAGCTCGCGCAGCGCGTCATAGAGATACTGCAGCCGGCGGGGGGCCGAGGCGGTGAGGCGCGGGTCCAGCACATAGCAGGCCAGCACCTCGCCGTCGGCCCCCTCGCCCTGCGCCGCGGTCAGCAGGGCCGGCAGGTCGGCCAGGCGCAGATCGCGACGAAACCACAATATGGAAGGCACGATACGCCATCCACCTGGGCTCAGGCCGACGGCGGCATCAGCACCGAGTCGATCATGTAAACGGTCGCGTTCGCGGTCTGAACGCCACCGCAGACCACCGCGGCGTCATTGACCTTGAGCGGGTTAGCGGTCACCACGACGTCGGAACCCTGCACCGTGGTGTGCTCGCCGACGACCTGCGCCGGGCCGGCCTGACCGGGGACCACGTGGTAGGTCAGGATGCTGGTCAACAGTGGGGCGTCGGTCTTGAGCTGCTCTATGGTTGCGGGGTCGATCTTGGCGAAGGCCTCGTCGGTCGGCGCGAACACGGTGAACTGGCCACCGTTGAGGGTGTCGACCAGATTGACCTCCGGATTCAGTTGTCCGGAAAGCGCTTTGGTGAGAGTCGTCAGGAGCGGATTGTTGGACGCCGCGACGGCCACCGGAGCCATCGACATGCCCTGTACCGAACCCGGGCCCTCAGGCACCTGTTCTGCATAGGCGGCGCAGGCCGGTCCGACGAGCTCGGCACCGGCTGTTGTCGCGGTTCCGAGCGATAAGCCCACAGCGGTGGCGACCGCGAACCCGGCTCCCGCCAATGCTTTTGCGTTGACCGTCATCTCGTGTGGTTCCTTTCACTTCAGCGACCCATCAGACGGTCACTGTTCATTGCTGTCCCAGCGGACACTTACGCCTGCTATTCGGAGCGACGTCCGTCGCGGATGGGTTGTCGGGCAGACTTTTCGCCGACACCTGCCCGGCCGGTTGCCCGGTTGGCTGCCCTGGGACGCCGAAATCCCCCGCGGTGCGCGGGGGATTTCGGGCGTCTGGATGCAGCGATGGCGTCCTGCTCAGCTGGCCGGGGGCATCAGCACGGTGTCGATCATGTACACCGTGGCGTTGGCGGTTTTCACGCCACCGCACACCAGCCCGGCATCGTTGACTTTGAGTCCGTCGCCTTCTCCGGTCACGTTCAGCGTCGCGCCCTGCACTGTCGTGTGCTCGCCGACGACCTGCGCCGGGCCGGCCTGGCCGGGCACCACGTGATAGGTCAGGATGCTGGTCAGCAGCGGGGCGTCGGTCTTGAGCTGCTCGATGGTTGCGGGGTCGATCTTGGCGAACGCATCGTCGGTGGGTGCGAAGACCGTGAACTCGCCACCGTCGAGGGTGTCGACCAGGTTGACGTCCGGGTTGAGTTGTCCGGAAAGCGCCTGGGTCAAGGTCGCGAGCATCGGGTTGTTGGACGCCGCGACGGTCACCGGCTCCTTTGCCATCCCGGCCACCGAACCGGGCCCGGACGGCACCTGTTCGGCGTAGGCCGCGCAGCCGGTGCCTACGAGGTTAGCCGCAGGATCGGCCATCGCGCTGGTGGTCGGGGAGGCCGTGGCAGAGGTTGGGGACTCGACGACCGACTCGGCAGCGGTGGTTGGCGAAGTGGCGTTGCTCCCGGCTTCCTCGCTCGAACACGCGGCCACGCCAAAGATCGATACCGCAGCAATTCCTGCCGCCGCGGCTGACTTCCGATGAAATGCCTTCATTTTCTCCCTATCGTTTGACGAGTGGACGCCTCCATTGACGGGCGGACACCCTGGACGCACACTCGTAGTTCCCGGCCGCGGAGCTGATGGATGGGTCCGGCGGCGTTATGTCACATTTGCGTAATACCTGGCATCTCCAGACCGGTCGCCCGACCGCCCGCGCTCACGTCGCCGATAGCGGCACAATGGACCGGTGAGCGAATCCGGCGGACGGCTGCGGGTGCTGATCCTCGGCAGTACTGGGTCCATCGGGACGCAGGCCCTCGAGGTCATCGCCGCCAATCCCGAGCGTTTCGAGGTGGTCGGGCTGGCGGCCGGGGGAAGCAGTCCGGACCTGCTGGCCCGCCAGCGCGAGCAGTCCGGTGTGAAGAATGTCGCAGTGGCAGACCCGGTGGCCGCCGCCGCAATCGGCGACGTCGCCTATGTGGGGCCGCAGGCGGTCACCCGTTTGATCGAGGACACCGCCGCCACGACCGGGGTCGATGTGGTGCTAAACGCATTGGTGGGCTCGCTGGGTCTGAAGCCGACCCTTGCGGCTCTGGCCACCGGCGCCCGGTTGGCGCTCGCCAACAAGGAGTCTCTGGTGGCGGGCGGCCCACTGGTTCTCAACGCGGCAGCGCCGGGGCAGATCGTGCCCGTCGACTCCGAGCACTCCGCGCTGGCGCAGTGTCTGCGGGGTGGCGCCGCCGGCGAGGTGGCCAGGCTGGTGCTCACGGCGTCGGGAGGCCCGTTTCGGGGCTGGACCTCCGCGGCGCTCGAGGACGTTACACCCGAGCAGGCAGGTGCGCATCCCACCTGGTCGATGGGGCCGATGAACACATTGAACTCGGCATCCCTGGTCAACAAGGGCCTCGAGCTGATCGAGACGCATCTGCTGTTCGGCGTCGACTATGACCGCATCGATGTCGTCGTGCACCCTCAGTCGATCGTTCACTCGATGGTGACTTTCGCGGACGGCTCCACGCTGGCCCAGGCCAGCCCACCCGACATGAAGCTACCGATCGCGTTAGCGCTCGGCTGGCCGTGCCGAGTGGCCGGCGCGGCCTCGGCGTGCGACTTCGGTACCGCCACCAGCTGGGATTTCGAACCCGTGGACAATGAGACCTTCCCCGCCGTGCAGCTTGCGCGCGAGGCCGGTCAGGGGGGCGGCTGTCTGACGGCCGTATACAACGCCGCCAACGAGGAGGCGGCCGCGGCGTTCCTTGCGGGCCGCATTTCGTTCCCCGCTATCGTGCGGACCATTGCCGACGTGCTGCGCGCTGCCGGCCAGTGGTCGGCCCAACCAGCTACCGTGGAGGATGTGCTCGACGCGCAGGACTGGGCCCGGGACCGGGCCCGGCAGGCCGTCGAGCATGAGTCCGCCATCAAAACACCAGGTTGAACCAGCTAGACGGAGCAGATAGGGATTGGCCACCACATGATGTTCGCGATCGGCATCGTGCTTTTTGCACTCGCCATCCTGCTGTCGGTAGCGCTGCACGAATGCGGCCACATGTGGGTCGCACGGGCGACCGGGATGAAAGTGCGCCGCTACTTCGTCGGTTTCGGCCCCACCCTCTGGTCCACTACCAGGGCGAACAAGCTGGGGCAGACCGAGTACGGGGTGAAGGCGATCCCGCTGGGCGGTTTCTGCGATATCGCGGGCATGACTTCGGTCGAGGAGCTTGCGCCCGACGAGCGCCCCTATGCGATGTACCGGCAGAAGACCTGGAAGCGGGTCTCGGTGTTGGCCGCCGGGCCCGCCATGAACTTCATCATCGGCCTGGTGCTGGTGTACGCGATCGCCGTCGTGTGGGGCTTGCCCAACCTGAATCCGCCGGCCGGCGCAATTGTGGGCGAGACCTCCTGTGTGAAATCCGAAGTGACGCAGGGCAAGCTCGGTGACTGCATCGCGCCGAGCCCCGCGGCGGCGGCCGGCATCCAAGCCGGTGACGTCGTCGTCGCGGTCGGTGACACCTCGGTGGGGACGTTCGACGAACTGGTCGCGGCGGTCCGTCAACTGGACGGACCGACGCCGTTCACCGTGCAGCGTGACGAAAACGGGGTGACACGCGACTTCACCACCCTGGTTGATGTGACGCCGAGCCAGCGTTTCGTCGAGGTCGACGGTCAGACGTCCGAGATGGTCCCCGTCGCCGTCGGCACCATAGGTGTCACCGGGGCGACCTTCGGACCCACCCAGTACAACCCGCTCTCGGCGGTTCCGGCGACGTTCGCGTTCACCGGCGACCTGGCTGTGGAACTGGGCAAGGCGCTGGCAAAGATCCCGACCAAGGTCGGCGCCCTGGTGCAGTCCATCGGCGGCGGCGAACGTGACCCCGAAACGCCGATCAGTGTCGTCGGTGCCAGCATCATCGGCGGCGACACCGTGGACCACGGGCTGTGGGTGGCCTTCTGGTTCTTCCTGGCTCAGCTGAATTTCGTGCTTGGCGCCATCAACCTGATCCCGCTGCTGCCCTTCGACGGTGGCCACATCGCGATCGCGGTGTTCGAGAAGCTTCGAAACCTGTTGCGCTCGGCGCGCGGCATGGTGGCCGCCGCGCCGGTGAATTATTTGAAGCTGATGCCGGCCACCTATGTGGTGTTGGTTGTCGTCGTCGGCTACATGCTGTTGACCGTGACCGCCGACCTGGTCAACCCCATCAGGCTCTTCCAGTAGGAGGCTCACATGGCCACGTCCATCGGACTGGGAATGCCGGGTGTGACACCCGGCGGGCCCGTCCCGACCCTCTCCCCGCGCCGCCGGACTCGCCAACTCATGGTGGGTGACGTCGGGGTCGGCAGCGATCATCCGATCGCGGTGCAGTCGATGTGCACGACCAAGACGCACGACATCAACGCGACGTTGCAGCAGATCGCCGAACTCACCGCCTCGGGCTGCGACATCGTCCGGGTCGCATGCCCGCGCCAGGAGGACGCCGACGCGCTGCCGGTGATCGCGAAGAAGTCGAAGATTCCGGTGATAGCGGACATCCATTTCCAGCCGAAGTACATCTTCGCCGCGATCGACGCGGGATGCGCGGCCGTGCGGGTCAACCCCGGCAATATCAAGGAGTTCGACGGCCGGGTCAAGGAAGTCGCCCAGGCCGCCGGCGCGGCCGGCATTCCGATCCGGATCGGGGTCAATGCCGGCTCGCTGGACAAACGCTTCATGGAGAAGTACGGGAAAGCCACCCCGGAGGCACTGGTCGAGTCGGCGCTTTGGGAGGCCTCGTTGTTCGAGGAACACGGCTTCGGCGATATCAAGATCAGTGTCAAGCACAACGATCCCGTCATCATGGTCGCCGCCTACCAGCAGCTGGCCGAGCAATGCGACTACCCGTTGCACCTCGGCGTCACCGAGGCCGGCCCCGCATTCCAGGGGACGATCAAGTCCGCTGTGGCGTTCGGTGCGTTGCTGTCGCGCGGCATCGGCGACACCATCCGGGTTTCGCTGTCGGCGCCGCCGATTGAAGAGGTCAAGGTCGGAAACCAGATCCTGGAGTCGCTGAACCTTCGGCCGCGCGGTCTGGAGATCGTGTCGTGCCCGTCCTGTGGACGCGCTCAGGTCGACGTCTACACCCTGGCCAACGAGGTGACCGCGGGGCTGGAGGGTATGGATGTGCCGCTGCGGGTCGCCGTGATGGGCTGCGTCGTCAACGGGCCCGGTGAAGCGCGCGAAGCGGATCTCGGTGTCGCATCGGGCAACGGCAAGGGGCAGATCTTCGTCAAGGGTGAGGTGATCAAGACCGTGCCCGAAGCGCTGATCGTGGAAACCTTGATCGAGGAAGCCATGCGCTTGGCGACCGAGATGGGCTCAGAGATGGGTTCAGAAGGCGGATCCGGGCGAGCTTCGGGTGCTGCCAGCGGTTCGCCGATTGTGACCGTAAGCTGACACCAGGCTCCGTGAGTGCAGGGCTGCTCAGGGTACGTCGCAGAAAGAGTCCAGATGTCGGCTCCTCCGCTTTTCCGTCTCGTTGACGAGCGCAGGGTGTCGGTGGTGCGCGACGTACGCGACATCGCTGCGGTGCGCCAGGTCCTCGACGAGGATCCGGTGGCGTCCTGTATGGTCGCCGCCCGCGTCGCCGAACATGGCATCCAGCCGTCGGAGATCGGTGGTGAACTCTGGACGAGGCGGCGCGCCAACGAATCGCTGTGCTACGCGGGGGCCAACCTGATCCCGTTGCGGGGCAGTGGCAATGATCTGAACGCGTTCGCGGACAAGGCGATGAGCCAGGCACGCCGGTGCTCATCGCTGGTCGGTCGGGCTGACTTGGTCTTGCCCATGTGGCGGCGCCTGGAACATGTCTGGGGCCCCGCCAGGGACGTGCGTACGCATCAGCCCCTCTTGGCGCTCAGCGGTCCGCCCGCCTGTCCGATCGACTCGGCGGTCCGGCCGGTCCGCATCGAGGAACTCGACGCCTACCTCGTCGCCGCCATCGACATGTTCATCGGGGAGGTGGGTGTCGACCCGCGCCTCGGCGACGGCGGGCGGGGATACCGGCGCCGAGTGGCGGGGCTGATCACCACCGGCCGGGCATGGGCCCGGTTCGAAAGGGGACAGGTGGTCTTCAAAGCAGAGGTCGGATCCCAATCGCCTGCCGTCGGGCAGATCCAGGGGGTGTGGGTGCATCCGGAGTGGCGCGGACGCGGTATCGGCACCGCCGGGACGGCCGCCCTGGCGGGAGCGATAGTGGGTAGTGGGCGCATCGCGAGCCTGTACGTCAACCACTTCAACACGGTCGCGAGGGCAACCTACGCCAGGATCGGGTTCAACGAGGTCGGAACATTCGCCACCGTCCTGCTGGACTGACATTCGCCACCGTCCTGCTGGACTGAATTGCCGGCCACCTACTCTGCACCACATGACCGACCCGCAGACCACAGCTGATCGCAGGACCGTCGCGGATGCGCTCGTCCGGGCGCTCGATCGCAGGCACGAGGTGCTCGATGCCGTCGTCGCGTCCGAGGACTACGACGCTGCGATCGAAGCGATCGCTGACTTGTTGGACACCTCGCCGGCGGCTGCTGAAGCGGTTCTGCGGCTGTCGTTCGATCGACTCACCAGGGTGTCGCGCCGTAGGATTGCCGTCGACCTGGAGAACCTCGACGCCAACCTCGATTTTGCTGTCACCGCACCTGCGGCCGGCGGGCCGGCACTACGACCGACACTGGGACTGACCTTGCGGCCGTTCGTCGCGGACGCCGACCGAGATATCTTCGCCGCGCGAACCGATGACATGCGATCGAAGGGGGACGGCACAGCCGCGCCCGCCGGTGAGCTTGCCGACGAGATCCGCCAGGCAGTGGCCCGGGTCAAGGCCGAGGAGGCGGTGTGGCTGGTGGCCGAGGTGGGGTCGACGAAGGTCGGCATGGTGTTCGGTGAGCTGTTTAACGGTGAGGTCGACGTCCGTGTCTGGGTTGATCCACGGCATCGTAAGCGCGGTCATGGCACCGCGGCACTCCGCGCGTCCCGTTCCGAGCTCGCTGCCTATTTTCCGGCGGTGCCGCTGGTGGTACGGTCGCCCGCCGCCCGAATCTAGGCCGCGACCGGTGCGCCTGCGCCGAAATCGGATCGTAACTCTTAACATCAGTCTCGATGGCAACCTCAGTGGCAACATTGACCTCATCAGCATCACGAGTGGCGTGTCTAGCCGCGGTGGCCGCATTGGTTCTGACGCTCGGTGCTTGTACGCCGCGACCCAACGGACCCGGACCCACGGCCGAGGAGTTTTTCGCCGCGCTAGCGATTGGCGATACCTCGAGCGCGGCGCAACTCAGTGACCGCCCGGAAGCGGCCCGAGCGGCGCTCAACGAGGTGTGGGCGGGCCTGCAGGCCAGCGGACTGGATGCGCAGATTCTGAGCACGAAATATGCCGAGGACACCGGGACCGTGACCTACCGGTACACCTGGCACCTACCCAAGGATCGCACCTGGACCTACGACGGGCAGCTCAACATGGCCCGCGACGAGGGCCAATGGGAAGTCCGCTGGAGTGCCAGCGGTGTGCACCCGAGGCTGGGGGAGAACCAGACTCTGGCGCTGCGCGCCGAACCGCCGCGGCGGGCCTCGGTGAACGAGCGCAGTGGTACCGATGTCCTGGTGCCCGGATACCGCTACCACTTTGCGTTGGACGCCAAGGCCGCTGGCGCCGAGCTGATGTCTTCCGCTCGGGCACTGGCGGGGGCGTTGCACCGGTTCGACGACACCCTCGAGCCGCAGCGACTCGCCGAGCAGGCCAGCTCGACCCGGGGTCCGCTCAGTCTGATCACGCTGCGCCAGGCCGACCATGACGCGGTCGCCGGCCTTGTCGGAACCCTGCCCGGCGTGGTGATCACCCCGCAGCCCGAAATCCTGCCCACCGATGACGATTTCGCTCCGGCGCTGGTCAACCAGATCAAGAACGCCGTCGCCGACGACCTCGACGGCGAACCTGGCTGGCGAGTCGTCACCGTCAATCAGAACGGAGTCGACGTCGACGTCGTCCACGAGGTGCCTGGCGAGCCGGCGCCGTCGGTGACCATCAGCCTGGACCGGCCGGTGCAGGACGCCGCGCAGCATGCGGTGGACACCACCGGCAAACAGGCCATGATCGTGGTGATCAAGCCATCGACCGGGGAGATACTGGCCGTTGCGCAGAACGCGGCCGCCGACCGGGAAGGGCCCATTGCAACCATGGGGCTCTATCCGCCCGGGTCGACTTTCAAGATCGTCACCGCCGGCGCGGCGATGGAGCGCGACATGGCCACTCCCAACACGCTGCTCGGATGCCCAGGAAAGATGGATATCGGGCACCGCACGGTGCCCAACTACGGCGGGTTCGATCTGGGCACGGTGCCGATGTCTCGGGCATTCGCGAGTTCGTGCAACACCACCTTCGCGGAGTTGGCCAGCCGGATGCCGCCACGCGGGCTCACCCAGGCTGCCGCGCAGTACGGGATCGGGCCCGATTACAACATCGAGGGAATCGACACGATCAGCGGGTCGGTGCCACCCACGGTGAACCTGACCGAACGCACCGAAGACGGGTTCGGCCAGGGCAAGGTGCTGGTCAGCCCGTTCGGGATGGCGTTGGCCGCCGCCACCGTGGCAGCCGGCCGGACTCCGGTCCCGCACCTCATCGAGGGCCGCGAAACCGAGATCACCGGCCAGGCTGAACCCATCGCCGCAGACGTGGTCGACGGTCTTCGGCCGATGATGCGCCTAGTGGTCACCAATGGCACGGCAAAGGAGCTGGACGGCGCCGGAGACGTGCGCGGCAAGACCGGTGAAGCCGAGTTCGCGGGCGGATCTCACTCCTGGTTCACCGGCTACCGCGGTGATATGGCTTTCGCGGCGCTCATCGTCGGCGGCGGCAGTTCGGAGTACGCGGTGCGGATGCTCAAGGGCATGCTCGACGAGTTGCCCCCGGGTTACCAGGCCTGATAGATCGCCGGGAATCGGTCGCCGGGATGTCGTGCGGGCCACTGACGGCGGTAACGTGGACAGCGCCATGGCCGAAATCAACCACCCGCCCGCAGGCATCCCCGCAGCCATTCCCGCAGCTATCCCCGCAGCCCCGGTCGAGATGCGGATTTCCGACGCCGATCGCAACGGCACGCTGCGTCGGCTGCACAACGCCGTGGCACTGGGCCTGATCGACATCGAGGAGTTCGAGGAGCGCTCGGCGATGGTTTCCCAGGCGCGGCTGCGCTCCGACCTCGACACGCTCGTCGGGGATCTGCCAGGTCCCGGTGCGATCGTGACGTCCGCGGCGGACCGCGTCGAACTGCGCGGTGTGCTCGGATCCTTGAAACGTCAAGGCGAATGGGTGGTTCCCAGCCGCCTGGCTCTGCACCGGCGGATAGGGTCGGTGGATTTGGACCTGACGCGTGCCCGGTTCGCCGGACCGATCGTGGTCATCGAACTCGACCTGAAATTCGGTGGACTCGAGCTGCGGCTGCCTGCCGGAGCGAGTGCGTCCATCGACGACGTCGAGGTCAATGTGGGCAGCGCGCACGATCACCGCCGGGACGCCCCCGCCGAGGGCAACCCGCACGTCGTTCTGACCGGCAAGGTGGTGTGCGGTTCGGTGGACGTTCGCGGTCCGCGCAGGTCGTGGCGGTTACCCCGGCCGATCCGCGTCTAGCAAGTGCCCGGCTGTGACGTCGGTGATGCGCCCGATAAGTCCCCGGTGACCGGCATCGCCGATACGTTCTAGCATTGCCACATGTCAACACGTACCGCTCTTCGCCCCGGGGTGGTGTCACCGATGCGCGCGGTGCCCCAGTCGATCGCGCGCCCCGAATACGTGGGGCGGTCAACCGCGCGCGAAGGCGCCGAAGCCTGGGTGCAGACGCCCGAGGTGATCGAGAGGATGCGGGTCGCCGGTCGGATCGCCGCAGGCGCGCTCGCGGAGGCGGGGAGCGCGGTCCGGCCGGGGGTACGCACCGACGAACTCGACCGCATCGCTCATGAGTACATGGTCGATCACGGCGCCTACCCCTCCACGCTGGGGTACAAGGGATTTCCCAAGTCGTGCTGTACGTCGCTGAACGAGATCATCTGTCACGGAATTCCGGACTCCACCGTGATCGAGGACGGGGATATCGTCAACATCGACGTCACCGCCTACATCGAGGGTGTGCACGGCGACACCAACGCGACGTTTCTGGCGGGCGAGGTTTCCGAGGAGCACCGACTGCTGGTCGAGCGCACCGGTGAGGCCACCATGCGGGCGATCAACGCGGTAAAGCCGGGCCGGGCGCTCTCGGTCGTCGGCCGGGTTATCGAAGCCTATGCAAATCGGTTCGGTTACAACGTGGTTCGGGATTTCACCGGGCACGGAATCGGCACCACCTTTCACAACGGCCTGGTGGTCCTGCACTACGATCAACCGTCCGTTCAGACCGTCTTGGAGCCGGGCATGACGTTCACCATCGAACCGATGATCAACCTGGGATCGCTGGACTACGAGATCTGGGACGACGACTGGACGGTAGTCACCCGAGACAAGAAATGGACGGCGCAGTTCGAGCACACCCTGGTGGTGACCGACGCAGGCGCCGAGATTCTCACTCAGCTCTAGCGCCTGGGTAGCCTTGGGTGATGATCGGACGCCGGGTGGCCGTGGCTCCTGTGGCTGCCGCGTTGTTCGTGTGCACCGCGGGGCTGGCGGGGTGTTCGCATCTGGTCACGGGCAATGCGCAATGGCCAGGGGCCAGGCTTGAGCGGGCGGTGCTCGGCGAGGCCGACTTTGCGCCGGGTGTGCGATACCAGCGCATTGTCAGGGACCCCGGTCAGCAGGACGGCGCCGGAAGCCCGCCACCGATGCTCTCGACGCCGGCAGGGTGCACCGACGGGCTGACCCGTGACATCGCCTCGACCGCCGAACGCGGGCCAGGCAGCGCGGCCGAATACATGGTGGCCTACGACGGGGCACGGATACTCGTCACCGTGTTGAGTTGGCCTCTGAATCTGGAGCGGTTGGCCGCCACCGCAGAGCGCTGCGAGCGGTACGAGACGTATTTCGCGCCATCGGACCCCGGTATTCCGGTGACGACGACGCAGCTGGACTCCCCGCGGAGGGATGCCCTGGTCTATCGCCAGACGATGTATCTCGGTGCCGAGGAGAGCAGCGTGTACTTCTCATTCGAGAATGTCGGATCCATGGCGGTGTTCGCCATCGCGTTTCCCACGCCGGATTCGACCATTGCGGTCAAAGGCGCGCTGCCGCAGACATTTATGGAGGTCACCGATAAGCAGGCGGCCCGTTTGGAAGGGGTATGAGCGGTCGGGGTCGATAGCGGGGAAACCGCCCCTGCGGCTCGGCTCCCGACGGTAGCGTGACCGAATGCCTTCCGTGACGGTCAACGTCGACGGATTCGACGTGCCGGTCGAGGTGACCGGGCCCGAGAACGGGTCGGTCGTCGTGTTGCTCCCAGCGGCGAACCAGTCGCCGGCCGCGTACTCGGCGGTGTGCGAGCGGCTGCACACCGCCTCGCTGCGGACGGTCGTCGTCGGTCCCGCTCCGCGGTTGACCGCCAACGCGGTGATCGGGGTTCTGGATGCGCTCGACATCCGATGGGCGCTTTTGGTGGGTGATCGCCTTGGCGCGGAACTGGCGTGGGAGCTGGCGGCAACCCGGCTGGACCGGTTCATCGGGCTGGTGGTGATCGATCGCGGTCATCCCCGGGTGGCCGACCTCGCCGGGGTGATCCGCGACGAGAGCTGCGCGCCGGTTGAGCTCAACACGACTGCGCTGGTCAGCACAAGTGCGGCAAAGGCGGTCGCCAAAGCCAGCCAGCGATACGTCTACGGCGAATATCGGATCGTCGAGCTGCTGGGCAGGCGCAATGCGGCCGACTCGACCGCGCAATTGGCCGCTGAGATCGTGATGCGAACCAGCACCTGGTAGCCGGGCGTGACCCCGGGTCCGAATATCGCTGAAAGCCGCTGGACACCAACCGAATTGCCGCCAGAAGGTCAGCCGATCCGGATCAGCTTCTTGTTGACGAACTCTTCGATGCCGTACCGGCTCAGCTCGCGGCCGAAGCCGGACCGTTTGATGCCGCCAAATGGTAATTCGACGCCGTCGGCGGCCACACAGTTCACATAGACCATTCCGGCATCGATCTTGTCGGCAATGCGCTTGGCCTGCTCCGGGTCCGTGGTGAAAACGTAGGAACCCAAACCGAATGCCGTGTCATTCGCGATGTCGACTGCCTCATCCTCCGATGAGGCTTTGTATACCGTCGCTACCGGACCGAAGAGCTCCTCACGGTAGGACGGCGATTCAGGGGAGACGTCGGTGAGCACACACGGCGGGAAGAACGCGCCCTTACGCTCACCGGCGGCGATCAGGGTGGCACCGTCGGCGACTGCCTGATCGACCTGCTTGCCGAGGTTCTCGGCGGCCACCACCGATGACAGCGGCGACATTCCGTCGGCAAGCTCACGAACCTTGGCGGTGAATTTGGCCAGGAACTCGTCGTAGAGGTCGGCAATCACGATGAAACGCTTGGCGGCGTTGCACGCCTGCCCGGCGTTGTCGAAACGGCCCGTTACCGCAGACTCGACGGCGGCATCCATGTCGTCGGTGCTGAGCAGGATGAACGGGTCAGAGCCGCCGAGCTCGAGAACCACCTTTTTCAGATTTCGGCCGGCGACCTCAGCGACGGCCGCACCGGCCCGTTCGGAGCCGGTCAGCGACACGCCCTGCAGACGGGGATCGGCGATCAGCGCCGAGCACTGCTCATTGGTTGCATAGATGTTCACGTAGGCACCCGGGGGGAAGCCGGCGTCGTGGAAGATCTGCTCGATCGCCTCGGCCGATTCCGGGCACTGCGGCGCGTGTTTGAGCAGGATGGTGTTGCCGACACAGAGGTTGGGACCCGCGAAACGGGCTACCTGGTAGTAGGGAAAGTTCCACGGCATGATGCCCAGCAATGGGCCGACGCCCGCTCGCCGGATGACAGCGCTTCCTTCACCGGCCAGCAATTCGATCGGCTCGTCAGCGAGGAATTTCTCGGCGTTGTCGGCGAAGTAGCGGAAAATGTCGGCACTGAAATCGATCTCGGCCAGCCCCTCATCGATGGACTTGCCCATCTCGCGCTGGATGATCTCGGCCAGCTTGTCGCGGCGCTCGGTGTGCAGATCGCCGACCCGCTTCATCAATGCCGCACGCTGCGCCACCGTCGTACTCTTGGACCACTGATGGTAGGCCTTGTCCGCACTGGCGATCGCCTCTTCGATCTGGGCATCCGTCGCCGTTGGATATTCCCGAACGGTTTCGCCGGTTGCCGGGTCGACCACTGCGTACAGGCTCATTTGTATCCTCGATTGTTTGTGGTGTGCCACCTACCGAAGGTTATATACGGCTAACTTTTGACCGCGCAAGAGTTTCGGCGTACCGGCGAAATCCACACCGTCTCGGCTTCCCGATGGCAGTCGGTATGGCTCGGTATACGAGACCGGGGCCCGTGACTGCCGGGCCCTCGCGTGCCGCATACTGCCGATGGCGACGACGAATTATCGCTTAGACCAAGACAAACGTAATCGGAAACGGTTGACTTAGCCCGACGTCGTTCGGATGAGGAGATGCAGATGCCCCAACACCCCCTGGAACCACTGACCGCGGACGAGTTTCGGCAGACCGCGGCGATACTGCGTCGCGACGGCGGGGTGTCCGAGAGCTACCGTTTCGCCGCCATCGAATTGAAGGAGCCGCCCAAGTCCGACGTCAAGGCATGGCAGCCGGGCGATCCGGTCAATCGCGTGTCGTTCGCCGTGCTATGGGACCGGGCCACCAACAAGACCTACGAGGGCACCGTCGACCTCACCGGCGACAAATTGGTGTCGCTCGAGCACATTCCCGACGTCACGCCCAACTTCACCCATGACGAGTGGTACGAGGTCGACACGGCGATGCGTGCCCATCCGGACGTGATCGCGGCCTGCGCCGCGCGGGGATTCCCCGATATGGACCTGATTCTCATCGACGTATGGACTTACGGTAAGGCGTTGATGCCCGAGAAGTACCGGGACCGCCGGTTGGGCTGGGCCGATCTGTGGGCCCGCGCGACGCCGGAGGGCAACCCTTACGGCCATCCGATCTCGGGGATGAAGCTGCTGGTCGACATGAACACCATGGAATTGCTCGAGATCGAGCAGAATCATGACTTCGGGCACCCCGAGGTGGACTGCGAATACATCCCGTCGGTGCGGGGCACCGAGGTGCGCACCGATCTCAAACCGCTGCACATCACCCAACCCGACGGTCCGTCGTTCACCGTGGAGGGCACGGAACTGAAGTGGCAGAACTGGACCATGCGCCTTGGCTTCAACTATCGCGAGGGTCCGGTGATCTATCAGGTGTCCTTCGATGACAAGGGCACAAAACGGGATGTGGCCTATCGGATGTCGTTTGCCGAGATGATCGTTCCCTATCGGGACCCGTCATTCGATCACTACCGCCGTACCGCCTACGACATCGGTGAGTGGGGATTGGGTTGCATGACAACCTCGCTGGAACTGGGCTGCGACTGCTTGGGGGAAATCCGCTACGTCGATGCCACGCTGGCGAATTCCAAGGGCGAACCCTGGGACATCAAGAACGCGATCTGCCTGCACGAAGAAGACAATGCCGTCGGGTGGAAGCATGTGGACAACCGCACCGGAGCCGAGGTGCGCCGGCAGCGCCGGATGGTGGTGTCCTGCCACGCGACGGTGGCGAACTACGAGTATCTGGTCTACTGGCGTTTCTACCAGGACGGCAACATCGAGTGTGAGGTCCGCGCCACCGGCATCATGGTGACCACGCCGTTCCTCGAGGGCGAGACGCCACCGCCGTTCGGCACCGTCGTCGACAAGAACACCTATGCGCCCTATCACCAGCACTTTCTGGTGGCTCGTCTCGACCTCGATGTCGACGGTGACCAGAACACCGTCGTGGAGGTCGATTCAATGGCCTCGCCGATCTCCGAGGAGAACCCGTACGGGCTGGCCCTGGTCACCAAGTCGACCCCGATCCTCTCGGAGTCCGCGGCGGCACGGGACTTCGATTGGTCCACCCAGCGGTCGTGGAAGGTGGTCAACCCCAACAAGCAGAACAAGGTGGGCACCGACGTCTCCTACAAACTCGTTCCCGGGGCCGCGTTCCCCGCGATGATGGATCCGTCGACGCCGCAGCATCTGCGGGCACCGATCATCGGACACACCTTGTGGGTGACCAAGAACAGTGCCGACGAGCGGTGGCCGGCGGGTGACTATCCCACGCAGTCCCTGGTCGATTCGGGGATGAGCGAGTGGATCAAGGACGATGCGTCACTGGTGAACACCGATGTCGTGCTGTGGTACGTCTTCGGTGTCCACCACATCACCCGGATCGAGGAGTGGCCCATTATGTCGGTCGACACGGTGTCGTTCTGGCTCAAGCCGTCCGGCTTCTTCGACCAGAACCCGTCGATCGACGCGCCGCCGAGCGCCAAGGGCGGATCGGAATCCTGCCACGGCGGCTGATCGTCGACGACTGCGCTTCGTCGCCGGAGGGCGGGGAAGCGCAGTCCGATCAGCCGCGGTCAACCCGATCGCTAGTGCGCTCTGAAGTCCGCGGACGTCTGCGCGTCGGGGTCCGCCGGCGCCTGCGACGGGTCCGCGCCGTCAACCTCGTCCGGTGTCCAGGGTTGCGGCAGGCCGGGTTGGCCCGGGAACAGGAAGTCCACAAACGCCTTCGCGGTTGGCTGCGGCTCGTGGTTGGCCAGCCCGGGGCGTTCGTTCGCTTCGATGAAGACGTAATCGGTTCCGGTGACGTCCGGGACCAGGAGATCGATTCCGGTCACCGGGATACCGATAGCCTCTGCCGCCGCGACGGCGACCGATCGCAGTTGCGGATGCACCGTGGCGGTGACATCGTGGATCGTCCCCCCCTGGTGCAGGTTCGCAGTCCGGCGCACCTTCAGCCGAATCCCTTCGGGCAGTATGTCATCGAATGACCAGCCCGCCTCCCGCACCGTATTCTCGGTGACAGTGTCGACCGGAATGCGGGATTCCCCGCTGGTGGCCGCCGCGCGCCGTCTGCTCTGCGCGTCGATCAACTCACGGATGGTGTGGCGCCCGGTGCCGGTGACTTCGGCCGGCTTTCGCAGCGCCGCGGCCACCACCTTGCCGTCGATCACCACCAGCCGCAGATCGTCACCTTCGGCGCGCTGCTCGATGAGTACCTCCGGATGCTGTTCCCGGGCCCGGGCCAGCGCCGCATCGAGTTCCGCGGGTCCGTCGACCCCAACCGTGATCCCCTTACCCTGCTCGCCGCGGGTGGGCTTGACCACGACATCGCCTACGTCGGCCAGGAACTCGTGGTCGGCGTCGTCGAATGTGGCCAGGCGCCCCCTGGGGACGATGATGCCGGCCTCGGAGACGATCCGTCGGGTAAGCCGTTTGTCGTCGCAACGGCTCATTGCGACCGCGGAAGTGTACTCGGACAACGCTTCACGAGTGACCACGCTGCGTCCGCCGTGCGACAGGCGCATTTCGCCGGCCTCGGCGTCGAGCACCTCGACCCAGATTCCCCGGCGCAGTGCTTCGTCGGCGATGATGCGCGCATAGGGGTTGAGGTCTTCCACGGTTTCCGGTGGATGCGTGAACAACGGTTCGTTGATGGCGTTCTTGCGTTTGACCGCCATCACAGGTACCCGGCTGAAGCCGAGCTTCTCGTACAACGCGATCGCGGCGTTGTTGTCGTGTGCCACTGAAAGATCCATATAGGCGCGACGGCGTTTCCGGTAGATGCGGGCGAGGTGCTGCGTCAGCGCTGCGCCGACGCCCGGAATGGTCGCGGCGGGGTCCACCGCCAGCGTCCACAGGCTCGAGCCGACCTCGGGGTCACAGAACAGGGCGACGTGATCCACCCCGGTCACCGTGCCCAGCATGGCGCCGTCGTCGTCGCGCACGGCGACGAGGTAGTCGACGGCTTCCTGATTGCAGTGGTTGTCCCAGATGACGTCGTTCGGCGCAGGCACCATGCCGCACCGAACATAGACCCGATTCATCTCGTCGGCGTCCGTGCGGCCGGCGATCGCGCGCACGCTGAAACCGGCAGTCGCGGGCTCATCGTCCTCGGCGTCGGCGAATCTCAACCGATAGGTGTGGCTCGGATCGATGAACAGCTCGGCGGGCGCCTTGGACACCAGGACGTGCGGTTCCCGGGCATAGATGCAGATGTCGCGGCGGCCTCGGCCCTCCTGCCGCAAGACCTCGGCAAGCTTCTCCTGGTCGGCGAACGTCTGACCGAAAATGAGTCGGCCCCAACCGAGCTCGAGCACAACGTCGTCGGACATCGCGTCCACCATGTCCGGGGGCGACGCGTTGTGCAGAGCCAGCGTGATTCCCTCCGGATGGTTGGAACCCGAATCCGTTCTCGCGGGTTCAGTCATGCCGGGGCTCCCGGTCTCATGCCGCCAACCCGTTGATGCCGTGTCGCTGCAACCACAACTCGAGCAGAGCGATCTGCCACAATTCGTTGCCCCGCAGCGGGGTCAGCTTGCCGTTGGGATCGTTCAACAGCCGGTCGACCGCCTCCGGGCGGAAGAGGCCGCGCTCCTTTGCGGCAGGCGCGTACAACGCATCACGCACCAGGTCAAGGTAAGGGCCCTCGAGATGGGTGAGCGCCGGCACCGGGAAATAGCCTTTGGGGCGGTCGATCACCTCGGCGGGAATCACTTGGCGGGCAGCCTGTTTGAGCACACCCTTGCCTTCGTGGGCGATCTTGAGCTGCGGTGGGCAGGTAGCGGCGAGTTCGACGAGTTGATGGTCCAGGAATGGCACCCGGCCCTCCAGACCCCACGCCATCGTCATGTTGTCCACGCGCTTGACCGGGTCGTCGACCAGCATCACGGTGCTGTCAAGACGCAGCGCGCGGTCGACCCCGGTCTGGGCGCCGGGTCGGGCGAAATGCTCGGTGACGAAGTGCTCGCTCGGATCGTCATCGGTCATGAGAGCGGGAGAGACCAGCGAGCGGTAGCCCGATTGGTCCCGGTCGAAGAATGCCGCCCGGTAGCTGGCGACCGACCCTTCCAGATGGGCTGCCGTCGGCTCGCCCATCGGCGGGTACCAGTGGTAGCCGGCGAACACCTCGTCAGCCCCCTGGCCGGACTGTACGACCTTGACGTGTCTGGACACTTCCTGGCTGAGCAGGTAGAACGCCACGCAGTCATGGCTGACCATGGGTTCGCTCATCGCGGCGATAGCACCGTCGAGTGCGGGCAACATGCGGTCGGTGCCGATCCGGATCTGGTGATGATCGGTGCCGAACCGTTCGGCGACGATGTCCGAATACCGGAACTCGTCTCCGGCGACGTCCCCGACCGATTCGAAGCCGATCGAGAACGTCTTCAATCCGTGCTGGCCGGCCTCCGCGAGCAGGCCGACGATCAGACTGGAGTCGACTCCGCCCGAGAGCAGACAGCCCACCGGCACGTCGGCGACCAGTCGGCGTTTGACTGCCAGCCGCAGGGCAGCCAAAACGGCGTCCTCCCAATCGCGTTCAGACCAGGTGGAGCGCTCGTCGACACGGGAGAAGTCCGGCTCCCAGTAGGTCCTGGTGGATGGTCGCCGGTGACCGCCCCGGCCGTCGGGGTCGATCGCCACGAGCGAGGCGGGCGGTACCTTCGTGACCCCCCGCAGGATCGTGCGAGGCGCCGGCACGACCGAGTGAAATGACAAGTAGTGATGCAGAGCCACCTTGTCGATCCGGGTGTCGACGCCGCCGCCGGCCAGCAGGGCCGGCAGGGTGGAGGCGAACCGGATCCGGTGCGGGTCCTCAGAGATGTAGAGCGGTTTGATGCCGAGCCGGTCGCGGCCGAGCAGAACCCGCCCGCTGTCCCGCTCCACGATGGCGAACGCGAACATGCCGTGCAGGCGGTCGACGAAACGGTCACCCCATAAGTGGTAGGCCTTCAGTAGCACCTCGGTATCGCTGTGGGAGAAGAACCGATAGCCATGACCGCACAGTTCGTCCCGCAACTCCTCGTAGTTGTAGATACATCCGTTCCATGCCACCGACAATCCGAGATCGGAGTCGACCATCGGCTGGGACCCGGCTTCGGAGAGGTCGATGATCTTGAGCCGGCGATGTCCGAGGGCGACGCTGCCTTGAGCCCACACACCGGCCGAATCCGGCCCTCTGGGTGCCATGACCTCGGCCATCGTCGCGACGGCGTTGATATCTGGGGTTCTTCCGTCGAGGCGGACCTCGCCGGTGGCTCCACACACCTGTTCGACCCTACTCCAGTCTCGGTGGTTCCTCGATCCGTCTATGCGGTGCGACGACCGCGGAGCCTGACCCGTGCGGCGGTTCAGTTCGCCGATTGGTATCGCGCCCTTTCGCCGAACATGGCAGTTTGTGAACACGTAGAAGAGGGTCGCGCGTCGAACGGAGAGAGCACCGATGGGCACATGGGGCATGCTGTCGAAGGCCGATCTGGAGGAACAGGTCGCTGCGGGCGTAGTCGACACCGTGATCGTCGCGTTCTGTGACATGCAGGGGCGGTTGACCGGCAAGCGGATCTCGGCGCGGCTTTTCGTCGAGGATGTCGCCGAGCACGGCGCGGAGTGCTGTAACTACCTGCTGGCCGTCGATGTCGACATGAACACCGTGGACGGATACGCCATCTCCAGCTGGGACACCGGTTACGGCGACATGGTGATGACCCCCGACCTCAGCACGCTGCGAACGGTGCCATGGCTGCCCGGTACCGCGCTGGTGATGGCGGACCTTTCGTGGACCGACGGAAAGCCTGTCCAGCAGGCGCCGCGCAGCATTCTGAACCGCCAGCTCGATCGGCTCGCCGAGCACGGGCTGGTCGCATATGTGGCCACCGAGCTGGAGTTCATGATGTTCGAGGACAGCTTCCGGACTGCTTGGCAGGCCGGCTACCGCGGTCTGACCGCGGCGACCGACTACAACATCGACTACGCCATGCATGCGTCAACCCGGATGGAGCCGGTGCTACGCGATATCCGCCTTGGCATGGAGGGTGCCGGGATGTATTGCGAAGGTGTCAAGGGGGAGTGCAATCTCGGTCAGCAGGAGATCGGTTTCCGCTACGACCACGCGCGCGTCACCTGTGACAATCACACGATCTACAAGAACGGCGCGAAGGAGATCGCCGACCAGCACGGCAAGAGCCTGACGTTCATGGCGAAATACGATGAGCGCGAAGGAAACAGCTGCCATATTCACATCTCGTTGCGCGGTGATGACGGATCGGCGGTGTTCGCGGATTCCGCCGGCGAGTCGGGCATGTCGGCGATGTTCCGCAGCTTCGTCGCGGGGCTGTTGGCGACGCTGCGGGAGATGACCCTGTTCTATGCGCCAAACATCAACTCCTACAAGCGATATGTGGACGGAAGCTTCGCGCCCACGGCTGTGGCGTGGGGGATGGACAACCGAACCTGTGCGCTGCGCGTCGTCGGCAGCGGACACGGTATGCGGGTGGAATGTCGCGCCCCCGGCGGTGACGTCAATCAGTATCTGGCGGTGTCGGCACTTATCGCCGGTGGACTCCATGGCATCGAAAACAGACTGGATCTACCCGAAGCGGCCGTGGGCAATGCCTATACCGGCGGCGCGGAACGGCTGCCGACCACGCTCGCCGAGGCCGTCCAATTGTTCGACGGCTCGCAGATTGCCCGCGACGCATTCGGCGACGAGGTGGTCGACCACTATCTCAACGCCGCGCGGGTGGAACTGAGGGCCTTCAATTCCGCTGTTACCGATTGGGAGCGGGTGCGTGGCTTCGAGCGGCTCTAGCACTAGCACTGGCGCGAGCACTAGCACTGGCGCGAGCAGACGCAAAAGTCCTCAAAACGTCGGCGTGTTTGGGACATTCGCGTCTGCTCGCGAGGAGGTGGCGGGCGCTGCTCGCGAGGAGGCGGCGGGCCCTGCTCGCGAGGAGGTGGCGCCGGTCATCGGGCTGACCACCTACCTTCAGCGGGCCAAGTCCGGGGTATGGGACGTGCGGGCCAGCTTTCTGCCCGCCATCTACTTCGAAGGGGTCGGCCGGGCCGGGGGTGTCTCGGTGCTGCTGCCGCCGCAGTCGTCGGCCGTCGACGCGGTGGGTCCGGTACTCGACAGCATCGCCGGTCTGATCATCACTGGCGGCCGCGACGTAGACCCGGCGGCATACGGGGCCGCGCGTCACCCGGCGACCGATGTGCCCGAGGCTGACAGTCGAATCCGGGACGCCTTCGAATTGACGCTGCTGCGGGGGGCGCTGCAGCGCGGAACGCCGGTGCTGGGGATCTGCCGGGGCGCCCAGGTGCTCAACGTCGCCCTCGGCGGCACGCTGCACCAGCACCTTCCCGATGTCCTCGGACATGTCCGCCACCAGCAGGGCGGTGCTGTCTTCAGCACGTCCACGGTCACCACCGTGCCCGGGACTCGAATCGAGTCCCTGGTCGGACAGACCACCGAAGTCCAGTGCTACCACCACCAGGCCGTCGATCGCCTGGGCGAAGGCATGATCGTCAGCGCATCGGATGCCGACGGGGTGGTCGAAGCCATCGAGATGGACCCGGTCCGCTACCCGGCCAGCTGGGCGGTGGCCGTGCAGTGGCACCCTGAGGAGCGTCTGGACGATTTGCGGCTGTTCACCGGCCTGGTGGAGGCCGCACGTCTGTACGCGAACCGGCAAACCCGGCCGAACCGGAAGGCGAGCAGGTGAGCGTGAGCGAAGTGATCAACCCCGCGACCGAGGAGCGGCTGCGCACGATCGAGCAGACCGACGAAGCCGAGGTAGACGACGCGGTCGCGCGGGCCAAAGCGGCCCAGCGAGACTGGGCGCGGCTGGACCCCGCCGAACGAGGTACGGCACTGCGCGCGTTCGCCGCCGTGGTGGACGCGCACACCGAGGAGCTCGCAGAACTCGAGGTCGCCAACTCCGGACATCCGATCGGCAACGCGCGTTGGGAGGCCGGCCATGTGCGTGACGTTCTGCAGTACTATTCCGCGACACCGGAACGACTGTCCGGCAAGCAGATACCGGTTGCAGGTGGCTGGAACGTCACGTTCAACGAGCCGATCGGCGTCATCGGCGTCATCGCGCCATGGAATTTCCCGATGCCCATCGCCGCTTGGGGTTTCGCTCCGGCGCTGGCGGCGGGGAACGCGGTGCTGGTCAAGCCCGCGGAATGGACTCCGCTGACGACGCTGCGGCTCGGTGAACTCGCCATCGAAGCGGGGTTGCCCCCCGGTCTTCTGCGCGTCCTGCCCGGCAGGGGGGCGGTGGTCGGGGAGCGGTTCGTCAGTCATCCAGATGTCGGGAAGATCGTCTTCACCGGGTCCACCGCGGTCGGTAAGCGGGTGATGGCGGGCGCGGCGGCATGGGTGAAGCGGGTCACCCTGGAACTGGGCGGTAAGAGTGCCAACCTGATCTTTGACGACTGTGACCTCGAGCGGGCGGCCGCGACCGCGCCGTACGGGGTCTTCGACAATGCCGGCCAGGATTGCTGTGCTCGCAGCCGGATTCTGGTGCAGCACAACGTCTACGAGCGGTTCATGGAGCTCTTCGAACCCGCCGTCAAGGGTGTCGTGGTGGGGGACCCGCGATCGGCAGACACCGAGATGGGTCCGTTGGTCTCCCGGGCGCACCGGGAAACGGTGTCCGGGTTCGTGCCCGACGACGCGCCGGTGGCTTTTCGGGGTACGGCTCCTACCGGCCGCGGGTTCTGGTTCCCGCCGACCGTGCTGACACCGCGGCGCACCGACCGCACCGCCATCGAGGAGATCTTCGGACCCGTCGTCACAGTCCTGCCGTTCGAGGACGAGGCCGACGCGATCGCACTCGCCAATGACTCGATCTACGGGTTGTCCGGTTCGATTTGGACGGACAACCTGTCACGGGCGCTGCGGGTGTCGCGGGCTGTGCAGGCCGGCAATCTGTCGGTGAATTCGCACTCGTCGGTGCGCTACAACACGCCATTCGGTGGGTTCAAGCAATCCGGCCTGGGTCGCGAACTCGGACCGGAGGCGCCACTGTCGTTCACCGAGGCCAAGAACGTATTCATAGCAGTTCAACCCGGACAGGAGAAGCCCTGATGGATTTGTCTCAACGCCTGCTGGGCAAGGTTGCCGTCATCACCGGCGGTGCCAGCGGCATCGGACTGGCGACGGCCCGGCGGATGCAGGCCGAAGGAGCCGTCATCGTGATCGGGGACGTCGACGCGGCCACCGGCGAGGCCGTCGCCGCCCACCTGAACGTCACGTTCGTTCGGGTGGACGTCTCGGACCAGGCTGCGGTGGACCGGTTGTTCGACACTGCGGCCGAGGTGCATGGCGGCGTCGACATCGCCTTCAACAACGCCGGAATCTCGCCTGCAGACGATGATCTGATCGAGCACACCGGGCTCGACGCGTGGCAGCGGGTGCAGGACGTCAACCTCAAGTCGGTGTTCCTGTGTTGCCAGGCCGCACTGCGTCATATGGTTCCGCAACATAAGGGCTCGATCATCAACACTGCGTCGTTCGTCGCTCTGGTTGGGTCCGCCACCTCGCAGATTTCCTACACCGCGTCTAAAGGCGGTGTGCTGGCGATGTCGCGTGAGCTTGGCGTGCAGTACGCCCGTCAGGGTATCCGGGTGAACGCACTGTGCCCCGGACCGGTGAACACGCCGCTGCTCAAGGAGCTTTTCGCACAAGATCCCGAGCGAGCCGCCCGCCGGTTGGTGCACGTGCCGCTGGGCCGGTTCGCCGAGCCGGAGGAACTCGCGGCCGCGGTGGCATTCCTGGCCAGCGAGGATGCCTCTTTCATCACCGCGTCGTCGTTCCTGGTCGATGGCGGGGTCTGCTCCGCCTACGTCACCCCGCTTTAGCACGTCTGCCCCCTCTTCTCGCGAGCGTGCACGTCTGCACGTCGACACGCCGCGAATGCTGGCATTCTGCGCGCGCTCGAGCAGGACTAGATTGAGCAATGTGGAGGATCGATCAGTGATCGAGCTGGCCTCGTCGGCGCTGGAGGACGTGGACACCGCCGGGTGGGCCCAGCGTTTCGACCTGGTGTCCGATCCGCACCGGCTGGAAATTCTGTTGAGCCTGCATCGAGCGCCGGGGATTTGCGTCAGCGACCTCGCCACCGCGCTCGGCCGGTCGGAAAACTCCGTGTCCCAAGCGCTTCGAGTCCTCCGCGGGCAGGGGTGGGTTACCAGGACCCGGGCCGGGCGTTCGGCCAGCTATCGCCTTGACGATGAGACGGTGCACGACCTCCTCCATTGGATCGGTGCCCGTCACGCCGAGTCGCACGGTCGGCCGGCGCGGCCCTGACCGCCCGGCGTCCCGGCTCATCTGATCAGCTGGACACATGTGCAGATGACGGAATAGGCTTGGGTAGTGAGCACCCACACCGTCGCGATGCACATGAGCGACGGAATCGTCAACGCGCCGACGTCCCTGATGTTCGGGGTCATCGCGATTGTGGCGCTAGGGCTTTGCGTATGGAAGGCGCGCAGCGAACTCGACGAGCGGACAGTGCCGCTCGCAGGTCTGGTGGCTGCGTTCATCTTCGCGGTACAGATGGTCAACTTCCCGATCCTGCCCGGTGTGAGCGGTCATCTACTGGGGGGTGCGCTCGCCGCCATCCTCGTCGGGCCCTACACCGGCGCCCTTTGCGTGGCGATCGTGCTGGTGGTGCAGGCCCTGCTGTTCGCCGACGGTGGCGTCACCGCGCTGGGCATGAACATCGTCAACATGGCGATCATCGGCGTGGTCGCCGGGTACGGAACCGCGGTGGTTATCTATTCAGGGGTGCGCTCTTCGGCACGGTGGCGGGCTGACGCTCTGCCCGTGCGGATTATCGGTGTCATCGCGTTCATCGCCGGACTTGTCGGAACGGTCTTCGCTGCAATGGGATTCGTGCTCGAATATGCGATCGGCGGCGCCGCCCCGTCGTCCCTGGGCTCGGTGGCTGGCTATATGTTGGTCACACATGCACTCATCGGGATTGGCGAAGGTGTCATCACGGCCGTCACGGTGATGGCGGTAGCGCGGGCCCGACCTGACCTCGTTCACTTGTTGCGCAGGCACCCCGCGGAGGCCGCGGTATGAGTCGGCGCTGGTTCTGGGTGGGCTTCGCGGTGGCCATCGTATTGGTCGCCGGAGTGCTGTCGTATTTCGCGAGTTCGAGTCCGGACGGCCTGGACTCGACGACGCTGCGCGGCTGCGAAGTGATAGAGACCGAAGGTGGCGAACAGCTCACGGGTGACTGCATCGCCAAGCACGCCAAGGAACACCGTCTCGCCGATTCGCCGCTGGCCGATTACCAGATCGAGGGGCACGAACGCACCGGCGGACTCGCAGGCATCATCGGCGTGCTGGTCACGGTGGCAATCTCGGCCGGCGGCTTCTGGTTGATCGCCCGTACCCGGTCCGGGTGCGCCGAGGGCAGTGGTGCGGCCGAATCGGGTAGGCGATAGCCCGTGGGCGCCGGGGCGCACCCGCTGTACCGGCACGGCGACTCCGCCGTGCACCGCGCCCCCGCCGAGGTCAAGGTCGTGTGCCTGCTGGTCTTCGTACTGGCTGTGGTGGCAACTCCGCGGGAGATGTTCTGGCCGTTCGCGATCTACGCGTTGATCGTGGTCTGTCTCTGGCGGCTGGCGAATATCCCGCTGCGCTGGGTGCTCCCACGGATGCTGATCGAGGCGCCGTTCCTGGTGTTGGCGTTGTTGCTACCGCTGGCCGAGGGCGGTGACCGCGTCCAGGTCGGAAGTCTGAACCTTTCGGTGGCGGGCTTGTGGGCGGCATGGGGGATCGTCGTGAAAGGGACTCTGGGAGTGGCCGCGGCGCTCACCCTGGCCGCCAGCACATCGTCGGCCGAGCTCCCCGCCGCACTCAGCCGCCTCGGTGTCCCCGCGGTGGTGACGTCGGTACTGGTGCTGATGATCCGCTACATCGATCTGCTCGCGGCCGAGGCGGGCCGGATGCGGATGGCGCGGATCTCGCGGGGCGATTCACCGCGGGCTCTGCACCAGGCACGTGCCATCGCCACCGGCATCGGCGCGCTGTTTCTGCGGTCCTACGAACGCGGCGAGCGGGTGTACCACTCGATGCTGTCCAGGGGTTTCGACGGCGCCGTGCCCGACCTGGCGGTGATCGGTGCACCACCGCGGGCGTTAGCGCGTCAGTGGGTTGCGACTTTGACCCCGGCGGTCGCCGCGGTCACCGTATCGATCTCGGCGTGGCTGATCCGGTGACCGCCGCGGTCGAGGTTGAAGCTCTGCGGCACGTGTACCCGGACGGTCACGTCGCCCTCGACGGTGTCGATCTGGTTGTCGCCCCCGGTGAGCGGGTGGCCGTGCTCGGGCCCAACGGCGCGGGCAAGACGACCCTGATGCTGCACCTCAACGGCGTCCTCACCCCGACGTCGGGCTCGGTGCGGATCGGCGGAACCGCGGTGAGCCGCAAGAACCTGCGCGACATCCGGCAGCGAGTCGGCCTGGTGTTCCAGGATCCCGACGACCAGCTGTTCATGCCGTCCGTCGCGCAGGACGTGGCTTTCGGCCCCGCCAACTTCGGGCTTCGTGGCCAACAACTCGCCGATCGGGTGGCCGGTGCGCTGGCCGCGGTGTCGCTGTCCGAGCAGGCCGACCGCAGCCCCACCCACCTGTCGGCCGGGCAACGGCGACGCGCAGCGCTGGCCACGGTACTGGCTTGCGACCCGCAGATCCTGGTCCTGGACGAACCCTCGGCGAACCTTGATCCCGTGGCCAGACGCGAACTGGCCCAGACTCTTTCGGGTTTGAAGGCAACGATGCTCATCGTCACCCACGATCTGCCTTACGCCGCTCAGCTGTGTGACCGTGCGGTCGTGGTCGACGGAGGGTCGGTGGTCGCCGACGGGGAGATCGCTAAGATCCTCGGCGACGAAGCGCTACTCGCCGCGCACCGCCTCGAATTGCCCTGGGGTTTCTGCGTTCACGCGTGAGCAGGCAACGAATCGTCAACGACATCAACGTCATTGAAGTCAATGAAATCGTCAATGACGTCGCGGTGGCGGCCAGGGAGGCTCGCCACACAGCGCCAACACCGCGTTTTCGACGACTTCGGGCAACCCCGGATGGATCCAGTACTGGCCGCGGGCCATTTCCTGTGCGGGCAGCTCGAAGGCCATTGCCTGGACGATCGGCTGGATGATGGACGAGGCCTGGTGACCCATGATGTGGGCGCCGAGGAGTAGCCCGGTGTCGTCGTCGACGATCAGCTTGGCGAATCCGGTGGAATCCTCCATCGCCCAGCCGTATCCGACGTCGCTGTAGTCCTGTACCTTGCTGCGGATACGGTAGCCAGCGGCACGTGCCTGGTTCTCCGTCAACCCGACGCATGCGATCTGTGGCTCGGTGAAAACAGCCGACGGCACGTTGCGGTGGTTGGCCGGCATCAGATCGGCGGTGTCGTCCCAGGCCTGTAGCAGGTTGTGCTTGACGACCCTGGCTTCGTGGTTGGCGACATGCTTGAGCTGATACGGCGAACAGACGTCACCGAGCGCGAAAACGTTGCGTGCCGTCGTGCGCTGAAACTCGTCGACGACGATCAGGCCGTCTTCGACCCGCACCCCGGCGAGATGCGCATCGAGCTGATCTCCGTTGGGGATCCGTCCGGTCGCCACCAGCAGCGTGTCTGCCCGAAGGGTCGATCCATCGTCGAGCTCGAGCGACACGCCGTTCTGGTCACGGCCATTTCCACTGCCCCCCATGACGTTACGGCGGCTACGTATCTCCCACTTCTTGCCGGCGATGTCGTTGAACCGCTCGCAGACGGTATCGTCGCAGTGGCTGAGCATCGTGGTTCCGCGCAGCACAATGGTCACTCGCGATCCCAGCGACGAAAAAATGTGGGCGAACTCGGCAGCGACGAAACCGCCGCCCACGATGACGATGTGCTCGGGCAACTCGGCGATACGCATGATGGTGTCGCTGGTGTGGTAGGCCACCCCACAGTCGGCGATGGCCGGCGGCACGGTGGCCCGTGCTCCCGCGGCGATCACCACCTGGTCGGCGCTGAACTCCTCGCCGTCGTCGGTGCGCAGGCGATACCCGGACGCCGGCGCGTGCGAAACGAACCTGGTATGGCTGGCGAATACGTCCACGTTCGGTGAGGATCGCCGGTAGTCCTCGCCGCCGGTCGCCAGCGGGTCGATGCGGCCGAACACCCTGGAGACGATGTCCGCCCAGCGGACCGACGTCACCGCAGTGTCGACACCGAATCGGCTGGACTCCCGGGCCTGTTGAGCCACCCCGGCGGCATACACGAACATCTTCGTCGGCAGGCATCCGACGTTCAGGCAGGTGCCGCCGAAGACCCCCTTTTCGCAGATCGCCACCCGCTTGTCCGCGTAGCGCTCGTCGAGGATCGAGTTTCCCGAGCCGGTGCCGATAATGGCGATGTCAAAGTCAGCCATGCCCTTCACTTCCCCTGGATTTCATCGGCTTTTCACCGGTGCCGGTCAGATGGTCGGTGAGGTACCACTGCAGCCAGCGATCCAGCTCCGCATATGCCTGCGCGCGGGCCTCGGACACCGACAGGAATACGTCGTGCTTGGCGTCGACGATCGGAACGACGGTTGTCCGGTTGCCGATGCAGCCCGCCCAGCGGGCGATCTGGGCGACGTCGAGCACCGCGTCTCCGCGCTGGATGCTCTCGACTTCTTTCGGATCCCTGACCTCGCGCACACTGCGGTCCGATCGCAACACCAGATTCGGGACGCCGACGTCCAACCCGCGGTGCAGCCGGGCCTGACCACGTCTGATGGCGTGTATCCAGCCGAAGGTCACGGGGAAGCCGCCGATCGGCTTCCACGTCAGGTCGTACTCGAACTCGCCGTGGTGATCGCGATGCAGGGTGGCGCCGTAGCCGCCCTCGGCAGGTCGACGCAGCACGGTCCGTTTGCGGAGGCGGCCGAGGGCCCGGATCGCCACCGATGTGGGAGGCAGGCGAAGTATCGGCGGGCCCTGTAGGTCCAGCCACGGACTGTTGAGGATCAGGCCGGACACATCTTTGCCTGCGGTCGCCCTCCGCCGACGCCTGTCCAGCCACAGCGAGACGACCAGCCCGCCGGCCGAGTGACCGTAGACCAGCACGTTGGAAGCACCGTCGGCGGCAATGGCGTCGAGGGCCAGCTCGAGTTCGGTGTCGTAGCGGGCCAGGTCGGTGGTGAAGTGCGGGGTCTGGCCGGGACGGTGTGAGCGTCCACATTTGTGCAGGTCGAGGGCATAGGCCTGGATACCGCGGGCAGCGAATCGGTCCGCCAGCGCGGTGTTGAAAAAGTAGTCGGTGAATCCGTGCACCATGAGCACGGCGCTCCCGGCCAAGGGATACGGAGACCCTCGACGGACCAGTGTCGCCTCGAGTTCGCCTTCGCCGTCCGGGTCCGGACCGAGGGCGAATGTGCATTGCCAGTAGCCGGGCAGCACGTCAGGCTCCCATCCAGGCACGACAGCCACCCTAGTGCCGGGCGGGGGCGCCGGGCAGCGAGTGCAGTGGTCGGCACGCTGAAACGGGACCCGGCGGGATAACCTGAACACCGGCAAGCCGTATCAACGGGCAGCGACCACGAAGGACCGACAATAAGGTGTCTGAAGCAGAGAAGACCGACATCCTGCTGGTAGGTGCGGGCATCATGAGCGCCACGCTCTGTGCACTGCTGCGCCTGCTGGAGCCGGGCTGGTCGATGACGTTGGTGGAACGCCTTGACGGGGCCGCCGCCGAGAGCAGCGACCCATGGAACAACGCCGGAACCGGCCACTCGGCCCTCTGCGAGTTGAACTACACGCCGGCTCGGCCGGACGGCTCGATCGACATCACGAAGGCGATCCACGTCAACGAACAGTTCCAGGTGTCGCGGCAGTTCTGGGCCTACGCGGTCGAGAACGGCGTGCTGCCCGACGTGCGCAGCTTCCTCAATCCGATTCCGCACGTCAGCTTCGTGCACGGAGCCGAGAACGTCGACTACCTGAAGCGCCGTTACGAGACGCTCGTCGGCAATCCGCTGTTTGCTTCCATGGAGTTCATCGGCGATCGCGATGAGTTCACCCGACGATTACCACTGATGGCGCAGGGCCGCGACTTCTCCGAACCGGTGGCCCTGAACTGGACGCAGGACGGCACCGACGTCGACTTCGGTTCACTATCAAAGCAGTTTATCGGGTTTGGTGCGCGTCAGGGAATGAACACCCTGTTCGGCCACGAGGTACGCGACCTGCGCCAGGGGTCCGACGGCAGATGGACCGTTAAGGTCGTCAACCGGCGCACCGGCGGAGTACGCAAGTTCAGTGCAAAGTTTGTCTTCGTCGGGGCCGGCGGCGGCGCGTTGCCACTGTTGCAGAAGGCGGGCGTCAAGGAGGTCAAGGGATTCGGCGGATTCCCGGTCGGCGGTGAGTTCCTGATCACCGGCGACCCGGCGCTGACCGCCGCCCACCACGCCAAGGTCTACGGTTTGCCACCACTGGGCGCCCCGCCGATGTCGGTGCCGCATCTGGATACCCGCGTGATCAACGGAAAGTCCTGGCTTCTCTTCGGACCGTTCGCCGGCTGGTCTCCCAAGTTCCTCAAGCAGGGCAAGATCACCGATCTCCCGCTGTCGGTCAGGCCCAACAACCTGATCTCGATGCTCGGTGTCGGGCTCACCGAGATGGGGCTGTTGAATTATCTGATCGGGCAGCTGCTGCTGAGTCCGGCCGCCCGAGTGGATGACCTGCGTGAATTCGCCCCCAGCGCAGTAGATTCCGATTGGCAACTGGACGTGGCGGGGCAGCGGGTGCAGGTGATCCGAAAGGCGAAGGGCAAGGGTGGCGTGCTGGAGTTCGGCACCACCGTGTTGTCGGCGGCAGACGGCAGCATCGCCGGTCTGCTCGGGGCCTCACCGGGTGCGTCGACGGCGGTACCGGCGATGTTCGACGTCATGCAACGCTGCTTTCCCGATCAGTACCGGGGTTGGTTGCCGAAACTCAAGGAGATGGTTCCATCCCTGGGTGTCGAGTTGTCAAACGAACCGGCGCTTTTCCAGAAAGTTTGGCAGCACGGCACCAAGGTGCTCAAGCTGGATGAGCCGGTTGGTGGCGCACCGCCGAGCGTCGATGGCCGCGTGGTCACCGGCGCCGAACATTCTGCGACCGCGGCGACCGTATGACGGTGGCCACCGGATGAGAGTGGCCCCGATGGACCACCGGTTTCAGGCCGCGCCGACGGTGAAGCTGTGACGGAGTCCGCGCCGCCGGGCTATCCGTTCAGCGCGGTAATAGGTCATGACCGTTTGCGGTTAGCGCTGCTGTTGTGTGCGGTGCGACCGGACATCGGGGGAGTGCTGATCCGGGGTGAGAAGGGCACCGCGAAGTCGACGGCGGTCCGCGGTCTAGCGCAGGTTCTGACGCAGGCTTTCACGTCGTCGGGCGGTGGCGGTCAGCTGGTGGAACTGCCGATCGGCGCGACTGAGGACCGGGTGGTCGGGTCGCTTGATCTGCAGCGGGTGCTGCGTGACGGCGAGCACGCGTTCTCGCCCGGATTGCTGGCCCGGGCACATGGTGGCGTCCTGTATGTCGACGAGGTCAATCTGCTGCACGACCATCTGGTCGATGTCCTGCTGGACGCCGCCGCGATGGGCCGTGTGCATATCGAACGCGACGGCGTTTCGCACAGCCACGAGGCCCGGTTCGTCCTGATCGGCACGATGAACCCCGAAGAGGGCGAGCTGCGTCCGCAATTGTTGGACCGATTCGGACTCACCGTTGATGTGCAGGCCTCCCGGGATGTCGAAGTTCGTGCCGAGGTGATTCGGACCCGCCTTTCCTACGAGGCCGATCCGGCGGCCTTTGCGCGTCGATACGCCGGCGCTGATGCGGACCTGGCCGCGCGTATCTCCCGAGCTCGTGCTCTGCTGCCCGATGTGGTGTTGCCGGACAAGGAGTTACGCCGTATCGCCGCACTGTGTGCGGCCCTCGATGTGGACGGAATGCGCGCCGACCTCGTGGTAGCGCGGACCGCGGTTGCGCACGCGGCCTGGCGGGCCGCCGCCGCGGGGGCGAGCGAAGCGACGGGGGATGTGACGGCGAGCGAAGCGACGGGGGATGTGGCGGCGAGCGAAGCGACGGGGGATGTGACGGCGAGCGAAGCGACAGGGGATGTAACCGTCGATGAGGACGATATCCGGGTGGCCGCTGAACTCGCGCTGCCGCACCGTCGCCGTCGCGACCCCTTCGATGACCCCGGACTGGATCCGGGCTGTCTCGACGATGCGATGGAGCAGGCCGGGGAATCGGCCGATGGCCAGCCGGAACCCGAGCCGGATCCCCCGGGCGGCGGACAGCCGGCTTCCGAGGAATGCGCCAACGGTGAAGCAGCGCAACAGAAACCGATGTCTCCGGCCCCGACAGGCGTAAGCGCGCCACCTGCTGCCTCGTTTCGCACCCGCACGCTGGTGGTCCCCGGTGTCGGCGAGGGTGTGCCCGGCCGGCGGTCGCGCGCCCGCAATCGCGCCGGAGCGGTCGTTTCGGCGGCCACCGAACCCGGCGCCGGGCACGGCGTCCACTTGTTTGCGACCGTCCTGGCGGCAGCCGGCGGCCAGCGGAGGCGAGGTCGGCTCCGGCCCGGCCCCGACGATGTCCGTCGCGCCATCCGTGAAGGGCGCGAGGGCAACCTGGTGATTTTCGTCGTTGACGCGTCGGGCTCGATGGCCGCCCGTGACCGGATGTCGGCGGTCAGCGGTGCCACGCTGTCGCTGCTGCGGGATGCATACCAGCGCAGGGACAAGATCGCGGTGATCACCTTCCGCCAGGATCGGGCCACCGTCCTGTTGCCGCCGACATCGTCGGTGTACATCGCCGGCCGCCGGTTGGCCCGGTTCGACACGGGCGGCAGAACGCCACTGGCCCAGGGGATTCTGGCGGCCCGTGACCTGGTGGTCCGGGAACGTGTCCGGGACCGAGCGCGTCGCAGTCTGGTGGTGGTACTCACCGACGGCCGCGCGACCGGCGGGCCGGATCCGCTGGGTCGCGCCCGCATCGCGGCCACCCGACTGCTTGCCGAGGGTGCTGCAGCGGTGGTTGTCGACTGCGAAACGTCCTACGTCCGACTGGATTTGGCGGCGGATGTGGCCGGCTGCCTGAATGCGCCGGTCGTGCGGCTGGATCAGCTGCGTGCCGGAAATCTGACTGCGCTGGTCAAGTCTCAGGCCGAACGCGGCGCGGCCTGAGGGCGGATGCGATGCCACAGGGGCGACCGCCTACCGTTCCGCGTGACGGGCTGACCACCCGGACACGGCGCAACAGCCCACTATTGGCCGTTCACACCGGAGCGGGCAAGGGGAAGTCCACCGCCGCCTTCGGAATGGCCCTGCGGGCCTGGAATCAAGGTTTCGACATCGGCGTCTTCCAGTTCGTCAAGAGTGCAAAATGGAAAGTGGGCGAAGAGGTTTCGCTGCGTGAACTAGGGCGAGTCCATCATGACCGCGGCATCGGCGGACCGGTTGAATGGCACAAGATGGGGTCAGGCTGGTCGTGGTCGCGCAAAGCCGGGAACGAGATCGATCATGCAGCTGCCGCCGCCGACGGCTGGGCCGAGATCGCGCGCAGGCTGGCCGAGGAGCGGCACGACTTCTACGTATTGGATGAGTTCACCTACCCGCTGAAGTGGGGGTGGGTGGACGTCGGTCAGGTCATCGAGGTCCTCCTTGCCCGCCCGGGCACCCAGCACGTGGTTATCACGGGGCGCGACGCGCCGCAGCAATTGCTGGATGCCGCGGACCTGGTCACCGAGATGACCAAGGTGAAACATCCGATGGACGCCGGCCGCAAAGGACAGAAGGGTATCGAGTGGTGAGCCCGCGATCTGAATGTGGTCAGGGCGCCCGGTGAGCACCCCGGCCGTGGTGATCTCCGCCCCGGCGTCGGGCAGTGGAAAGACGACCATCGCAACGGGTTTGATGGGTGCACTACGACGCGCGGGCCGTCGGGTGGCAGCCTTCAAGGTGGGGCCCGACTTCATCGATCCGGGGTACCACGCACTGGCCACGGGCCGCTCCGGGCGCAACCTCGACCCGGTTCTCGTCGGTGACGAGCTAGTCGGTTCGCTGTACCGGCACGGCAGCGATGATGCCGATATCGCCGTGGTCGAGGGGGTGATGGGTCTGTTCGACGGCCGCATCGGCCCGGCCGCGCATATCGGTTCGGCCGCGGCGCCGGGCTGCACCGCCCAGGTGGCTGCGCTGCTGGGCGCGCCGGTGATCCTGGTGGTCGACGCGCGCGGACAGAGTCACAGCGTCGCGGCGCTCCTACACGGCTTCGCGACATTCGACCCGTCCGTTCGGCTGGCCGGGGTGATTCTCAACCGGGTTGGCTCGGCCCGCCACGACGAGGTGCTGCGTCAGGCGTGCGCCCAGGTCGGTCTGGCGGTGCTGGGCTCGATCCCCCGCGCCGACGAGCTCGCGGTGCCGTCGAGACATCTCGGGCTTATCACCGCGGTGGAACACGGCGTTCGGGCCGGTGCCGCCGTCGAGGCGATGACCTCTTTGGTCGCTCGACACGTCGATCTGGACGCGGTGGCCGCGGTCGCGACGACCCGGGTCACCGAAGCGGCATGGGCACCGGAACCATCGGCGCCTCTCGATGCCCCCGTCACCGTGGCGCTGGCTGCCGGCAAGGCGTTCAGCTTCGGCTACGCCGAGCACGCTGAGCTGCTGCGGGCGGCTGGGGCGCGGGTCGTCGATTTCGATCCGTTGGCCGACCCGTTGCCCGCCGACACCGCCGCACTGGTGTTGCCGGGCGGATTCGCCGAGCAGTTCGGCGCCGAACTGGCCGCAAACGACTTGGTGCGCGGCCAGATCGCGGCGCTCGCGCAGCGCGGTGCGCCGATACACGCCGAGTGCGCGGGGCTGACCTATCTGGTCGACGACCTCGACGGGCAGCCGATGTGCGGCGTGCTACCAGGATCGGCTTCCTTCTCCGACACGCTGACGCTGGGATACCGCGATGCGGTGGCGGTTGCGGAGTCCCCGTTGCATGCCCCGGGTGATCGCGTGGTCGGTCATGAATTCCACCGGACCGTAGTGCGTTTCGTAGGTGACCGGCGTCCGGCGTGGCGGTATCGGGGTCGCGCCGGTCAGGCTGTTGAGGACGGTGCCGTGCAGCGCGGAGTGCACGCGGGCTATCTGCACACCCACCCCGCCGCCCACCCGGAGGCGATCGGCCGCTTCGTCGCCGCCGCCGCAACATCTAGGCTCGCCGAGTGACGGAGAACGCCTATCTGGTCGGCTTGCGCCTGAGTGGCAAGAAGGTCGTGGTCGTTGGTGGCGGCACCGTGGCACAGCGGCGTTTGCCACTTCTGGTTGCCAGCGGAGCCGACGTCCATGTCATCACCGTCGCCGCGACCCCGGCGGTCGAGGCCTTGAGTCAGGCGGGGGCCCAAATCACCCTGATAAGGCGCAGGTTTCGCAGCGGCGATCTGGAGGACGCCTGGTACGCGATCGCGGCCACCGACGACCCCGACGTGAACGCGGCCGTCGTCGCAGAGGCCGAACGCAGACACGTGTTCTGCGTGCGGGCCGACGTCGCTCGCGACGGCACCGCCGTCACTCCCGCGTCCTTCGAGTACGAGGGTCTGGCGGTGGGGGTGCTGGCCGGCGGAGCGCACCGCCGTTCGGCCGCCATGCGCTCGGCCATCCACGAGGCGCTCCAGCAGGGCGTGATAGCGGTCGACGCTCCGGGGGTGGTGCGCGGCGGGGTGGCCCTGGTGGGTGGGGGCCCCGGTGACGCCGAACTCATCACGGTGAGAGGTCGACGGCTGCTCGCGCACGCCGATGTGGTGGTGGCCGACCGGCTCGCGCCGCAGGACCTGCTGGCCGAACTGTCACCGGAAGTGGAGGTGATCGACGCCGCAAAAATCCCCTACGGCAGGGCGATGGCGCAGGACGCGATCCACGAGGTGCTCATCGACCGAGCCAGGGCGGGCAAGTTCGTGGTCCGGCTCAAAGGCGGCGATCCCTTCGTCTTCGCCCGCGGCTATGAGGAGGTCATCGCGTGCGCGGATGCGGGGATACCGGTCACCGTCGTGCCGGGTGTGACCAGTGCCATAGCGGTTCCGGCGCTAGCCGGGGTTCCGGTCACCCATCGGGCCGTAAATCACGAGTTCGTGGTGGTCAGCGGCCATCTTGCGCCCGATCATCCCGAATCGTTAGTGAATTGGGATGCGCTGGCCGCCATGACCGGCACAATCGTTTTGCTGATGGCTGTCGAACGGATCGAACTCTTCGCCAAAGTGCTGTTGGAAGGCGGCCGACCTGCGGATACTCCGGTACTGGTGGTTCAGCACGGCAGCACGTCGTCTCAGCGGACGTTGCGGGCCACGCTGTCCGACGCGCCGGAACGGATTCGTTCCGACGGTATCCGACCTCCCGCAATCATCGTGATCGGGGCGGTCGCGGGCTTCTCCGGATAAAGAATTCTTAAGAGTACGGTAAGGTACCTCGTCATGACGGCTCTCAATGACGCAGAGCGCGCCGCCATCCACCGGGATGCGGAAGGCAGGGTGCGGCGCGGCTCCAAGCGAGCAATGCCCGATGTCAGCGGGTCGGGCGACGCGTCGGCGGCCGCGCAGCGATCCGGCAAGGCCCCGGCGTGGCGGCCCTCGCGCCGATTCTTCGCCGCGGTCATTGCGATCGGTGGCATGCAGCTGCTGGCCACGATGGACAGCACCGTCGCCATCGTGGCACTGCCGAGGATTCAGGACGAGCTCAGCCTGTCTGATGCCGGCCGCAGCTGGGTCATCACCGCCTACGTGCTGACATTCGGCGGGTTGATGTTGCTGGGTGGGCGCCTCGGAGACACCATCGGCCGCAAGCGCACCTTCGTCGGAGGTGTGGCACTGTTCACCATCGCCTCGATACTGTGCGGCATTGCCTGGGACGAGGCCACCCTGGTGACTGCCCGGTTGCTGCAGGGCGTTGGCGCCGCCATCGCCTCGCCGACCGGTCTGGCGCTGATCGCCACGACGTTCCCGAAAGGTCCGGCCCGCAACGCGGCCACCGCGGTGTTCGCTGCGATGACGGGCATCGGTTCGGTGATGGGCCTGGTGGTGGGCGGCGCGCTGACCGAGGTGTCCTGGCGGTGGGCGTTCATGGTGAATGTGCCGATCGGGTTGGTGATGATCTACCTCGCCCGCAAGACTCTGCGCGAGACCAACAGAGAACGGTTGAAGCTCGACGCCGCAGGTGCGCTGCTGGCCACGATGGGCTGCACGGCCGCGGTGTTCGCCTTCTCGATGGGTCCCGAGCAGGGCTGGATATCAACCGTGACGCTCGGCTCCGGTGCCGCGGCGCTGGCCTGCATGTTGGCCTTCCTCTACGTCGAGCGCACCGCGGAGAACCCCGTCGTCCCGTTCGACCTGTTCCGCGACCGCAACCGGCTGGCCACCTTCGCCGCGATATTCCTCGCCGGCGGCGTGATGTTCACCCTGACCGTGCTGATCGGGCTCTACGTGCAGGACATCATGGGTTACAGCGCGCTGCGTGCCGGGATCGGCTTCATCCCGTTCGTGATCGCGCTCGGGATCGGCCTCGGAGTGTCCTCGGCGCTGGTGTCGAAGTTCCCGCCACGGGTGCTGGTAATCGGCGGCGGCGTACTGGTGCTGGCGGCGATGATCTACGGCTCGACCCTGAACGCCGGGATTCCGTACTTCCCGAACCTGGTGCTTCCCATCACCGTCGGGGGCTTCGGTATCGGCATGATCGTGGTGCCCCTGACCGTGTCCGCGATCGCCGGTGTGGGCTTCGACCAGATCGGTCCGGTATCGGCGATCGCGCTGATGCTGCAGAGCCTTGGCGGGCCGGTCGTGCTGGCCATCATCCAGGCGGTCATCACTTCGCGCACGCTGTACCTGGGCGGCACCACCGGTCCGGTGAAGAACATGAACGCCGCCCAGCTGCACGCGCTGGACCAGGGCTACACCTACGGTTTGCTGTGGGTGGCGGCGGTCGCGGTCGTCGTGGGCGGGGCCGCCCTGTTCATCGGCTATACCGCCGAGCAGGTGGCGCACGCGCAGGAAGTCAAGGACGCGATCGACGCCGGAGAGCTCTAGCCCGCAGAAGTAAGGTTGTCGGCTGTGATCACCCGCATGTCCGAGCTGTTCCTGCGCACCCTGCGTGACGACCCGGCAGACGCCGAGGTGCCGAGCCACAGGTTGCTGATCCGGGCCGGCTATATCCGGCCCATCGGTCCCGGCCTGTACAGCTGGCTGCCCCTGGGACTGAGAGTGCTGCGCAAGATCGAAGATGTGGTCCGCAGCGAGATGAACGCGATCGGGGGGCAGGAAATCCTGTTTCCCGCCCTGTTGCCACGCGGTCCCTATGAAGCGACCAACCGATGGACCGAGTACGGCGACGGCGTGTTCCGGCTCAAGGACCGCCGCGGCAACGACTACATGCTCGGGCCCACGCACGAGGAGTTCTTCACGTTGACCGTGAAGGGGGAGTATTCCTCGTACAAGGACTTCCCGTTGCGGCTCTACCAGATTCAGACGAAGTACCGCGATGAGGCCCGACCGCGGGCCGGCATCCTGCGCGGCCGGGAGTTCATCATGAAGGACTCGTACTCGTTCGACGTCGACGATGACGGACTCGAGAAGGCCTATCAGGCGCACCGCGCGGCGTACCAGAACATCTTCGACCGGCTCGCGGTGCGCTACGTGATCGTGTCCGCGGTGTCGGGCGCGATGGGCGGCAGCGCATCGGAGGAGTTCCTCGCCGACAGCGACGTGGGGGAGGACACCTACGTCCGCTGCCTGGAATCCGGCTACGCCGCCAACGTCGAGGCGGTGATCACCGCGGTGCCCGAAGCCCGGTCCACCGAGGGGCTGCCCGAAGCCCAGGTGCACGACACTCCCGGCACCCCAACTATCGCCACGCTGGTCGACTGGGCCAACAAGATCGGCCTCGGACGGCAGATCACCGCCGCGGACACCCTCAAGAACGTGCTCCTCAAAGTGCGACAGCCGGGCGGCGACTGGGAGCTGCTGGCGATCGGCGTGCCCGGTGATCGAGAGGTCGACGACAAGCGCCTCGGCGCGGCGCTGGAGCCGGCCGAGTACGCGTTCCTCGACGAGGAGGATTTCGCCAGGTACCCCTTCCTGGTCAAGGGGTATATCGGCCCGAAATCGCTGCTGGACAACGGGGTTCGCTATCTACTCGACCCGCGGGTGGTCGACGGTACGGCCTGGATCACCGGCGCCGACGAACCCGGCCGCCATGTGGTCGGACTGGTCGCCGGTCGCGACTTCGTTGCCGACGGCACCATCGAGGCCGCCGAGGTACGCGAGGGCGATCTCGCACCGGATGGCGCTGGGCCGCTGGTGGCTGCACGAGGTATCGAAATCGGCCACGTCTTCCAACTGGGGCGCAAGTATGCCGATGCGTTCAGCGCCGATGTCCTCGGTGAGGACGGCAGGCCGGTGCGGTTGACGATGGGGTCCTACGGCGTCGGTGTGTCACGGCTGGTCGCCGTGATCGCCGAACAGCATCACGACGAACTCGGTTTGCGCTGGCCGGCGCCGGTCTCACCGTTCGACGTGCATGTCGTCATCGCCAACAAGGATGCGGACGCCGGCGAGGGTGCGGCCGGGCTGGCCGCCGAGCTGGATCGTCTCGGCATCGACGTGCTACTCGATGACCGCAAGGCATCGCCGGGCATCAAATTCAAAGACGCCGAACTGCTCGGAGTGCCGTGGATCGTCGTGGTGGGGCGCGGTTGGGCCGACGGGGTTGTGGAGCTGCGCGATCGATTCAGCGGTGCGAAGCGCGAAATTCCGGTCGCGGCCGCCGCCGCCGACATCGTCGCGGCCATCGGGTAGCGCCGAGTCTTACTCGCTGCCGCCCGGGAATGCGACGGTGATCGTGGTGTCGCCTCGGATCTGGCGCCAGCGCGCGGCCATCACCGCGCTCTCGGTGAGCGCGGCGACGGCGAAAGCCCGCTGACTCTGGTCGGTTGCCTGCTCGACGACGGCGCGCCACGCGGTGGCGGAGTCCTGCTCCATCGTGACCGCGAGATTGGCGGCAGCGGCGGGCGTATCGACGTCGATGGGCAGCGAATACCCGGCCGCGGGCAACGGCGCCTCGACACCCCCATCGTCGAGCATCGCGATTGCCGCCTCCCGGCGTGCCCGGTGCTGGGAGATGGCCTCCGAGACCAGGTAGTTGACCTCGGGAAGGGAATGCGCAGAGACGATTCCGTACCCGTAGATCGTGGCGTGCTCGGTGGCGATCGCATCGAACAACGCACCCTCGGCGGCGTCACTAGGGCGAGTCGGCAGGGGCGGATTGGGAGACGTCACGGCTTCCCTCCATGCGGCGCCAATGCCACGCCGTAGGACGCCGTGCAGGCCGCGGCGATGGACCCGAGTAGTCCTGCCCGATAGCCGGAGAGGACGGTGGCGGCTTGGGCGGCGCTGTCGGCCGATGCCCGAAGCGCGCCGATCACGTCCTCGACGCTGGGCTCGGGCGCTGCCGCCGATGCGGACACCGATGTCGTGGTGGTGGTCGTCGGGGCGACGCTGCCGGTCAGCCGCTCGATCTCAGCTGCGACCGCCTCGGCGTGGGCGGCCCGCTCGGCGGCGACTTCGGTCAGCGCGTCCACCGCGGATCCGCGACTGTGCGCGGACCCTGCAGATCTTGCCGCTCCCGCCGTCTCCGCGACTTCCGCCGCCAGGCGGCTATCCGCGCGGGCGCGGTCCAGGGCGGTCGTCAGGTCATCGAGGTCGGGGGGCGGCGGAGCAGTGCCGCAGCCCGCCGATGTCACCGCGGATGCACCCAGAATCGCCAGGGCGGCAGCCCCGGAGAGCACGCTTCGGCGGCTGAGGGTGGGGGGGCGGCTCTGCACGTGCAACATCCTGCCATTCCCGTGGCGGCGCCGCGGGGGGCCGAGCTAGCAGCCCGGTCGGGCACCCTCGCCGAGTATTCGTTCTAGGGTTCCTGTGCTGGCGTATCGTGGTGGGGCGGGTTCACCAGGACGTGCTGGCAGGTGAGTTCTGTGAACCGTTCGGACAACTCAAGACGAGGAGCGCGCCGTGGCGGAGCGGTCTACCGGATTGCCGTCGCAACGACAGGTGACCGAGCTGCTCGAAGGCGAGTTCGCGCGCGCCGGATTCGATATCGAGGATGTCCTGATAGACCATGCCGCGCGCCCGCCCAGAATCAAGGTCATAGCCGACGGCGACGAGGGGCTGGACCTCGATTCGATCGCCAAACTTTCCCGGAGGGCCTCGGAACTGCTCGACGACCTCGATGCTGACTCGGACGACACGCCCGCTTATGTCCTGGAAGTCACATCGCCGGGCGTGGATCGCCCGTTGACGACCGGGGCGCACTTCCGCCGCGCGTATGGACGCAGGGTCACGGTGACGTTGACCGATGGGTCGACGCTCGCCGGGCGTTTGGGTCGGACTTGGGGAGGGGCGGTCGCACTGGTGGTGCGAGACGTCCGCGGTGAGCTTGCACTCCGCGACCTCGAACTTGAGTGCATCGCCAAAGCTGTTGTGGAGGTGGAGTTCTCGCCGCCGAATCCGCGTGAGCTGGAAATGGCCGGCCAATCCGGGAAGGAGGGTTGCCGGTGAATATCGACATGGCGGCCTTACACGCGATCGAGGCGGACAAGGGAATATCGGTAGACGTCGTAGTGGACACCATCAAGTCCGCGCTGCTGACGGCATACAGGCACACCGAGGGTCACCAACCCGACGCGCACATCGACATCGACCGCAAGACCGGCATCGTGAAGGTGATGGCGCGCGAAACGGATGCCGACGGGAAAACACTGCGCGAATGGGACGACACCCCCGAGGGCTTCGGCCGGATTGCGGCGACGACCGCGCGTCAGGTCATCCTGCAACGGCTACGGGATGCGGAGAACGAGAAGAACTACGGGGAGTTCGCCGCCCGCGAGGGCGACATCGTCGCCGGTGTGATCCAGCGCGACACGCGCGCCAACGCGCGCGGCCTGGTAGTGGTCCGGATAGGCAGCGAGACCAAGGGCTCCGAGGGCGTCATTCCCGCTGCGGAGCAGGTGCCCGGTGAACGCTACGAACACGGCGACCGGTTGCGCTGTTACGTTGTCGGGGTATCCCGTGGGGCGCGCGAGCCACTGATCACCCTCTCCCGCACCCATCCCAACCTGGTGCGCAAACTGTTCTCGTTGGAGGTTCCCGAGATCGCCGACGGGTCGGTCGACATCGTCGCGGTGGCGCGGGAGGCCGGCCATCGATCCAAGATCGCCGTCACCTCCCGTATGCCGGGACTCAACGCCAAGGGCGCCTGTATCGGTCCGATGGGCCAGCGGGTCCGCAACGTGATGAGCGAATTGTCCGGCGAGAAGATCGACATCATCGACTACGACGAAGATCCGGCCAGGTTCGTGGCCAATGCGCTGTCGCCGGCCAAAGTGGTGTCGGTATCGGTGATCGACGAGGCGGCACGAGCAGCGCGGGTCATCGTTCCGGATTTCCAGCTGTCTCTGGCGATCGGCAAGGAAGGGCAGAACGCCCGACTGGCGGCCCGGCTGACCGGCTGGCGTATCGATATCCGCAGTGACGATGCCGTGGCCGACGAGCCGGCGGACGGGTCCACGCCGAGGCCGGTAGCGCGCACGACACCGTCGGAGACGTCTGAAGACAGCGCCTGACGAGGCCCGCGCCACACTGATTTCCTTTTACCCACTGCGTTGGCGGTAGACTCGCCTGTGATCCAGCGCAAGACATCGGCTCGGACGCGTCGAAGCACGTCCAAACCTTCGGGTGGACCAGTGCGGACCTGCATCGGATGCCGAAATCGAGAGTTGGCCGTCGAATTGCTACGGGTTGTCGCTGTCGACACTGTGAACGGGACCGCTGATGGCCTGGGGAACCACTCCCGGGCCGTGACCGTTGACACAGCGAGAACGCTCCCGGGGCGGGGTGCCTGGCTGCACCGCGATCCCGGGTGTCTCCAGCAGGCGATTCGGCGGCAGGCCTTCGGCCGAGCGTTACGGATCACCGGTAACCCGGACATCACCGCGGTGGCAGAGTGCTTCGAGGATCGGAAGTGACTGGAAGTGACTCGGCAGCCTCGGCCCATCCGGCAACAGGACAGGTAGCGAAGAACATGAGCACACCGTGAAGTCTCGATGACCATGCGTCATAGCTAAACCGAGGCGCAGCGCCCACCACCGCTGTCGCCTCCCAGACAGGAGATGTAGTGGCAGGTAAGGCCCGCGTGCACGAGTTGGCTAAGGAACTCGGAGTCACCAGCAAGGAAGTGCTCGCCCGACTCAATGATCAGGGCGAATTCGTCAAGTCCGCGTCGTCCACGGTAGAGGCGCCGGTGGCGCGCCGTCTTCGGGAGTCCTTCGGCGGACCAAAACCCGCCGTCGAAAAGGCCCCCGCAGGCCAGAAGGCCAAGGGCAACGGCTCACCCGTCAAGCCGGCTCCCGCCGAGGCCAAGCCGGAGGCTCCCAAGCCCCCCGCATCGCCGGTGGCGCAGCAGCCCACGCCGGCGCCTGCCGCGCCTGCCCCGGCTCCGGCTCCGCCGCCCAGGCCGGCCGCTCCGCGGCCCGGCCCAACACCCGGCGGGGTTCCCAAGCCAGCGGCGCGGACGCCGCGGGTGGGCAACAATCCATTCTCCTCTCAGCAGCCGGTCGAGCGGCCGATGCCACGTCCGCAAGGCCCGAGACCGGGTGCGGGACCTGGTGGGCCGCGCCCCGGCGGTGGTCCGCGTCCCGGCGCCACCCCCGGCAGCATGCCGCCCCGACCCCAGGGGGCCCGCCCGGGCCCGGGGGGTCGGCCCGGTGGCGGTCCACGCCCTGGCCCGGGCGGTCGCGGCCCCGGCGCGGGGCCCGGTGGTGGCGGTCGCCCCGGTGGTCCCGGCGGTGGTGGCAACTACCGTGGGGGTGGCCCCGGCGTCCCCGGTGGCGGCGGGCCCGGTGGCGGTGCGGCTGCCGGTGGTTTCAGGGGCCGTCCCGGCGGCGGTGGCCGTCCCGGACAGCGTGGCGGAGCCGCGGGCGCGTTCGGGCGCCCGGGCGGCGCTCCCCGTCGCGGACGCAAGTCGAAGCGGGCGAAGCGCGCCGAATACGAAAACATGCAGGCCCCAGTTGTCGGTGGGGTGCGGCTGCCGCATGGCAACGGCGAGACCATCCGGCTGGCCCGGGGTGCATCCCTGGTCGACTTCGCCGAGAAGATCGATGCCAACCCGGCATCTCTGGTGCAGGCGTTGTTCAACCTCGGCGAGATGGTGACTGCGACGCAGTCGGTCGGCGACGAGACGCTCGAACTGCTCGGCAGCGAGATGAACTACGTCGTCCAGGTGGTGAGCCCGGAGGACGAGGATCGAGAGCTGCTCCAATCCTTCGACCTGACCTACGGTGAGGACGAAGGCGACGAGGACGACCTCGAGCAGCGGCCGCCGGTGGTCACCGTGATGGGTCACGTCGACCACGGCAAGACCCGCCTGCTGGACAGCATCCGTCAGGCCAACGTCCGTGAAGGTGAAGCCGGCGGCATCACCCAGCACATCGGCGCCTACCAGGTGCTCACCGAACTGGACGGCAACGAGCGACTGGTCACCTTCATCGACACCCCGGGTCACGAGGCGTTCACCGCCATGCGTGCCCGCGGCGCGAAAGCCACCGACATCGCCATCCTCGTGGTGGCCGCCGACGACGGCGTGATGCCGCAGACGGTGGAAGCCATCAACCACGCGCAGGCCGCCGAGGTGCCCATCGTCGTGGCGGTCAACAAGATCGACAAGGAGGGCGCCGACCCGGCCAAGATTCGCGGTCAGCTCACCGAGTACGGCCTGGTTGCCGAGGACTTCGGCGGCGACACGATGTTCGTAGACATCTCTGCAAAGCAGGGAACCAATATCGATGCCCTGCTGGAGGCGGTGCTCCTGACGGCCGATGCCGCGTTGGATCTTCGCGCTAATCCGGATATGGAAGCCCAGGGCGTGGCCATCGAGGCGCACCTGGACCGCGGTCGCGGACCGGTGGCAACCGTGCTCATCCAGCGGGGCACGCTGCGGGTCGGTGACTCGATCGTGGCCGGTGACGCATACGGCCGCGTTCGGCGGATGGTCGACGAGCACGGCGAGGACGTCGAGGAGGCGTTGCCGTCGCGTCCTGTCCAGGTCATCGGCTTCACCTCGGTGCCCGGGGCGGGCGACAACCTGCTGGTCGTGGACGAGGACCGGATCGCCCGTCAGATCGCCGATCGGCGCAGCGCACGTAAGCGCAACGCCCTGGCCGCCCGGTCGCGCAAGCGGATCAGTCTGGAGGATCTGGACACCGCACTCAAGGAAACCAGCCAGCTGAACCTGATCCTCAAGGGTGACAACTCCGGCACCGTCGAGGCGCTGGAGGAGGCCCTGCTCGGGATCGAGATCGACGACGAGGTCGAGCTGCGGGTCATCGACCGTGGTGTCGGCGGGGTCACTGAGACCAACGTCAACCTGGCGTCGGCCTCGGATGCGATCATCATCGGCTTCAACGTCCGGGCGGAGGGCAAGGCAACCGAGCTGGCCAACCGCGAGGGCGTCGACATCCGCTACTACTCGGTGATCTACCAGGCCATCGACGAGATCCAGAGCGCGCTCAAGGGCATGCTCAAGCCGGTCTACGAGGAGAAGGAACTCGGTCGCGCCGAGATTCGCGCGCTGTTCCGATCCTCCAAGGTCGGCAACATCGCGGGCTGCCTGGTCACCTCGGGCGTTATCCGTCGCAACGCCAAAGCCCGATTGCTGCGCGACAACATCGTGGTCGCCGAGACGGTCACCATCCAGTCGCTGCGGCGCGAGAAGGACGATGTCACCGAGGTGCGTGAGGGCTTCGAATGTGGTCTGACTCTGAGCTACAACGACATCAAGGAAGGCGACGTCATCGAGGCGTACGAACTCGTCGAAAAAGAACGATCCTGATGAGGTCGACGAAGGCCGTGGGCGAGCACCGTGGTTGACGTCGGTCGTGCCCGCCGCCTGTCCAAGAGGATCGGCACCGTCGTCGCATCGGCCATCGAGTTCGAGATCAAGGACCCGCCGCTGGCTTTCGTGACGATCACCGACACGAAGGTCACCGGCGATCTCCATGACGCGACGGTGTACTACACGGTGCGCGGTGCGACATTGCAGGACGATCCCGACTACGCGGGCGCGGCCGCGGCACTGGAGCGGGCCAAGGGGACACTGCGCAGCAAGGTCGGCGCGGCCACCGGGGTTCGATTCACCCCGACGCTGTCCTTCGTGCTCGACAAGGTTCCCGACACCGCCCGGCACATGGAGGAGCTGCTGGCTCGCGCGCGGGCTGCGGATGAGGATTTGGCCAGAGTTCGACAAGGTGCGAAGCATGCCGGTGAATCCGACCCGTACCGTGCGAGCGGGACGGGGGACACGGCGGGGGACACAGGGGACGCCGGCGACGAGGTGTGCCAGGGGAGTACGCGCGAGCCGGACGCCGAGGACACGGGTGACACGAACCCAGCCGATGACAGACGCCAGGACTGACGCTCGGGCGGGGGGTGCCCGGGTCGATGCCCGTGCCGTCGCCGAGTTGCTGTCGGGAGCCCGCTCCGTCAGCGTGGTCTGTCACGTCTTCCCGGATGCTGACACGCTCGGTGCGGGACTGGCGTTGGCGTTGGTGCTTGAACGCGATGGCAAGCATGTCGAGGTGAGCTTCGCCGAACCGGCGCACCCGCCGGAGCCGCTGCGATCGCTGCCCGGCGGCCACCTGCTGGTAGCGCCGGCCGAACTTCGCCGCGACGCCGACCTGTTAGTGACGGTGGACGTGCCCAGCGTAAACCGATTGGGCGCGCTGTGCGATCTGGTTGTGTCGGCCCATCAGGTGTTGGTGATCGATCACCACGCGTCCAATCATCTGTTCGGCACCGAGAACTATGTCGATCCGACCGCCGACTCGACGACGATGCTGGTAGCCGAGCTGCTCGATGCGTGGGCTAAGCCGATCGACGCGGCCGTCGCGCACTGCCTGTACGCCGGATTGACCACGGACACCGGCTCTTTCCGCTGGGCCAGCGCCCGGGCACATCGGCTGGCCGCACGTTTGATCGAGATGGGTGTGAACAATGCCGCGGTCAGCCGCGCTTTGCTGGACACCCACCCATTTTCGTGGTTACCGATGTTGTCCCGGGTGCTGGGCTCTGCACAGCTGCTGCCCGGGGCCGCCCAGGGGCGTGGGCTGGTCTATACGGTCGTCGCCAACGACGAATGGCGCCGAGCTCGCCCGGAGGAGGTGGAGAGCATCGTCGACATAGTCCGCACCACACAGCAGGCGGAGGTGGCGGTGGTGTTCAAGGAAATTGAGCCGCGCCGATGGTCTGTGTCGATGCGCTCGAAGTCCTTGGACCTTTCGGCGGTCGCGAGCTCGTTCGGCGGCGGCGGGCATCGTCTGGCCGCCGGTTACTCGGCTGCCGGTCCGGCCGACGACGTGGTGCGCGCACTGATGTCCGCCCTCGGCTGACCACTGCCCTGACGTAGCTCCGCGAGCGCGCGTGTCCGCACGTGACACGCCGCTGCCCCCTGTACAACTGCGCGCGTTCGACGGGCCTCAGAGCGCCCGCCACGTCATGGTCGCCAGCCGGAGACAACCCACACCGGCCTTCGGCCGCTTTCCCGGCCGGTAACCGTGACGTCGCTGAGACCGGTCGAACGACACAGTGCAGCAAAGGATTCCGCTTGATCGGCGGTCCAGCCGTGACTGGCGAATCCGGTGGCCCCCGGCTGGCACTGTCGTTCGATGGCAAGCAGGCGTCCGCCGGGGACAAGCACCCGATGTACTTCGGCGACCCCCGCGACGGCGTCGCGCCAGTGGTGGACGGTGGCCAGCGCCCATACCGCCGTCGCGGATTCGGCGGGAACCGGCAACGCCTCGGCGCCGCCCTCGGCCCACTCCACGGCGCGGTCACGGGTGACGATCCGGGCCACCCGCAACATCGACCGGGAAGGGTCCACGCCGATTGCCCGTGCGCCCCGGCGGGCGGCTGTCCGGACAGCATTGCCCGGCCCGCAGCCGATGTCGACGATGCGGTCTTTGGTCGACACCCCGGTGATGTCGGCGGCGAGCCTTGCATGGGCTCGACCGTTCACCAGGAAGATCGCGGCGAACAGACTTCCGGTGACACCGGCGAACCCGGGATGATCGGCGTGATGGTTGACCGGCAAGGCGTCATCGTCATTCATGGGTCGACTGTGCCGGGTTGACCCGGGGGGATGTCAAGTGGGGCGAACCTGCGCACGGCCGCGCTCGATGACCGAGTCGCGGCTGGCGGCGATGTCATCGCCGGTCGTTTCGCGCATCCAACGCCGGGCGGCTTCCGCCTCCAGCCACAACGCGCCACCGTTCTGTGCGTCGTCGATGCGGTGGTAGGAGGCCAGCAGGGCCCGAACCGCTTTCTGGTTGTTGCCCACAATGGACTGGGCGAGCGCACGCGCGGCCGGCAGCAGTCGGCCGTGCGGCACCACCTCGGTTACCAGGCCGAACCTGTAGGCGTCCGCGGCCGACAGATAGTCACCGGTCATGCTCATCCGGCGTGCCATCCCGACACCGACCTTCTGGGGCAGGCGAACCGACAGACCCCAGGTGGGCAGCAACCCGACCCGGGCATGGGTGTCTGCGAAGCGGGCCGACTCGGAAGCGATCAGGATGTCGCAGTACAGCGCGATTTCCAAGCCGCCGGTGACCGCCGCCCCGTTTATCGCCCCGATCACCGGCTTGGTCAACGCCGGCCATTTCGGTGAAATGTCCGGGAGGGTGGAGCTCTGAGCCAACTCCTTGAGGTCAAGACCTGCGCAGAACACCGGATCGGCGCCGGTCAGGATCACCACATCGACCGCGCTGGTGGTTTCGGCGTCCTGCAGCGCGGCAAACAACTTCCCGCGCAGTGCGGCACAGAGCGCGTTGCGTGACTGCGGTCTGTTCAATGTGAGGGTCCGCACCCGTGCATGGTCATCGATCAGCAGAATGTCGTCGTCGGTCATGACCGACACCGTAGCCGTGGAAGCAGCGCATCCAGGCCCATGTTGCCTCCCGGCCCTGGCGAGACCGTTTCCGCGGATCAACCGCGTCGGCATCGCGACCGTCCTATTCTGCTGAACGATTGCATCGCTACTCGGCTCGGTTGGATTGGGGGGCATGAAGATGCACGAGGAGCCGACGGGGCCGGACCTGTTCGGAGGGCTGGAACGAGCGTTGCTGATCGCGGGCGCGATCGTCATCGCGATGAGTTTCGTGTACTCGTTCTTCCGCTCCGACATCGCTTTGGTGGACACGATAGTCACCGATTGGATCCATCAGGCGTTGATGGTGACGGGTGCTGCGCTGTGCTTCGTCGGGGCCGCCCGAAATCCGCGGGAGCGGTGGGCGTGGTGGTTATTCGGGGTGGGTCTGGCATCCTATGCGGCCGGCGACATCGTCTGGGCGCTGGTATTCGCCGATATCCAACCGGCCCCGCAGACCTCGATCTCCGATGTGCTGTGGTTGCTGTGGTACCCGTGTGCAATCGCCGGGCTTGTCGCGCTGCTTCGAGCTCGGGTGCGGCATATCGCCGTGCCCGAGATCGTCGACGGCGTCGTGCTCGGTGTGGTGATCGCGACCGCGGCGCTGATCTTCGTGTTCTTCCCGGTGATCGCCGAGGCGCACGCGCCCAGCTTGGCCGTCGCCGTCTCGCTGTCCTATCCGATCGGTGACATCCTGCTGATCGGAAGCGTCGTCGCGGTGGTGTCGATCCTCGGCTGGCGACCCGGCTGGTCGTGGAGCCTGTTATCGATTGGCCTGATCGTCAACGGGGTCGCCGACGTGCTCTACACGCTGCAGGTCATCCACGGCACCTATGCCGACGGAACCTGGATTCATACCTTGCCGCCGCTGGCCGCCTGGCTCATCGGCTGGGCGTCGTTGATCGCCGCTCCGTTGGTCGAAACGAAGCACGATCCCACCGGCTGGGGAAACACAGTGGTCCCGATCGCCATCTTCGTTGTCGCGATCTGCATCGAAGTCGCATCGATCCTGCACCTCTATCACCAGGAGTTCACCACGACAGTGAAATTGTTGGTGATCGTTGCCCTGGCGCTCGGGATCGTGCGTACCGTTCTGGTCCCGCTGACCCAACGAAACGCCCCCGAACACGATTCCTAGCCGTACCCGGATACGCGGCGCTGGGTGGGCACGCGTAGGCCGCCCTATCGTGGAGATCATGTGCCGAAACATCACCGAACTACGTGGCCTCGAACCGGCTGCCACCGAGGACGAGATTCACGCCGCTGCACGACAGTACGTGCGCAAGGTCAGCGGGATCACCCGGCCTGCGGGTTCCAACGTCGAGCCGTTCGAGGAGGCAGTCGACGCTGTCGCCGCGTCGACCCGGCGCCTGTTGTCCGGGCTTCAGCCGCGGCGGCAGCCGCCCAAATCCGTTCCGCCGCTTAGGCGCCCCGAGATTCGCGCACGGTCGAACATGGGCTGAATGCTCGCGGGCAGTCCGCGCATGGACACCCCGCTCAGGCGGAAGTCGGCGGCCGGTCACCCGCCGGAAGGATCAGCCGAGACGACTCCCCGAAGTGCAGCGAGTGCCGGGCGGTCGCCATGGCGGTGCTGCTGAGCGCAGATTCGCCGGTTCCGAGATTGCGCATGAAGCGCGGGTGGGACCCGCCGGCGACGTTGACTCGAATTCGGGAGCCCGCTGGAAAGGTGCGCGCGATCGAGTCGAGCTCGATGCTGACCGTGCCGGAGGGCACCGACGCGAGGTAGCCGTCGCTGACATTTCCGGAGCGGCCGTCGGGGCCGACCTCGCTGATGCGGACGAACAAATCGTTGTTCGGGTTCGTGCATGAGTGGGACAACTCCAGAACCGGCGTTCCGACCACATGGAGGTCGGTGGGCAGCGGGTCACCGGTGAACGTCAGCACGTCGGCGCGCCTGGCGAGCGCGCTGTCCTCGCGGTAACCACCCACCGGCGACAACAATCGACCACCGACCGTGGGTGTCGGATCGGCGGGGTTGTAGATGAACGTCGCCGAATGGCCGCCTTCCGGTATGGCCGGGGCCAGGTTGCCGCCCGGTTGCAGATAGAGCACCCGCTCGGGCATCGGTGGCGGCCAGTCGGCCAAGCCGACCCACCCGCCCCGATCGCCCGTTCCGGCGATATGGATGCGCACCGGTGCTGGTCGCTGCGGTGCGGCAGCTCCGAGGTGCGCACCGAGCCAGTCCAGAGATTCGCGAATCACGGTCGGGCCTGCCTTGGTCATCATCTGGCCGTGCGTCCACGGTCCGACCGTCAACCCCGTGGCGACGCCACGGCTACGCAGCCGTGAGTACTGTTCGAGGGTCTGTTCGAGGAACAGGTCCTGCCAGCCGGTCAGCAGCAGGACCGGGATCTCGGTACGCTCCAGCGCCTCCCGCAGCTGCAGTCTCGTCCAGAACGGATCCTCGAAGTGCGGGTGCTCGAGCCAGGACTCGAACCAAGGCGCGCCTTCGCCGAGCATCGCGCGGCTCGACTCGCCGAGGGGCAGGCCTAGCGCGGCCCGGTTCACCAGCCGCTGAGCCCTGGCCTGGCGAAGCAGGACGCGTAATCTGCGCGCATCCTCCTGGTGGGCGACCAGATCGCTCCATCCCAGGAAATCGTTGAGACCGAACGACCCGGTACCCCAACGGGGGCCGCTGAGGTCGTGCGGCCCGACGGTGATCACGGCGGCCTTCATCTCCGGCGGCGGATCGGCAAGCAGTGCCCATTGGGTGAATCCCAGATAGGACAGTCCGACGGTGCCGAACGTCCCGGTGAACCATGCCTGATCGCGTAGCCAGTCGACGGTGTCGGCACCGTCCTGGATTTCGTGCACCATCGGATCGAACTGGCCGCCGGAGCCGAATGTGCCCCGCACGCTCTGAATCAGAACGTGGTATCCGCGCGACGCGTACACAGAGCCGAACACGGTCGCGAGTGGCCAGCCCCGACCATAGGGGCCACGCACCAGTAGCGTGCCTGCCGGCCCCGACGTGCCGAGTTGCCGGGGAACGTAGTGGTCGGCGAGCAGATCGACTCCGTCGCGCATCGGCACCCGAAGGCGGCGATGCACGGCAAAGTCGGTGGTCGGCGGCGGCAGCCCCAGCACCCTGCTGAGGTTCCGGTGCAGCGCGTGCCGCAACCTCGTCGGTGCAGAGTTCTCGGTCATCGTGGGGGCGACGGTCACGCTTACGAGGTTACGCAGGGAGGACGTTTCCCGGTCCCGGCGATTCGGGACGCTGGGCGCACCGCGAGGTTACGGTGCGTCTTGCCGGGCGAAGTGTTACGTCCATGAAAAGGATTGTTCGCACAACCCGACCTCCCCGCGCGTGAGATGTTTACTGTCCACACCCGCCACGTCGAAGTCAGGATCATGCGCCTAGTCGATTTCAACGCCAAGACACCGCTTATCGGGATGTCGATGGTCTTCCTGGCGATGGTGGTAGTGGCGGTCACGGCCTACCTGCACGTGGGCTGGTATTCCATAGTCGGCTACGGAGTCGCCGCCGTCATCGCGGTATTCGGCTTCGTCTTCACCTTCCGCGACATTCCGACTCCACCGCACGAACCGAACGGCGCCGATGCCCCGGATTCAGGCTCCGGCCGCTGAACCACCCGCGATGCTGACGAACGGAGCGGTCCCACGATGACGACCACACCAGGACCGCTCGCCGGCGACTTGGCTGCCCTCACGAGCGAGGACGCCGGCTATCACAAGGGTCTCAAACCGCGGCAGCTGCAGATGATCGCGATCGGTGGCGCGATTGGAACCGGCCTCTTTCTCGGCGCCGGCGGAAGGCTGGCGAGTGCCGGTCCCGGTCTATTCATCATCTACGGCATCTGTGGCGTCTTCGTTTTCCTCATCCTGCGTGCATTGGGTGAGCTGGTGCTGCACCGGCCGTCGTCGGGGTCCTTCGTCTCCTACGCCCGCGAGTTCTTTGGTGAGCGAGCCGCCTACGTCTCCGGGTGGCTGTACTTCCTCAACTGGGCGATGACGGCCATCGTCGATTCCACCGCCATAGCCACGTACTTCCGGTTCTGGAGCGCCTTCGACGTTCTTCCCCAGTGGACGATCGCGTTGATCGCGCTGGCTCTGGTGCTGGGTGTGAATCTGATCTCGGTCACCATCTTCGGTGAACTCGAATTCTGGGCCGCTCTGATCAAGGTTGTCGCACTGTTGACGTTTCTCGTGGTCGGAACAATCTTCCTGGCCGGGCGTTACGGCATCGACGGCCACTCGACCGGTTTCAGCGTCATCACCGAAAACGGTGGGCTCTTCCCGGTCGGCCTGCTTCCTCTGGTCATCGTCATATCCGGTGTCGTCTTTGCCTACGCGGCGGTGGAACTGGTGGGAACAGCCGCCGGTGAAACGGCCGAGCCGGAGAAGGTCATGCCTCGGGCGATCAACTCGGTTATCGCCCGCATCGTGCTCTTCTACGTGGGTTCCCTCTTCCTTCTCGGTCTCCTTTTGCCTTACACGGCGTACTCGGCTGGCGAGAGCCCGTTCGTGACGTTCTTCGCAAAGATCGGTGTCGAGGGGGCGGGCACGGTGATGAACATCGTGGTGCTGACCGCGGCGTTCTCCAGCTTGAACGCCGGCCTGTATTCGACCGGCCGCATCCTGCGGTCGATGGCGATGAGCGGCAGCGCGCCGAAGTTCACCGCGCGGATGTCCACCCGGGGCGTTCCCTACGGCGGAATCTGCCTGACCGCCACGATCGGGTTGATCGGCGTGCTGCTCAACGGTGTGGTGCCGGACATGGCTTTCGAGATCGTGCTCAACATGGCCGCGCTCGGCATTCTCGCATCCTGGATCACCATCGTGGCCTGTCAACTCCAACTGTTCCGCTGGTCGACGCAGGGACGGATGTCCCGACCGGCTTTCCGGCTGTGGGGATCGCCGTACACCGGATACCTCACCCTGGCGTTCCTATTCGCCGTTCTGGTCCTGATGGGTTTCGACTACCCGATCGGCACCTGGACCGTGGCAAGCCTGCTGATCATCGGGCCGGTCCTGGTCGTCGGCTGGTATCTGGTGCGCGACCGCGTTCTGGAGATAGCCCGGGAACGCGTCGGTTTCACCGGGCCATTCCCGGTGGTGGCCAACCTTCCGGCGCCACGTGACCACAGCAAGCCCAGAAACCCCAGAAACCCCAAGAACCCCAAGAACACAGACTGAGCCGCGACTGGCGCACAAGTAGGCTGATCGGTTGTGACCAGTGACGACCGGCGTCCGACTCTGTGGGCCGTCAGCGACCTACATACCGGGCACACCGGCAACAGGGCGGTGACCGAGTCGCTGCACCCGGCCTCGCCGGACGACTGGCTGATCGTGGCGGGGGACGTCGCCGAGCGCACCGACGAGATCCGCTGGGCATTGGACCTGCTGCGCAAGAGGTTTGCCAAGGTCATCTGGGTGCCGGGCAACCACGAGCTGTGGACCACCAACCGCGACCCGATGCAGATTTTCGGCAAGGCCCGCTATGACTACCTGGTCAACATGTGCGACGAGATGGGCATAGTCACCCCCGAGCATCCGTACCCGGTCTGGACCGACGAGGGCGGCCCGGCCACGGTTGTCGCGATGTTCCTTCTTTACGACTATTCGTTTCTCCCCGCAGGTGCGGGTACCAAGGCCGAGGGCTTGGCGATCGCCAAAGAACGAAACGTGGTAGGCACCGACGAGTACCTATTGTCTTCCGAGCCCTACTCGACGCGAGATGCGTGGTGCCGGGATCGGGTCAACCACACCCGCAAGAGATTAGAAGCACTGGACTGGATGATGCCTACCGTGCTGGTCAATCATTTTCCGATGGTGCGTGAACCCTGTGACGCGATGTTCTATCCGGAGTTTTCGTTGTGGTGCGGAACGACCGCGACGAAAGACTGGCACACTCGGTACAACGCGATCTGCTCGGTCTACGGGCACCTCCACATCCCGCGGACCACGTGGTATGACGGTGTTCGGTTCGAGGAGGTATCGGTGGGCTATCCGCGGGAATGGCGCCGCCGCAGGCCTTATCGGTGGCTGCGCCAGATTCTGCCGGACCCGAACTACGCGCCCGGTTACCTCAACGAGTTCGGCGGGCACTTCCAGATCACCCAGGAGATGCGCGACCACGCCGTCAAAGTGCAAGACCGAATCGCGAGCCGTCGGGAATGATCGCCGCGACCCTGCTCTCCGGGGTGCTTCCCGGTGGCATCGACGCGTTGGCGGCCGCTGAGATGTATTACGACCCAAAGGAACTCGCACCGTTACCAGAAGAAGAACCGCTCATCGCCAGGTCGGTGGTCAAGCGGCGCAACGAGTTCATCACCGTGCGACACTGCGCGCGCCAGGCCATGGTGGACCTCGGAGTGGATCCGGTGCCTATCCTCAAAGGGGAGAAGGGTGAACCATGCTGGCCCGACGGCATTGTCGGCAGCCTGACGCATTGCGAGGGATTCCGCGGCGCCGCGGTGGGACGCCGCACGGAGATCCGGTCGCTCGGCATCGACGCCGAACCGCATGATGCGCTACCCGGTGGCGTACTCGAAGCGGTCAGTCTGCCGGAGGAACGAAAAGAGTTGCAGGCGATGCCGTCCGGTGTGCACTGGGACCGAGTGCTGTTCTGCGCCAAGGAGGCGACCTACAAGGCCTGGTTTCCGCTGACGCGGCGATGGTTGGGCTTCGAGGACGCGCACATCGTTTTCGACGTGGATTCTTCGGGGTCCTCGGGATCGTTCACCTCCGAAGTTCGGATCGATGCAGCCGCCCTATGGGGTCCGCCGCTGACAACGATGGCCGGACGCTGGTCGGTTCGCAACGGGATCGCCTTGACCGCGATAGTGCTGTGAACGTCGTGCGTGGACCCGGCCCGGGATCGGTGGTTCCTGGGTTGGTGATAGTCGACAAGCCGGCCGGACTTACCAGCCACGACGTGGTGGGTCGGTGTCGACGACTCTTCGGTACCCGCAAGGTGGGGCACGCCGGGACCCTCGACCCGATGGCCACCGGGGTGCTGGTTGTGGGTATCGAACGGGCGACCAAGATCCTTGGTCTGCTGACAGCGACCGACAAGTCCTATTCGGCGACCATCCGCCTCGGGCAGACAACGTCCACCGAAGATGCGCAAGGGGTTGTGCTGCAGTCGGTTTCGGCGTCTCATATTTCGGACGCACAGATCGAGGCCACTATTGCGGGGTGGCGTGGCGAGATCGATCAGATCCCGTCGGCGGTCAGCGCGATCAAGGTCGACGGCGTGCGCTCCTACCACCTCGTACGGGAAGGCCGCACCGTCGCATTGAAGCCGCGCCGGGTACGGATCGACCGCTTCGAGGTCCGTGAAGTGCGGCGGGGCGCTGATCTAAAGGGTGCCGACGTGGCGGGTGTGGTGGATGTCGATGTGGTCGTTGACTGTTCGAGCGGTACGTATATCCGCGCGCTCGCCCGCGATGTCGGCGCCGGCCTCGGCGTCGGCGGGCACCTCACTGCGCTGCGCCGTACCCGTGTCGGCACATTCGATTTAGCTCAAGCCAGCACGCTGGAGGAGCTCGAGGGGAGGCCGCAGTTGTCCTACAGTCTCGATGAGGCCTGCCTGCAAGCCTTTCCACGCCGGGACCTCACCGACGACGAGACGCAAGACGCCAGCCACGGCCGCGCGTTGCGGCCAGCCGGCCTCGATGGGGTGTACGCCGCGACAGCGGCTGACGGACGAGTCATTGCGCTGCTGGAAGATGGCGACTCGCGCACAAGGAGTGTTGTTGTGATTCGGCCTGCGACGCTCTGACTTCGATGTAGCGGCGAGGCCCCCGGACGTTCGTAGCGCAGGTGACTTCAGATGCAGGTGACGTTGTTGCCGCCCGCCCGCTTGGCCTGATACATCGCCTCGTCGGCCCGGGCGGTTGTCGCCGAGGCAGGCTCACCCTGGACGGCGAGGGTGACCCCGATGCTCAGCGTCACGTTGAAAGTGCTAGCGCAGTGGCGGACGGGTTCGGCGGCACTGCGGCGGATCTTCTCCGCGACGTGGGCGGCCTCGTCGAGGCTGTGCAGGCCGGGCAGTAGCACGAGTATCTCGTCCCCTCCGGTTCGTCCAACGGTGTCGCCGTGGCGAACACAACCGCGTATCCGGTCGGCGAGGGTGGAGAGCACGACATCTCCGGCGTTGTGTCCCCAGGTGTCGTTGACGGCCTTGAAACGATCGACATCGCAGAAAAGCACCCCGAGTTCTGCTCCGGGGGATCGGGCGTCCGCGAGCGCGGACTCCAGGCGGGAAATGGTCTCGCCGCGATTGGTCAGCCCCGTCAGGGCGTCGAAGCGGGCCAACCGCTCCAATTGGCGCTGGGCCTGAATCCGTTGGGTGATGTCGCGGGCTATCGCCGAGAAGCCCGTCAGGTCACCGCGGGTGTCACGAAGCGCAAACACATTGACGGCCACATCGACCAGAGTGTGATCCGCGCGCACCCATTGGGTGTCGTGTCGCTCGGCGCGCCCACTGCGCCGGATCTCGTCAAGTGCCTTGAGGCACAATTCCTGCGAGTGCGCAGGCATCAGCGATTCCACGGGTTGACCGACCATCCGCGCCTCAGGATGCCCGAGTAGCCGACCCGCAGCGGGGTTCCAGGTTTGGATCACACCATCTGGCGTCATCGAGAAGATGGCATCGTCGGAGGACTGCACGACAGCGGCCAAACGGGCTTCGGCTTGCTCGACGACTTCAAGCTCCGCGTGCAACGCGATGAGGCCGCGATGGGTGTCCTCAAGATCACTCCTGGCTCGCAATAGCTGAACCATCGCCTGGTCTGCGGCCTCTGTCGCTCCAGCCACGGCGTAGCCCGTGGCAAACACCACAAAAAGCAGGGCCTGCTCACTCGCGACCGAAGTGAGGCCTTCGCCTCGAGCGAGGCCGAGCAGGGTCAAGGTTGCTGTCAGCACCGCCCCTACTGGAGCCCCGACAGCTCCGAAGGTCAGGGCGAGGAGCGCTCCGGCGGCCAGCACGGTTTGCTGTGCTCCCCAGGCGTTTCCAGCGGTTGCCAGGATGGAAGTCGGCACGAGGAGGAGCACCGCTGCTCCACCGCCGCTAAGCGCTAGTGGGCCCGAGCGACGTCGAGCAACCGATCGGCTGGCGTCTCGAAGTAGCAAGCCGATAGGAACGCCCACCAATAGGCCGAGGCCGTCCCCGAACCACCAGGTCCGCCAGGCTGTGAAGTAGTCGGAGTCGAATGTCCAGACCGAACCGACGGCTCCGAGAGCGCCGGTCAGCGCTGGCGTCAGAACCGCGGCGAGGACTATCGACAACGCGCCCCGCACCGTGAGTAACCCGATATGTCGCCGACCGCCGGCAATGAGCGCAGCACAGAAAACAAAGAGCGTGGCCTCGATTGCGTTGACGAATCCGAAGTAGAGCGCCTGATGCGGCGCGACGCCGTACGTGCGGTCGGCGACCACTTCGGCGAGTAACCCCACCGCGTATACGTAGGGCCAATCACGCGGCCGGAATCGCAGCAGCGCGGTGACGAGTACGGCGTTGGGCACCCACAGCAGTGCGACACCATCGGCCTCGATGAACGGATAGAGCCATGCGACGCCTGCGTAGGCGCAGAAAATGGCAGTGAACCATATCCCGCCGCGCCATCGCGCACCGCGAGGCCAGAAGACGGCCCGACCCCAACTGTCGTCATGGTCAGCGCCCGGCGCGGAGACCGAGCCTTTCTGCCTGGGCAGCAACGAGTTCCGGCGCGCCGGAGCATGGTCCGCCACACGGTCTACCACAGCTGCACACCTCCCGGCTTTATCACAGCCTTACGGCATTGGCACCCGAGGAGAACCGAGTCGTCTGCTTCGGATCAAACCCCAATCCGGACTGCAGGGGCGTTGTTTTGGGGAAATAGGGACCAAAGGCCCGCCGGGCAGGTGGCTTTGTGCCGCAACGGCTCTCAAACGGCCGTCACGATTCCTCGTCGGTGGCGCGCCGGCGGCGGCTATGCGTAGAGCTTCTCGAACTTCGTTATCGACTTTTCGATATCGCCCTTGACGGCCCGGACCGCGGCGACGCCGATCGGTCCGAACAGCGGAGCGCCGCCGAGATCCATTCGAACGCTGAACTTGCAGCCGTCGTCGATGGAAGCGACCGTCATCGTCAGCGAGTACTTGGTGCCGCCCACGCCCACACCGCTGATCTCGAGCGCCGAGGGCGGTTCAAATCTGCGAACCGTCCAGGTGACTCGGTTACGCATCCCCTTGGCGCCTGCCACGCCGATGACCTCGGTTCCCACGCAGAGCCTTTCGGGCAGATCGGAACGCCAGCCCTGGTGCATGATCATCCAGTCGCCGAGCCTGGAAAGATCTGACGCGTGCGCCCAGGCCTCGTCGGCCGTCATTGGCAGCGACCGGGACAACTCCAGCTTGGCCATCGTGCCTCTTCCTAACTGACGATCCAGATAGCTTGTGCAGCAGGGCTTCCCAGTTCGACGGTGACTTCGGAGTTTTCGTCGGGGCTCGAGTCTGTTGGGCTATGCACCGCCACCGAGATCATCCCGGCAAAGTCCCGGCGGGCGACCACTCGCAGCCGGGAGTCCAGGATGATGCCGACGCTGTCGAAATACCGCAGCATTTCGGGGTCGGCATCGGAGATGCGGGCGACGGTTCCGGCCTCGCCATCCTGACACATGGACAGCTGACGGGCGGGGGGTGTCGGTACCCGTCCGTCGGACGCGGGGATCGGATCGCCGTGCGGATCGCGAGTGGGGTAGCCGAGCTTCGCGTCGATTCGGTCCAGCATCCGCTCGGACACGGCGTGTTCGAGTATTTCGGCCTCATCGTGAACCTCGTCCCAGCCGTAGCCGAGTTCGCGCACCAGGAACGTTTCCATCAAACGGTGGCGGCGCACCATTGCCAGTGCTGCGCGCCTGCCTTCCTCGGTCAGCGTCACCGCGCCGTACTTCTCGTGATCGACCAGACCCTGTTCAGCGAGCTTGCGGATCGACTCAGAGGCGGTGCTCGCCGAGACCCCGAGTCGGTCCGCAAGCAGTTTGGTGCTGACCTTCTCGTGCGACCACTCTTGAGCGGTCCAGATGACTTTCAGATAGTCCTGCGCCACCGTGGTCAGATCGCGGGGCTCTTCGTGAGGACTCACATGACGAAGTTTAGGCAGTCCCGGCCGTTTGGGCAGTAGTAGCCCTTTCCGTGGTGCCGGTGTCCGGTGTGGTCGACTGGCCGTAGGCTAGCGGCGTGCAGCGCTGGCGGGGGCAGGATGAAATCCCCACCGACTGGGGCCGTTGTGTCCTGACGATCGGGGTGTTCGATGGCGTCCACCGAGGCCACCAGGAATTGATAAGCCGCGCCGTGAAGGCGGGCCGTTCGCGCGGTGTCCCGACGGTCTTGATGACGTTCGATCCGCACCCGATGGAGGTCGTTTTTCCGGGCAGCCATCCCGCACAACTCACCACCCTGCCGCGGCGGGCCGAGCTGGTCGAGGAGATGGGCGTCGATGTCTTTCTGGTGATCCCGTTCACCGCCGACTTCATGAAGCTCACCCCCGATCGATACGTGCATGAGCTGCTGGTCGAGCGACTCCACGTGGTGGAGGTCATGGTGGGGGAGAACTTCACCTTCGGCAAGAAGGCCGCAGGAAACGTCGACTTGCTTCGAAATGCCGGCGACCGGTTCGGGTTCGCGGTGGAATCCCTGCCGCTGGTATTCGAGGTTGCCGAGTCAGCCCGCGACGAGACGCTGACATTTTCCTCGACCTACATCCGGTCCTGTGTCGATGCCGGTGACATGGTCGCCGCCGCCGAGGCGCTGGGTCGTGCGCACCGCGTCGAGGGGGTGGTTGTCCGCGGCGAGGGCCGCGGCAGAGCGCTCGGCTTCCCGACGGCCAACATCGCACCGCCGATGTATTCGGCGATCCCGGCCGACGGTGTTTATGCCGCCTGGTTCACCGTCGTGGGGCACGGTCCGGTCGTCGGTAACGTCGCGCCCGGCGAGCGCTACCGGGCCGCGGTATCCGTCGGCACCAACCCGACCTTCTCCGGTCGGACCCGCACCGTGGAGGCCTACGTTCTGGACGCCGCCGCGGATTTGTACGGCCAGCAGGTGGCCGTTGACTTCGTCGCCCGGCTGAGAGGGCAGCAGCGGTTCGACACGGTGGCCGAACTGGTCGCCGCGATACGAGACGACACCGAACGCACGCGCGCCATCCTCTAGGCGAGCGCGGGCTTTGTGGCGCGCAGACCGGGTGATTCCGTGCACACGCACCATGCTCGGACGATTCGCGGCGAGGCCATCGCCGCTGCTAGACTCCCTGCCGACGCTGCGCGTGCTGCAGTTCGCGGTGGCTGCGCAGGTCGGAGTTTTCCCAATTTATTCGGGAGATCCCCGGCGATTGATCGCGGACCGATGTGATGGAGTTATTTCGTGGCGCTCACTGCCGAACAGAAGAAGGACATTCTTGGCCAGTACGGCCTGCACGGCACCGATACCGGTTCGCCGGAGGCACAGGTCGCCCTGCTGACGAAGCGGATCTCGGATCTCACCGAGCATCTGAAGATGCACAAGCACGATCACCACTCGCGTCGGGGCCTGCTGCTGCTCGTCGGCCGCCGTCGGCGGCTCCTCAAGTACGTGGCGCAGGTCGATGTCGAGCGCTACCGCAGTCTGATCGAGCGCCTCGGTCTGCGTCGCTGACACCAGTTCGAGCCTGTCCAGCACGTGCGGACCATGTTCGCGGTCACGACGGCCGCGGCCATGATGTGGGGCGGATTGGCGGGGTGTTCGGCCAAGAGCGCCGACGACATCGCGGTCGGTGACTGTGTGCGAACCAGCGGGCCGTCGGATCGGCCGGAGGCGGCTAAGGCCGCCTGCGGCACACCCGAGTCGAACTTCAAGGTGGTGGCGGTGATTGCCGGGTCAGCCGGCGGCACCGAACGCGGAACTGAGCATTGTCCCAGCGATATCGATTCTTACTATTCGATGAGCAAATCGTTCTCCGATTCGCGCACCACCATCTGCCTGGATATCGACTGGGTCGTCGGCGGCTGCATGAGCGTCGACCCGCAAGGGGGCCGGGATCCCATCCGGGCCGACTGCCTCGACAGCACGCTGCCCGGTCGGCAGCGGGCCACCGAGATTCTGAAGGATGTCGCCAACGGTGACCAGTGCGCTAGCGGGGTGGGATACGCCTACCGGGAGCGCAACTTCACCGTCTGCGTGGAACACGTCGCGTAACCGGCCCGTGCCAAATGCCGCCGGCGGGCGCGCCCGGTAGGGGCAAGGGCCCGGATTAGGGGTTGCGGACCGGCCTGGATGTACGATGAGTCCGTTCGCCGGCCAGACGGCGCGAACAACCGGGTGTGGTCCTCGCAGTTCCGCAGGTGCCGCCCCCGCGTGACACGACAGATACCGCCTGATCGCGCGGTCTTCGGTAGTGGCTGCCGGATGCATTCCGGCCGCTTCGATCGACGGCCGTCGACGCATCCGGGCCGGTCTCGAGGTTCCCCTCGAGGCTATTTGCATCTGTCCGCAATCAATGCGCGGTGTCCACGCGAAACAACTGAATGAACAGAGAGGCCGTACGGGCATCCATGTCTGTAGTTGAAATTGAAGACGGCGTGTTCGAATCCACCGCCGTGATCGACAACGGGAGCTTCGGCACCCGCACCATCCGCTTCGAGACGGGCCGCCTGGCCAAGCAGGCCGCCGGTTCGGTCGTCGCCTACCTGGATGACGAAACCATGCTGCTGTCGGCCACCACCGCCAGCAAGAGTCCGAAGGAGCATTTCGACTTCTTCCCGCTCACGATCGATGTCGAGGAGCGAATGTATGCCGCGGGGCGTATTCCCGGGTCGTTCTTCCGGCGTGAGGGGCGGCCGTCCACGGACGCGATCCTGACCTGTCGACTCATCGACCGGCCACTCCGCCCGACGTTCATCTCGGGTCTTCGCAATGAGATCCAGGTCGTCGTCACGATCATGAGTCTCGACCCCAAGGATCTCTACGACGTGTTGGCCATCAACGCGGCTTCGGCATCCACCCAGATCTCCGGAATTCCCTTCGCGGGTCCGGTCGGCGGGGTGCGGGTGGCGTTGATTGACGGTCAGTGGGTCGCGTTCCCGACCGTCGAGCAACTCGAAAGCGCCGTCTTCGACATGGTCGTTGCGGGCCGTAAGGTCGGTGACGACCCCAATGACACCGCGATCATGATGGTCGAGGCCGAAGCGACCGACAGGGTGATCGAGTTGATCGCCGGCGGCGCCGGTGCGCCGACGGAGGCTGTTGTCGCCGAGGGGTTGGAGGCCGCGAAGCCGTTCATCGCCGCGTTGTGCACCGCGCAGCAGGAGCTGGCCGAAAGGGCCGCAAAACCAACGGTCGACTACCCGGTTTTCCCCGACTACCAGCAAGACGTGTTCGATGCGGTGTCCTCGGTGGCAAGCGACGCATTGGCGGAGGCGCTAACCATCGCCGGTAAGGAAGAGCGCAACAACCGCACCGACGAAATCAAGGTTTCGGTTCTCGACGAACTCGAACCCAGATTCGCCGGACGCGAAAAGGAGATAGGCGCAGCGTTCCGCTCATTGACCAAGAAGCTGGTTCGGCAGCGCATCCTGACCGACCATTTCCGCATCGACGGACGCGGAGTCACCGATATCAGGGCGCTCTCGGCCGAGGTGGCCGTTGTACCGCGGGCGCACGGCAGTGCGATCTTCGAACGCGGCGAGACCCAGATTCTGGGGGTTACAACTCTGGACATGGTCAAGATGGCCCAGCAGATCGATTCGCTGGGCCCCGAGACCTCCAAGCGCTACATGCACCACTACAACTTCCCGCCGTATTCGACGGGTGAGACTGGTCGGGTCGGTTCGCCCAAGCGTCGGGAGATCGGCCACGGCGCATTGGCCGAGCGGGCGTTGATGCCGGTGCTGCCCAGTGTCGAGGAGTTCCCGTATTCGATTCGTCAGGTGTCGGAAGCTTTGAGCTCCAACGGGTCGACGTCGATGGGCTCGGTATGTGCCTCGACCCTGTCGTTGCTCAATGCCGGTGTGCCGCTGAAGGCGCCGGTTGCCGGTATCGCGATGGGTCTGGTGTCGGATGACATCGAGGTCGACGGCAACATGGAGCGTCGGTTCGTCACGCTGACCGACATCCTCGGCGCCGAGGACGCCTTCGGTGACATGGACTTCAAATGCGCAGGCACCAAAGAATTCGTCACCGCGCTCCAGCTCGACACCAAGCTCGACGGGATTCCGTCCAAGGTGCTGGCCGGCGCGCTGGCGCAGGCGAAAGACGCCCGGCTGACCATCCTCGAGGTGATGGCCGAGGCGATCGACGAGCCCGACGAGATGAGTCCCTACGCCCCGCGAATCACCACGATCAAGGTCCCCGTCGACAAGATCGGCGAGGTCATCGGTCCCAAAGGCAAGATGATCAACTCGATCACCGAGGAGACCGGTGCCTCGATCTCCATCGAGGATGACGGCACCGTGTTCGTCGGCGCCTCCAATGGCGAAGCGGCGCAGGCGGCGATCGACAAGATCAACGCGATCGCAAACCCGCAGTTGCCGAAGACCGGAGAGCGGTTCCTCGGCACGGTGGTGAAGACCACTGACTTTGGAGCTTTCGTTTCCTTACTGCCGGGCCGGGACGGGTTGGTACACATTTCGAAGCTGGGCCGGGGCAAGCGGATCGCCAAGGTAGAAGACGTCGTCAAGGTAGGAGACAAGCTTCGCGTCGAGATCGCCGACATCGACAATCGCGGCAAGATTTCGCTGATCCTCGTCGCGGAAGACGATACGGCGGGTGCGCCGGCTGGGTCTGAATCGCCGGTTTCGGTCGATGCAGCGACCGCCGGCAGCTAACTCCGGCTCGCTTCGCCGGGGGGTCGCCGTCGACGACACCGGCGGCCAGTCGTTGGCCGTGCGCCGCACGGAATTGCCCGGTGGCCTGCGCGTGGTCACCGAGCACATCCCGCACGTCCATTCGGCCTCGGTGGGAGTGTGGGTCGGTGTGGGATCTCGCGACGAGGGCCGCACCGTTGCCGGTGCCGCGCACTTTCTGGAGCACCTGCTCTTCAAGGCGACGCCGACCCGGACCGCCGTCCAGATCGCCCAGACGGTGGACGCCATCGGCGGTGAGCTGAACGCGTTCACGTCCAGGGAGCACACTTGCTACTACGCGCACGTCCTGGACTCGGATCTGGCGCTGGCCGTCGATCTGGTTGCCGACGTGGTGTTGAACGGCCGGTGCGCGCACGACGATGTGGAGATCGAGCGCGACGTCGTGCTCGAAGAGATCGCCATGCGCGACGACGACCCGGAGGACGCTCTGGGGGACCTGTTCCTCGCGGCGATGTTCGGTGGGCACCCGATAGGTCGCCCGGTGATCGGCAGCGTTGACTCGATCTCGGCCATGACGCGAACGCAGTTGCAGTCGTTCCATGTTCGTCGCTACACGCCGGACCGCATGGTCGTGGCCGTTGCCGGAAATGTCGATCACGCCGAGGTTGTCGGGCTGGTTCGGGAACACTTCGCCGGCCGCTTGGTCCGGGGCCGGTCTCCGCTGCCGCCGCGGAAGGGTGCCGGCCGGGTCGCGGGTCGTCCGACGCTGCAGCTGGTGCGACGCGACGCGGAGCAGACTCACATGTCGTTGGGGGTGCGTACCCCGGGCCGGAATTGGGAACACCGCTGGGCTCTTTCGGTACTTAACACAGCCCTCGGTGGAGGACTGAGTTCCCGTCTCTTCCAACAGATTCGGGAGATGCGCGGGCTGGCCTACTCGGTTTACTCGTCGGTGGACACGTTCGCCGACAGCGGTGCATTCTCGGTGTATGCCGGGTGCCTGCCCGAGCGGTTCGCAGAAGTCGTTCGGGTGACGACAGACGTACTGGCCGACGTCGCGCGTGACGGGATCACCGCCGAGGAATGTCGCATCGCAAAGGGCTCGCTGCGCGGTGGATTGGTTCTGAGTTTGGAGGACTCAGGGTCGCGGATGAACCGGATCGGGCGGAGCGAACTCAACTACGGGCATCATCACAGCATCGCCTACACACTGAATCGGATTGAGGCCGTCACCCTTGACGAGGTCAACGCCGTTGCGCGGCTTCTGCTGACCCGCCCCTTCGGAGCCGCGGTCCTCGGGCCGGTCCGGACCAAAAGGTCGCTGCCGCGTCCCTTGCAGCGGATCGCCGGTTGACAGGAGACCCTAATGCGATGCGTGCGGGGTCGACGGTGTCTCGCCGGCATCTGCTGCTGTGCGGTGTTTCCCTGGTAACCCTGGCCGCATGTTCGGCAACCTCGTCGCCCTCGGGGGAGTCCGTCGACCCCAAACCGCCGGTACCGCCGACCGACGCACGGATCGAGGGAATGGAGCGGCAATACGGCCTCACAATCGGTTTATCGGCTACAGACTTGCGGAGTGGTCGCCGGCTGGCGCACCGAGCCGACGAGCGGTTCGCCATGTGCTCGACATTCAAGGCCTACGCCGCGGCTGCGGTGCTGCGGAGCTCCGAACGTGGCGAACTTGCCCTGACCGACACCGTCGCCATCGAGCCCGATGACATCCTTGCCCATTCGCCGGTGACCGAAAGGCAGGTGGGATCCTCGATGACGCTGGCTGATCTGTGCCGGGCGGCGCTTCAACAAAGCGACAACGCGGCGGCCAATGCGCTTTTGCGGGTACTCGGTGGCCCTTGGGCGATCACCGAGTTCGCCCGCAGCATCGGGGACGAGGAATCGCGGTTGGATCGTTGGGAACCCGAGCTCAACTCGGCTGTGCCGGGCGATCTTCGCGACACGACCACGCCTGCTGCGATAGGCCTGGGCTTCCGGAACCTACTCGCCGGTGATGCGCTGGAACTGTCCGGCCGTCAGCAACTGGAGGATTGGATGCGCGGCAATGAGACGTCCAGCATGCGCGCTGGTCTCCCCGCGGGATGGACGACCGCGGACAAGACCGGCGGCGGTGCCTACGGCACCACCAACGATGTTGGCATCGCCTACGGCCTCGACGGTCAGCGCTTGCTGCTGTCCATCATGACGAAGTCGGCGGTCGCCGATCCGTCCGCGCCGAACCTGCGGCCGGTGATCGCCGAACTCGCGGCACTCGCAGTGGCCGACCTATCTCAGCAGCGGTGAGTCTCACTACGGCGCAACGGGCACACTGAAGAGATGCGACCCGGCGCTCCCTGTCCATGTGGCACCCATGAATCCTTTGGTGACTGTTGCCTTCCCGTCCATACCGCCGAGCGGGACGCTCGATCCGCCGAACAGTTGATGCGGGCGCGTTACAGTGCCTATGCGGTTGGTGACGGGGCCTACTTATGGCGGACCTGGCACCCGAGCACCCGCCCGGAAAGTATCAGGGACGCCGGCCTGGAATGGATGGGTCTCGAAATCGTCGACGTTGTCGCGGGCGGGCCCGGCGACGAATGCGGTGAAGTGGAGTTCCGGGCCCACTATCGCGGTGGCATCCTGCACGAGCGGTCCCGCTTCGCGGTGCGAGCCAGCCGTTGGTTCTACCTCGACGGGAATGTCCACGACAGGTAGGCAGCGATGTCGCCGGTCAGCTGAGCAGGTTCGCCGGGTCGGTGAAGGGCAGCTGAAGGTCTACCGCCACTTGTTCCGACAGCAGCGCGCCCTCGTGCGTCGACAGTCCTTTCGCCAGTGCGGAGTCGGCTCGGCACGCGGCCTTCCAGCCGTGATCGGCCAGCTTGAGCACATACGGCATGGTGGCGTTGGTCAACGCGAATGTTGACGTGCGCGGCACCGCGCCGGGCATGTTCGCCACGCAGTAGAAGACCGTGTCATGCAGGGCGAACGTGGGATCGTCGTGCGTGGTGGGTCGCGAATCCTCGAAACAGCCGCCTTGATCGATTGCGATATCGACCAGCACTGCACCCGATTTCATCTGTGCCACGGTCGAATTGGTGACCAACTTGGGGGCCCTTGCGCCCGGAACCAGGACAGCACCGATGACAAGGTCGGCTTGTTTGACCGCGTCTTCGAGCTCCAGCCTCGAGGAGTAGCGGGTTTCGATGGCCCCGCCATATTCGGCATCGATCTTGCGCAGGATATCGATGTTGAGGTCGAACACCGTGACGTGCGCTCCCATCCCCCAAGCGACCGCGGCCGCGTTGTCCCCTGCCATGCCGCCGCCTATCACGACGACCTTGGCCGGTGCGACACCGGGCACACCGCCCATCAGTACGCCACGACCGCCGTGCGTGCGCATCAAGTGGTACGCCCCAACCTGAGCGGAAAGCCGGCCCGCGACTTCGCTCATCGGGGCGAGGAGGGGAAGGGCACCGTCGGCGGTCTGAACAGTCTCGTAGGCGATGGCGGTCGTACCGGAGCTCATCAGCGCATCGGTGCAGGGCTTGGATGCAGCAAGATGTAAGTAGGTGAACAGCGTCTGCCCGCTCCGCATTCGGCGATACTCGGGCTCGATCGGCTCCTTGACCTTGAGCAGCAGATCGGCCGCGGCCCACACCTCGTCGGCGGTATCGACGATCTGCCCACCGGCGGCCTTGAAGTCACCGTCGGAGATAGCCGAACCCGCGCCCGCCCCGGCCTGTAACAACACTTGGTGACCGCGCCGGGTCAGCTCGGCCACGCCGGCCGGGGTGATGGCGACGCGGAACTCGTTGTTCTTGATCTCGGTGGGTACGCCGACGCGCATGGTCGCTCCTCGGAGTGGTAGTCGATCCGATAATTCTGAAGAACAGCCGAAATTCATGCAATCAGACTGCGAAAAATTCGCTAGATTGCGCAAATGCCAGAAGAACTGACGAATTTTGGCGAGCCGCAGGCTCGGTCTGCGAAGGATATTCGTCCCGCTTCGATCGATGACGTCGATCGGCGAATATTGGCGGCGCTACACGCTGATGCTCGAATATCGAACAGTGCGCTTGCCGAGCTCGTCGGGATCGCCCCCTCGACATGCCACGGTCGAGTACGCCGACTGCAGCAGGTGGGGGTAATCCGGGGCTTCCACGCCGACATCGATCCCTCGGCGATCGGGCTGACCCTGCAAGCCATGATCTCGGTCAGACTGCAGTTCTCCGCGCGGAGCAAGATTCGCAGCTTCATCCAGCAGATCCGCGGTAGGCCGCAAGTGATGGACGTGTATTTCCTTGCCGGATCCGATGATTTCATCCTGCACGTCGCTGCCCGGGACACCGAAGACCTTCGGTCTTTCGTGGTTGAGAACCTCAATGCCGACGCCGACGTCGCGGGCACTCAGACATCGCTGATCTTCGAGCATCTGCGCGGGGCGTCGCCGTTGTAGCGATTAGAAGCTGGGTGCATCGATGAATGGCGCTGTAGCGCAGGCGCATTCGGATGACTGGAGCTATCCCCACCGTTGGCTGTCGGTGTGTTGTGTGGTTCTGGTCACGTGGCTTGGCTATTAGGTCTTCCTCAGGTTGTTTACAGGTTTGCTGCCTAACTTTATTTCTACGAGCAGACGAGCAGCAGGGTCCGCTCAGTATGGGGGCCGCTGAGTTTGGGCCATCAGGGTATCGATCACACCATTTGAGGAGAGTCTGATGAACATCGCTGTGAAGTCCGCTATCGCCGGAGCCGCCTTGCTCGCCGTGGCAGCCTTGGGCGTAGGCGCCCCGATGGCCCACGCCGTTGTCGATACCAGCGACGCCGCGCACACCAGCACCCATTCCTCGCAGTCCACTGAGCGTCAAGCCCCCAAGTTCGATCCGACCACGACGACCTCGCGGCACTGGGGCCCGGGCCAGTTCGGATAGACCCACAGCCACTGAAACACTGCACCACCCAACAGTTCTCGCAGGATCCCGATCGAGCGCAGTGCAGAAAGCCCCCCGCCCCCCACGCGGGGGGCTTTCTGCTTTCCGCCCCGCGGGGGGCCTGCGGCTGAGGGTCTGGCCCGCGCCTGAGGGTCTGGCCCGGCCTACCCGGCTAACGGCCCTTACCCAAGGGCCCGGCATCGCCGGGCTCGGACCGGCGATGAGCCGCACCGGTTCGGTCCTCGTGTGGCCTGTACCAACTAGGGGCCGTCCCGATCTCGATCGTCTGAACCGTCGGTGTCCGAGTCCGCTGTTGGGTCGGGGAGGAGGTGTCGTTCGGGGTGGTGGTAGCTGTTGACTCTTGTGTGGCCGGTGTCGAGGTCCGGCGGTGGGATCCATTCGATGCGGCCGTCGTGGCGGCGGCGGGTACTCCAGCCGGTGGTGTCGATCAGCCGGTTGTCCGGGCCGCAGGCCAGGGTCAGCTCATCGATATCGGTTCGGCCGCCGTGTTTCCAGTCGGTGAGGTGATGGACCTGGCAGTGATACCCCGAGGCGGTGCAGCCGGGCCGGCTACAGCCGCGGTCGCGGGCATGCAGCAGGATCCGTTGGGCTGCCGAGGCGCAGCGTTTGGCCCGGCCCAGATACAGGGCCTGGTTGGTGTGCTGATCGAACACCGCCAAATAGTGGTAGGCGTTGGCGGCCATCGCGATGACCTCGCGCATCGGCAGCAGCGACCCGCCACCGGTGACCGCCACACCGGCCCCGGATTCCAACTCCTGCAAAGTGGTCGACACGATGACCGTGACCGGCAGTCCATTGTGTTGGCCCAGCTCACCGGAGGCCAGCACCGACTGGCCCGCCGCGACCAACGCGTCGTGGTTGCGTTGGTACTGGGTCCGCAGATCAGATCCTGACTGCCCGGATGGGGGTTGGTCGTCCACACCGGCGGGGTGTTCCTCGGGGTGGCACTGGCCCGGGGCGGCGAGTTTGGCCAGCACCGCTTCCCAGACCGCCCGAGCAGCCGGGGTCAGCCAGCCGGTGATCTTGGACATCCCATCACGCTGCTGCGGCCCCAACGATAGGCAGCGGGCGCGTGCGTGATCGTTCTCAGAGGGGGCGGGTCCGTCCTGATCGATCATCGCCAGCAGCCGATCCGCGCAGCGGTGCAGATGCTCAGGGCCCAGCCCGGCGGCCAGCCCGGCCAGCTGGGCATCGGCGGCCTCGCGGGTGTCCACATCCACCCACCCGGGCAGATGATGGTGAAACTTCGCGATGACCTCGACGTGCTCGGGCCCGATCACCCCTTGGGCCTGGGCCGCGGCGGTGGCCTCCCACACCGGCGCCAACGCCTCACCGGACATCGCTCGGCGCGGTCCCAGATGGGCGGCTTCGCGCAGTCGGCGTCCGGCATCGCGACCCGAGATCCGCAGCGCGGTGGTCAACACCTTCTTCCAGGACGACTCACCCAACCGCGACGGCTCGGTCTCGGCGACCAGCCGCGCCAACAGCCGATGCTCGACCGCCGGCAACCGCCACGCCACCGCGGTCAGCCGCGCCAACTCGGCCACCATCTCCCGGTGAGACAACTCATCCACCGAGGCCACCTGCAACGCCTCCACACCCGCGAGGATCGCATCCACCGCACTAGCCACCTCACCCACACATCGAACACTAGTACGAACACCCGACAAGAAACGCAGGCGCATAACCGAATTCAGACGCAAAACCGGCCGCCCTCAAACATGCCCAGCAGCACGCTAGGGTGAGCGCTATGCGAGTCGCAGTGCTTGGCGCCCATGGCAAGGTTGGTGCCACAATGGTGAACGCCGTACAGGACGCCAGGGACCTCACCTTCTCGGTGGGTGTGGATGCGGGCGATTCGCTGTCTGACCTCGTGGACGCCAAGACCGAGGTTGTTATCGATTTCACCCATCCCGACGTGGTGATGAACAATCTGAAGTTCCTCATCGACAACGGCATTCATGCTGTCGTGGGCACCACAGGATTCACCGATCGGCGCCTGGGTCAGGTCCGTGAGTGGTTGTCTGCAGAGCCACATGTATCGGTGCTCATCGCGCCGAACTTCGCCATCGGGGCGGTGCTGTCGATGCACTTTGCGAAAAAAGCGGCCCAGTTTTTTGAATCTGCGGAAGTCATCGAACTGCATCACCCTCAGAAGGCCGACGCCCCGTCGGGCACGGCAATGCGGACCGCCCAGCTGATTGCCGAAGCCCGTAAGGGGTTGCCGCCCAACCCGGATGCCACCAGCACCGGTCTGGCGGGCGCCCGCGGCGCCGATGTCGGTGGTGTTCCGGTTCACTCGGTGCGTCTTGCCGGATTGGTGGCCCACCAGGAGGTGCTCTTCGGCACCCAGGGCGAGACGTTGACCATCCGGCACGACAGCCTTGATCGCACCTCGTTCGTGCCCGGTGTGCTGTTGGCCGTAAGGAAGATTCGCGAGTTCGCCGGCCTGACCGTCGGTATCGAGCCGTTGCTCGATCTGACATGAGCGATGGCCGACGCGTCCTGCGCATCAAGCTTCTGATCGGCTTCATGTGTGTGGCGCTTATCGGCTACGCCATCATGCTGGGTCGCACTTCACTGGTATTCGTCACCTCGGGACATCCAGCCGCGATCGGGCTGGGCACCGCGATTCTGATAATGCCGATCATTGGGCTCTGGGTGCTGGTGACGACTTTGAAGGCTGGTCTGGACCATCAGCGCCTGGCAAGGTTGGCGACCGACAGCGGGATGGAACTCGATGTCGCTGGACTACCGCGGATGCCATCCGGCCGGATCCAGCGAGCGGCCGCCGACGCGCTGTTCGAAACGGTTCGTGACGAACTCGAGTCCGATCCCGGGGACTGGCGGCGTTGGTATCGCCTGGCTCGGGCTTATGACTATGCCGGTGACCGCACGCGGGCACGGGAAACGATGAAGAAGGCCGTGCAGATGGAAGCAGAGGCACGATGAGCAAGAAACTGCTGATAATCCACCACACACCCTCCCCGCATTGCCAACAGATGTTTGAAGCGGTGCTCACCGGTGCGACCCACCCTGAGATCTGCGGTGTCGACGTCGTGCGTCGTCCCGCGCTGACCTGCTCGGCGGCAGACATGCTGGACGCCGACGGGTATCTGCTGGGTACGCCGGCCAATCTGGGATACATCAGCGGGGCCCTCAAGCATGCGTTCGACGGTGCCTATTACCAGATTCTGGATTCGACGCGGGGAAGGCCTTTCGGGGTATACCTGCATGGCAACGAGGGAACCGAGGGCGCTCAGCGGGCTGTCGAAGCCATCACCAAAGGTCTTGGCTGGCAGCAGGCTGCCCAGGCAGTCGTAGTATCTGGCAAGCCGAGCAGGGAAGACGTTGAAGCTTGCTGGAATCTCGGCGCCACGGTTGCTGCGCAATTGGTGAACTGAAGAAGGAGTCTCATGCCAGGTATCGCAGACCTTGCTTTGGGTGCGGCCCCGATTGCGGGGGGAGCTTTGCTCGGCGTGGCCGCGGGCAATATCCGGCCACCTGATCTTCGCGGGATCATCAAGCAAGACCTCGACCTGCTGGAGCGACTCCCAGAAAATGCCACCGAAAGGCGAGCCAACCTGCAGCGAACCATAGACGGGCGGGTCGACGACCTGATCGCGGCCTACGACAAGAACCGATCGATGCGTCAGGTAGCCATGTCGTATACCGGAAACTGGCGTGATGTCGTGCTATTTGTATGCGCCGTGCTGTTCACCGTTATCTGGTGGAACGTGGACCATTCCAAGCACAGCAACTGGCTGCTGCTGTTCGTCGTGATGATCATCGTGTCCGTCATAACCGGGATATACGCCGCGCGAGGAATCATCCGGGCGTTTCGCACTTTGGTGTTGCGCGGCGGCAAGGGTTGAGCTCCGGGCCCGGCCCGCCTGAATGGTCTGGTTAGTAGTGGTAGGTGTCCGAGGGCGCTGGGATATGGGCCGGTTCGTCGACATCGTCGAATTCCGACGGCTCGACGCCGTAGGCACGCGCTAATTCCAGGATCTTGTTGGCGCGCGCGATGCGGGGTAAGTCCGAGCCGTTTCGTATTTCACCGCCATCCCGGTCGAACTCCACGAAAAATTCTTTGGCCCAGCTGATTTCCTCGACCGACGGAGAAAGCCCTTCGTTAACCGTCGGGCACTGATCTGGGGTAAGACAGATCTTGCCGGTCATGCCGAATTCCACCGACACTGCCGTCGCCTCGCTCAGCTTCAGCGCGCTCGACCCCACTGTCGGTCCGTCGATAGCGCTCGGGAGATGCGCGGCCTTGGCGGCGATGGTGAACCGGGAGCGTGCGTAGGCCAGTGTCGTCGGATTGTCGCCGAAACCGGTGTCGCGGCGGAAGTCTCCGATGCCGAATGCTAGGCGGAACGTCCCTTTGGCAGAGGCTATTTCGGTGATGCGTTCCAATCCACGTGCGGTCTCGACCAGCGCTACGATAGGTACCCCAGGCAGTCGCTTGGCGGTCTCGGTGACGTGATCGACCGATTCGACCATCGCAAGCATCACGCCGCCGACCGGCGTGCCGGCCAGCATCTCAAGGTCGTCGGCCCACCACTGGGTTCCGAACCCGTTCGCCCGCACCCAGTCACTGTTACCGGCCGCCAGCCACCGGACCACGTTCTCACGGGCCGTCGCCTTGTCTTTGGGGGCAACTGCGTCCTCGATGTCGAGCACCACGATGTCGGCCCTGGAGTGAGCGGCCGACTGGAAGCGTTCGTAGTGTGCTCCGTTGACCAACAGCCAGCTCCGGGCGAGCACCGGATCGATCCGTGACCCGCGATCGCTGTAGGACGTCTCACTGAACGTTTGGTCGTACACGAAGTTCATCGTCGCTCATTGGCCGTCGTGGGGGCAAAGTGGGCTCAACCCAGATGCGCGGCGAAGAAAGACTTCGTCGTCACCCAATGCCGGCGCGCGGCCGGCTCGTCATACGGGGGGTTATCGGGCACCGCGAAACCGTGAAATGCCGGGTAGAAGTCGATTGTGTGTTCGACGCCGGCCGCGGTGAGCGCCTCGTCCAGCACTCGGCCGTCAGCAGCGGTGAACGAACGGTCGCTCTCGGCCGCACCCACATAGATGGCCGCCCGCACTCGGTCGGCGAGCAGGTGCGGACTGCCGGGGCCGTCGGTCACCAGCCCGCCACCATGAAACGACATCGCGGCGGCCACCCGGTCGGGCGCCCGGCCCGCGACGACCAGGGAGATTCGACCGCCCATGCAATATCCGGTCGTCCCGAACCTGGTGCCGCTGACCTCCGGTTGCGCCTGGAGGTAGTCGAAGAACGCGTTCGCGTCGGTTGCGATGTGCTGCGGGGTGACTTTGGCGATCATGCCGAACAGACGGTTTCGTTCATCCTCGTTCGCGAATACCGTCGTCATGTTGAACGGCGCCCAGTCGCCATCGCGGTAGTAGACGTCGGGCACCAGTACCGCGTATCCGTACCCGGCCAACTTGTCGGCCATCGCACGGAACGTCGCACGAGCTCCGCCGGCATCGGGGTACATGACGATGCCCGGCCACGGACCCGGTGCCGCCGGAGTGTGCAGCGAGACGGGGCAGGAACCGTCGGGAGTCACCACGACATCGCAGGTCCTCGGCATGGTTGTAGTTTTACTCCGATGCGGGCGTCGTAAGCTGAACAGGTGCCGATCGCCACACCCTACGAGGATCTGTTGCGCCTGGTGCTCGCTACCGGGGTGCCGAAATCCGATCGGACCGGGACCGGTACGCGCAGCCTCTTCGGACACCAACTTCGCTACGACCTGGCCGCCGGCTTCCCGCTGATCACCACTAAGAAGGTGCACACAAAGTCGATCGTGTACGAACTGCTGTGGTTTCTTCGAGGCGACTCGAATGTCCGGTGGCTACAGCAGCACGGTGTCACTATCTGGGACGAATGGGCTTCCCCCACAGGTGATCTCGGCCCGGTCTACGGGGTGCAATGGCGGTCCTGGCCGACGCCCTCGGGGAAGCATATCGACCAGATAAGCGCGGCACTGGAGCTGCTGAAGTCCGATCCAGACTCCCGCAGGAACATCGTCTCCGCGTGGAACGTAGGCGAGATTCCGCAGATGGCGCTTCCGCCTTGCCACGCGTTCTTCCAGTTCTATGTGGCGGACGGACGGCTGAGCTGTCAGCTTTACCAACGCAGCGCCGACCTGTTCCTGGGTGTGCCTTTCAACATCGCCAGCTATGCCTTGCTGACTCACATGATGGCGGCTCAGGCGGGCCTCGACGTCGGCGAGTTCATCTGGACTGGTGGAGACTGTCATATCTACGACAACCATGTCGAGCAGGTCACCAAGCAACTGTCGCGCAAGCCTCGTCCGTACCCTGAACTCGTTCTTGCCCCACGCAATTCGATTTTCGACTACACGTACGAAGACATCGTGGTGCGAAACTACGATCCGCACCCGGTGATCAAGGCCCCGGTTGCGGTATGAGGACTGCTTGCAGGTCCGAATCATGAGGCCGAGGACTGCTTGCAGGTCCGAATCATGAGGCCGAGGACTGCTTGCAGGTCCGAATCATGAGGCCGAGGACTGCTTGCAGGTCCGAATCATGAGGCCGAGGACTGGACTCAGTCTCATCTGGGCGCAGTCGAGTTCAGGGGTCATCGGCCGCAACAACGGGATTCCGTGGCGGGTGCCCGAGGATATGGCACGCTTCAAAGGCTTGACGATGGGGCACCCGGTGATCATGGGCCGGTTGACCTGGGAATCACTGCCCCCGAAGTTTCGGCCGTTGCAGGGCCGCAGGAACGTCGTGGTGACTCGACAACCGGGCTATTTCGCGCGGGGCGCTGACGTGGTCCGGTCTCTGGAGGATGCGCCGAGGGATGACGCCTGGGTGATCGGTGGTTCGCAGATCTACCGGCTGGCCATGCCGCTGGCGACACGGTGTGAGGTGACCGTGATCGACCTTGACCTGGCTCGCGAGGATGGCGACGCGCTGGCGCCGGTGCTGGACGGGTCATGGGTGGGTACCGACGGGGACTGGCAAGATAGCTCGGGCGGGTTGCGCTACCGGTTCTGCAGCTACTTACGAGCGTGAAGCTCAGCGCACTCCAGGCGCGGCGGGTGGCGTTGGCCGCGCAAGGTTTCCATGTGGGGAAGCCCGGCGGACCCGTCACGCGCGCTCACCTGAAGCGACTGGTCGCCCGACTGCAGGTGCTGCAACTCGATTCGGTTTCGGTGTCTGTGCGTGCGCACTACGCACCGGTTTTCAGTCGGCTGGGGCCGTACGACCGTGAGGTTCTGGATCGGGCAGCGTGGAGCCATTCGACCCGTTCGCCGCGGCTGCTGGTCGAGTACTGGGCGCATGAGGCGGCGCTGATGGCTGTCGAAGACTGGCCTTTGATGCGCTGGCGGATGAGCGGATATCGGCATGGCCGGTGGGGCACCGAGATCGTCAAGAGGAATCCGAAGCTGGTGGACGCCGTGATCGCGGCGGTTTCCGAGTTGGGCCCCTCGACTGCCGGTCAGATCGAATCCCACCTGAGTTCCGGGCCCCGGGCTCGCAAAGGCACGTGGTGGGATCGAAGCGACACCAAGTGGGTCGCCGAGGCTCTCTGGTCGGCGGGGGTCCTGACGACGGCCACCCGAGTGGGATTCGCACGCCACTACGACCTCGCCGAGCGGGTGTTGCCTCCGGAGGTGGTTGATCGGCAGGTCGGCGAGAGCGACGCGGTCCGCGAGCTGACCCTCCGAGCGGCCACGGCACTCGGGGTCGGTACCGAAGCTGATCTGCGCGATTACTTCAGGTTGGCCGCCGGCCAGGTCAGGCCCGCGATAGCCGACCTGCTGGCCGCGGGTTCCCTGGAACAGGTTGAGGTCGAAGGCTGGACGTCGCCCGCATACTTGCGGACCGGACAGACGGTGCCGCGGCGAGATCGGGGGACCGCACTGCTTTGCCCGTTCGATCCTCTGATCTTCTTCCGGCCCAGGGTTGAGCGCTTGTTCGGGTTCCACTACCGCATCGAGATTTACACCCCGGCGCCCAAGCGCCGGTTCGGTTACTACGTCTGGCCGTTCCTGCTCGACGGCGAGTTGGTAGGCCGCGTCGACCTCAGGGCCGACCGGGCCACGGGCACGCTCCAGGTGATCGGTGCGTTCTCCGAGGATGGGCAGGATTCCCGACAGGTCGCCGCGGCGCTGGTAGGGGAGCTGAGGTCGATTGCGAGTTGGCTGGAGCTCGGGGACGTGACGCCTGGGGTTCGCGGCGACCTGATCCCGGCGTTGAAAGGCGAGCTTGGTTGACGGTTCGTCCGTTCCGGGCAGGCTAGGCTCCTGCAGTGGCCGAGATCGCGCCGTTGCATGTGCAGCTGATTGCCAAGACCGAGTTCTCGGCGCCCCCGGACGTGCCCTGGAGCACAGATGCCGACGGAGGTGCCGCGCTGGTCGAGTTCGCGGGCCGCGCGTGCTATCAGAGTTGGTCCAAGCCCAATCCGCGTACCGCGACCAACGCGTCCTATGTGCGTCACATCATCGACGTGGGTCACTTCGCGGTGCTCGAACACGCTTCGGTGACGTTCTACATCACCGGAATCTCGAGGTCGTGTGCGCACGAGTTGGTTCGGCACCGCCACTTTTCCTATTCGCAACTGTCGCAGCGCTATGTGCCTGAGCATGAATCGCGGGTGGTGGCGCCCCCAGGCATCGACGACGATCCGGAACTGCAGGCAATCCTGATGGCAGCTGCGGACGCGAGCCGCGAGGCCTACTCCGAACTGCTCGGTCGTTTGGAAGCCAGGGACATCGGCGATCAGCCAAACGGCAGCCCTACGGTGTTACGGCGCAAGCAGGCCCGTCAGGCCGCCCGTGCTGTGCTACCCAACGCCACCGAGACCCGCATCGTGGTGACGGGGAATTACCGGGCGTGGCGGCACTTCATCGCGATGCGGGCCAGCGAGCACGCCGACGTGGAGATTCGGCGGTTGGCGATCGAATGCCTGCGCCAGCTCATCGGAGTAGCTCCCCAAGTCTTCTCCGACTTCGACATCACTGTGCTCGCGGACGGTACCGAAGTCGCGACGAGCCCGCTGGCCACCGAGGTGTGAACCGAGCATGGATGTAGAGGTGTGAACCGAGCATGGATGTAGAGGTGTGAACCGAGAATGGATTCTTACCAGGTGAACCCGACCAGGTAATCTTTGTGTCCGTGACCGCCACCGGACTCGACGTGCCCGCCCAGTTGGGCACCCTGTTGACGGCGATGGTTACGCCGTTCACGCCGGACGGCTCGTTGGACACCGCCACCGCTGCCCGGTTGGCCGTCCACCTTGTGGACGCCGGCTGTGACGGACTGGTGGTGTCAGGAACTACCGGTGAATCGCCCACCACCACCGACGCGGAAAAGCTGACGCTGCTGCGCGCGGTGCTCGAGGCGGTCGGGGACCGGGCCCGGGTCGTCGCGGGGGCCGGCACCTATGACACCGCGCACAGCGTGCACCTTTCGAAAGCGTGCGCAGCCGAGGGCGCCCACGGTCTGCTGGCGGTCACTCCGTACTACTCGAGGCCACCGCAGTCAGGGCTGATCGCACACTTCACTGCGATTGCCGACGCGACCGACCTACCGGTGATTCTGTACGACATTCCGCCGCGCTCGGTAGTGCCTATCGAGTGGTCGACCATGCGCCGCCTGGCCGCGCATCCCAACATCGTGGCGATCAAGGACGCCAAGGGAGACCTGCACGGTGCCGGCCAGATCATCGCCGAAACCGGACTGGCTTACTACTCGGGCGACGATGCGCTGAACCTGCCATGGCTTGCGATGGGCGCCGTCGGCTTCATCAGCGTATGGGGTCATCTTGCCGCCGGTCAGCTCCGAGACATGCTGACGGCCTTCACCTCCGGCGACGTTGCCACCGCCCGGAAGATCAGCGTGACGTTAGGCCCGCTGGACGGCGCCCAAACTAGGTTGGGTGGGGTCACGCTGGCAAAGGCGGGCCTGCGGCTGCTGGGGTTCGACGCCGGGGACCCGCGGCTTCCCCAGATGCCGGCTACCGACCAGCAGATCGACGCTCTGGCCGCGGACATGCGTGCGGCGGCGGTGCTGCGCTAGATGGGTCTGTAATGGAGGTTGCACTCAAGCCACCCGAACCGCTGGCCCCGGGAGGGCTGCGGGTGACCGCTCTTGGCGGGATCAACGAAATCGGGCGCAACATGACCGTTTTCGAGCATCTGGGACGGCTTCTCATCGTCGACTGTGGTGTGTTGTTCCCGACTCACGACGAACCCGGGGTCGACTTGATCCTGCCGGACCTGCGGTACGTCGAGAACCGCCTCGACGATGTCGAGGCGCTAGTGGTGACCCACGGGCACGAAGATCACATCGGCGCTATCCCGTTCCTGCTCAAGTTACGGCCCGACATCCCGATCGTCGGTTCCAAGTTCACCCTTGCGCTGGTGGCAGCGAAGTGCCGGGAACACCGGCTCAAGCCGGTAATGGTGGAAGTGGCCGAGGGCACTAGCTCCAGCCATGGCGTCTATGAGTGCCAATACTTCGCGGTCAACCACTCTATTCCCGGATGTCTTGCGATCGGTATTCGCACCGCAGCGGGAACCGTGTTGCACACCGGCGATATCAAACTCGACCAATTGCCGCCCGACGGCAGGCCGACAGACCTACCGGGTATGTCGCGGTTGGGCGATGCTGGAGTGGATCTGTTCCTATGCGACTCGACCAACGCGGAGATCCCCGGCGTCGGGCCCTCCGAGAGTGAGGTCGGCCCGGCGCTGCACCGCCTGATCCGTGGCGCCGAAGGCCGGGTCATCGTCGCCTGTTTTGCGTCCAACGTGGACCGGGTACAACAGATCATCGACGCGGCGGTTGCGCTGGGCCGACGGGTGGCTTTCGTCGGACGCTCGATGGTGCGCAACATGGGCATCGCGCGGGAGTTGGGCTATCTGCACGTCACCGACGACGACGTCATCGATATCGCGGCCGCCGAGATGATGCCGGCCGACCGGGTTGTGCTGGTCACGACAGGCACGCAGGGCGAGCCGATGGCGGCGCTGTCGCGGATGTCGCGCGGCGAGCACCGAAGCATCACTCTGACCGCGGGCGATCTCATCATCTTGTCTTCGTCACTGATACCGGGCAACGAAGAGGCCGTCTACGGCGTGGTGGACTCGCTGGCCAAGATCGGCGCCCGGGTCGTCACCAATCAGCAGGCACGCGTGCATGTTTCGGGCCATGCGTACTCCGGTGAACTGCTATTTCTCTACAACGGCGTACGGCCACGCAACGTGATGCCGGTGCACGGAACATGGCGGATGCTACGAGCTAACGCTGCACTGGCAGTCCGCAGCGGAGTGCCCGAGGAGAACATCGTGCTCGCCGAGAATGGTGTGAGCGTCGACCTGGTGGCGGGCCGGGCTCAAATTGCCGGGGCGGTGCCGGTCGGCAAGATGTTCGTGGACGGGCTCGTCACCGGCGATGTCGGCGACGCCACGCTGGGCGAAAGGCTGATCCTGTCATCGGGTTTCATCGCTGTGACGGTGGTTGTCCGCCGGGGTACCGGCAAGTCGGCCGCCCCCGCTCACCTGCATGCGCGGGGCTTTTCCGAGGATCCCAAGTCGCTGGAACCCGCGGCCCGAAAGGTGGAGACCGAACTGAGTAACCTTGCCTCCCAGGGCATCACCGATCCATCCAGGATCGCACAGGCGGTGCGCCGCACGGTGGGCAAATGGGTGGGAGAGACCTATCGTCGACAGCCGATGATTGTCCCCACAGTCATCGAGATCTAGTGGCTGTGGAATTCGGCAGCGAATCGCTGCGCGATCTCGCGGGAGTCTGCATCCGCCTGGCGGGCCAGTCGTACTGCGGCTGGCTCCCCGTCCGGAGGCATCCCGCGATCCTCAAGCGCCACAAGGAGTTTCTCACGGGTTCGGTGGTGATTCATCGCCAGGTCTTCGAACCACACCGTCACGGTTCCATCCGGGAGCCTCTCGCCCCACCAGCGATCCTCCCAGGCGAAGAGTCCCACCAGTCGACGGATGACGTCGTAGTCATAAGCGGGCGGGGGTACCGAAGGCGCACCCGGCTCCGCGCGCCACGGACCGCCGTTGAGGGCCCGCCATGCTGACACTGACTGGCCGACACGATCGCGGCGGCGCACCCATACCACGACAGGATCGGGCAGGTGGTCCCACAGGTGGGGGGAGGCGCGCAGGTCGGCGGGGAATAGCTTCACGCCGAACACGCCCGAGGATGCGGTGCGGTGCCTCATGACCTCGTTGATGTAGCCGGACTCGGGGAATCGGGCGAACCGGCGCTCCTGTGCGCCGGTCTGGAAGTACTCCAACGGCCAACCGTAGCCTCCTGCCGTGATCAGATCCTCTGCAAGCAGGGTGCTGCCACTGCGATACGTCGCGGCCAACACGAGGCTGCGCTGCGGCGTTCGCGGAGGCTGGTCATAGTCGGGGCCGTTCATATCGTGCCCGGTACCCGGGTATCTCCGGTATGGCACGCCGAGCCAGGATGCGAGTCCTGCCGCCCCGGAGGGACAGTCGCCGTAGCGGCAGTGGACCTCGTCGGCCAGGGTGGCGTACTCGGATTCCGAGAGTCCGCTCATCCCTAGCTGGTGGCGACCGTTAGGGCGCGTGGCGTCGCCATGTGGCCGCCAAAGTCGACCACGCCGAGGTACTCCGAAGAGCAGACGGTCAGGCCTGCGGCTGCGATCACCCGCTCCAGGCCCGCCATGTTCATGAATGTGCACGGCAGGGGCTCATCGGCGAGATTCTTCATCACCCTGTTCCCCCACCAGTCGGTGACTGCGAGGAAGCCCCAACGGCCGCGGTCGTCGAGGGACCGAAAGCACGCGTCCACCTCTGAGTGGGGTGCCCAGTCCGTGGCGGGGTAGGTGTCCTCGAGCAGGAGCAGCGTCCCTCCCGGTTCCAGCACACGTCGTACGTCGTCCAGTAGCAAGCGCCGCATCTCCGGCTCCATATGGTGCAGCATTCCGGTGGCTATGACAGTCGATGCGCTGTTGTCCGGCAGCGGCAGGCGGTGGGGAGCTGGTTGCAGCGCAAAGGACACCGCTCCGTCGAGCTTTGGCGTCCCCGCGATATCCGTGGCGACCAGCCGGGAATTTCCGCCGACCGACACCGAAAGACGTTGTACCAGTTGGGTGTCGCCGGCTCCCATGTCGCAGATCAGGCCCGGCCGAACCAACGGAGCAAGGATCTCGGCGAATCCGTCGAATTTCGCCGCTCGTGCCTGCGCGTAGGCACGAGCGATGGCTCCTGATCGTGTGGTCAGGTACGGGGCCACTCGATATACAGCGGCCGTCGCATCGCACGGGTCTGCGACGGCGGCGCGCATTAGGGCGGGCAGATCCTCGGCGGGTAGACGCCACTTTTCCCATCCCATTGCGAGCACGTTGACAACAAGCCCGAACAAGCGACGGTCGTTAGCCATCAGCCGGATGCCCTCCGCAGCAGAATCGGGCGCAAGTCCCGCTACAGTGTCCATGCAGTAACCTCTTGAACCGGTGTGCCCAAGGCGCGTGCCTCTGAACCAGAAGGCCACCCCACCGACAGTGTCCACATGAGGCTGATCATTGCAGACCACCCCGCAAGTTTCACGCGCCCGGCAAGCTGTGCTTCAGCCCGGTGTGACCAACCTGCTGAGTCCGTACGACACTGAGGTTCGCGACCAAGAGGAGTGTCGATCATCGAGCCACACGCGAAAGTTGCACGGCGGATACCGAGGTCGATCCACCGCAAGATAATCGGGCTCGTTGACCGTGTGCCTTTTGGCGGGGTAGAGATACTCCGCGTTTACAACGGAGCCCTGAAAATGATCGGCGGACCTTACCGGTCTCACCTTCCCTGCGGAGCAAGAATCGATTGTGATCCGCAGGATCTTATTCAGCAGTATATTCTCCATTTCGGTGTTTGGGAGCCGGCTGTCACCTCGTTGATCACCCGAATTCTTCAGCCCGGAGACGTGTTCGTCGATATCGGAGCAAATATTGGCTACGATTCTCTGCTGGCCGCGAATTTGGTTGGCGACAACGGTCGTGTCCTCGCGTTCGAGGCTTCGCCGACGATATTCCAGTCGCTGGCGTACAACATCACCTTGAACGCCAACGACAACATCATCGCATGCAATGTTGCTGTGTCTGATCGCGAACAACGGTTGCAATTGTATTCCGGACCGGCCGAGAACCTGGGCCGGACGACTACGGTTGCCGCGCGTGGCCTTCCGCGACAGTGCGAAGTGCAGGCGTACTCCCTAATGCGACTGCTCTCCGGCGAAGATACATCGAGGATAAGGCTCATCAAGATTGATATCGAAGGTGGCGAGATCCCGGTAGTCGATGATTTTCTGACAAATCTGTCAAGTTACCCTGAAACCACGAGTTTGATGGTGGAGGTTAACCCCTCGCCCAGGTGGGAGGCTACCTTTGAGGCCCTATTCAACGCTGGTTTCCATGCCTTTGCGATACCGAACCAATACGACCTCGGATGGTATATCCGGAAGCGAAACAGCGCCAATCATCCGATACCGATTACCACGCTGAAAAGCACTCAGATGGACGTCTTTTTTACTAGGGAAGAGCAATGGATTAGTTCCATCCCGCACACGTCGCACTCCTAGCAGGTACGCGGGTTCCACCATTATGTGCAGCATCACGGCGACTGCCCAACCCGCCGGAAACCTCCAGATTCGGCGGGTCGCAGCGGAACCGCCGTCAGTTGCCGCTAGCTGAGCAATACACTCTGCTGGTGGAGGGCAAACGCAACTTCCGACTGCTGCTTTCCCAAGGGATTCTCTGGGGATTGGCCCTCCAGATCAGCAGCGCCGCTGTCGTTGTGCCCTATATCGCTGCCGAGCTCGGCGCGGGGAAACTCGTCATTGCCCTGCTTGTGCCCCTCTACGCAGCAGGCACCCTGCTGGGCACCGCGGCTGCACCAAAATTGCTGCGGGTCGTCACCTCAATGACCGTATTGATGGTGGGGGCCGCCTTTCTGCAAGCCGTCCTGAATGCTGTGAACGCGACCGCGGTCAGTCTTTGGTGTGTATGTGCGGATCCGAGTGCACAGCACCGCCTGTATTCGTACCCGCTGCTGCTCACCTCCCTACTCGCCGGCGTGATCGCCGGCTGCGGTTCGGTGTTTTATCCGATGGTCCTGTCGGCGTCGATGTCGCCCCGGCGCCGCAATGATCTTCTACTGAAGACAGCGGGATTTGGCGCCGCCCTCGGGCTGGTTGTCATCGTCGCGGCCACCGGCCGCCTGTCTTCGCAGGAACCGCAGGCCCAAGACGCCGACTTACTGTGGATCGGTACAGCTGCTTTAGCGCTGGCCACGGTGTGTTGTTTGCCGTTGGCGTCGCGGGGAGTTCAACTGGTCGGGGGGCCGCCGACCACGCTCGGGGTCTTGCGGGAGGGGCACCGCCACGTTCGAAGGCAACGGTGGCTGCGCCGCTACGTCCTCGTGCAGCTGATATTCATTTCCGTCAGACTTTCCCCGATGTTTTTTGCGATCTACATAGCCTCCACCCTCGGACCCGACAACGGCGACCTGGAGCTCTTCCTTATCTTCACCTGCTCTGGACTGTTGATCGGAATACCGGCATGGCGAATCGTCCGCCAGCACCTTGGAACCCGCGGAATGTACGCGGTCAGCGCCGGCCTCACCGCAGCTGCGGTGATTCTCTGCGCCGTTTCGATTAGCTGGCAGCTTCTTCCCCCGCTGTGGAGCTTCGGGTTGGTCCTGCTGCTGGCCGCGCTCGCGAATCAAGGCGTCCCCCCGGCGGCTCAGGATTGGGTGATGAGCCGCGTCGATGCCGACACCGCTGCCGTCACTTTGAGTTACAGCTTGATCGTGGTCAGCGTTGGCACCATGATTGCCGGTTTCGGATTGGGCCTCGCCGCTGAGGACGGCGGAGCGATCTGGCCGCTTGCTCTGATGCTGTCCACCGTCGTCGTTGCACTGCTGGCGACCTTTCAGGTTCCACGCCGCGCCGCCGAAGACGGGATTGGTGCGTGATGGCGGGGACTCTCCAACCTCACCCGAGGAGATGCCGTCACAGGACTCGTCTCCGGTGCCGTCTCAGCGGCTGCGACAGAACCCTTTTCGGGGGAAGTCACACACTGAATGGTTGTGTGTCGTGAAACGTGTCGCAGTGGCGTATACGCAGAACCCGGCGGATCCGGCCGTCTACTCGGGACTGACCAACGGTGTGATGCGGGGGCTGCGCGAGATCGGCATCGATCCGATCCCGGTCGTCTGCGGACCGCAATCGGAACGCCTGCGGTCGGCCCTCATCGGCCTCGGTTCGCTGCGTTACCTTCGCCCCTGCGGCGATTCGGGATTCGCGTCGCGTTCTGCCCGCAGGGCGGCGTCCTCTCTCGGGATGGCAGAAGTGAATTCTTGGCTAGGGCGAGACGTGCTACGTCGATCGGGCCGTTTAGACGGGATCATCCAGATTGGACCTAGCTTCGCTCTGTCCACCGATCTTCCTTTGGTCACCTACGACGACATGACCGCGATTCAGGCCCGCAACCTGGGATATCCGAGTTGGCGGCTGCTGTCTGATCGGACGCTGACGCGCCTGATTGCACGTCAGCGGGGACTCTACGAAACCGCGACCGCGTGCTGTGTAGCAACGCCTTGGGCTTTCGACTCGGTTGTCGCGGACTATGGGGTGGCGGCTGAGAGGGTCCACGTCGTCGGCGTCGGAGCGAATTTCCGGGCGTTTGGGTTCGGGCGTGATTGGAGCCAACCCCGGTTTCTTTTCGTCGGGATGGACTGGGAACGAAAGAACGGCGAGGCCGTCGTGCGCGCCTTCGCCCGGCTTCGCCGGACGGTTCCCAACGCGCGTCTCGACGTGGTTGGTGGCCACCCTCGACTGAGTGAGGCTGGCGTGACCGGTCACGGGGTGCTGAGCCCGAACAATGCATCTCACCGCCGCCAGTTGCGCGCACTCTATACGGCGGCAACATGTCTGGTGGTGCCGTCGCATGCGGAGGCCGCTGGCATCGTCTATGTGGACGCCGCCGCGGCGGGGTTGCCGGTGATCGGTTCGGCATTGGGTGGCGCAGAGTTCTTGATCGGAGAGGGAGGATTCGTGGTCCGATCCGGTGATGATGGGGCGCTGCTGTCTGCGATGATTCGCCTATCGAATCCCGTTGAAGCGCGTGCATTCGGCGGCGCCGCCCTACGCCGTTCGCAATTGTTCACTTGGGCGAACGTGGCCCGCAGATTGGTTCATGCGCTGCGAGGTGCACTCGCCAACGACGCTGACTGGAACGAGCCAGGTCCCGCTGAGTGGTGAGGGTGTCGCCAAGAACTCGGTGACGCATAGCCGAGAATGAGCGGGTTCGGTAGCCGCGGGCGGGCGGGAACGATGCTGCCAGGTCGTCGTCCACCAGATGTCGGCCCCGCGGCCCCCGGTGTTCGATGTCCGACAACACAATAGTTCCGAAAGCCGTTTGAGCAGAAGGGTTTCGAAGGCGGCTCCGTTGTTTCAACGCTTATTCACAAAACCCGCGTCAACCGGCAGGGTGATACCGGTGACATAGCGCGCGGCTTCGGACACCAGCCAGAACACCGCGTTGGCGATGTCCTCGGGTTCCAGGGTCTGAACCGGCAGGGCATTGCCCATATCGGGACCTCCCTCGCTCTGCTGGGCCACCCCGTCCAGCCAAGATCGAATGAAATCGTTGTCGATCATCGGCGTGTTCACGCCTGCCGGATGCACGGAGTTGACGCGAATGCTGTACTGAGCAAGGAAATTCGCGTACACCCGCATGATTCCGACCATGCCGTGCTTGGCGGCAGCGTAGCCGAGGGACCCGCCGACCGGCGCTCCCAGTCCGACCAGACCCGCGACAGAGCTGATCAATACGATCGATCCGCCGTTGCCGAACTTGATCATCGGCTTCATTGCGACGTCGACCGTGTTGTAGACCCCGGTGAGGTTGACGTCGATGGCGTCCTGCCATGCGTCCGCGGCGGCCATCGGCGCGATGCCCGCGTTCGCGACCACCATGTCGAGTCGATCGCCGAGCTTTTCGGTTCCCGCCCGCAACGCGGCTTTGACGGCGTCGCGGTCGCGTACATCGGCCTGACAGGCCACGATGCGCGCTCCGGTGTCCTCCACGAGCTTGACAGTGGCGGTCAAGTCGTCGGGGGTGGCCATCGGATAGGGGACCGAGTCGATTTGATCGCACAAGTCCAAAGCGATGATGTCGGCACCCTCGGATGCCAGCTTGACGGCATGCGCGCGGCCCTGGCCCCGGGCCGCACCGGTGATGAACGCTATTTTTCCGCTGAGTTCGCCCATGATCGCCGGTTCTAGGGCCGCAGCCGACCTTTGGCCGGATCCCCCGCGGGTATCGGCTGCAGCATCTTGATATCCGGCGAGCGATCGAGATGTTCGCCGACGGTACCGAAGAGTGCAGTGACCGAGGGTGCCGCACTGTGAGCCTGCAGCGCCTCCGAGTCGGCCCACTGCTCGACGAACACGAATGTGCCGTCGGCCTCGTGGAGTGAGTACAACTCGCAGCCGGGCTCGCTGTGCACCGCCTCGATTGCCTGCTTGCAGGCGTTGCGGACCGTCTCGACGGAATCGGGCTTGGCGGTCAAGGTGGCGATGACGACTATTGGCATTTGGCAGCTCCTGGGTGACAGCGCTGAATTTGGACAGGTGTCCACCTTATTACGGGTGATGTCAGGGAGTCCGATCACACAGTGACCGGACGTGATCGTCTAGTAAGTCGCCTAGTAAGGGTGGTCGGCGCATCACGTCCGGATAACAGCACCCGCGGGTAGATGAGCGGCTGGACGAGCTTCGAACCTGCCCAATCCGACGGCCCGTCCAGGTGACACATGACGGCGGAGGATTGACACCGTTCTGTGACCAGTGTGGTAGATGGTGCATCTGAGGTGTTTGCGACTAGGCTGATCGGTATGGCGAGTAAGACCGCGACCCGATCTGCTGCGCGTCCGACCAGGCCAAAAGCAACTGCGCGCGGCCGGTCGGGCTCAGCGCGCTCGGGGAGGCCGGTCGGCCCGTCGCGCCGGACCGCACGCCGGGGCCCGTCTGCGGTCTCGGTGGCCGGCACCGCCCTCGGGCGCGGGTTGCGGGCGGGTTGGCTGATGTTGGCCAAAGGTGCCGGTAGCACGGCCCGTTCGGTCGGCCGGGCGCGGGAACTCGAACCCGGACACCGCCGCGACGGCATCGCCTTGGCACTGCTGGGGGTTTCCGTCGTGGTCGCCGCGGGTTCATGGTTCGATGCGGCCAGACCGGTCGGTGAATGGATCGATACATTCCTTAGGGTGCTGGTCGGCGGTGCCGTCGTGCTGGTTCCCATCGTGCTTGCCGCCCTCGGTATCGGGCTGATGCGCTCCGAACCCGACCCGGAATCGCGACCGCGGTTGATCCTTGGGACTGCGATGATCGTGCTTCCTGCACTTGGGCTGTGGCATTTGTGGTCGGGCTCGCCGCTGGATTCCGCCGCGCGCCGGGACGCCGCCGGATTCCTCGGGTTCGCGATCGGAGGTCCACTCTCCGATGGGCTGACCCCCTGGATCGCCGGGCCGCTGTTGTTCCTGGGAGTGCTGTTCGGAGTGTTGTTGGTTACCGGGACAACGATTCGCGAGGTGCCTTCGACGGTGCGGGCGATGTTCGGCACCCGATGGGGCGGCGGGTACGGGTATGAAGACGACCACGAGTATCTGGACGGGTATCCGGACGAATACGGCGACGGCGCGCATCTCGATCACTTCGATGACTACTCGGACGACCCGCTGGGCCATCCGGACGGTGATGAAGGGCGGTGGCCGACGGCCGCCTCGGCGGCCCGTCCTGCGCAATCGGCGGCCACCGGGACACCGATGGACAACTATCCCATCGAGGACGACGGGTCGGCCGTTCCGGAAACCGCCGGGCACCCCTCGCGCCGAAAGAAGCGGGCGGCGAAGTCCCGACAACTGGACCGTGTGGTGGAGGGGCCGTACACACTTCCGTCGCTGGAACTGCTCATTGCCGGCGAGCCGCCCAAACGTCGCAGCGCGGCCAATGCGCAGATGGAAGACGCGATCACGTCGGTGCTACAGCAGTTCAAGGTCGACGCCGCTGTCACCGGGTGCACCCGCGGCCCCACCGTGACCCGATACGAAGTCGAGCTTGGGCCGGGCGTCAAGGTCGAGAAGATCACTGCGCTGCAACGCAATATCGCCTACGCCGTGGCGACGGAAAGCGTGCGGATGCTGGCACCGATCCCCGGAAAATCCGCGGTCGGCATCGAGGTGCCCAACACCGACCGTGAGACGGTGCGGCTCGCTGACGTTCTGACCGATCCGGCGACCCGGAGCGATCACCACCCGTTGGTGATCGGCCTTGGTAAGGACATTGAAGGCGAATACATTTCGGCCAATCTAGCCAAGATGCCGCACCTGCTCGTCGCGGGCTCAACCGGATCGGGCAAGTCCAGTTTCGTGAACTCGATGCTGGTATCGCTGCTGGCGCGTGCGACGCCGGACGAGGTCAGAATGATTCTGATCGACCCGAAAATGGTGGAACTGACTCCCTACGAGGGTATCCCGCACCTGATCACTCCGATCATCACGCAGCCGAAGAAGGCGGCAGCGGCGTTGGCCTGGCTGGTCGAAGAAATGGAACAGCGGTACCAGGACATGCAGGCATCCAGGGTGCGCCACATCGACGTGTTCAACGAGAAGGTGCGTTCGGGTGAGATCACCGCACCGCTGGGCAGCAATCGTGAGTACAAGCCCTATCCCTACATCCTGGCGATCGTCGACGAGCTGGCCGACCTGATGATGACCGCGCCTCGTGACGTGGAGGACGCCATCGTCCGCATCACCCAGAAGGCCCGGGCGGCGGGTATCCACCTGGTGCTCGCCACTCAGCGTCCGTCGGTCGACGTGGTCACCGGTCTGATCAAGACGAACGTGCCGTCCCGATTGGCCTTCGCCACCTCGTCGCTGACGGACAGCCGCGTCATCCTCGATCAGCAGGGTGCGGAGAAGTTGATCGGTATGGGGGACGGTCTGTTCCTCCCGATGGGTGCCAACAAGCCGACCCGGCTACAGGGTGCGTTCATCACCGACGAGGAGATCCAGGCGGTCGTCTCGGCTACCAAGGAGCAGGCGGAGCCCGAGTACACCGAAGGGGTCACCACCGCCAAGCCGACCGGTGAACGCACCGACGTCGATCCCGACATCGGTGACGATATGGACGTGTTCCTGCAGGCCGTTGAATTGGTGGTATCCAGTCAATTCGGGTCCACCTCAATGCTGCAGCGCAAGCTGCGGGTCGGCTTCGCCAAGGCGGGCCGGTTGATGGATCTGATGGAGACACGCAACATCGTGGGTCCGTCCGAGGGTTCCAAAGCGCGCGAGGTGCTGGTCAAACCCGACGAGCTGGCCGGCACACTCGCGATGATCCGCGGTGGCTCGAATGCGGCCGACGATGACGGTGACAACGAGCCGGATTTCTGACCTTAGGGGAGCCGCGGCGCCGCCTCAGAGGGTCAGCAGCATCCGGGTATTGCCGAGGATGTTCGGCTTGACGTAGGAAAGATCGAGAAATTCGGCCACGCCGGTGTCGTAGGAGCGGCACATCTCTTCGTAGACCTCCGCAGTAACCGGGGTGCCGTCGATCTCCTGGAAGCCGTGCCGACTGAAGAACTCGACTTCGAAGGTGAGCACGAAAATCCGCTTTAGGTGCAATTCGGCGGCGACGGCGAGCAGGCGGTCCACGATCGCGTGGCCGACCCCACGGCCCTTCATCTCAGGGTGCACCGCCACGGTTCGCACCTCGCCGAGATCCGACCAGAGCACGTGCAGGGCACCACAGCCGATCAGTTCACCCTGGATTTCGGCGATCCAGAACTCCTGAACCGACTCGTACAGCGTCACGAGATTCTTCTCCAGCAGGATCTTGCCGGAGTAGAGGTCGACCAAGGCCTTGATCGCGGGCACATCGGATGTCCGGGCGCGGCGCAGAACCAGTCGGCCGTCGGAGACTTCGGGAACCGCGCTCACACACCGAAGGGTATCGGTGCTGGCAACCAGTATTCTGTGTCGGTGCCGGGACAACCTCATACCGATCCGGTGGTCCCGCGCGCCCGAGTGGCGAATCTTGCGAATGCCCTTACGGGCGTCCGCCTAGTGCTGGTGCCGGTTTTCCTGGTAGCGCTGTTCGTCGGAGACGGCCACGAAACGCATTGGCGAGTAGTCGCATTCGTAGTCTTTGCGGTTGCCGTCATCACCGACCGTTTCGACGGCGCGCTGGCCCGAAGCTATGGGATGATCACCGAATTCGGTACTTTGGCCGACCCGATCGCCGACAAGGCGCTGATCGGCGCGGCTCTCATCGGGCTGTCGTTGCTCGGCGATCTTCCCTGGTGGGTGACCGGGGTGATCCTGGTTCGCGAGATCGTCGTCACAGTGCTTCGACTGGTGGTTCTGCGCCGTGGCGTCATTCCGGCGAGCCGGGGTGGCAAGCTCAAGACCCTGGTGCAGGCGGTTGCGATCGGACTCTTCGTGCTACCGCTGTCGGGCGGCTGGCTGACCGGGGCGTGGGTGGTCATGATGGCGGCATTGGTATTGACGGTGATAACCGGGGCGGACTACTTCGTCTCCGCGGTCCGGGATGCGCGTTCCCGGCAGACTGGGTAGTCACCGGTGATTCGGGAACCATCACCACGGCACCGAGCGTTGGGCAAGGTAGCCAGAGGAATGAGGAGAAGGCGATGACGGCATTGCTGCGCGAGGTGATCGGCGACGTGCTGCGCCGCTCCCGGGTCCAACAGGGACGTACCCTGCGTGAAGTCTCGGATTCGGCGCGGGTGAGCCTGGGCTACCTCTCGGAGGTGGAACGTGGCCGCAAGGAGGCGTCGAGCGAACTTCTCAGCGCCATTTGCGGGGCGTTGGACGTGCCATTGTCGCGGGTGCTGTCGGAGGCCGGCGACGGACTTGCCCTGGAAGAGGCCCGCAGCGCGACCGCCGCCTCCGTTCCGGGTGCCGGCACCGCCGGCATCGACGTGTCCACCAAGGTGGTCATTCCGCAGGTTGTGTCGATGGCTGTGGCCTGACACATCCCGCCAGGCCTCCGCGGCCGGACGGGTCGTCGATGCGGACTGTGGTGATCTGCGCAGAACCGATAAGTTGGGGCAAGGGCATCCAGGCACCATCACCCGACACACATCTTCACCCTCGATACAACGCACCCGATACACAGACAACGATGAAGGCGGAGCGAACCGATGGCCAATCCGTTCACCAAGGCGTGGCGCTACCTCATGGCGCTGTTCAGTTCGAAGGTCGACGAGTACGCCGATCCCAAGGTGCAAATTCAGCAGGCGATCGAGGAGGCGCAGCGCCAGCATCAGGCGTTGACGCAGCAGGCGGCCCAGGTGATCGGCAACCAGCGGCAGCTTGAGATGCGGCTCAACCGCCAACTCGCCGATATCGAGAAGTTGCAGGTCAACGTGCGTCAGGCGCTTACCCTGGCCGACCAGGCCACTGCGGCCGGCGACGCCGCCAAGGCCACCGAGTACACCAACGCCGCCGAGGCGTTCGCCGCGCAACTGGTGACGTCCGAGCAGAGTGTCGAGGATCTCAAGGGCCTCCATGACCAGGCGTTACAGGCGGCGGGGCAGGCCAAGAAGGCCGTCGAGCAGAACGCGATGATGCTGCAGCAGAAGATAGCCGAGCGCACCAAACTGCTCAGTCAGCTCGAACAGGCGAAGATGCAGGAGCAGGTCAGCGCCTCGCTGCGGTCGATGAGCGAACTCGCCGCGCCCGGGAACACGCCGAGCCTCGACGAGGTTCGGGAGAAAATCGAACGGCGCTACGCTAACGCCATCGGCTCAGCCGAGCTGGCGCAGAACTCGGTGCAGGGCAGAATGCTCGAGGTGCAGCAGGCCAGCGTCCAGATGGCAGGCCACTCCAGGCTCGAGCAGATCCGTGCCTCGATGCGCGGCGAGCAGCTGCCCGCAGGAAGCAGTAGCTCGGCCACTCCTGCTCAGACGCCGGCAGCGCCGGCCGCCAACCCGACACCGGAAAATCCGCTCTCGCAGTAACGGTTCGAACGCCGAGCGCGGGAAGCCATTGGAGCCCAGATGAGTACACGCACCAGCAGACCGGGGACCTGGCGCTCTCTGGCGCAACGTGGCGTCGACACCGCGGCGGAGTGGTCGGACCTGCTGGCCGAGAAGCTCAACGCTGCCGCCGATCCGCGGGCGAAATTATTGCGCAAGCGGCGCTGGGCGTTCCGGCTCGGTGTGTTCTTGACGGCCTCGGCCGTGTTCTGGGTGGGCGTCACCGCCCTGCTGGCGTCGTGGAGCACCCCGGTGTGGGCGGTGTTCATTCCGGCACCCATAGCCGTCGGTGCGGCATTTCTCGCGACGTTGGCGTTCCTGCGCTTCGGCTGGCTGCGGCGTGAACCTCTCCCGCCGCGACGTCCACGGTCTGCGCGCCGGTTGCCGCCGTGGGGTTCGGCCGCCCGTCAGCCGATGGCGACACTGGTTGCCTCTGAACGCGGGTTCACCGCGATGCTGGGTGTCATGGAGCGGGGCCGGATGCTGCCGGCCGAAGAACTGCGCGACCTCAAGTCGGCGGCCGAACACACGGTCGCGACCATGGCCGCCACCGCGAGCGAAGTGGTGTCGATGGAGCGAGCGGTGAACTCGGCACCCCAATCGCATGCTTACCTCGCACCGACGATCACCGCGTTCCGGGCGCAACTCGACCGTGGCGCGCATCAGTACAACGAGATGGTTGCTGCTGCAGCGCAATTGGTTCCAGCTGCAAACTCGGGTTCGATGTCGAGTTCGCCGATGTCGCAGCGCCGCTACCGCGATGAGCTGGTACTCGCCACAGATCGGCTGACCGGCTGGGCGCAGGCATTCGACGAACTGGGTCGGCTCAAAGGGGCCTGAGGGCGGACAAGCGGACGCGGGCGTTCAGAAGGTCTGGCGCAGCGACGGAATGACGGCCGAGGCGATGGCCCGCAATGGGGCCTTGACCATGAAGTCGAAGAAATCGAAGTAGTCGCGCCACAAGACGATCTGACCTTTGCGCACCTCGAACCGGCCCCACACCCAGAACTGCAGCCGGATCGGCCCGAGGATGATGGCGTCAGTGCGTTCCGTAAGCACGATGCCGCCGTCCTGGGCGACGTTGTGAAACTTCACCGCGAAGCCCACCCGGCCCTTGCCGCGTCGCAACAGCTTCATGATTCGAGCACGACCGCGGATGGATGGCAGTCCTACGTTCTGCCAGATCAGCTTTGGATCGGCGAGCGACTCCACGGTGTCGAAGTCCTCCTCGGCCAGGGCGAACAGAAACGTTTGGACCGTGTCGACGTTGCTTGCCTTTGTCATAAGCGCTGTGGGCATCGGCAATTCGGGGGCATCGTCGGTCATCGCCTGAGCCTACCGTCCTGGCCCCCGCGAAAGCGCGGCCAGAGTGGCTGCGCGTAGGCGGCTACCAACGATGTTCCCTCGCGGGCGCTGTGGCAGGGTAGCCCGCATGCGAGTGGCGGTGGTCGCCGGACCCGATCCCGGACACGCCTTTCCGGCCATCGCGCTGTGCCTGCGATTTCTGGCTGCCGGGGACACTCCGACGCTGCTGACCGGCCGGAAATGGCTCGACCTGGCGGGCCGGGAGGATATCGGCGCCTTCGAGCTGGACGGGCTGGCCCCGGTGCCCGGCGATGACGACGGCGATTCGGGCGCCAAAATTCATCAGCGAGCAGCGCGTATGGCCGTGTTGAACGTTCAACGGATCGATGGCTTGGCGCCTGACCTGGTGATCTCCGACTCCATCACCGCGTGCGGTGGCATGGCTGCCGAGCTGCTGGGTGTGCCGTGGATCGAACTGAATGCCCATCCGCTCTACCGGCCATCGAAGGGCTTGCCGCCGGTGGGCAGCGGGCTGGCCCCCGGCCGGGGTTTTCGCGGACGGCTGCGCGACTCCGCGATGCGGGCATTGAGTGCGCGCTCGTGGCGGGCCGGTTTGCGGCAGCGCGCGGCCGCGCGCGTCGGCATCGGTCTGCCCGCCGACGATCCGGGACCGTTGCGGCGCCTGATCGCAACGTTGCCCGCCCTCGAGGTACCGCGGCCGGACTGGCCTGTCGAGGCTGTCGTGGTAGGCCCGCTGCATTTCGAACCGACCACGTCGGTGCTGCGACTGCCGCCGGGCGACGGTCCCATCGTTGTGGTGGCCCCGTCAACCGCCAGCACCGGCGCCGGTGGACTCACCGAACTGGCATTGAAGACGCTGGTTCCGGGCGATGTGCTTCCGGCGGGTTCGCGGGTGGTTGTCTCCCGGCTCGACGGTGCCTCGGACGTTGTTCCGCCGTGGGCGGTGGCCGGGCTGGGACGCCAGGACGAACTGCTATCGATGGCAGATGTGCTGATCTGCGGTGGCGGGCATGGGACTGTCGCGAAGTCGTTGTTGGCCGGCGTTCCCATGGTGGTGGTTCCGGGTGGAGGCGACCAGTGGGAGATCGCGAATCGTGTTGTGCACCAAGGAAGTGCGCGGCTGATCCGGCCGCTGACCGCGGCAGCCCTGGCCGAGGCTACCCGGGAGGTGCTCGATTCGCCGTGCTACCGGCAGGCCGCGAGACGGGCTGGGGCAGGTGTCGCGCAGGTCGCCGATCCGGTACGGGTGTGCCAAGAAGCACTCGGCGCGTCGGCGTAGATTAGGCGGGTGCGGCTCACCGAATTCTCCGAACTCGTCGAGCGCCAGTTCGGCGCGGTGCGAGCCTCGTCGATGCTCGTCGATCACGTGCTGACCAACCTGGGCGGGCGCACCGCGGCCCAGGCGATCGAGGATGGTGTCGATCCACGGGACGTATGGCGGGCATTGTGTTCGGACTTCGACGTCCCCCGCGAGCAATGGTGAGGGGCGATGGTGGATCAGTCATCGGTCTGCTCAGGGGCAGACCCCTCGTTGTGTGCGGGCACGGCCTCGTCGCCGCGGTAGGTGCCCGAGGGGCGGTCGACAGGACCGTCGGAGGGTTGGTCGGATCCGGCATCCCTGGACCGGGGGCCCCGCACCAGCACAAACCGCCCACGGCAGCTATAGGCGGCGACGAGCGGAGTTGACCAGCTTGAGAGTTTTTCGGGTCGCTGCTTCCAGGGCGGTCGTGTCCGCGTCGGTCAGTGGACCGCAGATCCAGTTCCAGTGCGCCGACACCGTCTGACCAGGTATCGGTGCGGGTGCGTGCAAGGCGCTGCCCCGACACCACCGCACCCGCTCGGCGATGGGCGCGCCCAGTGTGAGGACACCGTTCTCGAAAGCCAGCGGTCGGGTCAGGATGATCGCGTGTTCGTCGTCGACCTCATCCACGATGCCCCAGCGAATCCGGCAATCCTGCATCACCTTCAGCGGCGTTTGCGGGTCCCGCTCGAGGAATCTGATCCACGGGTAGACCACGAAGACGTGAAAACTGTGGTGCGCCAGTACGTTTTCGGGCGGTATCTGAGCGAGCAGCCCGGTGACCTGGCCGGTAAACGCATCCCTCAGGCGGGCCAGCAGCTCTGATGCGTCGAGTTCGGCCAGCAGCGGCCCGCCTACCCAGTAACTGCGCACAACCGGCTCGTCGAGGGGATCGGGCTGACCCGCCGCCTCGGCGAGGATCTTGAGATAGGGCCAGGCACCGTCGAATTCTCGGGCGTGTGCAGCCAAGCCGGCATCTGGAGTGCCGGGTCGCGTGCCGGTCCCGGGGGGGCCGCAGTATCCGAGTTCGTTGGGGGGGAAGGCGTATCGGGCAAACAACGCGTGTCCCGGATGTGTCCGCTGCTCGGTGACGGCCATTCAGCAGATCCGGGGAAGTTGCTCACCGATCGGCATGTCCACCACCCGGGTGCCGCCCAAACCGGTGCGCGCCACCACTAATCCGGGGTGTTCGGCCACACAGCTGCCGACCACCGCCGCGTGGCCGCCGTGCGGGTGATCGCGCATTGCGGAAAGCACCCGGTCCGCGTCCTCGGGGGCGACGAAGGCGATCAGCTTGCCTTCGTTGGCCACGTAGAGTGGGTCGAGCCCCAATAATCCGCAGGCATCGCGGACTTCAGCGGGAATGGGCAACGCCCTTTCGTCGAGGGCGATTCCGATACCCGCGGCCTTGGCGATCTCGTTCAGGGTGGCTCCGACGCCGCCTCTGGTCGGGTCACGCAGCGCGTGAATGTCGGCGCCGGTGTCGATCATCGCCGCCACCAGTCCGTTCAGCGGTGCGCTGTCGCTGGCGATGGTTGTGCCGAACTCGAGGCCCTCGCGGCAGCTCATCACCGCCACCCCATGCACGCCGATGTGCCCGCTGATGATCACCGCGTCGCCCGCGCTGGCGCGCTGCGGACGGATGTCGGCACGTCTGTCCACCAGTCCGATGCCCGCGGTGTTGATGTACACACCGTCTCCGTGACCGGAGTCAACCACCTTGGTGTCGCCGGTCACCAGCTGCACCCCTGCCGCCACCGCCGCGGTACCGACGGCCTGCGCGACGCGGGCAAGCTCGGCGAGCGGGGTCCCCTCCTCTAGGATGAATGCTGTGGACAGCGCTATCGGCTGCGCGCCGGCCATGGCCAGGTCATTGACGGTGCCGTTGACAGCCAGATCGCCGATGCTGCCCCCTGGGAAGAACAGCGGTCTGACCACGTACGAATCGGTCGAAAAGGCCAAAGTCTCGGTGCCCACCCGAAGCACCGCCGAATCGCCCAGCTCGCTGGCTGCCGCTGAGCCGAACGCGGGTAGGAACAGGTGCTCGACGAGCTCGGCCGACATCGCCCCGCCACCGCCGTGCCCCATCAGGATGCTGGGCGCATCGCGCAGCGGGGCGGGACACACCCAGGCCTCGATATCTATGCTCGCCGGTGTCGCGGGGCTCTCCGGGGGCGCATCAGACATGTGATACCTCCAGCCGCCGATACAGGTAGTAGGCGGCGCATGCGCCTTCGGAGGAAACCATGGTGGCGCCCAGCGGATTGCGCGGAGTGCATACCGTGCCGAAGGCCGCACACTCGTGGGGTTTGATCAATCCCTGTAGCACCTCGCCCGAGCGGCACACCGCGGATTCGCCGGTGTGGATGTCGGTCACGGCGAAGCGTTGTTCCGCATCGTATTCGCGGTACTTGTCGGCTAGGCGCCAGCCGCTCGACGGGATCGTCCCGATACCGCGCCACGCCCGGTCGGTCACCTCGAACACGTCGAGAAGCATCGCTTTGGCAGGAGTGTTGCCTTCGGCGCGTACCGCCCTCGGATAGGCGTTCTCCAACTGATGGCGGCCGGATTCCAGTTGTAGGACGGTGCGGCGAATCCCTTCGAGGATGTCCAGCGGCTCGAACCCGGTCACCACGATCGGAATGCCGTACTTGTCGCACAGTGGCGGGTACTCGTCGGTTCCCATCACGGCGCAGACGTGTCCGGCGGCCAGGAAGGCCTGCACTCGACAGGCCGGCGACTCCATGATCGCAGCGATGGCGGGCGGCACCAGCACATGCGACACCAACAGTGAAAAATTCTTGATGTCAAGGCGTTGAGCCTGGTATACGGTCATCGCGTTGGCCGGGGCGGTGGTCTCAAATCCGATCCCGAAGAAAACCACCTCTTTGTCCGGGTTGTTGCGGGCTATGGTGAGCGCGTCCAGTGGCGAGTACACCACCCGCACATCGCCGCCCTCGCTCTTGACCCGGAACAGATCCCGGCCGCTACCCGGAACGCGCAGCATGTCTCCGAATGAACAGAAGATCACGTCCGGGCGCGCCGCGATATCGAGCGCCTTGTCGATGATCTCCAACGGTGTCACGCACACGGGGCAGCCCGGACCGTGAATCATCTCGATCTCGTCGGGCAACAGCTGATCGATCCCGTGCCGGATGATCGAATGTGTCTGCCCACCGCAGACTTCCATGATGGCCCAGCTCCTGGTCGTAGCCGAACGGATCTGAGCGATCAATTTTCCCGCGAGTTCGGGGTTGCTGAACTCGTCCAGATACTTCATGTCGTCACCTCAGAATTTCTGTCCGGCGATACGGCCGCCGCGGGGTTTGCCGCTCCGGCTTGCCGAGCGGCCAGATCGAACCCATCGCCGAACTCCTCCTCGAGCACTCCGAGCCGTTCGAATTCGGCAAGGGTCTGGAGCGCCGACTCCTCATCGAGGCGCTGAATCGCGAAACCGACATGGACGACCACGTATTCGCCCACCCGTGCATCCGGCGTGTATTGCAGGCAGACATCTTTCTGAATACCCCCGAAGTCGACAACGGACATCAGCGTGCCGTCGCGCTCCTCCATCCGTAGAATCTTCCCCGGCACCGCCAGACACATGAGCAGTCCTTTCTTCCCGCTAACCCGAGTTCCCGACCATGAGTTGGCCCAGTGCGATACCACCATCGTTCGGTGGTACTCGGCGATGGGTTATCGCTGTGAAACCATTGTCGTTCAACAACATCAGCGCCTGACGTAACAGTAGCGCATTCTGGAACACGCCACCGGAGAGCGCGACCGTATCGGCGTCCATGGCGAAGGCTACGGCGAGATCGACGATCAACGCAGCCACCGCGGCATGGAACCGGGCGCCTATCACGGCCGCTGGCACGCCTCGGCGCACGTCGTCTACAACGCCGTGCAGCAGCGGTGCCGGATCGATAAGTGCGGTTGCACCGCAGGCGAAGTCGACTGAGAACGGATATCGGACAGTGCCCGGGTTAGCAGTGCGGGACAGGCCCTCCAGTTCTATCGCGGCCTGCGCTTCATAACTTGCAACCTGGTTGACACCGGCCAATGCGGATACCGCATCGAAGAGTCGTCCCATGCTTGAAGTGGGTACACAACCAAGACCGGTCGAAAGTTGATGTTGCAGCACCTTGCGTTCGTCGTCCGGGCAAGCCGATACCGGTGGCAGGTCGTCGGTCCACGGCACCCTCGCGGCCCACAAGTGCGCCATCGCCATTCGATAGGGGCGGAGCACGCTGGCATCGCCGCCCGGCAGCGGAACGTATTTCAGTTGGGCTAGGCGCCCGAAGCCTTTGTAGTCGGCGAGCAGAACCTCACCGCCCCACACCGCTCCGTCTGGACCGTAACCGGTACCGTCGAAGGCGAATCCGAGTACTGACTTGGCTCCGTCCAGGCCGTGTTCGGCCATCACAGCAGCGATGTGCGCGTGGTGGTGTTGCACGGCCCGGACCGGTCGGCCTCTTGCATTGCGGTGGGCCCAAGAGGTGGAGCGGTAGCACGGATGTGCATCGGTGACCAGGACTTCGGGGGTCACGCCGGTCAGAGCGCTTAGGTGATTGGCCGCAGAGTCGAACGCGGTCAGGGTGGCAAGGTCGTCCATGTCGCCGATGTGCTGACTCAGCCAGGCGTATCGGCCCTCGGCAATGGCCATGGCGTTCTTCACATCGGCGCCGACCGCTAGAGAAGGTGGCGTGGCTTCCGGCAGGGCTATCGGCAGGGGGGCATAACCACGCGATCGGCGGATCGGAAGCTCGGTGCCGTCAAAGGCTCGCACCACGGAGTCGTCGCATGGCACCAGGATTGGGCGGTCATGGAGCAGCCAGGCATCGGCGAGGGTTGAAAGTCGTTCGGTGGCGTCGTCGTCGCGATAGCAGATCGGTTCGCCGCCAAGGTTGCCCGACGTCATCACCAACACGGCGGGGCCGGGGGGGTCGCCCGGCAAACCGAAAAGCAGCGAGTGCAGCGGACTATACGCGAGCATCACGCCGAGGTCGGGATTGCGCGGCGCCACTGAAGCTGCGACAGGAGCCGAGGGCGACCGTGGCACCAGCACGATCGGTCGCTGCGGACTGGACAGCAGCCGTTCGGCGCACTCGTCGAGAACGGCGACGGCGCGTGCCATCCCAACGTCCGCAACCATCACAGCAAAAGGCTTGTCGCCGCGCTGTTTTCGGCGGCGCAACTCGGACACTGCGTGGTCGTTCGCGGCGTCGCAGGCCAGGTGGTAACCGCCGATGCCCTTGACCGCCAGGATTCCGCCGTCACTCAAAAGTCGCCGGGCTCTGCGTAACCCGTCCTCACCGGCCAAGTGAGTTGCGCGCCCGTCGCGGTAACTCAATGTCGGGCCGCACCGCGGGCAACACACCGGCTGGGCGTGGAACCGTCGATCCGTCGGGTCGATGTACTCGGCTGCGCAGTCAGTGCACATGGGAAACGCCGCCATGGTGGTGACCGAGCGATCGTAGGGAACGCCTGCAATGATCGTGAAGCGTGGTCCGCAGTTGGTGCAGTTGACGAATGCGTGACGGTACCGCCGGTTCGTCGGATCACGCTGCTCGGCAGCACATTCGGAGCATGTGGCCACATCGGGGGAGACCAACGTCCGGCTGCCGTCCGAGCGGGAGGTGTCGGCGATCCGGAAGCCGGTTCCGCCACCGGTGGGCATCTCGTCAACCTCGATCGCCTCGATGATCGCAAGCGGTGGAGGGTGACTGCGCAGCTGCTCGAGAAAGGCGTCGACGGCATCTGCCTCACCCTCGACTTCGATGATTGCGCCCGAACTGTCGTTGCGTACGCATCCGGACAGCCCCGCTGCCGCGGCTGTGGTGTAGACGAACGGCCGGAAGCCGACACCTTGGACCACACCACGTACGCATACCCGGCGTCGGCATCGACCGGTCATGTCAAGTCTCCGCTGCCCAGCAATTTCAGACTGGCCAGGGCGACCCCAGCGCCCGTCTCGTCGGTCTTCTCAACGACGAAGCCCATATGGATGATGACCCAGTCACCGGTCTGGAACGTCTCTTCGGGCAGCATTCCGATATTGACCTTGCGCGGTTCGCCGGCGACATCGGCGAGGACGAGTTGCCCGCCATAGCCGTCCAGCACTTGCAGCACCCGTCCGGGGATTCCCAGGCACATCGCTCAACCCTCCCGCGCCGCTGTTCGCGCCGATGACAACCCGGCCACCACTTTCTCGATTGCCTGTACAGCCTGGGGGACGGTGGCTCCGACCGCCGCTGAGAGACCGATACCGTCCTCGATACTGGCGACTTCACAACCGATCACCACCGTATAGGGTGGGCGACCGCCCAGCGCGTTGAGGCTGGCGAAGACCGCGGACGGATCCATCGCATGCGCATCCAGTCCCGTTGTCGAGGAGAGAGTTTCAAGGTCCGCCTCGAAAACGTGCAAGGTGCCGGGAGCGCCTCGGTCCGGGAGCGCATCGACGAGCACTAGGGCGTCGTATCCGTCGAGCAGGTCGTACGCCAGGTGCATGCCCCGGATCCCGTAATCCCTCACCCGGACACCGGGGTCGGTGAGTCGCGACGCGACGCGACGCATGACCTCGGGTCCGAAGCCGTCGTCGGACAGGAAAATGTTGCCGATGCCGGCTACCAACGTGTTGGACGTGATCCCTCCACCCGTCACATTCGGCGCATTTTGAGGTACCGCTGGGCGTCTGGGATCGACCGAACACCGAGCATCACCGCCACCAGAACAACCACTGCCGCCACCGCCGTGGCGGTCCAACCAACTACTTCCATCACGCACTCCTTTCCGGGCTGAGGTCCTTTGCGTCCGAGCTGAAGTCCTGAGTCGTCAGCGGTTCGACCTCGTCGGGCGCGAAGTACAGATAACGGCCGTACCAACGGTGCAGGTCTGCGGCCGGGTCGCCCTCCATCACCACGCCTATGTGCGTTTCTCCGTCCACCGTCTCATGCACCGAGGCGACTCGGGCGACTTGGCCGGCGTAGAAAAGGTCCTGGGCGTCGGCGCGACGGCTGGGTCGCAGCCGCACCAGGGTGCCGCGACGAACCTGTTGGCCGTCCACCAGCACGGCGTCGACCTCGGGATTCACTGCACCGTCGGCTGTCGGATCCCACCAGTCGACGCCCTCGGGAATCTCGGGAACAAGCCCGCCGTCCGCTGGGGGCGGATGCGGATCACGCAGCACGCCGTGTAATTCGAGTAAGGCCTCGGCGGACATCGTGTCGCACCTATCGATGATCTCGGCGGCCAACGGGTCGGTGGCGCGGGCACTCGCCTTCTCCTGGTCCGTCATCGTCATGATCCGCAGCGTCAGGATTTCGTCGATCTCGGTCGAGTCGTAAAGGGCACCTTTGCTCTGCTCGGCAACCTCGGGATGGTCGTAGAGGATTATCGGCGAGATCAGCATCAGATGGTGTGTGCGCGGCGGTCCTGCCAGCACCGGGAAACAGCGGTGCCGACGGCACCCTGCTACGGCTGCGGCGGTATCGGGCGGCGGTTCGAGCAGCGAGATGAACTCGCCGTCCTGCACTTCGGTGAGGATGTGAGTGCCGATCAGCGACGCGGCGATCGCATCGTTCTTGTCTGCGGCCGGCGGACCGAGGTTGCGCACCGTCACGCCAACTCTGGTCAAGACGCCGTCGTCCTCGGCGGACAGAGTCACTTCTGCGCGAAGACTTCTGCGGCTCCTAATGAGGCGCCCGGCGTCGACGGACTGGACTTCGGTGCCCCCCGATATGGCGAGTGGAAGTCGCAGCGTTCCTTGAATTTCTGCGATTGTGAACGGGCCGAACGCGACTTCGCACTCCACGGCCTCGTCCCAGGCCAGCCATGATCTCTCACCGCTGACCAGTTCCGGCACCGGCTCGAACCGGCCGTCGCCGAGTTCACGTTCAACCGCCCGGTGCTGCAGTTGCAGGAAACGGACGATCAACGACAACGTCGATGACGCATCCCCTTGCACCAGCACGTCAGCCGACAGGGTGTCATTCTCACCGATGCCGCGTAACTCGGCATCCTTCGGGCCGAGCACTCCGAACTGCCAACGGGACTGGTTCTTGGCTGACGTCGCACGGTAGGGGTACAGCAGGTAGCCCTCGTAGAGCACCGCATCGGCCACCGCGCGGGCGTGGTCGCAGTGGGTGCTCATCGCACGTCCTCTGCAGCCCGCGCCAGCAGCGACATTATCGCCTCGTCATGCGACAGTAATCCCTGCGCGGACCGGTAGCCGGCGAGTGTGTCGACTGTGTCGCGGTTCAGTCGAAGCCAGCCGGTATTGGGGAAATGCTGGGCAATCAGGTCACGCCATACCGATATCGGCATGGCGTATCGGTCTTCCCTATCCCAGGGCACCTGCTGCACCGAGAAGCCCCGGGTGCCGGGAACGAATAGCGTTCCGCTGAAGAGGAATTGCAGCGGTACGGCGCCATCGCGCAACGCGTGCAAGTACTTCGCCGAGGACACCTCGAAGTCATAGGTGCACGTCAGTGGCAGGCCGATCTGGGTGGTGCATTCGAAACCCGGCACCATCGCAGTGGTGTGCTGCCACAGGAAGGTGTGCTGGGTGCTGGACCAGCGGTCCCGGGTGCCGAAGAGATCCGTCAAAGCGCTGGCCTCATCGTCGGAGTAGTTGCGCCGCAGCGGATCGATTCGCACCTGACAGCGCAGCGCGATCGCGTGGATTGGGGTATCACCGGTCGCGGCGATGCCGATGCGCGCGGTGAGAATGGGTGCCACAGCATATGGTTCGGGCGCCACCTCGAGCACCGCGAAAGTCACCACCGTCGTTTCAGTCATTTGGTGACCACCCTGCTGCGGTTGGCCAGGGTCTCGAAGAACTCGTCCATGTACTGGTAGGCGTCCTGCCCGCCGTCGAAGCCGCGCCACAGCATTCGCAGCCGGCCGACGAATTCGTAACATGCGTCGATCGGCAGCAGGTGGCAGACAGCAGAGTCGCAAGGTGCCGACCCATCCGGTGGAACCCTCACCAACAGCGCTTCGGTGTCGTCGGCGAGAAGTCCTACCCGCGGGTCGGCGTCGCGCAGCTCCTCCCAGGCCTCCAGATCCAGCTCTGACTCAGTGGCACCGGCTGGACCCGGATAGAACGCGACGGTGCGATCCAGGTAGGAGTTGCGGAAGAAGAATGCCAGCCCGACCGGTATCTGCATCGCCTCCCACCGGCGGCGGTCGAGCGCGAAATCCGGAAACGTCAGGTAACGGTCGGGCACGGCGCGATAGCGCAATGTGGCCTGCCGATCGGTGAACAGAAGGTAACAGGCCCGGCAGACGCACATCAGCTGTCGGCCTTCGACATTCACCACGTGCCGGTGTTCGTCGGCGATCGGCTCGGCGCACATCTCGCACAGTTCCCCGGACGGCTGCGGAGTCGTCCTGTTGGCGCGGATTCGGGACAGCACGTCGTAGGCGTTACCGGCGCTCATCAGGCCACGCTCTCGGTCACCGGCCGGGGCAGCGCCATCGCCAACACGCCGTCACGCATCAGCACCGGAATCGGATCCAGATGTGCACTGTTTGCACTGCTATTCACGGTGGCCCCATCGATCGACGCTCCGGCGTGCACGACATCGAAGTGGGCGTGGCAGCGCGGGCAGCGCAGCACCGCATCGGCGGTGGCCATTCGGCGGTGCAGCACCGCGCCGGCCAGCGATTCGCCGCAGCAACCGCAGCGGTCCAGGTAGGCGTACAGGTCATCGCCGATCCGGCAGGCGAACACAGCTACTCCGGCGACCTGGAAGCCACCGACCTCACCGGGGGTCAGCGCGGCCAGTGCCGGGACCGGATGCCAGCGGCCCGGTGCGTGCGGCCCAGTGTGCAGATGGCTCCACAACGACTCGGCCGGAATCGTAGTCGGCGACGATTCCTGCTGCGGTACAACGACTTCGATCGAGGAGATCTCCGGCGCGGCCGCGCGTACCGCATCCTCGACGGTCAACTCCAGCGTCACCGCCGACGACGGGCAACTCTTGCAGCTGCCGGAGAACTGCAGCCTGGCGATGCGATTTTCGGGGCCCCCCACGACGTCGAGCAGATGTACGTCGCCGCCGTGCGAGCCGAGGTAGGGCCGGACCGTGTCCAGCGCGTCGGTGATCCGGCGCTGCACGGAATGTGGGTGCAGGCCGTGTATCAATAGCAAGCTGGCGACCAGGTCGTCGGCAAGGAGTGCATCGACCACCTCGGGGGCGGAACGCGCCGCCAGGCGCATGAGCCGCTCGAGTCCCGCGCCGTAGAGGTCGGTGACCTCGCGGACCAGTCGTTCGGCCCGTTCGCGGGCGACGGTACCGCCCGACGCGCTCGCGTCGAGCAGAGCCTGTATCCGATCGCCCGCCGATCGCCACTGCGCGTCTGACGCGGATGCGTCCTGGTGTGACGATCCAGACGGGGTCATGTGTCATTCCCCGGTGACCGACTGGGTCGGTGAGTGCAGCAGATCCAGGCTCTTGCCCCGGCCCAGATACATGTGCACGCCACAGGGCAGGCAGGGATCGAAACTGCGCACCGTGCGCATGATGTCGATCCCCTTGAAGTTCTCCCGGCTGTTTTCTTCGAATATCGGTTGACCCTGTACCGCGTCTTCGTATGGACCCGGCGTGCCGTAGCTGTCGCGTGGGTTCGCGTTCCACGGGGTCGGCGGGTACGGGTGGTAGTTCGCGATCTTGCCGTCGCGGATCACCATGTGGTGGCTGAGCACTCCGCGCACCGCCTCGGTGAATCCGCAGCCGATACCCTCGTCTGGCACCTCGAACTTCTCCCAGGTCTTGGTGCGGCCAGCCCGGATTTCGGTGAGCGCCTTCTCGGCGAAGTGCAGTGCACTGGCGGCCGCGTAGGCCTGGAAGTAGGTGCGGGCGCGGTTGCGTTCCAGGGTATTGCTCCCGTACTTCGGGATCTTCCATTCCAATTCGACCGGACCCTTCAGTGCGGTTTTCGGTAGCTTGATCTGGACGCTGTGCCCGGTGGACTTGACGTAGCCGATATCGACCAGACCGGCAAGCGCGGTCGACCATAACCGCGCCAACGGTCCGCCCCCCGTATCGAGCGCCAGATGGTCCTTACCGTCGAACCACCGCGGCGACATCACCCAGCTGTAGTTGTCGTCGAAGTCGCGCTTCTGTGGCTTGGGGTTGGTGTGCTGGTTCCAGGGATGCCGCCGATCAACCGGGTTGCCGAGCGGGTCGGACTTCACGAACATCTCCTGATCCGTCCAGTCGTCGTAGTACGAACTGCCCAGCAGGATCCGGATGCCGAGGTTGATGTCGACCAGCGATGTGGTCACCAGCTTGCCGTCGACCACCACGCCGGGTGTGACGAACATCTTGCGGCCCCAGTTCTCCATGTCCTTATAGGAGAAGTTGCAGTGCTCGGGGTCCTGGAAGGAGCCCCAGCAACCCAGTAGCGTCCTGCGCAGACCCACCCGGTCGTAGCCGGGCAGTGCCTCGTAGAAGAAGTCGAAGAGGTCGTCGTGCATTGGCACGACCTTTTTCATGAACTCGACGTAGCGCATCAGTCGGGTCATGTAGTCGGTCATCAACTGGATCGTCGCGACGGTGCCGACACCGCCGGGATAGAGCGTCGAGGGATGTACATGCCGGCCCTCCATCAGGCAGAACATCTCTCGCGTCCAACGACTGACCTGCAGTGCCTCGCGATAGAAGTCGCCGGTGAACGGGTTGAGTGCCCGCATGATGTCCGCGATGGTCCGGTAACCGTGCATATCGGCATTGGGTGACTGCGTGTTCTCCGCCTTGGCCAGAACACCGGGGTTGGTCTCGGAAACCATTTTTTCGCAGAAGTCGACCCCGACCAGGTTCTCCTGGAAGATGTTGTGGTCGAACATGTATTCCGCGGCTTCACCCAGGTTGACAATCCATTCCGCGACGTGCGGCGGCCGCACGCCGTAGGCCATGTTCTGCGTGTAACAGGAGCAGGTGGCGTGATTGTCGCCGCAGATACCGCAGATGCGGCTGGTGATGAAGTGGGCGTCGCGGGGATCCTTGCCCTTCATGAAGATCGAGTACCCGCGGAAGATCGACGAGGTGCTGTGACACGCGGCGACTTCCTTGTTCTCGAAATCGATCTTGGTGTAGATGCCCAGGCTGCCGACGATCCGGGTGATGGGATCCCATGCCATCTCCACCAATTGGCCGGGCTCGCGATTCACCTGGGACGGCTCGGGGATGATCGTTGTCATCGGATTCTGCCTCTTTCGACTAGATACTCTGCATTAGAGGGTGTTTCAGATTCCGGAGTCGTACGGTGTGTCCTAGTTGCTCGAACGGGCGGGACGGCCCGCGCCGCCACCACTACCAGGTGCGAGTCGCTCCGGTTTCGAGTTTGGAACCCGGATGCCGCCACCTGGGTTCCTTGTCGACGGTCTTGGCGGTGATGCCGCGGAGGCTGCGGATGACCGAGCCGTACAGCCCGGAGGCGGTCGTGGATACTTTCCCGCCGGGGGGCTCGTCCATGAACGGCATGAACTTGTCCGGGAAACCCGGCATGGTGCAGCCGATGCAGATGCCGCCCACGTTCGGGCAACCGCCGATCCCGTTTATCCAGCCACGCTTGGGCACGTTGCATTTGACCACGGGACCCCAGCATCCCAGTTTGACAATGCATTTCGGTGATCCGTATTCGGTGGCGAAGTCGCCCTGCTCGTAATATCCGGCCCGGTCGCACCCTTCGTGCACGGTCTGACCGAACAGCCACTGGGGCCGAAGCGCTTCGTCCAGCGGAATCATCGGCGCCTGATCGGTGGCCATGTACAGCAGATACGTCAGGGTTTCCGCGAGGTTGTCCGGGTGGATCGGACAGCCCGGCACACACACGATGGGAATGCCGGCCTTACTCTTCCAGTCCCACCCCAGATAGTCGGGGACTCCCATCGCCCCGGTCGGGTTACCGGCCATCGCATGGATTCCGCCGTAGGTGGCGCAGGTACCGACAGCGACGATCGCGGTTGCTTTGGGTGCGAGCCGGTCGAGCCATTCGCTGGTCGTCATCGGCTGTCCGGTTGCCGGATCATTGCCGAAGCCGCACCAGTATCCTTCATTGTGGATCTGCTCGTTGGGGATCGACCCCTCGACGACAAGCACGAACGGCTCCAATTCGCCTCTGTCTGCTTTGAAGAACCATTCGAGGAAGTCGTCAGCACCTCCGTTGGGCCCGCACTCGAAATCGATGAGGGGCCAGTGCACGGCGATTTTGGGTAGACCGGGGAGGGCGCCCAGAGCGATCTCCTCGATGCTTGGTTGGGTGGCGGCAGTCAACGCCACAGAATCACCGTCGCAACTCAATCCGGCGTTGATCCACAGTACGTGGATCAAGGCCTCTTCTGCTTTGACTGCTGCCTGGGGAGGCATCGCCACAGCTTTCCGGGCTCCGGGCTGGGGAGCCCTAGGCCACTGGAGTCGACTGTCGGCCCACTTGCGTGGCGCTATCTTTGGGTCTACTCCGGCTGTTTCGTGTTGTCAACGGAATCTGACGGTATCCGAAGGTGCCGGGACCGGTTTGCCCGAGCTTCAATCCAGGTGTACCAATCGCGGACACCGTCACCCCGGGTTGCCGACAGCGGCAAAATACTGACATCCGGGTTCAGCGACCGTGCGTAGCCTGTGCATGTATCAAGATCAAAGTCCACGTAGGGATTTAAGTCCGTCTTGTTGACCAGGACCAGACCTGCTGCAGCGAACATATGGGGGTACTTCAGTGGCTTGTCGGCGCCTTCAGTCACAGAGATCACGACGACTTTGCTGTTCTCACCGAGATCGAACATGGCCGGGCAGACGAGATTGCCGACGTTTTCGATGAACAGCAGTGAACCTGGCTCGGGGTCCAGCACCTCGAGGGCGCGTCGCACCATCCAGGCGTCCAGATGGCAGCCTGCTCCGGTGTTGATCTGCACGGCGCGGGCGCCCGCGGCCCGGATGCGGGTCGCATCCAGCAGGGTTTCCTGATCTCCCTCGATGACAACGATCGGACGTTGATGGCCTAGATCCCGGATTGTGCGTTCGAGCAGGGTGGTCTTGCCTGCTCCGGGCGAGCTCGTCATGTTGAGGGCCAGGATGTTGCGCTCGGCCAGCCACCTGCGGTTCTCTTCGGCGACCAGATCGTTCTTCGCGAGGACCTTCTGTTCGAGAGTGATGGTCTCGGTGTGGACGTGGTCGAACGGGTGGTCGTGCTGGTGGTCATGCTGGTGGACGTGGTCGTGGCCGGCCATCGTGATGACCGCGCCGTCGCCTCCGCACCCGCAGGTTGCGCACATGGTCAGCTCACTTCCATAGAGAGGATCTTGAGGTCCCTGCCCTCGAGAATCTCAACATCGGCACTTCCACACGGACACAACAGGATTGGATCATCAAGTGCAAAGCTCGCAAAGCAGCTGCGACACCGCGCTGAGCCGGGTCGGATGTCTACGTCCAGGGTCGCCCCGTCGGCGACGGTTCCCTCGGTCGCCAGACCGAAACAGAACTCCATCGCTGCCGGCACGATCGCGCACAGCGCGCCGACTTCGAGCTTGACGCTGTGCACCCGCCGACCTCCGGCGTGCTCGCACACCGCGTCAACAACGCTCTGAGTGATCGCCATCTCGTGCATGCGAGTCCGTTCGTGGCCGGTTGACCCCACGATAGGACTGTCGCTACCGCGCGTCCAGAACAGCCTGGGCGCAAGGTGCCCGTCGCCGCCAATGCTCGGTCTTCGCGGTGGTCGTCCGGTTGGGTGGCGGCGTCGTCGGCTCGGCTACAACCGACCGAGGGCGTTCGTGAGGGCCAGTAACTCCTTCGCGTTGGAGCTGATTTCGTCGAGCCCGCCCACTGTCCCGGTCGCATTCCCCAGGATGACGTGTTCGAGGCCGTTGTCGGCGTAGCCGCCGACGCGATCGGCGATCTCAGTGGCGTTGCCGATGAACGTGAACTCCTCGACGAGCTCGAAGGGGATTCTCGGAGCCAGATCGCGGAGGTATTCCGGATCCAGGTCGTGGTAGATCAGATCGACCAGGCCGCGACATCCGTCACCGGACGGGTGCGCCATCCCATGTCTGGCCCAGATCTCGGCGGAACACATGAGTGCTGAGAGCTTGCCGAGGGGATCGCGCTCCATCAGCTCGGCAACATGGTCTCGGGACCGCCCGATGATCACGCCTACGTGCAGTGCGCACTCCGGCATCGGCCGACCAACCCGCCCGGCGTGCTCTGCGATGGTGCGGCGACGGTCCCGGTAGCTTGACGGACTCATCGGCCATGCCGGAACCCAGCCGTCGCCGTACTCGGCTGTCAGGCGCAGCATCCTTGGACCGTGTCCGGCCACCCAGATTTTCGGTGGGCCGAGGTCGTCACGGCGCAACGGCAGGCCGGTGCGGCCGGGTGAGCCGGACGCGGTGACGCCCCGATCGAGCAGTGATCGCAGTTCGATCAGGAAGGCCTCCAACTCCGCCACGGGGGTGTCAAAGTCGTATCCGAACGGTACGAGGTTCTCGGCCTCCCCGGCCCCGACACCAAGGTGGAACCCCCCGCGGCATAGCTGATGCAGGGTCAGGGTCGTCCGGGCGATATCGGGTGCGCGCCGACGGATTCCATCGGTCACACAGACTCCCATCGGCAGATCCGATTCCCGGCCGATCGCCGCGATGCAGGCGAATGGGTCGTACCAGGCGTCGGAATCGGGCGACAGTGCAGCCAGTGCCATGTCCGGCCACAAGGCAGGATGCGCACAACCCAGCAGATGATCGGGCACCCATACAGAGTCGACCTCGGCCTCCTCGGCGAGGGTGACGATCATGCGATAAGACTCGAACGGGTGCATCGGCGCAGCGAGAAAGCCAACCTTCATGAATCCACATCACCCTTGCTGGTCTCCGGTCGCGGCGGCTAACGGTATCTCCGATGCCCACCTGTCGGGCCGGGCGCGTCAACGTAGCCCGGCGGCGTGTCTACTTGAATCGAACACCTGTTCGTCTAATGTGGAGAGCGTTCGACGCAGCGCTCTTGTCGGTGCCCTGATCTAACGTCGCGGCCAACCGACCGAGGACCGGTCAACAACGACTACCGGAAGAGGTATGACATGGCACAAGCGCCCGACCGCGAGAAGGCTCTGGAGCTGGCCCTCGCTCAGATTGAGAAGAGTCACGGCAAGGGCTCGGTAATGCGGCTCGGCGACGAGGTGCGCCAGCCGATATCGGTCATCCCGACGGGGTCGATTGCCCTCGATGTCGCCCTGGGCATCGGTGGTCTGCCGCGCGGCCGGGTCATCGAGATTTATGGTCCGGAATCCTCCGGGAAGACCACCGTCGCGCTGCACGCCGTCGCCAACGCGCAAGCTGCCGGTGGTATCGCCGCGTTCATCGATGCCGAGCATGCGCTGGATCCCGACTACGCCAGGAAGTTGGGTGTGGACACCGACTCCCTGCTGGTGTCCCAGCCGGACACTGGAGAGCAGGCGCTGGAGATCGCCGACATGCTGATCCGGTCCGGCGCACTGGACATCCTGGTCATCGACTCGGTTGCCGCGTTGGTCCCGCGGGCTGAGATCGAGGGCGAGATGGGCGATAGTCACGTTGGTCTGCAGGCGCGCCTGATGAGCCAGGCGCTCCGCAAGATCACCGGTGCGCTGAGCAACTCGGGCACCACCGCGATCTTCATCAACCAGCTCCGCGAAAAAATCGGAGTGATGTTCGGTTCTCCCGAAACAACCACGGGCGGAAAGGCTTTGAAGTTCTACGCTTCGGTCCGCCTGGATGTGCGGCGTATCGAGACACTCAAAGACGGTACTGATGCGGTGGGCAACCGCACCCGGGTCAAGATCGTGAAGAACAAGTGCCTCGCAGAAGGCACTCGAATTTTCGATCCAGTCACCGGTGTGACGCATCGGATCGAGGATGTCGTCGATGGCCGGAAGCAGATCCATGTCGTGGCCGCGGCCAAGGACGGAACGTTGCATGCGCGGCCCGTGGTTTCCTGGTTCGACCAGGGGTCGCAGGATGTGGTCGGATTGCGGATAGCTGGCGGCACCATCGTGTGGGCGACGCCTGATCACAAGGTATTGACCGAGTACGGTTGGCGTCAGGCCGGGGATCTCCGCAGGGGTGACCGAGTGGCCCAACCGCGTCGCTTCGCTGGATTTGGTGACAGTGAGCCTATTTCGGCCGATCATGCTCGGCTGCTGGGCTACCTGATCGGCGATGGCTATGTGGGGGGCAAGACCCCGATCAACTTCATCAATGTGCAGCAGGTACTTGCTGACGATGTCTCGCGAATCGTGGCGACACTCGGATGCGCGGCTCATCCGCAGGGCCGTATCTCACTTGCGCTGGTTCATCGACCCGGTGAGCGCAATGGTGTTCATGACCTTTGCCGGCGGGCCGGGATATACGGCAAGCTCGCGTGGGAGAAGACGATTCCGGACTGGTTCTTCAAGTCGGACATCGCTGCCGACGTGGTCGGTAATCTGCTGTTCGGGTTGTTTGAGAGTGACGGCTGGGTGAGCCGCGAACGGACCGGGGCGCTCCGGGTCGGTTATACGACGACCTCCGAACAGCTTGCACACCAGGTTCATTGGCTGTTGATGCGATTCGGCATCGTGAGCACCGTGCGGGACTACGATCCGACGCAGAAGCGGCCGAGTGTCGTCAACGGTCGACGGGTCCAGGGTAAGCGCCAAGTATTCGAGGTCCGGGTCGCGGGGATGGAAAACGTGACGGCATTCGCAGAATCAGTTCCCATGTGGGGGCCCCGCGGTGTTGCTCTGGTCCAGGCGATTCCAGGAGCTATGCAGGGCCGACGACGTGGATCGCAGGCGACCTATCTGCCTGTCGAGATGGCCTCTGCTGTGCTGCATTACCTCAATGAGAAGGGCGTGACTGCCCAAGAGGCAGCTGCCATTATCGGCGCGGGCGCCGGGGATCCGCGTGGTGGGATGAAACAGGTCCTGGGCGCCAGTCGTCTCCGCCGGGACCGAGTGCAGGCGCTCGCGAATGCGCTGGATGACAAGTTCCTTCATGATGCGTTGGCTGAAGAGCTCCGGTATTCAGTGATCCGAGAAGTGCTACCGACGCGGCGGGTGCGAACATTCGACCTCGAGGTCGAGGAACTGCACACCCTCGTGGCGGACGGCGTTGTCGTACACAACTGCAGCCCCCCGTTCAAACAGGCCGAGTTCGACATCCTCTACGGCAAGGGCATCTCCAGGGAGGGCTCGCTGATCGACATGGGTGTCGAACAGGGCTTCATTCGCAAGTCCGGTTCCTGGTTCACCTACGACGGTGAGCAGCTGGGGCAGGGCAAGGAGAACGCTCGTAACTTCATGATCGAGAATCCCGAGATCGCGGCCGAGATCGAGAAGAAGATCAAAGAGAAGCTCGGTATCGGAGCCGTGGTGACCGATGAGTTGATCGATGACGTGCTCCCCGCTCCCGTCGACTTCTAGCTCCTCGGCGCCGCGCGAAGAGTCAGCCAAGCGTGCGGAGCAGGCGCGGGCGCTGTGCCTGCGCCTGCTCACCGCGCGGGCGCGGACTCGCGCGGAGTTGGAGGCTCAGCTGGTCAAACGCGGATACCCCGACGATGTCAGCGCCGAAGTGCTCGATCGGTTGACGCGGGCCGGCCTGGTTGACGACGAGGACTTCGCTGAACAGTGGGTGCGGTCCCGGCGGGTCAATGCCGGAAAGGGAAGGCGTGCGTTGGCGGCGGAGTTACGCACCAAGGGCGTGGATGACGAGGTGATTGTCGCGGCTCTGGCGGGGGTCGATGCGGGTGCCGAACGGATGCGGGCCGAGCATCTGGTCCGAGACAGGTTGCGGCGCGAAAGGCTCGGCGATCCGGGGGACCGGGAGGCGGAGAACAAGGTGACGCGCCGGCTTGTCGGGATGCTGGCTCGCCGCGGCTACGACCAATCGATGGCGCTGGACGTCGTGACATCGGAGTTGGCGAACGAGTGGGAGCGCCGCAAGGTCTAGCGGAACGCGAACGGTGTGCGGGCTATGCGTGCGCCCTTGCCTTCGCGGCGCCCAAATCCGAAGCCAGGCCGCGCGTGAGCAGTCGGCGCACCGCGATCAACAATGCGGTGCCGGCGATTGCGGTCCAGGAAATTTCGACGCTCAACCGGAGCAAGCCTGCGGCCACCAACAGATCCATCACCACCCGAAGGGCGAGCAGCGGCTGGCGGAACACCGCCAGAGTGGCGATGCCGACGAGAATGCCGGCGAGAGCGACAAACCACGAAGCGTTGACGAAGTTCATGCCGTCGGTGGCGGCCCAGACGGTGTGCGCGGCGGCGACGACGGCTGAGCCGCCTCGATCTCGCGTTGCTCCTGGGCGATCTCGCGATTGAGGAAGTAGTTGAGCGCGGTGCGAATCGTGGCGATCGCCGCCAGCTTGCCGATTTCCTCGAACGACGGTGAGATTGCCGTGCGCAGTACATCGGCGGCGAGCTGAAACTCCAATCCCAGTACCAGGAAACGGGCCAACGACAGTCGCACCGCTGAGAATTGGTCGATGTTTCGCCGGGCCAGCGCTACGGCGAACTTCGCTATCGCCACAATCGCCCCGATCATGATGACGACTGCGCCGCAGGCCTCGATGAGTCGGACCATGAGGTCGACCATGGTACGTAGAGCTGACTCCGGCAGAATCTGGAGCGCGGTCACGTGATGGGTCATCGGAAAAGGGGATCCACGGTGCAGGTCAAACGACCTTTGCGCCGGGCGCCCCCTCCTGTTCGACAGCTCCGGGCTCCAGCGGAGAGCCCCCGCGCCGTGACTTTCGCATGCGCCGGTCCAGCCAGGTCGCAAACGACGAGAGCGCAAAGTTGGCGCTGATCATCAGCAGCGCGATGACGATAAGCGCCGGGATGTAGTTGCCGTACGACGAGCCGACTACGGTGCCCTGGCGAACCATCTCGACAAACGTGATCTGATACCCGATCGCGGTGTCTTTGAGAACGACCACGAGCTGGGAGACCAGCACCGGCAGCATGGACGTGACGGCCTGGGGGAGCAGGATCGAGCGCATGGTCTGGCCGGAGGTCAGGCCAAGCGCGGCGGCCGCCTCGCCCTGGCCACGGGGCACCGCATGTACGCCGGCCCGCACGATCTCGGCGATGACCGCACCGTTGTACAGCGTCAGGCCGGTAATGACGCCGGCCAACGCCAGGTACTTCGACGGGAACACGTCGTAGAACGCATACAAGAAGTAGGCGAAGATCATCATGATCAGCACCGGTACCGCACGGAAGAATTCGACGATCACCGAGGAGACCCAGCGAATACCGGTGTGTGTGGAGAGCCGGCCTACCCCGAGCAGCAGGCCCAGCGCAAGCGCCAGCACGATCGACACCGCGGCGGCCGTAAGGGTGCCCTCAATTCCCGGCAGGACGTAGGTGGTCCACAGATCTGCCGTCAGGAAGGGCTCCCACTTCGCCGCAGTCAGCTGTCCCTTGGCCGACAACCGGGTGTACACGACCCAGACGACCAACGCGACAACGACGACGGTGACGGCGCTGATGATGTGATTTCGCACCCGGGCACGAGGCCCCGGCGCGTCGAATAGAACCGAGGCCCCGCTCACCTCACCACCGCCATCCGCTTGCCGAGCCAGCCGAAGAACAGCCCCAGTGGCAGCGTCAATATGACGAAGCCGAGCGCGAAGATGCTACCGACGACCATGACCGCCGCGGTGTTCTCGATCATCTCCTTCATCAGCAATGCCGCCTCGGCCACCCCGATGGCCGACGCGATGGTGGTGTTCTTCGTCAGCGCGATCAGTACCGAGCCCAACGGGATGAGTACCGCACGAAACGCCTGCGGCAGCAGCACTATTCGCAGGTTCTGCCCGAACGTCAGGCCTAGCGACCGGGCGGCTTCGACCTGTCCCAGGGGCACCGTGTTCACCCCGGAACGGATTGTTTCGCACACGAACGCCGCGGTGTAGACCGTCAACCCCAGCATGGCCAGCCGGAAGCTGCTGTCCTCGATGAACGACGCTGATTGCCGACTCGCCATGGTGATGCCGAGGGTTTGCGCCAACCCGAACGAGCAGAACAGGATGATCAACGTCAGCGGAGTGTTGCGCACGACGTTGACGTATCCCGTACCGAGCCAGTTGAGCATCGGCACGGGCGCCAGTCGCATCGCGGCCAGCACGGTGCCGAGCACAAGTGCACCGATCGCCGAGAACACCGTCAACTGGATCGTCGTCCAGAAAGCAGCGAAAATCTGCTCGCGGTACTCGGTGAAAACCTCCACGGGATGCCGGCCTTAACCGCTCACTTGTCGATCGGCGGCGGTTGCGGCGCGCTGATCCCCGCGGCGCCCAGGTTCTTCTCGAAAGCCTCTTTCCAGGCGCCGCTTTCTTCCATCTTCTTGAGCGCATCGTTGATCTTGGTTCGCAACTCGGTGTCGCCCTTCTTGAGGCCGATACCGTAGCGCTCCTCGGTGAACGGTTCGCCGACGATCTTGAAGGTGCCCGGGCTTTGGGCGGCGTATCCGGCCAAGATGACCTCGTCGGTGGTGACGGCGTCCACCGCGCCGTTCTTCAGCGCCTCGACGCACGCCGAGTACGTGTCGTACTGCTGCAACTGGACCCCGGGATACTGGTCCTTGACCTTCTGCGCCGGTGTCGAACCGGCGACCGAGCACAGGATCTTGTTGTTCTCCAAGGACGCCTCCCCGGTGATGTCTTCATTGTCTGCGCGGACCAGCAGGCTCTGCCCGGTGATCAGATAGGGGCCGGCGAAGTCGACCTTCTCCTTGCGGGAATCGGTGATCGAGTACGTCGCCGCGATGTATTTGACCTGCCCGTTCTGGATCAGGTTCTCGCGCTGCGCCGACGGCGATTCCTTCCATTCGATCTTGTCGGGTGCGTAGCCGAGTTCGCCGGCGACATAGGTCGCCACGTCGACGTCGAAGCCGCTCATGGTGCCGTCGGGGTTCTTCATCCCGAGCCCGGGTTGGTCAAACTTGGTGCCGATGACGATCTTGTCGCTGTCGCCACCGCCGCCGCCGCATGCGGTGGCGGCGAACGGTAGGACGACGGCCAGCGCGACAGCGCTTATGACGCGCTTGGACATGGTTTTTGAGAGGATCGAGGCCTTCGAGGAGATCGAGAACATCGGGGGCGGTTCCTTTCGCCGGGGCGGGTGGTGATCAATGGGGCGTCAGTGATCCAGGATTTTTCCGAGGAAGTCCTTGGCTCGATCTGTCTGGGGGTGGTCAAAGAATTGCGCGGGCTCGGCGTCCTCGAGGATGGCGCCGTCGGCCATGAACACCACGCGGTTGGCGGCCCGCCGCGCGAACCCCATCTCGTGGGTGACCACGACCATGGTCATTCCCTCGGTTGCCAGTGCCACCATCACCGACAACACCTCGTTGATCATTTCGGGATCGAGCGCGCTGGTGGGTTCGTCGAACAGCATCACCTTGGGGTTCATCGCTAGTGAGCGGGCGATGGCTACTCGCTGCTGCTGGCCTCCGGAGAGCTGGGCCGGGTACTTGTCGGCCTGGTTTGCGACGCCGACCCGCTCCAGCAGGCTCATCGCCTTCTCCCGCGCCTCGGCCTTGGATTTCTTGCGAACCTTCATCGGCGCCAGCATCACGTTCTCGACAATTGTCTTGTGTGCGAACAGATTGAAGGACTGGAAAACCATTCCGACGTCGGAGCGCAGCTGTGCCAACTTGCGGCCTTCCGCCGGCAGTATTTCCCCGTCGATCGCGATCGAGCCCGAATCGATGGTCTCCAGGCGATTGATGGTGCGGCACAACGTCGACTTACCCGAACCCGAGGGCCCCAGGACGACGACAACCTGTCCCTTGGCGACGTCCAGGTTGATGTCCTTGAGGACGTGAAGGTCGCCGAAGTGTTTATCGACCGACTTCATCGAGATCATCGGCACGGCCGAAGCGCTCCCCATGGGTGCTGACCTTACCCAGGTAATGCTCGGCTCGCCCGGAACTCGGTAATCCCCCCCGGATCAGGGGACCGCCGGACGGTGAAGCCGTTCGCGTCATTTCTGGGGTCGACGTGGCGCTCCGTAGGATGGTGCGCGTGACTTCGACGGTGATGCAACCGGCCGGCGGGACAGCACCCGATGGCCGGGCACGCACCTATCAGGTCAGGACCTATGGCTGCCAGATGAACGTGCACGACTCCGAGCGGCTCGCCGGCCTGCTGGAGGCGGCGGGATACCGGCGGGCCGCCGAAGGCTCCGACGCCGACGTCATCGTGTTCAACACCTGCGCGGTCCGGGAGAACGCCGACAACAAGCTGTACGGCAACCTCAGCCACCTTGCGCCGCGAAAGCAAGCAGATCCGCAGATGCAGATCGCCGTCGGTGGATGCTTGGCGCAGAAGGACCGGGAGGCGGTGCTGCACCGGGCTCCGTGGGTCGACGTCGTGTTCGGGACCCACAACATTGGCGCGCTGCCTGTGCTGCTCGACCGTGCGCGGCATAACCGCTCCGCGCAGGTCGAGATCGCCGAGGCGCTGCAGCAGTTCCCCTCGGCGTTGCCGGCCAGCCGCGAGTCTGCCTATGCAGCATGGGTTTCCATTTCGGTCGGGTGCAACAACACGTGCACCTTCTGCATCGTCCCCGCGCTGCGGGGCAAGGAAGTGGACCGCCGGCCGGGTGACGTGCTCGCCGAGGTGCAGTCATTGGTTGCGCAGGGAGTACTGGAGATCACCTTGCTGGGCCAGAACGTCAACGCCTACGGAGTGTCGTTCGGCGACCAGCACCGTGATCGCGGTGCCTTCGCCAAGCTGCTTCGGGCCTGCGGGCGTATCGACGGCCTGGAGCGGGTCCGCTTCACCTCTCCGCATCCCGCGGAATTCAGCGATGACGTCATCGCGGCGATGGCGGAAACGCCTAATGTGTGTCCCACGCTGCACATGCCGCTGCAATCCGGTTCGGACAGCGTCCTGCGGGCGATGAGGCGGTCCTACCGTGCCGAGCGCTACCTGGGCATCATCGAGCGGGTGCGGGCGGCGATCCCGCACGCCGCGATAACCACCGACGTGATCGTCGGCTTCCCAGGTGAGACGGAGGCGGACTTCCAGGCGACTCTGGACGTCGTGGGCGCCGCCCGGTTCGCCAGCGCATTCACCTTCCAGTATTCCAAGCGGCCCGGTACCCCGGCGGCGGACCTGGACTGCCAGATACCCAAAGCCGTTGTAGCCGAACGCTATCAACGGTTGGTGGAACTTCAGGAGCGTATCTCGCTCGAGGAGAACACCGCCCAGGTCGGGCGCACGGTCGAGTTGCTGGTCGCGACCGGCGAGGGGCGCAAGGATGCCAGCACCGCCCGCATGTCCGGTCGCGCCCGCGACGGCCGGTTGGTTCATTTCGCCCCGGGCGACGCTGTATCCGTCCGCCCCGGCGATGTGGTTGTCACCACCGTCACCGGGGCCGCGCCGCACCATCTGATTGCTGACGCCGCATTGATCGGGCACCGGCGCACCCCGGCCGGTGATGCGCACGCGTCGGGACGGAAACCACGAACCGGTGTCGGGTTGGGGATGCCGGGTTTCGGGGCGCCCGGTCCGGCGTCGGCACCACTTTCGGGCTCCGGCGGGTGTTCGCGATGAGCCCGGGCTCCGCCGGCGACCACGATTTCGACGAGTTCAAGGGCGACCTGGAAGCCGCTGAACGGCGCGTTGCGCGCGAGATAGAGCCGGGCGCCCGGGCTTTGACGATCGCGATCTTCGTCTTCATCCTGTTGCTGACGTTTGTACTGCCGCATGCCGGCGGGGCCAGGGGATTGGACGTGCTGATCGGTTCCGACGCCGCAGCGGGCAGCGGCATCACACTTCCGTCGCGGGTGTTCGCCTGGATCGCGCTGGTCTTCGGTGTCGGCTTCTCCATGCTGGCATTGTTGACCCGGCGGTGGGCATTGGCCTGGATCGCACTGGCCGGGTCGGCGGTGGCATCATTTCTGGGAATGCTGGCGGTGTGGTCGCGGCAGACCGCGCCCGAACCGTATCCGGGCCCCGCCGTGGGGCTGGTTCTGGCATGGCTGACGGTGATCCTGCTCGCGTACAACTGGGCCCGGGTGGTGCTGTCCCGCAGCGCGCTGCAATTGGCGACCGAGGAGCAATTGCGCCGGACGGCGGCTGACCGTCAGCGCAAGGGTTTGCTCGATACCTTCGGCGGGGATGACGAGAGCGGACCCCAGAAGCCCTAGAAGTCCGAGAAAGCCCTAGAAGCCCCAGAAAACGGGGAAATTAGCGCCTCCTGCTAAGTGCTTCGACAGCGGCCTCGGCCCACTGACGCCATTGTTCGGCGTTGGCCCGCGCCTGCTCGGCGTCCTTGGTGCGGCCGGCCGCTTCGGCCTTCTGTGCCTGGCGTTCGAACTGCTCGGCCCGGGTACGGAACTGGTCCGCGCGCGCCCGGGCTTCGGGGTCGACTCCGCCGGTCGGTGTGTCGCGAATCTTCTTTTCCACGGCACGTAACCGTCGCTCCAGATCCGTGCCGCGCTCGCGGGGCACCTTGCCGATCGCGTCCCACCTGTCGGCGATGACGCGCAGTGCCGCCCGTGCGGCATCCAGGTCGGAGGTATCGAGCTTCTCGGCTTCGGCGAGCAGGGCTGCCTTGGCCTCGGCGTTGGCGCGGAACTCGGCGTCCCGCTCGGCAGTGGCGGCGTTGCGAGCGGCGAAGAACCTGTCCTGCGCGGCCTTGAACCGCTGCCACAACATGTCGTCGACATCCTTGGCGGCCCGGCCCGCCGCCTTCCACTCGGTCAGCAGATCACGAAACGTCGCCGAGGTGGCACCCCAGTCGGTGGAGTCGCTCAACTCCTCAGCACGGACGCACAGCGCTTCTTTGGCCTGCCGGGCCCCGACGCGTTCACGGTCCAGTTCGGCGAAGTGTGACCCACGACGCCTGTTGAAGGTCTCGCGTGCCGCGGAGTAGCGCCTCCACAACGCATCGTCGGTCTTTCGGTCGAGGCCGGTGATCGTCTTCCACTCCTCGAGAATCGCCCGCAAGCGGTCCCCGGCCGTCTTCCACTGAACGGAGTTCGCGGCCAACTCCTCTGCCTCGCCGGCCAGAGCCTCCTTGCGGGCGGTCTGCTCGGCGCGAATCTTTTCGCGTCGGGCCCTCTCCTCGGCCGACGCGCTGTCGGCGTTCTCGACAATTGCCTGCAGCCGCGCCGCCAGGGAATCGATGTCGCCGAGCACGTGTGCTGTGGGCAGACTCTCGGCAAGAGCGGATGCGGCTGTGCGAATCTTTCGGGCATCGCCCGATCCCGAGACCAGGCGCTGCTCCAGGAGCATCACCTCGGTGTGTAGGTCGTCGAAACGTCGGCCGAAGTGCTGGTAGGCGGCCTCGGGGTCGCCTGCCTGCCACGACCCGATGCAACGTTCACCCGACGCGGTGATCAGCCAGACGGTGCCGTCCGGGTCGACGCGTCCGAAGCGATGCGGATCGTTGGCCGGAACAACTCCTGCAGCAGCGGCCTTGGGTGGGGCGGCGGGACCGGGCTTGGGTCGAGCGGGCCCCGGCTTTGGCTGGGCTGATTGCGGCTGGGAGTCCTGCGAACCGCCGGGTTCGACGATGGTCATACCGGTACCTCGTGCCCTCCGCGCGGATACCCGCGCACCTGCCGCGCAACGCGGCGCCTGGTAGCTGACTCGACGTCGACACCCGCAACGAGCGATCGACGCCGTATCTGCCATTGAAACAGGTCATCGAGCGCTGCGGGAACGCCTTGTTCGACACGTTCTAGGCTCTGGCGAAAACCGGGAGGTGGTCTCGTGGCCAAAGCGGACATCGCGGCGCTGTTAGCTCTCGCCGCCGCTTTCTTCATCGCGATCGGCGACGTCATCCACCAGCGGTCGGCCCGTGAGTTCTCCGACGAACCCGTCGGCCACCTCGCGCTGTTCCTGGCCTTGCTGCGGGACCGCCAATGGTGGCTGGGTTCCGCCGTTGCAGCTGCGGGGTTCGGCCTGCAGGCCGCGGCGCTGGGCCTGGGCTCGGTCCTCCTGGTGCAGGCGGTGCTGGTCACCTCGCTGCTGTTCGCGCTGCCGATCAGCGCGCGCCGGTCCCATCGGCGGGTCACCCGCTGGCAATGGATGTGGGCCGTCCTGCTGGCCGGCGCGGTGGTGGTCATCGTGACCGTCGGGAACCCCACCGCGGGCCAGTCTCGAGGTTCCCCGGCGACCTGGCTGGCGGTGATCGCCGTACTAGGCCCGGTGTTGGCGTTGTGCCTGATGGGGGCCCAGATCTGGTCAGGCCCGACCAGCGCGGTGCTGCTTGCGGTGGTATCCGGTGCGTTGTGGGGGCTCTTCGCGATACTGACCAAGGCCGTGGTCGGCCGGCTGAATCTGACGAGTTGGGATGGCGTGGTGGAACTACTGCGGACCCCGGAGCTCTACGCGTGGGCGGTGGTCGCGGTGGCGGCGACCGCGATGCAACAAGCGTCCTTCGGAGCCGGAGCGCTGACCGCATCGCTGCCGACGATGACGATCACCGAACCGATCGTGGCGTGCCTGCTGGGCGTCGTGGTTCTCGGCGAGACGCTGCGGCCGGGTGAGACCGGCTGGTTCACCCTGATCGCCGCGGCGGGGGTGATGGTGGCCGCGGTCGCCGCGCTTGCCCGCGGTGAGGCGGTCACCCGCGCGGCAATGTGAGCTGCCGTCGCTCGCCCGGCCACGCTGTCAAACCGAACCGCTACTTTGGTTGCGTGTTGAGCGCCATTGCCATCGTGCCGTCGGCCCCGGTGATGGTTCCCGAACTTGTCGGCGCGGCATTCGGCGAGACCGCGGACCTACGCACCGCCGCGGCAGCCGCGGCCGGCACGCTGCCGTCGCGCTGGATCGGCATCGGCGTCGCGGACTGCGACACTGTTGCCGGCCCCGACTCGGTCGGCACCTTCGGCGGATATGGTGTCGGAGTCCGCGTCGGGTTGTCCGAACAGGCGTTGGCGGCATCCGGTCCGGCGGCGAAATTTCCGCTGTGCGTCCTGATCACCGCATGGCTGCGCGGCCTTGCATCGCCGGGCGCCGCCGCGCAGGTGAATGCCTATCGCAGTGATCTCGACTCAGAGGCCGCACTGACCACCGGCCGGCGGCTCCGGGCGGAGATCGAGGACGGCGACGAACCGGTCGGAGTCCTCGTCGTCGCCGACGGCTGCAACACCCTCAGTCCAGCTGCCCCGGGCGGATTCCACCCGGATGCGATTCCCGTGCAGGCGGCTCTGGATGATGCGCTCGCCGCGGGTGACGTGCAGGCCCTAACTCGGCTTCCCGACGGGATTATCGGGCGGGTGGCATTCCAGGTGCTGGCCGGTCTGGCCCAACCTGCGCCGTGCTCGGCCGCGCAGCTGTATCGCGGCGCTCCGTACGGCGTCGGCTACTTCGTCGGCATCTGGCATCCATGACCGGCCCGCGTCCGCTCGCCATCGTCGGGCCGACCGGAACCGGCAAGTCGGACCTGGCGCTGGCGGTCGCCGAGAAACTCAGCGCCGAGATCGCCGTCGAGGTGGTGAATGCCGACGCGATGCAGCTCTACCGCGGCATGGACATCGGAACCGCGAAGCTGACGATCGAGCAGCGCCGAGGCATCACCCATCATCAACTCGACGTCCTCGAAGTCACCGAAACCGCGTCGGTGGCCCGCTACCAGCGGGCGGCTTCGGCAGCCGTCGAGGGGATCGGCGCGCGCGGCGCGCTGCCCATCGTGGTCGGCGGGTCGATGCTCTACGTGCAGTCGCTGCTGGACAAATGGTCGTTTCCGGCTACCGACCCCGGGGTGCGGGCCAAATGGGAGGCGCGCCTCGCCGCGGTCGGGGTGGCCGATCTGCATCGGGAACTGGCCGGTGTGGACGCGGCGGCGGCGGAATCGATACTTGCCACCGACGGGCGCCGCATTGTCCGGGCGCTAGAGGTGGTCGAGCTGACCGGGCAGCCGTTCGCGGCCTCGGCGCCACGCATCGGAGCGCCCCGCTGGAATACCGTGATCGTCGGAGTGGATTGGGAAACGGCGATTCTCGATGAAAGGCTGGCCCGCAGAACCGACAAAATGTTCGACGATGGTCTGGTGGACGAGGTCGTTTCGCTGCTTGGGCGCGGATTACGCGACGGTGTCACCGCGTCGCGCGCCCTGGGGTATTCCCAGGTGATCGCCGACCTGGACGCGGGTGGCGATGGCTCGGCGGCCCGTGATCCGACCTATTTCGGCACCCGGCGCTACGTCCGCAGGCAGCGATCCTGGTTTCGGCGGGACCACCGCATCCACTGGCTCGATGGAGCCGTCTCCGGAAACGTCGACCGAGTGCTGCGGGCGTGGCGCGACGTATCCTGAGCAGGTGAGGTTCGCCAAGGGGCACGGTACGGAGAACGACTTCGTGCTGATCGTCGACGAACCCGCCGCGATCGATCTGGCGCCTCCCGCGATCGCAGCGCTCTGCGACCGCAGGCGCGGACTTGGCGCGGACGGCCTGCTGCGCGTCACCCTCGCCGGTGCCGCCCGTGAGGCCGGTGTGCTCGACGAGCTCCCCGAGGGTGTAATCGCCGACGATTGGTTCATGGACTACCGCAACGCCGATGGTTCGGTGGCCGAAATGTGCGGCAACGGAGTGCGGGTGTTCGCGCACTACCTGTGGGCAGCGGGACTGGAGCGTCGCCGGCAATTCGTCGTCGGCACGCTGGCCGGACCGCGTCCGGTCGAACTTCACCGCGCGGACGCACTGCGGGCGGACGTCACCGTTGAGATGGGCAAAGCCAATTTCATCGGGCGCGGTTGGGCGACAGTCGGTGGACGCCGGTTCACCGGTCTCTGTATCGATGTCGGCAACCCCCATCTGGCCTGCGTGGATCCCGCGCTCACCGAAGTCGATCTTTCAGGTCTGGACGTCGGCGGGCCGGTCACATTCGACCCCGAGCAGTTTCCCCACGGGGTCAACATCGAAATCCTGACCGCTCCGGTGAGCGACGCGGTGAGCATGCGGGTACACGAACGGGGCGTGGGCGAAACCCGTTCCTGCGGAACGGGTACCGTGGCGGCCGCCTATGCAGCTCTGCAGCACCGCGGCGCCTCGACCGGGTCTATTCGGGTGCGAGTTCCCGGCGGTGACCTGGACGTGCGAATCACCGAGGCCGCCAGCTACCTGCGGGGGCCGTCTGTTCTGGTTGCCAGCGGAGAACTCTCCGACGCGTGGTGGGCAGGCGCTGCGGTAGATCACGGTTAAATCAGATGCGCGAACCAACCCGGAGGGGGCAGTATTTCCAACCAGATCCCCAACCAGATTCCCCAACCAGATGATCCCCAAGCACATGACTGAACCCGTCACCCCAAGCACCGGCGAACTGGCTCTCGAAGACCGCGTGGCGCTGCGCCGCGTGGCCGGGCTGTCGACCGAACTCGCCGACGTTTCCGAGGTCGAGTACCGCCAGCTGCGCCTCGAGCGGGTCGTCCTGGTCGGTGTGTGGACCGACGGCAGCGCCACCGATGCCGAGGCCAGCCTGGCCGAGTTGGCTGCCCTTGCCGAGACGGCCGGATCGGAGGTACTAGAGGGGCTAATCCAGCGTCGGGACAAGCCCGATCCGTCCACCTACATCGGCTCCGGTAAGGCCAACGAGCTGCGCGAGGTGGTCGTCGCCACCGGCGCGGACACCGTCATCTGCGATGGCGAACTGAGCCCTGCCCAGCTCAACGCGTTGGAGAAGGCGGTCAAGGTCAAGGTCATCGATCGAACTGCCCTGATTCTCGATATCTTCGCCCAGCACGCCACCAGCCGGGAAGGCAAGGCGCAGGTGGCCTACGCGCAGATGGAGTACATGTTGCCGCGGCTACGCGGGTGGGGCGAGTCGATGTCGCGGCAGGGCGGCGGAGCGGGCGGCAGTGGCGGCGGAGTGGGCACCCGGGGTCCCGGCGAAACCAAGATCGAAACCGATCGTCGCCGGATTCGGGAGCGAATGGTCAAGTTGCGCCGCGATATTCGCGCGATGAAGCAGGTGCGCGACACTCAGCGCAGCCGCCGGCTCGGCAGCGACAAGCCCTCGGTGGCCATCGTCGGATACACCAATGCCGGCAAATCCAGTGTTCTCAACGCGCTGACCGGAGCGGGGGTCCTGGTCGAGAATGCGTTGTTCGCCACCCTCGAGCCGACTACTCGCCGCGGCGAGTTCAGTGACGGGCGGGAGTTCGTGCTGACCGACACGGTCGGGTTCGTCCGGCATCTGCCGACCCAGCTGGTCGAAGCGTTCCGGTCCACGCTGGAGGAAGTGGTGGACGCGGACTTGCTCCTGCATGTCGTGGACGGTTCGGACACCAATCCACTGGCCCAGGTCAACGCGGTGAGAGGAGTCATCGCCGAAGTCACCGCCGAGGTCGCCCCGCCGACGGGAACTGGTCCTGAGATCCACCGGTCGGTTGCGCCAGAACTGTTAGTAGTCAACAAGATCGATGCGGCGAGTGAAGTGGCACTGGCGCAGCTGCGACGGGCGCTTCCTGACGCGGTGTTCGTATCCGTAGTGACCGGAGCCGGTTTGGACGATTTGCGGGAGCGCATGGCAACGATGATCGTGCCCCGCGACGTGGTGATCGACGTCACAATCCCCTACAGTCGAGGCGATCTCGTCAATCGTGTGCATGCTGAGGGTCGCGTCGATGCGTTGGAGCACAACGCTTCTGGCACGAGGGTGAAGGCGCGGGTGCCGATCTCGCTGGCAGCAGGTCTGGGCGAGTTCGTCACGTTCTGACCGTGTCGAGTACGGTTGACGCTCTCGGTCGGCTAGGCTCGTCGCAGTACGTCGGCTGCGGACAGCTCATCGCACTTTTGAGCCATCCCCGCCCAGACCTTGTGGACAACGCCGGCGACAGATCACCCACTGACTGGCGAAACGCCACTGTGTGCGCACTTCCGCTGGACGGACACCCGTCCCGGTTGTTCGGGCACACGCTGCCCGAACAAGCCTGGAAGGCACTCAGATGACTACCCCATCCTTCGCCGAACTCGGCGTGCCCGAACTACTGGTGGCCGCACTGGCCGGCCGCGGCATCACCGAGCCGTTCCCCATCCAAGCGGCGACGCTGCCCGACGCCCTTTCCGGGCGCGACGTGCTCGGCCGCGGTAAGACCGGGAGTGGAAAGACGCTCGCGTTCTGCCTCCCGTTGGTGGCGAGGTTGGCGCGCCGCAGGGCGCAGCCGTCACGTCCGACTGGTCTGGTTCTGGCTCCCACCCGGGAACTAGCGACCCAGATCACGGCCGTGCTGCAACCCCTGGCCACGGCGTCGGGGTTGCGGGTGACAACGATCTACGGCGGCGTATCTCAGGCCAGACAGGTAAGTGCGCTCCGTTCGGGTGTCGAAATCGTGGTGGCCTGCCCGGGCCGGCTCGAGGACCTGATGGGCCAGAAGCTTCTCCGTCTCGACGAAGTGGCCGTCACGGTGCTTGACGAGGCCGACCACATGGCTGACCTCGGTTTCCTCCCCGGGGTCACCCGCATTCTGGCGGCAACTTCCACGAGCGGCCAGCGACTCCTGTTCTCTGCGACCCTGGACAATGGGGTCGACAAGCTGGTTCAGCGTTTTCTTCGCGATCCGGTGCTGCATTCGGTCGATGAGTTGACCGAGGCGCCGGCGGCGATGACCCATCACGTCTTCCACGTCGGCGGTGCGCAACAGAAGAAAGAACTGGTCCATCGGCTTGCCTCCGGAACGGGACGCCGAATTCTGTTCATGCGGACCAAGCACCAGGCTCGCAAGCTGGCCAAACAGCTGACCGAATCGGGTGTGCCATCGGTGGACCTGCACGGCAATCTGTCCCAGCCTGCTCGCGACCGTAACCTCGCTGCTTTCACCAGCGGCAGCGCCCTGGTTCTGGTGGCCACCGACATCGCTGCTCGTGGTGTACACGTCGACGACGTCGAGCTCGTCGTGCACGTCGATCCGCCCATGGAGCACAAGGCCTACCTTCACCGTTCGGGCCGTACCGCACGCGCCGGCAGCGACGGCGACGTCGTCACGGTGGTACTGCCCGAACAGCGCAGGGATACTCAGCAGCTGCTGCGTCGCGCGGGCATCACCGTCCGGCCCATGGAGGTGACCGCGGAGTCGGCGGCGGTGCACGCGCTGGTCGGTGAGCTCGCGCCACTGCGGGATGCGCCGAAAGTGGTGGTGCCGACCGTGCCGAATCGCGAACACAGGGCCGGGCCGCGGCGCGGCGGACCCGCAAACGGGGCGCGGGGCAACAGGCGGCGCGGGACTCGCAGCGCCGGCGCGCACCGGCGGGCTCAATCTACGTCGTAGCCGGCAGCCCCCGGCTCCGCAGGCGTGGGCGAATGTTCGGCCTTAGCTCGCCTCCCGGGACCAACCATCCGGTTGGATGGGGTACGTTGGCGGTAACAGCCCGTACCGACCACGGAGGGACTCCATGGGCTCTGAGATGAAATCTGCGCACACGTCGGCGATCGCCTACGAACGGACCCTGTTCGAGTCCGAGCACGACCTGTTCCGCGAATCCTTTCGCGCGTTCCTGGACCGCCACGTGGCGCCGTTTCACGAACAGTGGGAGAAGGACAAGATCGTCGATCGCGGGGTGTGGCTGGAGGCCGGGAAACAGGGCTTCCTGGGGATGGCGGTACCCGAGGAGTACGGCGGCGGTGGAGTTACGGATTTCCGGTACAACACCATCGTCACCGAGGAGGTGACCGCTGGGCGATACAGCGGCCTGGGCTTCAGCCTGCACAACGACGTCGCCGCACCGTATTTGATCAGGCTGACCACCGAGGAGCAGAAGCAGCGCTGGCTGCCGCAGTTCTGCACGGGTGAGCTGATCACCGCGATCGCCATGACCGAGCCGGGCACCGGGAGTGACCTGCAGGGGATCAAGACGCGGGCGGTCAGGGATGGTGACCACTACGTTCTTAACGGCTCCAAGACGTTCATCACCAACGGGATTCACGCCGACTTGGTGATCGTGGTCGCTCAGACCGACCCCGACAAAGGTGCGCTGGGTTTCTCGCTGCTGGTGGTGGAGCGCGGGATGCCGGGGTTTGAACGTGGCCGCCACCTGGACAAAGTCGGTCTCGATGCGCAGGACACCGCCGAGTTGTCGTTCAGCGACGTGAAGGTGCCGGTCGAGAACCTGCTCGGTGAAGAAGGGCAGGGCTTCATCTACCTGATGCAGAACTTGCCGCAGGAGCGGATCTCGATCGCTGTGATGGCAGCCGCGGCAATGGAGGCGGTCCTGACTCAGACGATCGAATACACCAAGGAACGCAAGGCGTTCGGAAAGTCGATTGGTAGCTTCCAGAACAGTCGTTTCTTGCTGGCCGAACTCGCCACCGAAGCGACCGTGGTGCGCATGATGGTCGATGAATTCATTCGCCTGCACCTCGATGATCGATTGACCGCCGAGCAGGCTGCCATGGCCAAATGGTATTCGACCGAAAAGCAGGTTCACCTGATCGACCGTTGTCTGCAACTACATGGCGGATACGGCTATATGCGCGAGTACCCGGTGGCGCGGGCGTATCTCGATGCCCGCGTGCAGACTATTTATGGTGGAACTTCGGAGATCATGAAGGAGATCATCGGGCGAAGCCTCGGCGTCTGACGGATGGTCACGACGGCTTCCGAGGCCATGGAGGACTGCCGCCAACGTGATTATCTTGCTGGTCTATCGGCGAGGTTCCTTGGTAATCGGCGTCTACTGACGCAAAGTGAACGAACGCGGTACCTTCGGCGAGGCTTCGGACCGTGCGTTTTGGAGCTTTGTCGACAGAAACCTGTCGCCGACCGCGGGGAGGATTAATGATCCGGCAGCCCAAGCTGCGCATACGGGTGGTCGGTCGTGCGGCCATCGGGCTACTCGGGGTCGCCGCGGCGCTCCTGATGGCTCCGATAGTCACAGCGTCGCCGGAGTCCGATGCCAACGACGCGATTACTGCGGCCTGGCAGGCGAATGGCGGGGATGCCGGTCCGCTGGGCCCGAGATCCGGCGACGTCTACCCGGCCGGCGCGGGCTTCGCGCAGAACTTCGCGTCGGGCAAGATGTTCTTCACGCCGGACACCGGCGCGCATTCGATGCAGGGCGCGATCCTCGCCAAGTACGAGTCGCTCGGTGGTCCCGCCGAGAGCGACCTGGGCTTTCCGACCATTGACGAGGGTCCGGGCCGAGCGCCGGGAAGTCGAAACAGCACATTCAGCGCGTCCGATAAACCCGTGATCTTCTGGACCGCGGAGACCGGCGCGAGGGTGGTTCGGGGCGCCATCAACGCGGCGTGGGACCAGCTGGGCGGATCGACCGGCGTACTGGGCGTGCCTGCCGAAGACGCGACCTACAACGGTGCCGTCGTTTCGCAGAAGTTCACCAATGGCGAACTGTCTTATGACTCTCAAACCAAGACGTTCACCACCGTGCCGCCGGACCTGGCCGGACAGCTGACAAATCTGGCCGTCCCCGACGATCCGATGGCAGCGATCGATGCCGCGCGCCGCGCGGCCGGCGGACCGCTGGGACCGCTGGGTGCCGCCCAGGGCGAGCCCTACCCGATCGGGGTTGACGGGTTCGGTCAGGACTTCGTCAACGGCAAGATCTTCTATAGCCCGAACACCGGCGCCAACGTGGTGACCGGCCAGGTACTGGCCAAATACGAGAGCGTCGGCGGCCCCGAAGGTGATCTCGGGTTCCCGATCACCAGTGAGGTCGACGGTGGCGTGGCGCCCGCGAGCCGGATGAGTAGTTTCGCCGCCAGGGACAAGCCGGTGATCTTCTGGACACCAGACCACGGCGCGGTGATCGTGCGTGGGCCGATGAACGCGGCCTGGCAGAAGCTCGGCGGTGCCACCGGCGAAATCGGTGTACCCAAGTCGGACCAGACTCAGAACGGCGATGTGATCACTCAGAGTTTCAGTGGTGGGAGCATCTCCTGGAACACTGAGACGAAAAGGTTCAGTACTGAACCGGCGCATCTCGCGTCACAGTTGTCTGACCTGCAGGTTCCTGAATCGGAGGTGCCGCCCCCGCCAGCGGCTTCGGGCGACAACGGTAAGTGGTTCAGGTGGACTTGGTGGTGGCTGCTCGCGATCGTGCCGGTGTTGCTGTTGGTGGGCCTGGTGGCGGTCGCCGCGATGCGCAACCGCCGTCGGGACGACGGGGAACCGTTCGGCTTCGATGCTGGAGATCGGTACGGCGACGGGTCGCGTCTCGACCCCGGCGTGGTGACCGGGGATCATCGGGATGAATCCGGGGGCGAGGACGCCTTGTTCGGGGACCGGTACGCCCGCGAGGGTCTCGGCTCGTTGACCCAGGCCGGCCAGCCCAGCTCCGCGCCTGAGGAATTTTCGTCCGGACCGTTGAGCTTCTGGGGTTCGCCGGTGCAGGCCGAGTCAGCGCATGAGTCCGAGGATGCGTTCAGGGAACTGGCCGTGGATCAGGAAGACCCCGACGCCGTCGACACCGCACCTACGAGAATCCCCACCGCCGCGGAGGTCGCATCGCAAGACGATCAGGTGCCCACCGACGAGGATGAGCCGTCTGAGCTGCTGGACCGCGAACCGGTCGCGGACACAGGCCGGCACGCACGGATTGACGTCGACGAGGATTTGCCCGCGGCTCCAGCCGTGCACCTACCTTTGGGCGATCCGAACGAGGTACCCGACGGCTATCCGATCAAGGCTGACACCCGGTCCGGGCTGTACTGGACGCCGGACAGCGTCGACTATGATGAGGCGCCCGCCGAAATCTGGTTCGCCAGTGAAGAAATGGCTCGCACGAATGGCTTCGTCCAAGGGGAGTAGCCCTCGGTTGGCCTAGGGCAGCAGAGGACATCAGAGGACATCAGCGCAGCATCAGACTTTCCGGATAACCGTCACCACCTTGCCCAACACGGCGGCGTCATTGCCGGGGATGGGGTCGAACGCTGGGTTGTGCGGTATCAACCAAACCTGACCGCGGGTGCGTTTGAAGGTCTTCACGGTGGCTTCCCCGTCGATCATCGCCGCGACGATATCGCCGTTTTCGGCGACGTTCTGTTGCCTGACCACCACCCAGTCGCCGTCGCAGATCGCGGCATCGACCATGGATTCACCAACCACCTTGAGTAGGAACAACGAACCCTCGCCGACCAGTTCACGTGGTAGCGGGAATACGTCTTCGACTGCTTCCTCGGCCAAGATGGGCCCACCTGCAGCGATGCGACCCAGTACTGGAACGTACGTCGGCTCCGGCAGCGCGTCAGAACCCGCCACCTCGGTTGTCGCCATCGGTGCCACACCCTCGTTCGGACCCCGTACGTCGACCGCGCGAGGTCGGTTGGCGTCGCGGCGTAGATAGCCCTTGCGTTCGAGGGTTCGTAATTGGTGGGCGACCGAGGAGGTCGAGGTCAGCCCAACGGCATCGCCGATCTCTCTAATGCTTGGCGGATACCCACGCGTGGTCACCGAGGCGCGGATGACGTCGAGGATCGTGCGTTGACGCTCGGTGAGGCCGGAGTCGCGGACATCCCGCCCCGCCGTGGTGTCGGTGCTGCCACTGCTGTCATCGCTCATGACGCCGAATGTAGTCCGTACGGCCAACATAATCAAACATGTGTTCGACACGTGTCGGAAGCGGTCGGCCGAAGGGGCATGTCAGTGGAGCGTTGTAGCCTTCGCAACAGTTCGATCACATGTTCTAACAATCGAACAGATGATCGAGTATGGTTCGAACATAAGAGCGAATGACTTGAGCGGAAAGGCAGCCATATGACCAGCCAGATGATCACCCTAGTGGCCACTCGCACGGCACGAGGCCTCGAACGAGCCCTCCCCGGAGACGGACCTGGCGCCGTTCCGGCGGCCGCCCGCGGGATGTCGAGCCTGCGGCGGGCTGCGGTGAGCCGCAGGCGGCGCGCGACGCGCTCGCCCCACTCGCTCCACGCCTCGCGGGCACCGCGAAGCAGGACGGCGGCGATGCGCTACCGCGGTACCGGAGTGCTCGCTTCGCGTGCGTCCCATCGGCGTCCGGTTACTCCGGCGACCACGGTGATGTTGGCTCTGATCGCCGGTGCGATCACCCTGTGGCTGGGCTTGATCGCCCAGTTCGGCGGCGTGGTCGGAGACAATTCCGAGATTCCCGCTCGTTTGGCGGTCGTGCAGGTGCAGGCCGGTGAGTCGCTGCAAGGGCTGGCGCAGCGGGTGGCGCCCGGGGCGCCGGTGGGGGATGTCATCGAACGGATTCGCGTGCTGAACGAATTAGAGTCGGTCGGTCTGACGGCTGGGCAGACGCTTATCGCGCCGGTCGGCTGATGCCGTCATCGCTGGTTTGAAATCCGTTGCGTTCAAGCATTATCAGGAGCCGCCATATGTTCTATACGCCAACTGGCCCGTGCTCGGGCCGGTCCCGGGCCGCGCAGGTACGCTCGAAGACGTTTGAAGCGGTTGCCTGTAGATACGGTGAAGGAGCGGTGATGCATTGTCCGTTCTGCCGTAATCCGGATTCCAGGGTGGTCGACTCCCGCGAGACTGACGAAGGACAGGCAATTCGACGTCGCAGGTCGTGCCCTGAATGCGGGCGCCGGTTCACGACAGTCGAGACGGCGGTGCTGGCGGTAGTCAAGCGGAGCGGCGTGACTGAGCCATTCAGCCGGGAGAAGGTCATCACGGGCGTGCGCCGATCCTGTCAGGGACGCCAGGTGGACGACGATGCGCTCAATCTACTGGCTCAGCAGGTTGAAGACGCGGTTCGTGCCACGGGTTCACCGGAAGTACCGAGCCACGAGGTGGGCCTGGCGATTCTCGGGCCATTGCGTGAGCTCGACGAGGTGGCCTACCTGCGATTCGCCTCGGTTTACCGGTCGTTCTCCTCCGCCGAGGACTTTGAGCGGGAGATCGAGGCCCTGCGGGCTCACCGCTCCATCGGGGCTCGCGCGGCCGGACCTAAGGGCGAGGCTGCTCAGTCGATGTGATGGGTTCCGTCATCGACCACACGCCCGGCGACCCGCACCCAACCATCGGCGCTCCAGGTGGTCTCGATGATTGATCCGCGCCCCTGCACGATTGTCAGGTCGCGACTGAGGTGTTCGGTCATCCGGACGGCGGCTGCGCCTGTGGCTTCATCCTCGGGAACCCCCAGGTTGGGGGCGAAGACCCGGGCTCTGATGGTTCCGGCAGGTTCGTCCAACCAGGTCCACAGATAGTGCTGAGCGTCGTCGGCGTACTCATCGGGATCCGCGGCCGATAGGTCATCGACCGTGCCGAGGTTGTGTATCGAGAAGTCGGGTGCCCATTCGGCGCGGGCACTGACGGAAGTCAGTTGGTCGTCATAGCTCACCGGCACGATCCCGGCGGGCACCTGCAGTGTCTTCACCGGCTTGCCCTGATTCATCAGCCACCAGGACGCGCCGACTGTGGGGTGGCCGGCGAAGGGGAGTTCGGTTGTCGGTGTGTGGATGTGCGCATGCGCGGTGCTCGATCCCGCATCGGGCACCGTCACGAATATTGTTTCGCTATAACCCAGCTCAGTGGCAATTCGCTGGCGGTCCGGCGGGCCCACCGTGGCCGCGTCGACGACGCCCAGTGGATTGCCGAATCTGCCGTCACGATCGGTGAATACGCGTAGCACTCTCACGTCGATGGCCATAATTCGATGCTACGTGGAAGGCCGCGGCTGGGGTCAGGTTGCGCTGCGTTCGTCGGCGCCCATCGCGTCCAGCACCGCCACGCGGGTGTCCACCGGACCCGATATGGTGCCCTCGCTGACGCCGGCCCGCAGCAGGCTTCGAAGGTACTCCTGGTCGTGCACCGCGGGTTCGGTGGATTCGATGAATCGCTGCACGTCCTCGACAAAGCGGTCGGGGTCATCGTGGAACGGGAAATGACCGGAGCCCTCGAAGATCTTCAGCTGCGAGCCTGGCATCGCTGCGTGCGCCAACTCGGCATGGCTGACCGGGATGACGGAATCTTGACTACCCCAGATTAGCTGCACGGGAACGGATTGCGTCAAATAGCATCGATCCAGCATGGTGACCACCTGGCCGCGCCAGTCGACTACCGCCCGAAGCGTTCTGGCGAATGCCGCGGAAGCCGTGGGTTCCGGTAGATCTTCGAGGATTCGCAACATGTTTGGGATGTCGCGACCCACCCCGGTGGAGCCGAACAACGCACCACCGACGCGCCCGAGGACCTGCAGCGCGGGAAGCACGAGGGGAATCCGGAGTAGGGCCAGCGCCTCACTTCCCATGGGCAGTGAGGCGATCCGCAGCACCACGTTGACCTCTTTGGTGACCCCGCCCGCGCCGACGAGGACCATCCGGTCCACCAGCTGGGGGAATTGGTAGGCGAACTGCATCGCCACGCCGCCGCCCAGAGAATGGCCGATCACCGTGACTCTGTCGATCTCCAGCACACTGAGCAGATCGCGCATTCCGTTGGCGTAGGCAGCCACCGAGTAGTCGGCTCGCGGCTTGTCCGATTTGCCGTGGCCGAGCAGATCCGGCGCGATAACTGTGAAGCGCTGTGCGAGCTTGGTCTGCACGGCGCTCCAGGTTGTGGAGTTGTCGCCGATTCCGTGGATCAGCAGGATTGCCGGACCCGATCCGGCCACCCGGAAAGCCCGGCGATATCCGTGGATCGTTCGATACTGCAGCGTGGGCGTGAGCTCGCGCACAGAGCGCAGGTTCGGCTTGCGTTTGGTCATGACGCAAACCTCAGGATCACGGTCATGTCGCCCACTTCGTCGTCGGGTCGGTGGCGGCTAGCGCATCAATCAGGAACTCTCGGTCGGATTGTCCCCGTCTTTTCTGTCCTTCTCCCCGGTCTGTTGGGCGAGGAACCGCTCGAACTCGGCGCCGAGTTCTTCCCCGCTAGGCAGATCCTCGTCACGCGCCAGGAGGGACCGGTTCTCCTGTGCGGCGACGAAAGCATCGTACTGTCGCTCCAGCGCCTCCACCACTTGAGCGACTTCTGCACTCGCCGCCACCTGCTCGTTGACCTTGGCGTGGACCTCGGCGGCCGCTTCGGCCAGCGCGGAGGTCGGGATCTGCAGCGAACCGCTCCGGGCGACCTCCGACAGCAAGGTCTCGGCGGCCGACGGGTAGTCGGTCTGGGCCAGGTAGTGCGGGACGTGGGCGGTGAAACCGACCACCTCATGGCCATGTTGCGCCATCCGGAACTCGAGGAGGTTGGACACACTGCTCGGCACCTGTACCTCGCCGACCCAGGGCTGGTGATCGGCGATGAGTTCCTTGTCGTTGGAGTGCGCGGTAAGCGTCATCGGCCGAGTGTGCGGAACGGCCATCGGGATGGCGCCCAGGCCGATGATTCGACGTACCCCGAGGCGTTCGGCAAGTAGTCGCACCGCGGTGATGAAACGCTCCCAACGCAGGTCGGGTTCCAGGCCGGCAAGTAACAGAAATGGCGTCCCGACGCTGTCGTGTAACGCGTACAGATTCAGTTCGGGATTCTCGTAGTGGGTGAAGTGATCGGTCTTGAATGTCATCAACGGTCGCCGCGACCGGTAGTCGAGCAAGTCGTCGATAGCGAACGAAGCGACCAATTCAGTATCGAGCGTGTTCTTGAGGTGATCGGCGGCCAGTTTGATCGCCCGGCCGGCGTCTGAAAAGCCCTCCAGGGCATGGATGAGCACCGGGCCGCGGCCATCTGCCGAGGAGAGCTGCGGGGCCGGGAATTCGAGCTCATACATGCCGGTCTGCTCAGGTTGGTAATGGTGACCGGGGTCGCCGGCCATGTCGCCAATCTCGTCAGCCACTTCGCCTCCTTTCGTGCTGTACGGCATCATCGGAAACCGCCGTGATCTCTCTAGTCTCCCGCATTCGTGGGCGCCTGCGCGGCGGTATGCCGGCCGTCACCCATTTGTTCGAACACATGGCCTCGGCGCGCAATTCCGCGAACGGCGCGGCCGGCCGGTCGAGCGGGCCGGGGCGTCCCGCGCCGGTGCCTGTTCAGGATCTGAACTGGTGCAGGTCGCGCAGCTTGTTCATGACGTCGAGTGCGGCCACTTTGTAGGCCTCGGAGAATGTCGGGTAATTGAACACCGCATCAACAAGGTATTCCACAGTGCCATGGCAACCCATCACGGCCTGGCCGATGTGCACCATCTCGGTGGCATTGCTACCGAAGATGTGAACGCCGAGTAGGCGCAGGTCCTCGGTCGACACGAGCAGCTTGAGCATGCCGTAGGAGTCGCCGGCGATCTGACCGCGCGCCAGCTCGCGATATCGGGACACGCCGACCTCGTACGGCACCGCGTCCCTGGTCAGCTCCACCTCTGTGGCGCCGACGTAAGACACCTCCGGTATCGAGTAGATGCCGATCGGCTGGAGTTCGGTCATCCCCTTACAGGGCTCACCGAACGCGTGATAGGCGGCTAATCTACCCTGCTCCATGGAGGTCGCCGCCAGGGCCGGAAACCCGATGACGTCGCCCACCGCGTAGATGTGGTCAACCTTGGTCCGGTAGTCGTCGTCGACGAAGATCCGGCCGCGGTTGTCGGCCTCCAGGCCCGCGTTCGCGAGATCCAGGTGTTCGGTCTGACCCTGCCGGCCGGCTGAGTACATGACCGTCTCGGCCGGAATCTGCTTGCCGCTCCCCAATGTGGTGATGGTGCCGGCGGAGCCGACATCGACGGCGGTGACCTCCTCGCCGAACCGGAACGTCACGGCCAGGTCGCGCAGGTGGAACTTCAGCGCCTCGATGATCTCGGGGTCGCAGAACTCCAGCATGTTCGAGCGCTTCTCGACGACGGTGACTTTGGTGCCCAGCGCCGCGAACATCGATGCATATTCGATACCGATCACCCCAGCGCCGACCACGACCATCGAGGCGGGAATCGACTTGAGGTCGAGGATGCCGTCGGAGTCGAGAACACGGTTCTCGTCGAATTCCACGCCGGCGGGACGTGCGGGCTTGGTGCCGGTGGCGATCACCACGTAGCGGCCAGTGACAGTCACCCGCTCGGCGCGGCTGGGGTCGTGGACAAGAATGGTGTGGGCATCCAGAAACCGGGCGTGCCCTACGAAAAGCTCGACCCGATTGCGCATCAGCTGGGCACGTACCACATCGATCTCCCGGCCGATCACGTGCTGAGTACGCGCGAGGAGGTCCGAGGGAGTGATCCGCTCCTTGACCCGGTAGCTGGCACCGTAAAGCTCGCGCTGATTCATCCCGGTGAGATAGACAACGGCCTCGCGCAGCGTTTTCGAGGGGATGGTGCCGGTGTTGACACACACCCCGCCCAGCATCAGCCCGCGCTCGATGACGGCGACGGACTTGCCCAGCTTAGCCGCGGCGATGGCCGCCTTCTGCCCGCCCGGACCGGATCCGATGACAACGAGGTCGTATTCCTGTGTGGAATCCATAGCACTTAGGTGTATACGCCGGTTGTCTGAATCTCGCATGCGGACTGCCGTTCATCCATCCCCAATTCCCTTTCTATCCACCGATCAGGTCTCGGAGACCGCCATCGCCCGATCTTCGTCTGCCGGTCTTGCCAGGTTTGGCGTATGTCCACAACACATCGCCCCGATTCCCCGCTCGACCGACCCGGTGTCCTCATTGCGGCGCTACCTGCCGTGCTGGGCTTCGTGCCCGAGAAATCGCTGGTGCTTGTCACCGCCGCAGACAGGGAAATGGGCCCCGTCTTGCGCGCCGACCTGTCCCGCGATGAGTTCGGAGATTCAGTCAGCCACCTGGCGGAACTGGCGGCCGCGTCCAGAGCCGCGGTCGCCATCGCGGTGATCGTGGACGCTGAAGGTGCCGACTGCCAGATGTGCGCCGACGAGTACCGCGAACTGTCCCAGCACTTGGCCGTCGAGCTGGCCAGGTGGGACATCGAATTGTTCGCGGCGCACGTGGTCGACAAGGTCGCGGTCGGTGGTAGGTGGTACTGCGCGGACGGATGCGGTCGCTCAGGAGCGGTCGAAGATCCGGCGGCATCGCCCCTGGCCGCGGCGGCTGTCCTCGATGGCCGTCGCCTCTACACCCAGCGCTCTGAATTGGTCGCGGTCGTAGCCCCGATCGATCCCGAACACAGTGCCACGTTGGCCCAGATTATCGAGCAAGAGGGGACGATCGATCTTGACCGCGCTGATGCGCATTGTCGAAGCGATATCGAACATGTGCTAGCTTGCGCCACGATTGTTGGAGGGGGCCATCCGCTCACCGACGAACAATTGGTCCGATTGGCGCTGGCGCTCACAGATCCGCGCGTACGTGACACCTTGTTCGCCCTGGCGGTGGGGGAGTATGCGGCCTCGGCGGAATCGTTGTGGGCCGATCTGGCCCGCCGACTGCCGAAGCCTTGGCGCGTGGAAGCGCTGGTACTGCTTGCGTTCTCGGCGTACGCGCGAGGCGACGGACCGCTTGCCGGAATAGCGTTGGATGCTGCGTTGAGATGCGCTCCGATGCACCGGATGGCCGGAATGCTCGACACCGCATTGCAGTCGGGAATGCGACCGGACCAAATCCGCGAGTTGGCCGGTACCGGCTACCGCCTGGCCAAGCAAATCGGTGTCCGATTGCCGCCGAACAGGCGGTTCAGACGACGTGCGGGTTAGCGCCCCGACTATTGGGACGAATCAGACCTTTTCGACTTTCACCGCGTGGGCCATCTCGTGGGGTAACTCGACCTGTTCATGCCCGGGGATGACAATCATGACGCCGCAATGACTGTTGACCTGCACCGTCACCCGTGCGTTGGGGACTACGCCGGCGTCCTTGAGTCGGGCGATCAGGTTGACGTCGCCCTGAACGTGTTCGGTCAGCTGGCGCACCACGACCGCGACCGGCATGCCGGCGGGCAACTCGGTGAGGCGGACCAGGTTGAGGGTTTCGTTGATCCGGTTCTCGTCAACGCCGAGGTCAGCCAACCCCGGGATCGGGTTCCCGAAGGGGGAAGTGGTGGGGTTGTCGAGGACCTGGACGAGCCGCCTCTCGACGTCTTCGCTCATGACGTGCTCCCAGCGGCAGGCCTCGGCATGCACTTCTTCCCACGGCAGGCCGATGACGTCCACCAGCAGTCTCTCTGCAAGCCGGTGCTTTCGCATGACCGCGATAGCCAGCGCGCGGCCTTTCGCGGTCAACTCCAAATGTCGATCACCTGCGACGTGCAGCAGTCCATCCCGCTCCATGCGAGCGACGGTCTGGCTCACGGTGGGGCCACTCTGGTCGAGGCGTTCCGCGATCCGCGCCCGCAGCGGGACGACCCCCTCTTCCTCGAGGTCATAGATGGTTCGCAGGTACATTTCGGTGGTATCGACAAGATCGTTCATTCGCAGCCCTTCGTCGGGGAAAGTCTACTCGTCCACCCCGCTGAACTGCGCCGCATCGATGCTGACCCGAATCTGAGTGTGCCCGGAACCCGGTGGCCGCCGGGGCCGGAGGGCATACCGTAGTGTCAGCTGGCGTACGAGCGCAGACGGTCGGCACGCTCGCCGTTTCGCAGCTTGGCCATCACCTCGCGCTCGATCTGACGCACTCGTTCGCGGGAGAGCCCGAATAGCTTGCCGATCTGGTCGAGGGTTCGGGGCTGGCCATCATCCAGACCGAATCGCAGCCGAATTACCTGTTGCTCACGTTCATCAAGGGTGGCTAGCACATACCGAATGTCGGTGTGCAGCAGTTCGGAGATCACGGCGTTCTCGGCCGACATCGCCTCGGCGTCTTCGATGAAGTCACCCAGCGGGGCCTCTTCGTCACTGCCCACCGGCATGTCCAGGCTCACCGGATCGCGGCTGTGCGAGAGCAGGTCCGCGATCTTTTCGGCCGGAATTCCCGACTCTTCGGCGAGTTCGTCCTCAGTCGCGTCGCGGCCCAGATTCTGGTGCATCTCTCGCTTGATCCTGGCGAGCTTGTTGACCTGCTCGACGAGATGGACGGGGAGCCGAATGGTGCGGCTCTGGTCGGCCATCCCGCGGGTGATCGCCTGACGGATCCACCAGGTGGCATAGGTCGAGAACTTGAATCCCTTCGCGTAGTCGAACTTCTCCATCGCGCGAATCAGGCCCAGGTTGCCCTCCTGAATAAGATCCAGCAAAGGCATACCGCGTCCGGTGTAACGCTTGGCCAGCGAAACCACCAATCGCAGGTTTGCTTCCAGCAGATGGCGCCGCGCAGCCTCACCGTCTCGCACGACCACCGCGAGGTCACGCTTGCGGGCCTCGCCCAACCGCTTGCGGGTGGCAAGCAAATGTTGCGCGTAGAGGCCGGCCTCGATGCGTTTGGCGAGTTCCACCTCGTCGGCGGCGTTAAGCAACGCGGTCTTGCCGATGCCGTTCAAGTACACCCGCACGAGGTCCGCGGCCGGGCTTTGGGCATCCAGATTGTTGTCAACGCGATTGCTGGTGGAATTTGCCATAACGGCCTCCTGATCGGGTCGAACGTTCATGAGCTACAACGGCCCAAGCCCGGAAAGAGTTCCCAAAGTCCCCCGGGTTAACACCTCCTGAGCTGCAGTTATCGGAGGTCGACCTGAGAATGTGCTGAGAAGTCGGTCAGAAGTCGCTCAGTGGGGGCGTTCGCCGGGGAAATCGTGTGAGTCGTTTTCTGAATCAGCAGCCTGATGCGACGCCGCTCCGGGATACATGCCCTCGATAGCGGGGCGCTCGGCCGTCGGGAACAGCGGAATCCGTCGCCTGGCCTCGTAGCGTCGCGGTTCCTCGGCGCGCCGGGGTGGTCTGTCGTTGGCGATCAGCACAGCAATCCACGGCAAAGGAATCGATACCACGATGATTGCGAGCGACAGCAGACCGTTGTGCCAGGTCCCGTAGGCCACCGCAGCCAGAATCAGTGCTGGGACGCGAAACGACATCAGCGTGAGGTACTTGCGTACTCGCTGACGGTGCTGTTCCTCGTAGGCGGGAGCTGCCCCGGTGATCAAGACGGGTCGACCCTCGTCGTCGAAACTCAGCTCTTGGCCTCGTTTCATTCCTCCACTGTTCCACATCGGCTCGACATCGGCGACAGCGTGCAAGCGCAGCATTTCTTACCGATTCATGGCAAGGCAGAATGAGGGGATGGATACCCAGACGATCGAGCGCCCCGACGCCGACGAACGCGTCGACGACGGGACCGGTGACGACACCCCTAAGGTCTTTCACTACGTGAGGAAGAACAAGATCGCCGAGAGCGCGGTGATGGGCACCCACGTCGTGGCGTTGTGCGGCGAGGTGTTCCCGGTGACGCGGTCGGCCAAGCCGGGGTCGCCGGTGTGTCCTGACTGCAAGAAAATCTACGATCAGCTCAAGAAATAGCGCCATCGCCGCTGTTGGTGCTGCCGGTCTAGCCGGCCGAAGGCGGGTTCCTGTTCCCGTTGAGCGACTCGGCTTTCGACTCCAGCCACCAACGGAATCGCGTGATGTGGGTGTCCGGGGCCGGCCATTCTTCTTCGACGGCCGCGTTCAACTCGGCTCCGAGCATGATGGCGAAGCCCAGAAAAAAAGCGAACAGCAGAAACGCGATCGGCGTAGCCAGTGCGCCGTATGTGTAGCCGGTACTGGTGATCCAGGTCAGGTAGACGCGCAGTCCCCAGGTGGCGATCAAGAACACCACCGCGGCCAGCACGGCACCGGGCAGCAGTCGGTGCGAGGGTAGCGGCTTGGGCAGCGACACCCGATACAGCAGGTTGACCGCTACGACGAGCGCCACGAAGAGCACCGGGTAATAGGCGAATCGCAGAATGTGATTCCAACTGTCGGGGATGAATTCGGCGGCCTTGCGTGGCCCCAAGGCAAGGAACGGCGCGGTGACGATGGCGCCGACCAGTGTGACGACATACAGGCCCAGCGAGAAGAACCGTTGCCGCACGGGGTGGCGCAACGGGGTCTGTCCATGTGCCTCGGTCACCGAATCCACGAATGCGGAAATGGCCGACGAGCCTGCCCACAGCGAAATGACGAATCCCAGCGACACAACTTCGCCGCGGGCACCCCTGACGATGTCGAGCACTGTCGGCTCGATGATCTCGGTGACCACGTTGGGCGAGAAGAACCGCCCGGCGGTGCTGACCAACTGTTCCTGGATCACCGGCAGGGTGTCCGGTCCGAACAGCGGAGCGATGTAGGCCAAGCTCCCCAACATTCCCAGCAGAAGGGGAGGGAGCGACAAGGCGCACCAGAAGGCAGCCTGGGCGGACTCGGAGAAGATCGAGTCGTCCCAGCTTTTGGACAGCGTGCGGCCGATGATGTGCCGAATGTGATGACGCGAAGGCCGCAATGGCCGCGATGTCTGCACTGATCGGTCACCCATGACCAGACCAGCATTGCCGATCAGCGGCTAAGGCTCCAACTGGCTTACTTCGAGGACCGCCGCCAACTCGACCAACTTCGCCTCGTGTTCGTTGGCGTGGTGCTGGCAGAACAGTAATTCGGCGCCCGACGGAAGTTTGGCCCGTACGCGTGCGGCTGCGCCGCAACGGTCGCACCGGTCAGCCTTGGTCAATGGGGGACTGGTGAGCGTTGCGGTCATGGCACCTCCGTAGGGGGTAACGACGTACATCTACTGTGTCAGACGCTGACGAATCCGGCCTTGTTCCCCGGAGGTTTACGGTGTGTCGTGTCTCACGCGCCCGGATTTCTGGACGGAGGGTTGGAAGCTATGGGCGGCACGCGGACTCCCGGTGCTGCGGTACTCGTTCATTTGTGCGCCGCGGCCCAGTGGCAAGAGGCCCAGGAGTCCGGGGCGCTGCGGCCCGATTCGTTGCGCGAGGTGGGCTTCGTGCACCTCTCGAGTCCCGGCCAGGTGCACCTGCCCGCCAACCGGCTGTACGCCGGCCGGACGGATCTTCTCATTCTGCACATCGATGCCACGCGGCTTTCGTCGCCGGTTCGCTGGGAGTCAGGGCTTCCGATCGATCCTGGCGGGATGCTTTTTCCGCATCTGTACGGTCCGCTGCCGGTCTCGGCGGTGACGGATGTCCGGGCCTACCTGCCGGACCGGCACGGCGTGTTCCTGCCGCGCAGGTGCTGAGGTGGCGCTGGCGACCTACCGACAGCAGTCTGCGGAGAGTTCGCCCGCTTGTAGTCGATGCCGAGTCGACTTTTCCGGGGGCGCATCAGTCTCACTGGCCGGGGGAATCCGCAGCCCTATCTCGAGTGACCCTCGCTTCGGACGCACCCAGGAGCGCGGCGCTCAGCGCGACCAGCGCCCCGCCGAGGAACATCCCGCCGATGACGTCGCTGAAGGTGTGCGCTCGGACGTACAAGGTGAGGTACCCGACGAATAGTACGGCGGCCACCACAAGACCGGCGAGTAGCGCCTTGAGGGTGCGGTTGCATTCGGCACCGAGGCACACGGCGATCGTGCCGAGCAGCGCCGCGCTTCCGGTTACGTGGCCGGATGGAAATGTGTTCTGGTAGGCGGCTATTGGTTTGTCCTGCTGTTCGGCTACGACTGTGGCCGTCCGCGTGACTGTCGCCTTGAGCGCCTGTTCGACCACCACCCCAACTGCAACCGCACCGATCACGAGCGCAGCGCGAACCACGGAACGGGCCTGCATCGCGAGAAGGCCACCGCAAACAACTGCTGCTGAGGCGACATAGGTCGGCTCACCGATGAACCTGAAGATCGTTCTCGCGTCAAGCTTTTCACGCGGAGACCGGTGTGACCCGAACCATGCCTCGACGGATGCGTCGATACCCGCCAGCCAGTCCATGTTGATCCCGACCGCCAGCGCCGCCAATGCGACGAATAGGCCAGCGGAAAGAAAGGCTTGCCCGAGGGGGCCGCGACGAAACAATGCGGCCGCGGTCAATAGGAGCGCCGCAACAAGCAGGGCGGCCGTTGCGATGTCGATAGTCGATCATTGTGCACCAGAGATCGACACCGGACCGTGGCAGGGGGTGCATTCTCCGAGAGCGCCGGGCCGATGTGTCGGGCGTGTGGTCGCGCTTGGCAGTGGTCGGGGGGCATGGTCCGGCGGAATCGAGCAAATCGGCCATGCGGCTCGGATGTTCGACCTATGCTCGCATTGCACAGGAGTAACAGGAACATCACAATTCACAATGGTTACCCGGAGTCATAATGTGGAAGACGGCACTGTTCACCGCTGCTGCGGCAGCGCTCGGTTGTTTTTCGCTGGTTCCGAGCGCCGCACCGGCACGCGCCATCCCGGGGGAATGTCAGACCACGTCATTCGCCGGTTTCGGCGGCGGGTACTGCGACCAGGCTCCATTGGCGGACGGCAGTTTCAGTCACTGCGAGACCGCCATGGCATTCGGGATGAGTCACCAACGGTGTTACCAAGCCTGTTTGGACGGAGCCGGGCGCCCGTTCCCCACCGACATGGATGTGACGACGCCATGCGTGACGGCGCTCACGGCAGACCTCGCCCCGGCTCCCACGGCCCCGCTGCCAGCGGAACCTCCCTCGGCGGCTCCTGCTCCCGCGCCCGCAGAAGCGGCACCTGGGCCACAGCAGGAGTCAGTACTCGAAGCTCCGGCACTGGCGCCTCCGGTTCCGGCGGCGCCTATCCCGGTCCCCACGCCGATGCCGGTCCCCACGCCTGTCCCGGTGCCCACGTCGGCGAATTCCCCGTCGCCGCTATAGACGTTGCGCGATCCGGGGGTGCTCACTTGGCCGGGGCGCCGGAACTGCTCTGAGTCTGCGCTGTGGTCGCGATTTCGATGTGTAGGATCCCGTCCACGAAAGAGGGCGCTGCCTCAGGCAGTGGCGTCACCCCACGCGGGAGAGTGAAATGTGGGGTTTGCAGCCGCAAGATGCTGTTGTTGCTGCGTCGTCAGACATATACCTGTAAGCGATGCAAGAAGACGCTTCCTCGACGTTTCGCCCTCCCGAGGGCCTAGGGCCCGGAGCGATCGATCCTAAACCCCTGTCAGACGAGAATCGGGAGTGTCGCTCAGTCCAGGTAGTCGCGCAAGACTTGGGAACGGCTGGGGTGCCTCAACTTCGACATCGTTTTGGATTCGATCTGACGGATCCGCTCCCGGGTGACCCCGTAGACCTGGCCGATCTCGTCCAGCGTGCGTGGTTGTCCGTCGGTGAGGCCGAAGCGCAGCCGAACGACGCCCGCCTCGCGTTCCGAAAGCGTCTCCAGCACTGACTGCAGCTGATCCTGCAGCAGCGTGAACGACACCGCGTCCACGGCCACCACAGCTTCACTGTCCTCGATGAAATCACCCAGCTGGGAATCGCCCTCGTCGCCGATGGTTTGGTCCAGTGAGATGGGCTCGCGGGCGTACTGCTGGATCTCCAGCACCTTCTCGGGGGTGATATCCATTTCCTTCGCCAGCTCTTCGGGAGTGGGCTCGCGGCCCAAATCCTGGAGCAACTCGCGCTGGATCCGGCCGAGCTTGTTGATCACCTCGACCATGTGCACCGGGATGCGGATCGTTCTCGCCTGGTCGGCCATCGCGCGGGTGATCGCCTGGCGGATCCACCATGTCGCGTATGTGGAGAACTTGTAACCCTTGGTGTAGTCGAACTTCTCCACCGCACGAATGAGGCCTAAATTGCCCTCCTGGATCAAATCCAGGAACGCCATGCCGCGGCCGGTGTAGCGCTTGGCCAGCGAAACCACCAAACGCAGATTCGCCTCCAGCAAATGGTTCTTTGCCCGGTCGCCGTCCCGACAGATCCACTGATAATCCCGGCGCTGGGCGGTGGTCAGCTTCTCGCCACGCTCCATGAACTCCGTCATCAACTGCGTGCAGTAGAGCCCCGCCTCGATGCGCTTGGCAAGCTCGACCTCTTCTTCGGCGTTGAGCAGCGCAACCTTGCCGATCTGCTTGAGATACGCGCGGACCGAGTCCGCCGAAGCCGTCAGTTCGGCATCTTTGCGGGCCTGGCGCAATGCCTCGGATTCTTCTTCGTCCCATACGAAATCGCCGGAAGCCTTATCCTTCTCCGACGGTTCCGCGATCCCGTCGTCGTCGGTTTCGTCGTCCTTGACGGCGTCGTCGGTCTTCTCCTGGGCGGCGATTACTTCGCCGTCGGCATCGGCGTTCGCCTTCGCGCCGGGCTCGGCGGCATCCGGCGTCTCGTCGTCGGGTTCGTCGCCGACGAGATCGTCCAGGTCGAGGTCGGTGACGTCGACCTCGAGATCCAGGCCGGCATCGACGTCGACGGAGTCGGAGTCGGGCAGCTGGTCCTCTGCCGGCTCGGCGACTGGTGCGGCGGGAGCGGTGGCAGGTGCGGAGGCCTTCTTCGCGCGGCTACGCGGTGGGGGCGCGTCCGCAGCTTTGGCGGCACGCGGTTTAACTTCTTTCGACCCGGCGGTTTTAGATGGGTCCGTGCTTTTGGAGGTCCCGGTGCTCTTGGCGGCCTTCTTGGCAGGCTCCGTCCCAAGTGCCGCCTTGGCGGCCTTCTTGGCGGGCGCCGTCCCATTCGCTGATTTCGCGGCCTTCGCCGGCGCAGCTTTTTTTCCCGGCGTCTTGGTGGCAGTGCGCTTCACCGGCTCATCGGTTGCCGGGTTTGCCTTTGTCGCTGGCACGTACACCCTTTCGGTCGTGCGGGTTTCGGAGCGCACACGTGCGTCACCGAAAAGTGTCGGCTGTGTCGAATGTAGGCGGCGGTCTCACTGCGGCATTTCCCGGTGGGATACATCCGCTGCTACTCGGTAGCCGGCCGCCGCGGACCATTGTAACGACAGTGTGGGTCAGTGCTGCGCAGAGCGGCAAATCGGGCGCGTTCGATTCATTGGGAGCCAAAATGTTACTTGTGGGTAGCGGTTACGTCGGTGTCGGCCGACATCGCGGCGCCCACGATGCCCGCGCTGTTCTGCAGCGCGGCCGCGACAACGCGGGTGCGGTTCTCCAACAGCGGAACCCATTTTTCCGCCTTGCGGCTGATGCCGCCGCCTACGATGAACAGGTCGGGCCAGATCGCGTTCTCGATTGCCACAAGCACCTTGGTCACCTCTTTGGTCCAGCGCTCATAGCTCCAGCCCTTGCGTTCCTTGACCGAGCTCGCCGCCCGATGCTCGGCCTCCTTTCCGTCGACCTCGAGGTGCCCGAATTCGGTATTGGGCAGCAGGGCACCGTTGTGGATGACCGCAGAGCCGATGCCGGTGCCGAACGTCAACAACACGATCACTCCGGTGTTGTCCCTGCCGGCGCCATACCTTTCCTCGGCCAGTCCGGCCGCGTCGGCATCGTTGAGCACGGTCACCCGCTGACCGCCAAGCGCCCCGCTGATCACTTCTCGGGCGTTGGCGCCTATCCAGCCCTTATCGACGTTGGCGGCCGTGCGAACGATTCCGTCCGTCACCACCCCGGGGTAGGTCACCCCCAAGGGGCCGGTCCACCCGAAGTGCGCTACGACCTCGGCGATCGTCGCGGCGACCGATTCCGGGGTGGCCGGCTGCGGGGTGAGCAGTTTGAAACGCTCTCCGATGAGCAGTCCGGTGTCGAGGTCAACGACGCCGCCCTTGACGCCGCTGCCGCCAACGTCGATGCCGAACCCACGGCGCTGAACCCTGGCGCCGGATCCGGTCTCGGTTGGATCGGTGGCGTTCATGAAAAGCTCCTCTGCGCTGTGGGCGGCCGTTGGCGGTTTCGAAGTATTCGGCGCGGTTGCCCCGTACCGGCGGCCGGGCGCGGCCCACACCATATCGGCTCGTCGATCCTGGAGTGTGCCAGTCTGGCAACCCGTTAAGTGGGTGTTCGGCGGATGTGTTGCGATGGAGCGGTGACCGCACCCGACACCGACCCGGCGCTACTTCGCTCGGTGGCCGAGAAATTGGCGGCCGAGGCTGCGGCCTTTGTCAGGCGGCGCCGTACCGAGGTCTTCGGAATCGGCGCGGCAGGCCGGACTGCGGCGACGGCCGTGCGCGCGAAGAGCACCCCGACCGACCCCGTGACCGTGGTCGACACTGAGACCGAACGGCTGCTGCGCAGTCGGCTCGCCGACCTGCGCCCTGGCGAGCGAATCCTCGGCGAAGAGGAGGGCGGATCGGCCGGACCGGCCGACGGCGTGCTCACCTGGGTGCTAGACCCGATCGACGGCACGGTGAACTTCATGTACGGGATCGAGGCGTACGCGGTCTCGGTCGGTGTGCAGCGGGACGGCACCTCTATAGCCGGAGCCGTCGCCGACGTCGCCGCCGGAGTTCTGTTTTCGGCGGCGTTGGGTCACGGCTCCCGGATGCATCGTGGCGGGGTCAGTATCGAGCTGCGTTGCAGCGAGATCACCGAACTGCCGGCCGCGCTGGTGGGCACCGGCTTTTCCTATCGGCCGGATCGCCGCAGGCGGCAGGGCGAGATCGTGGCCAGGCTGCTGCCCGAGGTTCGCGACCTGCGCCGGATCGGCTCATGCGCACTGGACCTGTGCATGGTGGCCGCGGGCCGGCTGGATGCCTATTACGAGGATGGCGTGCAGGCGTGGGACTGGGCCGCGGGGGCGCTGATCGCCGCCGAGGCGGGTGCGCGGGTCCGGCTTCCGGGAGCGGCCGGACGGCCCGATCTGGTGGTGGCCGCAGCACCGGGGATCAGCGCCGCATTCGACGATGTGCTGGCACGCTGCGGAGGAATGTAGCCAGCCCGAGGTCGCACCGGACTGGGGCTCAGCAGGCCCCGTCGTGGATCTTGGACAGTAGCGCGGGATCGGCCGGCTGGGTGGCTTCGGGCAACAGGCTGGCGAGCACCGCGTCGATGTTGTCGCTGCGGCTCAACTCGGTGAAGCCGGTGCCCAGGGCCAGGTCGACGGTGTCATCGGTGCGCTCGTCCTGGAAAAGTTCGGTGCACGGTGCCACCAGCCAGACCGCAGCTGCCGCGGCTCGACCTGCCGGTCCGAACCGGATCTGGCCCTGGCATTCCAGCCGCACCGTGGAGTAGATCGGGTCATTTGCGGCCTCGGGCTCGGCGAAGCCGAGGTCCCGTAGCGCGCCGGCCACCTCGGCAGCTTGTCCGCCTTGCCCGCTGGCGTTCAGCACGCGAATCCGGGTGTCGGCCAGCTTCGCGGGCGTGACGTCGATCATTTCGTCCCGGGCCACCTGCTCGCCGAGCTCAGGCACGGTCGTTTCGGAATCCGCCGGCACCGGGGGCGGGTTGCACGCCTCGGCTTCCCGGACCTCCGGCGGGCGCGACAGCGCGATCACCCAGATGAGCAGGGTCGCCAAGACCAGGGACGCGAACAGCACGATGCCGGGAACGAAATTGCGGCGCCTAAATGGGCGTCCGTGCTTGTCGAACGCTGTGCCCTCGGTGATTTGCGCGACCACGCTGTGCACTCTAAGGCCAGCATGGCCGGCGGTTCCGACCGGCACCGACCCGGTCGAGACACATGGTGTGATGTAAATCACACAGTAACGGCCGCAAATCCGGGCACGAATCATTTGGCGGATGCGTTCGACGCTGGTACAAAGCACTGCTGCACAAGCTTGATGTGAAGTTCTTGGAGGGGACGACGATGGCTACCGATTACGACGCCCCACGGCGCACCGAGACCGACGATGTTTCCGAGGACTCACTCGAGGAACTGAAGGCGCGACGCAACGAAGCCCAGTCCGCCGTGGTCGACGTCGATGAATCGGAGTCTGCGGAATCCTTCGAATTGCCCGGCGCCGACCTGTCCGGCGAGGAATTGTCGGTGCGCGTGATCCCCAAGCAGGCCGATGAGTTCACCTGCTCGAGCTGCTTCCTGGTCCACCACCGCAGTCGTCTGGCCAGCGAGAAGAACGGCGTGATGATCTGCACCGATTGTGCGGCCTGATCGCCCTAGCAGGCCAGCGCCGCCAACACCCTGTCCGGATGCTTGGCGCTGATCAGCCAGTAAGGAGTGGGATCGTCGGGGTCGTCGAGGACCAGAAGGACCATCGGGCCGACCCACGCCCGGTGCACGACGTAGGCGGCCGGGTCGAGTTGCCGGCCCAGCGCGGCGGATTTCGCAGAATGCGGCACTTCGGCCATCCGTGCGATGACAGTCACGGGCAGATGGGCGTCGCCGATCCACAATTCGGTTTCGCCGTTGCCGGTGACGACCCGCAATTCGGTCCGGCCGAGCCAGACGAGCACGAACGCCGCGACTGGCAGCAGCAACGCGTACGGCAACCAGTCGGGAAGCGCGGCGACACCCTGGCTGACCTCGAGCGCGATCAGGGCGGCCAGCCCGGAAGCGGGGAGCCACCACCACCACGGCACCCGCAGTCGTTCGCGGTAGCGAACGGCTTGCGTGGTGGCGCGCGTGTCGGACACGAGGCCAAGAGTAATCTCTGACCTCGTGTCGACCTCTTTGGCGGTAGTGCGGCTGGATCCCGACCTGCCGCTGCCCAGTCGGGCCCACGACGGCGATGCGGGTGTCGACCTCTACAGCGCCCAGGACGTGGAACTGGCGCCGGGCGAGCGGGCGTTGGTGTCCACGGGGTTGGCGGTCGCGATCCCGTTCGGCATGGTAGGTCTCGTGCACCCGCGCTCCGGTTTGGCTGCCCGCGTGGGACTTTCGATCGTGAACAGTCCCGGCACCATCGATGCGGGCTATCGTGGTGAGATAAAGGTTTCCCTAATTAACCTGGACTCCGCGAGCCCGATCGTCATCAACCGCGGTGACCGGATAGCCCAGTTACTCGTGCAGCGAGTGGAACTACCCGAACTGGTCGAAGTGACGTCCTTCGACGAGGCCGGTTTGGCCGACACCACCCGTGGCGACGGCGGCCACGGTTCCTCCGGCGGACATGTGAGTTTGTGAAATGGCATTGAGAAAGCAACAAAGCAACGGTACTTCCACTTCCGAGACTTCCGAAACGTCCGCCGAAACGGCGGTGGACCCCGGCGAGGAACTCGAAGGTCCATTCGACATCGATGACTTCGACGATCCGTCCGTTGCCGCTGTGGCCAGGCTGGACCTGGGCTCGGTAATGATCCCGATGCCAGATGGCGGGCAGGTCCAGGTGGAGCTCGCCAACACCGGGGTGCCCAGCGCCGTTTGGGTGGTGACCCCCTACGGTCGCTTCACGGTGGCGGCATATGCCGCGCCCAAATCGCCCGGCCTGTGGCGTGAAGTGGCCGCCGAGCTGGCCGACTCGCTCCGCAAAGACGTTCCCATGGTCAGCATCGAGGATGGGCCATGGGGCCGCGAAGTCGTCGGCGTGGGCGCGCAGAACGCCGGGGTGGTGCGCTTCATCGGCGTGGACGGTTACCGATGGATGATCCGATGCGTCGTCAACGGACCCCACGACCGTATCGGTGCATTGGCCAAACAGGCGCGGGACTGTCTGGCGGACACGGTCGTCCGCCGCGGCGATACCCCGCTGCCGGTGCGGACTCCGTTGCCGATCGAGCTGCCCCCGCCGATGGCTGAACAACTGCGCATGGCAACCGAGCAGGCGGCTGCTCAGCAGGCGGCCGCGGCGCCCCAACCCCAGCAGCAACCACCGCAGCCGGCTGCCCGCCGTACCACCGAGGGATCGGCGATGCAGCAGCTGCGCACCATCACCGGAGGCTAGATTCCCGCCTGCGCTGCGGCATCCCGCAGCGCGGCCAGACACTGTGCGCCCAGGATTGCGGGGTCGGTCCCGATCTCATCGAGTGTGATCGTGCGCAGGCACGCGCGCGTGGCGGCCGACACCCATTCCAGGCCGACCTCGACCGGGTGGACCGGGTCGTCGGCCGCCGAGACGACGCCGATCGGCGCGGTCAGTTTCGCCAGTTCTTCAGCGGTGGGAGCGACGTAGCGGGCCGCCTCGTCCATCGCGTCCGGCAATACCGGCCATTGCCGGGCCCACGATCGGGTCAACTCGTCGGCCAGCCATGTCGGGGAGGAAGCCCGCATCTGTGCGGTAGCCGAGCCGAGGCCGTGGCTGCGGAGCAGGTTTGCGGCGTGGCGGGCCGCCAGTGCGGCGGGTGCGGCGCCGGCAGCGCCGGTCCAAGCCGGCAGTGCCGCCAGTACGGCCGCCACGCTTTCGGGGTGCTGCACAGCCCATGCGGTGGCAACGGCCGCACCGATCGATATTCCACCCACCGCGATCGGCAGCGGGGCGGCGGCGCGGGCGGCGTCCTCGAGGCTGTCGCGGTAGCCGGCGATCAACCGGTGCGGCTGAGGTGGCGGGGTGACGACCACCGCCCCGACGTCGTGCAGCGCCGGAGCAAAAGCCCGGGAGACGAAATCGTCGTCGGACCCGGTGCCCGCCAGCAGGACGGTGGTGACGCCGCGCAGGATGTCCGCCATGTCACGATCGTGCACCGCCGTGAAATCGGTGCCGCCACCAGGCCGTCATAACGTGGCATGTTGGGTTCAAGAGGTCTACGGTGGCGGTTGCTAGGTTGATCCACGGTGGATCGACAAAAGGTCAGGAGAAGCCATGGCCACGGCCGAGGGATACCTTCGGCGGCTCACCCGTCGGTTGACCGAGGACCCGGAACAACGCGATGTCGAGAAGCTGAGCGACGAAGCGGTGGGTACAGGCGCACAGAAGGCGATCGACTGTCAGCGCGGTCAAGAGGTGACAATGGTCGGCACCTTGCGCAGCGTCGAATGCAACGGGAAGGGCTGCGCGGGCGGAGTCAAAGCCGAACTGTTCGACGGTACCGATTCGGTGATGCTCGTCTGGCTGGGCCAGCGGCGGATCCCCGGCATCGAGTCCGGCCGGGTTCTCAAGGTTCATGGGCGGGTCGGCAAGCTGGACAACGGTTCCAAGGCGATTTACAACCCCCACTACGAAATTCAGAAGTGAGGGACGAGATTCAGACGTGAGTGAACCCGGGACCGAGCCGGGCGAGCAGACCTCACAACCACGTGGAGCGGCCGTCCTCGAGCAGATGGGCGGCTTCTGGGGGCTGATCTACTCGTCCTTGCCGGTAGTTGTGTTCGTACCGGTGTCGTCGGCGTTCGGGCTGATGGCCGCGATCGGTGCCGCACTCGCGGTGGCCACCCTGATCCTGATTTGGCGTCTGCTGCGGCGGGAGTCCGTACAGCCCGCCGTGTCGGGATTCTTCGCCGTCGGGGTCAGCGCTTTGATCGCTTATCTGGTAGGCGCCTCCAAGGGATATTTTTTGCTGGGTATCTGGATGTCGCTGTTCTGGGCGATCGTGTTCAGCGCCTCGGTCCTGATTCGTCGTCCGCTGGTCGGCTACATCTGGGGCTGGGTGAACACCCACGACCGGCGCTGGCGAGGTGTTCGCAAGGCGGTGCTCGCGTTCGACGTGGCCACGCTGGTCTGGGTGGCGGTGTTCACCTCGCGGTTCGTGGTGCAGCACCATCTGTACGACGCCGACCAGACCGGCTGGCTGGGGGTGGCCCGGATCACGATGGGCTGGCCGCTGACCGCGGTGGCCGCGCTGGTGACCTACCTGGCGATCAGGGCTGCCCAGCGGGCGCTGCGCGAGGGCGACGTCACCGACACCGATGACCCGTCGGCGACGGCGGGCCGTGCCGGCAAGCTGGAGCAGGCCGACCCGGCGGCCGGCGGCTCTGCGCACACCAGCGCTGAGGACCCTCAGCGCTGACCCGGGTGTAACAACAGTTCGCGCAACTGATCTTCGACCTCGCTCACCGCGACGAACAGCAACTCGTCACCACCCTCCAGGGGTTCGTCACCCTCGGGGACGATGACGCGCGGGCCGCGCAGAATGGTCACCAGCGCCGCATCCCGGGGCAGATCGAGGCGCTTCACCGGCTTGCCGCCCCACGGAGTGTCGTCGGGCAGCGTGATTTCCACCAGGTTGGCCTGGCCCTTGCTGAACTCCATCAGCCGGACCAGGTCCCCGACCGACACGGCTTCCTCGACGAGCGAGGCCAGCATTCGGGGGGTCGACACCGCGACGTCGACGCCCCAGGCCTCGTCGAAAAGCCATTCGTTGCGAGGGTCGTTGACTCGGGCCACCACCCTGGGGACGGCGAACTCCGTCTTGGACAACAGGCTGAGCACGACGTTGACCTTGTCGTCACCGGTCGCGGCGATGACGACGTCGAACTCCTGCAGGTTTATCGACTCGAGCAGGCTGATTTCGCAGGCGTCGCCCAGGCGCCAATGGGCGTCCGGGATCGCTTCCACGTCGATGTGGCCGGGGTTGCGCTCGAGCAGGGTGACGTCGTGATAATCGACGAGTTCGCGGGCGATGGAGCGGCCCACCGCGCCCGCCCCGGCGATCGCGACCCTCATCGGACCCCCCCGTCTTCGCTGGGCGGCAGTGCGGCGATGGCCAGGGCTTCGGCGATACGTCCGGAAATCGCGGCAAGATACACCTGGTCGCCGGCCTGGATTACGGTCTTGGCGTCCGGCAGCGTGCCGGCGCCGAACCGAATCATGAATGACACCCGTCCCGAGGTGGCGGCTTCCAGTTCGGTGACCCGGTGCCCCACCCAGTTCTCGTGTAGCGCCAGCTCGGCGACACCGACGTTGCCAGTGGGATCGCGCCACTTGGTGGTTTCGTTTTCCCGGGTCAGCGCGTTGAGCAGCCGGTCGGTGGTCCAGGGCACGGTAGCCACGGTGGGGATACCGAGCCGTTCGTAGACCGCGGCGCGCTTGGCATCGTAGATTCGGGCGACGACCCGCGGCACGCCGAAGGTTTCCCGCGCCACTCGTGCGGAAATGATGTTGGAGTTGTCACCCGAAGACACCGCCGCAAAGGCCGCGGCTTCTTCGATACCGGCGCGCAACAGCACGTCGCGATCGAATCCCATTCCGAGAACCCGTTGGCCGGGGAACTCGGGGGAGAGCCGGTGAAACGCGGTGCCATCGCGGTCGATCACCGCGACGTCGTGACCGATCCTGGCCAGACTGTCCGACAGCGATGCGCCCACCCGTCCGCATCCCATCACCACTACCCGCACCTCACGGTCCTTTCCGGCCCCAGCCAGCCCCGCGCCGGCCGTGGCCCCACCGATTCCCGCGCGTACCTGCGCATTGGAGAACGCTACCGCTATTCCATCGACCGCTATCCCACCGACACCGGCCTTCGGGCTTACTCTTGGCACTCGTGTCAAAGCTTTCCACCGCCACGCGGCGACTTGTGCTGGGTCGGCCATTCCGCAGCGACAACCTGTCCCACACCCTGCTGCCCAAGCGGATCGCCCTGCCGGTCTTCGCCTCGGATGCGCTGTCCTCGGTGGCCTACGCGCCGGAGGAGATCTTCCTGGTGCTATCGGTTGCGGGCCTGTCGGCGTACTCGATGGCGCCGTGGATCGGCTTGGCTGTGGCCGTGGTGATGTTGGTCGTGATCGCCAGCTACCGCCAGAATGTGCACGCCTACCCCTCCGGTGGGGGCGACTACGAGGTGGTGACGACCAACCTCGGTCCCGCGGCCGGGCTGACCGTCGCCAGTGCGCTCCTGGTGGACTACGTGCTGACCGTGGCGGTGTCGATGTCCTCGGCGATGGCCAACATCGGGTCCGCGGTGCCGTTCGTCGACGAGCACAAGGTGCTATTCGCGGTTGCGGCAATCCTCATCCTGGCCTCGATGAACCTGCGCGGCATCCGCGAATCGGGCACCGCGTTCGCAATACCGACCTACGCATTCATGGTCGGTATGTACTGCATGTTGGCCTGGGGCTTCTTCCAGATCTATGTGTTGGGCGAACCGCTTCGCGCCGAATCGGCTGACTTCGAGATGCATGCCGAACACGGTGACGTCCTTGGTTTTGCGCTGGTATTCCTGGTGGCTCGGGCGTTCTCGTCGGGCAGTGCGGCGCTCACCGGGGTCGAGGCGATCAGCAACGGCGTTCCGGCGTTCCGCAAACCCAAGTCCCGCAACGCCGCCACCACGCTTCTGCTGCTGGGCATCATCGCGATCTCGCTGTTCATGGGGATCATCATGCTGGCCAAGGCGACCGGCGTGCAGATCGCCGAGCGGCCGCTGGAGCAGCTCGGCGGTGCGCCCGAGAATTATCAACAGAAAACGCTGGTGGCGCAGTTGGCCGGTGCGGTGTTCCACGATTTCCCGATCGGCCTGTTCCTGATCGCCGGCGTGACCGCGTTGATCCTGGTACTGGCGGCCAACACCGCTTTCAACGGGTTTCCGGTGCTCGGATCGATTCTGGCGCAGGACCGATACCTTCCCCGACAACTGCATACCCGCGGCGACCGACTGGCCTTCTCCAACGGAATCCTCTTCCTGGCGTTCGGTGCTATCGCGTTCGTGGTGGCGTTCCAGGCCCAGGTCACCGCACTGATCCAGCTCTACATCGTCGGCGTGTTCGTATCGTTCACCCTCAGTCAGATCGGGATGGTCCGGCACTGGAACCGGCTGCTGCGCAACGAGACCGACACTGCCGCCCGGGCCCGGATGAATCGGTCCCGGGCCATCAACACGATCGGATTCCTCTGTACCGGAACGGTTTTGATCATCGTGGTGGCCACCAAGTTCGTCGCCGGGGCCTGGATCGCGATTCTGGCGATGAGCGCGCTGTTCGCGATCATGAAACTTATTCACCGGCATTACGCGTCGGTGACCCGCGAGCTCGAACTCCGCGCCGCCGAGACTCCGGATGTCGTGCTCCCCAGTCGCAACCATGCGATTGTCCTGGTGTCCAACGTGCATCTGCCGACGCTGCGCGCGCTGGCTTACGCCCGTGCCACGCGGCCGGACATGTTGGAGGCCATCACCGTCAGTGTGGACGATGCCGAAACCCGCGCATTGGTTCACAAGTGGGAGCACAGCGATATCAGCGTGCCGCTGAAAGTGATCGCCTCGCCGTATCGCGAGATCACCCGTCCCGTCCTCGATTACGTCAAGCGTGTTACCAGGGACTCACCGCGCACGGTGGTCACCGTGTTCATTCCCGAGTATGTGGTGGGCCATTGGTGGGAACAGCTGCTGCACAACCAGAGCGCGTTGCGGCTCAAGGGCCGACTGCTATTCGAGCCCAATGTCATGGTGACCTCGGTGCCATGGCAGCTTTCTTCGTCCGAGCGATTGCAGAAGCTGGCGCCGCAATCGGCACCCGGTGATGCGCGTCGAGGGTTTCTGGATTGAGTGCGAGTGTCGGCAGTCCGCCCGGCGAACTCACGCTCACTACGGGCGCGGCGGCAAATGGGGGCAGCTGCGTGGCTCGCCACGAGGGCCGGGTGGTGTTCGTGCGATACGCGCTGCCGGGGGAGACGGTTCGGGCGCGGATCATCGGCGGGGCGGCCGACCGGGGCTCCTACTGGAACGCCGAAGTCGTCGAGGTGCTCGAGCCGGCCGCCGACCGTGTCGACTCGCAGTGTCCGATTGCCGGGGTGGACGGGGCGGGTTGCTGCGATCTGGCCTTCGCTGAACCTAACGCCGCCCGCCGGCTCAAGGGTGCGGTAGTGGCGAACCAGCTGGTTCGTCTCGGGGGCTATCACTGGCGCGAGGATCAGGACGCCGCGGCCCAGCCGGTCGGCGACGGTGCTGCCACCGGGTGGCGGACCCGGGTGCGGCTGAGTACGTCGACGGACGGCCGCGCCGGATTTCACCGCTACCGCAGTTCCGATCTGGTGCACCGGCTCGAATGCGGTCAGCTGCCCGCGGGCATGCTTGACGGTCTCGCCAACGCGCAGTGGCCGGCCGGCTCCGAGATCCATGCGGTGCTGGACGACGAGGGCGCTCGCCACGTCGTGGTGACAAGAGTCCGGGACGCCCGGGCACCCGGCTCCGCTCGAGGACAACGTCGGACCACCGTGGCCGAAGGCGGTTACGAGGCGATCCAGCGGGTCGGTCCGCGTAGCTGGCGGGTACCGGTGACCGCGTTCTGGCAGGCGCACCGGGACGCGCCTGCGCTGTACAGCTCGCTGGTCGCCGACTGGGCACAGCTGCAGCCGGGCATGACGGCATGGGATCTGTACGGAGGTGCCGGCGTTTTCGCCGCGGCGCTGGCGCACGCCGTAGGCGACTCCGGTCGAGTCCTCACCGTCGACACATCGCGCAGTGCATCCCGATCGGCAGTTGCGGCACTGGCCGACCTCGGGTGCGTGTCGGTGCTGACCGATTCGGTGCGGCGCGCGTTGGCGGGGCAGCGGCGCAGCGCCGACGTTGCCGTCCTCGACCCGCCTCGCGCCGGTGCCGGTCGCGCGGTGATCGATCTGCTGGCAGCCGCCGAAGTGCCTCGCATCGTCCACATAGGTTGTGAAGCAGCATCATTCGCGCGCGACATCGGGCTATACCGCAGCCACGGTTACACCGTGGAGCGGCTGGAAGTCTTCGACTCGTTCCCGCTGACCCACCATGTCGAGTGCGTCGCCGCCCTCCGCCGATAGTCGGCGCGATGCGTAGGGTCTGGCATAGCATGTCGAGCGGGTGTGCCGGGAAGTCTGGTCGGCGGCTATTCGTTGACGGAAAACCAAAGGGGGGCTGTGACACCTAACCCCGGCGGGCGGCGCATCCGCACCGTGCTCTTCTCGCGCGGCTCGTGGGCGGAGACCAGCAGGATCACCGAGATCCTGCGCACCGAGACCGTCGGCGGAGTCATCCTGCTGATCGCGGCCACGGCCGCACTCATCTGGGCGAATTCACCGTGGGCGCCGAGCTACTTCGCCCTCCGAGACCTCGAGATCGGCGGCGAGCCATTCGGCCTGCACTTGAATCTCACCGTGGGCGCCTGGGCTGCCGACGGCCTGTTGGCGATCTTCTTTTTCGTGGTGGGTTTGGAACTCAAGCGCGAATTCGTCGCGGGCGACCTGCGTGACCCGGGCCGTGCCGCGTTGCCGATCGCAGCCGCAGTGGGCGGAATGGTGGTGCCCGCACTGATCTTCGTCGCGGTGAACATCCGGACCGGAGACGGCGCGTTACGGGGCTGGGCGATCCCGACCGCGACCGACATCGCGTTCGCGGTGGCGGTACTCGCCGTCATCTCGACGCACCTGCCTTCGGCGCTTCGAACGTTTCTGCTGACCCTTGCCGTGGTGGACGACCTGTTGGCCATTACCGTCATCGCCGTCTTCTATACCGATGACATCAATCTCGGCGCGCTGGCGCTGACGTTCGTGCCGCTCGCCTTATTCGTGCTGTGTGTGCAGCGCGGTGTGCAGGCCTGGTGGTTGTTGATTCCGCTGGCACTGGCGACCTGGGCGTTGCTACACGAGTCCGGCGTGCACGCCACCGTGGCCGGCGTACTGCTCGGCTTCGCGGTACCCGTGCGCCGCCATGCGACACGCCGCGGTAGGGAAGGCGAGAGTGTGCGAGGCGGTGGCGGTCTCGGGATGGCCGAGCATTTCGAGCACCTGATACGTCCGGTGTCGGCGGGCATCGCGATCCCGGTGTTCGCGTTCCTGGCCGCGGGCGTCAGCATCGGTGGCCTCAGCGGGTTCACCCGTGCGCTCGGCGACCCGATCGCGCTAGGCATCGTGCTCGGACTGGTCGTCGGAAAGCCCGTCGGGATCCTGCTGACCACAGCCGTGGTGGCCTCGGTGACTCGCGCCCGGCTCGACGCGTCGCTGCGCTGGGTGGATGTCCTCGGTATGTCGATGCTGGCCGGAATCGGATTCACCGTGTCCCTGCTGATCGGTGATCTGGCCTACGGACTGGGCTCCAATCGTGACGAATTGGTGAAGGTCGGTGTGTTGAGTGGGTCGGTGTTGGCGGCGGTGCTGGCGGCGTCGGTACTGCTCAGCAGAAACGTCGCCTACCGGCGGATTCACGCTGCCGAGACGGTAGACACGGACGATGACGGGGTGCCCGACATCTACGAAACTCGACCGGACTGAGGGTGGCGGCCGTGCGTAGACTTACGGAATGCTCGAACAGATCCGCGGTCCCGCAGATCTGCAGCGCCTGACGCAGGCTCAGCTGGAAGAACTGGCCCGCGAGATTCGCGACTTCCTGATCCACAAAGTCGCTGCGACAGGTGGGCATCTGGGACCCAACCTCGGCGTAGTGGAGTTGACGCTGGCGCTGCACCGCGTCTTCGACTCGCCTCATGACCCCATCCTGTTCGACACCGGTCATCAGGCCTACGTGCACAAGATGCTCACCGGACGCAGTCAGGATTTCGACACGTTGCGCAAGAAGGGGGGCCTGTCGGGTTATCCGTCGCGGGCCGAGAGCGAGCACGACTGGGTCGAGTCCAGCCACGCCAGTTCGGCGTTGTCCTATGCCGACGGCCTGGCGAAGGCTTTCGAGCTCAGCGGTCACCGAAACCGTCATGTGGTCGCAGTGGTCGGAGACGGGGCCCTCACCGGGGGAATGTGCTGGGAGGCCCTGAACAACATCGCCGCCTCGCCGCGGCCGGTGGTCATCGTCGTCAACGACAACGGCCGCAGCTACGCGCCGACGATCGGCGGCTTCGCGGAACACCTCGCCGGCCTCCGGCTGCAACCGGGCTACGAGCGGGTGCTCGACGAGGGCCGCCGTGCGATGCGGGGGGTGCCGATCATCGGCGAGTTCTGCTATCAGTGCATGCACAGCATCAAGGCCGGGATCAAGGACGCGTTGTCCCCTCAGGTGATGTTCACCGATCTGGGCCTGAAGTACGTGGGTCCGATCGACGGCCATGACGAACACGCGGTCGAGAGCGCGTTGCGGCACGCGCGCGGCTTCAACGCCCCGGTCGTCGTCCACGTCGTCACCCGCAAGGGCATGGGGTATGCGCCCGCCGAAAACGACGAGGACGACCAGATGCATGCCTGCGGGGTCATCGACCCCGAAACGGGTTTGGCCACCTCGGTGCCCGGACCCGGGTGGACGTCGGCCTTCTCCGATGCCCTGATCAGGCTGGCGGCCAAGCGTCGCGACATCGTGGCGATCACCGCGGCGATGCCGGGCCCGACCGGGCTCAGCGCCTTCCGCAAGCGCTTTCCGGACCGGTTCTTCGACGTTGGAATCGCCGAGCAGCACGCGATCACCTCGGCGGCCGGATTGGCGATGGGCGGCATGCATCCCGTGGTCGCCGTCTACTCGACCTTCCTCAACCGCGCGTTCGACCAGATCATGATGGACGTCGCCTTGCACAGGTTGCCGGTGACGATGGTCCTGGACCGCTCGGGGGTCACCGGCCCTGACGGCGCCAGCCACAACGGCACCTGGGATCTGTCGATTCTGGGTGTGGTGCCGGGTATACGGGTGGCGGCACCGCGGGACGCGGCGCGGTTGCGGGAGGAGCTGGGCGAAGCACTCGATATTGACGACGGCCCCACCGCGATTCGTTTTCCCAAAGGCGATGTCGGGGAGGATATTTCGGCGGTCGAGCGGAGCGGCGGCATCGACGTGCTGGCGATCCCGGCGGATGGTCTTTCGGCCGACGTACTGATCGTGGCGGTGGGAGCTTTCGCGAAGATGGCGCTATCGACGGCCGAGCGGCTGCGCAGCCAGGGTATCGGCGTGACCGTCGTGGACCCGCGTTGGGTATTGCCGGTGCCCGAGCAGATCGCGACCATGGCCTCCGGGCACAAGCTGGTCGTCACGGTCGAGGACAACGGTGTGCACGGCGGGGTCGGCTCGGCGGTCGCCGGTGCCCTTCGGCGTGCCGAGGTGGATGTACCGTGCCGGGACGCCGCGTTGCCGCAGCAGTTCTTCGAGCATGCGTCGCGCGGCGAGGTGCTCGATTCGGTCGGCCTGACCGAGCGCAACCTGGCCCGTCAGATCACCGGGTGGGTGGCCGCGTTGGGCACCCCGGTAACCGAACCGCGCGTCAGCCACCATCTCGACTGACGACGCGGACGTGGAGCGTCCCGGTCGGCTCGATCGGCTTCAGCCGTGATCGACCTGTGTGGACAAGGCGTCGGTGAGCACTGGCACGGTGAGTTCCACCTGCCACTGCCGAGCCGTGGACTCACGCAGAAACACCTCGACCGCGGCCTCGGTGTCGGCGACGATTTCCCAGTCCCAACACAGTCGCCGCACCGTGTCGGGAGACAACAGGTTTTCGACGGGAACCGAAACCCGTTGGGCAAGTACGGATAAGCCCGCCCTCGCGGCCTCCAGCCGGACGGCTGCCTCGGGTTTGCGCCGTGCCCATCGGGACGCCGGGGGCGGGCCGTTGGACGGCTCCGAGGCGTCGGGCGGGTCTGTGGTCACCCGGGCCCGGGTCAGCGCCTCGAACCAGATCGGTGCGCTGCGCCGCTGCTTGTTGCCGCCGAATATGGGTAGTTCGACGAGTCTGTCCACGGTGTCGGGGTCGGCGGTTGCGGCGTGGATGATCGCGCTGTCGGGAAGGATCCGACCCGGTGCGATGTCGCGACGCCGGGCGATCTGGTCACGGGTGATCCACAGTTCACGCACTGCCGCCAGCGCCCTGGAATCCCGCACCTTGTGGATACCCGAGGTCCGGCGCCAACGGTCACGCCTGGTGGGCGCGCCTTCGAATGTCCGCAGGAACTCGAATTCCTGCCGCACCCACTCGGTCTTGCCCTGCTCTTCGAGGGTCGCGGCGATCGCGTCGCGCAACTCGCCCAGGACCTCGACATCCAGTGCGGCATAGTTGAGCCAGTCTGGCGGCAGCGGCCGCCTGGACCAGTCGGCGGCGCCATGACCCTTCGTCAACTGCAAGCCGAGCAGTCGTTGCACCATCGCGGCCAGATTCACCCGATCGAAGTTAGCGAGCCGCCCGGCCAGTTCGGTGTCATAGAGTGCGGGTGGGCGCATGCCGATCTCGGCCAGGCAGGGCAGATCCTGATCGGCGGCGTGCAGCACCCATTCGTCGGTCGCCAGGACCTCGGCCAGCGGCGCCATTACCGCAAGCGGGTCCCCGCCGTGGCTTACCGGATCGATCAGAACCGTGCCCGCGCCGGTCCGGCGAATCTGCACGAGGTAGGCGCGGTTGGAATAGCGAAACCCAGACGCCCGTTCGGCATCGACCGCAAAAGGGCCGGTACCGGATGCCAAAAGATCTGCGGCCCTGGCGATTTCATAACGGCTGACCGATACCGTTGGCACCCCGTCCCGGGGTGCCAACAGAGGCTCCGCGGCTCGGACCTCCGACTCGCCAGATTCGGTGCCCGGCGCCGCGAATCCAGGCTCCATCGCGGATCCGGCCGCTTCGCGCTCGGACATCGGGTCAGGCGCGGGTGCGGGAGCTCAGGTCGGTCACCCCGTCGGGCGGCAGACCCGCGGCGTGTTCGAGGACCTCGCAGAAAGCCTCGACATGGGGTCCGAGCTCCAACGTGGTCGCCGTCCAGGACGCTCGCAGTTCGAGCTGGTGAGCCCGGGGCGGGCCCGAGATGTCCCCGTACCGGACGGACGTGGTGGCGGTGACGGTGCCGCCGAGGGCTATGACGTGTTCAGCGCGCTCCTGCAGCGCCTCGACCAGCCAGCTCCACGCGACCTCGGGAAGCAGTGGATCGACGGCTTCACTGGAGTCCAAATCAGCCTGGATATAGGCGACCAGGCGCATCGTGCCGTCCCATGCTTCGGCGCCCTCGGGGTCATGCAGCAGGATCAGCCGACCGAATGCATCGCCCTCGGAGCGCTCCGGGATGATCGGCGTCTCGGAATGCTTGACCTCGGCGCCCAGGGCGTAGCTATAGGGGGCCAACCGCTGCGGCGGCCGGATCGGGCCCAGTTCGATCTCGGGCCGTACGGTGGTGGCGTTCATGGCCGCCACCGCTTCACGGAACTGAGCCGGTTCGGCGGTGGTCACGACGTCTGACGGTAGTCCATCGGGGCAGGTCTGCGCGTGCAGGCGCGCCGATTCGGGCCGCGCTGCCCGGTCCCCCGGTCCCACTAACTCTCGCCGAAGGCGACGAGCGCCGGGCATGGCAGCATGGGGCTCGATGAACATGCGCCGCGAGCTGCCCGAATCGCCCTACCTTGCTGCCGTCGCCGGCCGTAAGCCACGCCGGGTGCCGGTGTGGTTCATGCGGCAAGCGGGTCGATCGCTGCCCGAGTACCGAACCCTGCGGGCCAAGAACACCATGATGCAGGCATGTTTCGACGCCGATCTGATCACCGAGATCACGCTGCAGCCGGTCCGCAGGCACGGGGTTGATGCCGCAATCCTGTTCTCCGACATCGTGGTGCCGTTGCGGGCGGCCGGGATCGCGCTGGATATCGTTCCCGATGTCGGCCCGGTCATCGAGCACCCCATCCGAACCCTGGACGATGTCCGAGCGATCGCCCCGCTGGACCCCGAGCAGGTAGCACCGGTGGCCACCGCGATCCACCGGCTGACCTCAGAATTGGGCGACGTTCCGCTGATCGGCTTCGCCGGTGCCCCCTTCACGCTGGCCTCCTACCTTGTCGAGGGCGGCCCGAGCCGCAACCATGAGCGCACCAAGGCGATGATGCTGAGTGAATCCGCCAGCTGGCATGCGCTCATGACCGCACTGACCGATCTGACCATCGCGTTCCTGCGGACTCAGCTGAGCGCTGGCGCCGACGCCCTGCAGGTGTTCGACTCCTGGGCAGGGACTCTCTCGCTGGCCGACTACCGCACCTACGTGCTGCCGCACAGCGCGCGGGTGTTCGCGTCGTTGGCCGATTTCGGGGTTCCGATGACCCATTTCGGGGTCGGCACGGCCGAGTTGCTCGGCGCGATGTCGGAGGCGGTGGCAGGGTATCGCGTCCCCGCGGTGGTGGGGGTGGATTGGCGGACGACGCTGAGCGATGCCGCCACCCGGGTAGAACGTGGCTGCGCGCTGCAGGGAAATCTCGACCCGGTGGTGCTGATGGCGGGCTGGCCGGCGGTACAGCGCGCGGTGCGGTCGGTGGTGGAGGACGGCCGGCGTGCTGTCGACGGTGGGGCTGCCGGTCATGTGTTCAACCTCGGTCACGGTGTGCTGCCCGGAACCGACCCCGGGGTGATCACCGACGCGGTGGCCCTGGTGCACGAGTTGTGAGAGGGTCGGGCGACGCAAAGTTTCGACAGCATCGCCGGTATTGCGTTGTCGGCGGAGGTATTTCCGGTCTGGTGGCGGCATACCGGCTCCGGGTTGCGGCCGGTCCGGAAGCTTCGATCACGGTGCTGGATCCGGCCGACCGGCTCGGTGGTGCGCTGCGTACGGAACTGATCAACGGCCAGCCGATGGACGTCGGGGCCGAAGCCTTCGTCGCACGCAGACCCGAGATGCCCGCCTTGCTCGCCGAGTTGGGCCTGGCGGAAAGCCGGATCGAGACCAGCGGTGCGCGGCCGCTGATCTACAGCCAGGGCCGATTGCACCCGTTGCCCGCCGACACCGTCAACGGCATCCCGTCCCGCCCGTCGGCGTTGTCCGGTCTGGTGGACGACGCCACGATCCGGTGGATGCTCGACGAGCCGAACCGTCCGCTGCGATGGCGCCCCGGGGCCGACCCGACCGTCGCAGAGATCGTCGGCGAGCGTTTTGGCGAGCCGGTCGTGCTCAGGTCGGTGGACCCACTGCTCTCCGGTGTATACGCGGGTTCCGCGGCGACCATCGGCCTTCGCGCCGCCGCACCGACCGTGGCCGCGGCACTGGATCGCGGGGCTCGCAGTCTGACCGAGGCGGTGCAGGCGGCCCTGCCGCCGCCGCTGACCGGCTCGGTCTTCGGTGCAATAGCAGGCGGATACACGGTGCTCGTCGAGGAATTGGTGCGCCGATCCGCCTTGCGCTGGGCGCAGGTGTCGGTCCGGGGCATCCAACGCGTGCAGCACGGTTGGGACCTCGTCGACGATCAGGGCACCCGCTGGCCGGCGGACGCGGTGGTGCTCGCGGTCCCTGCCCCCGGGCTGGTGCCACTGATCGCCGACTTCGCACCGCGCAGTGCGACCGCCGCAGCCGAGATTCCCGTCGCATCCGCGGTGGTGGTCGCCCTGGCGCTGCCGGGCGGTACACCGCTTCCGCAGCAGTCCGGAGTATTGGTGGCAGACCGGGGACGGCTGCACGCCAAGGCGATTACCCTGTCCTCGCGGAAGTGGGGACGCGGGGGCAGTGCGGAAATGGTGCGGTTGTCGTTCGGGCGGCTCGGTGACCCGGCCGAAGCCGATATCGCACACCGCGTCGGTGACCAGGAATTGCTGAGCTGGTCGGGGGAGGACCTGATGACGCTGTTCGGGATTTCGGCGGAGCCGCTGGCATACCGGGTGGCCCGTTGGATCGATGCGATGCCGCAATACGGACCGGGCCATGCCGATCTGGTCGCCGAGATCCGGGCCGGGCTGCCGCCCGGACTGGTGGTCGCGGGTGCGTACCTGGACGGGATCGGGGTGCCGGCATGCGTGGCCGCCGCGACTCGGGCCGCGGCATCGCTGACCGGCAACGGGCCGTGAGGGCCTGACGACCGACCGTGGCACGATGGACGGATGGCAAAGCTGGACTTTGACGCCCTCAACTCCACCATTCGCTATCTGATGTTCTCGGTGTTCGCCGTCCGGCCGGGCACTTTGCCGCACGGGGAAGATGCGCGGGCGGCCGTGGTGGACGAGATGGCGGCGTTCCTGAAGGTTCGCGAGGACGACGGGGTCGTGGTGCGGGGACTCTACGACATCGCCGGGATGCGGGCCGACGCCGACTTCATGATGTGGACGCACGCCGAGAGCGTCGAGCTGCTGCAAGCGACATACTCCGATTTCCGGCGGGTCACGATGCTGGGTCGCGCGTGCACCCCGACATGGAGCAGCGTGGCACTGCACCGACCCGCCGAATTCAACAAGAGCCACATCCCGGCGTTCCTGGCCGGCGAGGAACCAGGCGCCTACATATGCGTGTACCCGTTCGTCCGATCCCTGGACTGGTATCTGCTGCCCGAGGACGAACGCCGGCGAATGCTGGCCGAACACGGGATGGCGGCACGCGGCTACAAAGACGTGCGGGCGAATACGGTTCCCGCCTTCGCGGTGGGCGACTACGAATGGCTGCTGGCATTCGAGGCCCCCGAGCTCCATCGCATCGTCGACTTGATGCGCGATCTGCGGGCCACCGATGCACGCCGGCACGTCCGGGAGGAGACGCCCTTCTTCACCGGACCGCGAGTATCGGTTGAGCAGCTGGTCAAGAATCTGCCCTGAGATCGGCCGGCAGCCCTCGCTGTCGAAACACCGTTTGTACTGGCTCGCGGGTTGCTAGCATCCGGTGATGCCGAACACCAGGCGGATGGTGGTAGCCGCTGTCGCGGCGGGTGCCGGCTTTTCCGTGCTGCAGTTGAGCACCTGGAGCGCTCATCCCGTGGTGCGGGCTGTCAACGATCTGTTCGTGCTGGCGATCGCTCTCGCAGCCGGCGGTTGCGCGCTGGCGGCAGCACGGCGGGTTGCCGGCAAACGGCGCGCGGCATGGATTTGCATGGCGATCGGCTGCGGTGGCTTCGCTGCCGGCCAGCTGGTGTGGAGTTACCACGGTCTGGTCGACGGACCGTTCACCTTCCAGTCGGTGGCGGACGTCGGTTATGTCGCAATGCCGGTGAGCTCCGCACTGGCGCTGCTGTTCTTGTGGGATGCCTATCCGCGGGCCACCCGGATGCGGGCGATACTCGACGGCACCATCGTTGCCGGCGCTCTTTTCGGGGCGGCATGGATGGCCTTGTTGGGCACCGTCTATTCGGTTGAGCCGCGGGAATCCCTGTCGGTTGCGCTGACGTTGGCCTACCCCGTCGCCGACATCGCGTTGGTCACCATCGCGCTGCTGTTGTTGGTCCGGGTGCGGCCCGCCGACCGTCCGATGGTGGCGATGCTGACCGCCGGGCTGGTGCTCATCGGTATCGCCGACGTTGCCTACGCCTATGTAACCGCGGTGAAAAGCCAGTACTACGAGGCGATCTCGATTGGCTACGCCTGGGGTTTCCTGGCAATTGCGGGAGCCGCTATGGTCACCCGGCGGGCGCCAAAGGAACACGTCTGGGAGCGAACGCATCCGCCGTCCCCAGCCTCGATATGGGTGCCGTTCGTGCCGTTGGTGATCGGCGCCGCCGTCAGCACGCCGATCTTGGTCCCGGAGTTGGGCCCGTTCTACCTGGTAGGTGTCGTGACGGTGGTGGCCGTCCTAGCGAGGCTGCTTTTGATGCTGACCGAGAACCGCCGCCTGCTCACCGAGGTTTCCGATCGGGCGCTGCGCGATCCGTTGACGGGTCTGGCGAACCGCGCGCTGTTCACTGATCGACTGAACCACGCACTTCAACTTCACCGGACGGATGGACTGACCGTCGCCGTGTTGCTGCTGGACCTCGACGACTTCAAGCTGGTCAACGACAGCCTCGGTTACGGGGCCGGGGACGCGCTGCTGATGCGGGTCGGCGAGCGACTCACCGGTGCGGTGCGTGCCGTCGACACCGTCGCTCGTCTGGACAGCGACGAGTTCGCGGTTCTCATCGAAGGACAGGAGGCGGAGTCCCGGGTGGCGGCACAGCGCGTCCTGAAAGCCTTCGAGCGCCCCTTTGTCGTCGATGACGAGGAGTTTCTGGTGCGGCCCAGTATCGGGCTGGCGGTCGCAGTGCCCACCGGCGGGCTCCGCGGCAACCCCCAGGATGAACTGGGCGCCAAACCCGCCGTCAACGGAGAGGATGGCGCTGTCAGGGTCGACGAGCTGCTCCGGCGGGCCGATGTTGCGATGCAGGCGGCGAAACGGTCACGGTCCGGTCAGTTGGTGACGTTCGCGCCGGCACTGGATCTGCATCGGGGCGATAAGAGCGAACCGCCCACGGGCGACATCGAGGTGCAGGTTGCCGGCAGGCGAGGGTCCGCACGTCTGCTCGGCGAGCTGCGACACGCGATTGAGCACGGCGGCCTCAGCGCCGTCTACCAGCCGAAGGTCGATGTGCGGACCCGGCGGATCGTCGGGGTGGAGGCGCTGGTCCGGTGGCCACATCCGCGGCACGGATTACTGGCTCCGGATCAGTTTCTGCCGTTGGTGCGCGAGCACGGCTTGATGCATCCGGTCACGTCAGTGATGCTCAATCTCGCGCTGGACGACGCCGCGCAGTGGCGGGCGAGGGGTGTCGGAATCCCTGTCGCGGTCAATGTCGCGGCGCCGTCGATCAGCGACGCCGATCTACCCCGACAGATTATCGATGCGCTCGAGGTGCGGGGCCTGCCGCCCGAGATACTCACCGTCGAGATCACCGAAGACTTGCTGTTGGAGAACATGGAAGGGACGCGTGCAGCGTTCACGATGCTGCGCGACTGCCGAATACGCACCGCCATCGACGACTTCGGCACGGGCTATTCGGCGCTGTGGTACCTGCGCGACTTTCCGGTGCACGAGGTCAAGCTGGACCGGCAGTTCATCGCGCCGATCCTGACCCAGCCCACGTCGGCCGCGATCGTCCGCGCGGTGATCGACCTGGCCCACGTGTTGGGGGTGACCCCGGTAGCCGAGGGTGTCGAAAATGCCGAGACAGCAGACAGACTGCTGGAATACGGTTGTGACGTCGCTCAGGGTTTCTATTACAGCCGACCGGTACCGGCGGCGGCGATCCTGGATCTGCTGCAATCACAAGCGCGAGCCCAGATGGGCGGGGGCGGCGAGGAGCAACCCGATTCGGCCGGTTATCCGCCCGCCGGTACCAGACGCAGCGAAATCGAGTTGATGCAATAGCGTTTATCGGTCGGGGTGGGGTAGCCCTCGCCGGAGAAGACGTGCCCAAGGTGGCTGTGGCAATTGGCGCACAGCACCTCCACTCGATGCATGCCCAAGGTGTCGTCGGAACGCAAGAGCACGGAGTCCGCGGCCGCCGGGTCGAAGAAAGACGGCCAACCGCAGTGAGATTCGAACTTTTCGGTACTTCGGAAAAGCTCCGCGCCACATGCCCGGCACTCGTAGACGCCGTCGGTCTTGGAATCGGTGTACTCGCCGGTGAAGGGGCGCTCGGTGCCCGCCCGGCGCAGCACGGCGAATTCTTGATCTGTGAGGCGTTCGCGCCACTGGTCGTCGGTCAGCACCAACTTGGGCGCCGGCGGCGGACCTGACTGCGAATCCGACTCAGAACCTGCAGCCTTCATGGTTTTTAGGCTACCCGGTCGGCGCGGCTGACCGCCTGGCCCAGGTCGGATCGATGCCGTCGTCGAGGCGGTCTTCGTCCCGGGCGTCCAGATACCGGAAGAGCAGCACCGCGAACACCACGACTACCAGCAGCGACCAGCCGTAGGTGATCTTCAGGTATTCCAGTGCCCGTCCGGTGGTGGGCCAGTGTCCGAGCAGCCAGCGGTCCATGGTCGTAAATCCATAGATCGCCAACCAGGCCACCCAGTTACGGAGAACAGAGTTCGGCAGCACAACGGTCATCAAGAACGGGAACAGCATCATCGAGTAGTAGCCCTGGCCCAGTGAGAGCACCAACCACGATGTCAGCAGTAATACGCCTGAGGATGTCAACATCCAGAACAGCGGGTCGCGGGTGCGGTAGTACCGGTAGAGCAGCCACAGCGAGGCGGCACCGATGAGGGCGAACGTCACCCGCAGCAGCATGATCAACCACATCGGAAGCCCGTAGTAGACACCGTTGCCCAGAATTGAACTGTTGAAGTAATCGCGGGTCGAAAAGATGTACGGAAGCGTACGGGTCACGAAACTCATCGGGTCGCTGATCAGCGGCCAGGCCGCCAAGTTGAACGCCACCGGCACCGCGCTGGCGGTCACCAGCGCTCGCCACTGCCGGTTCAACAGCGGCAGCAGCAACAACGGTGCCAGCAGCGGCTTGACGACCAGGGTCAGCCCGATAGCCACCCCGGCCCACCACTCATGGCTCTTCTCGCCGTCCAGCAACCATCGGAAGAACAGCACCTCCATCAACAGGATGGGGCCGTTGATGTTGCCGAATACCAGAGTGTTCGTAACGTTCTCGGTGCAGAACATGGCCAGCAGAAGGGCGGGTGCGGCCACCGAGGCCAGCGTGAACTTGAACAGCCGCAGCAGAAAGTAGGCGGCGAGAACGATGGCCAGTGTGTTGAAGAAGATGAACCAGTACCGGGAAGCCTCGACCGGCAGATAACCGAAGGGCGCCATGATCAGCGTTCCGCCGGGCGGGTAAAGATAGTGCGGGTCGACGTAGCTGAAGTTTTCGTTGTAGATGTCCCAGCCCAGCTTGAAATTCACGACCGCGCGATAGACCGGCGCGAAATCATCGGTGATGTAACCGTTGGTGGCCAACACGTAGCTGCGGTGGATGATCGACATGATGGCTAATGGCCAGAGGATGGACCGCAACACCGAGGCGGTACTGGGCGGGGAGGTGCGAGGTCGGAATGGGGCCAGAACAAGATCGCGCACGTCCGCACCGTACCCGACCCGGAGGGTCGGATAGCGGAAGGGGAGCTTCGAGGTGACCCGCGTCAGGCCGGGCAGTACGTGTCTGTGGGCGGTAGCTCGCCCGAGTCCAGGTAGCTGATTACCGGCGGCAGGGCGCACGCCGAGTAGATCGCCGCGCCATGCCCGATGCCCTGCCACATGACCCGCCGGTTGGGCGAACCGGCGTTGATCGCGGTAGCGGCGACGGCGGCGACACCTTCATTGCCGACGATCGGGTCGTTCTGCACGCCGAGCAGCAATGTCGGAGCTATCAGATCTTCGGGCTCTTTCGGCGCGGTGCCGCTCGGCCAATTCAGACACTTGACCATGCTCAGTGCGCCCACCCTGCCGAACTGCGGGTACAGCTTGCCCCATTCGACGACGAGTTCGCGGACCCGGTCGGGGGTGGGCCGATTGAGCGCGTCGCTGCAGGTGTTGACGAACTGGCCGTCGGTTTGACGCAGCGATTGCGCGCGGTTGATCTGCGCGTTGAGCCGGCTGGTGTTGCCCGATCGCGCGTCGGCGACCATGAGGGCCAACTCGTTGCCGGCCGTCACCCTGTTTCCCTCCGGGTAGGCCAGGGCGGTCGAGATGGCGTCGGCCACCGCGGCTACCGAGGCGCCGCCGGGCCCGCGGGCGTCTTGCGCCGAGGCCAGTAATGAGTCGACCGCTCCTTTGGGGTCGGGGCCCAGCGCGCAGTTCGTCGCCGCGCACTGAGTCGCCCACGCGTCCAGTGCCGCCTGCTGCCCTTTGACGCGCTGCTCGGTAGCGGCCTCCGCCGATATCGCCAGCGGTAGCGGGGAATCCAGGACAAGCCTGGCCACCTTGTTCGGGTGTGAGCCGGCGTAGGCAAGCGCCACCTGCGCGCCGTTGCCGATCCCGAGCAGTGCCAGCGCCGGTACGTCCCAGGTGGTCCGCAGCCGCTCGATGTCCTCGGCCGCGTGCGCGTTGTCGTAGGCCGAGTCGCCCGGGGCGATCGCGTCGGTGCAACTGGTGGTGGCCGTCATGGTGATCGCGCCGAGGTTGGCTACCGGATCATCCCCGGGCTGGAACTGCGACTGCTCAAGCATCTCCTGGCGGTCGAATAGGTCGCGGCAGTCCAGCGCCCCCGACAGGCCCATGCCGCGGCGGTCCACCGAAACCACCGGGCGCTGCGCCAACACGTCGATGCCGGCCCGAGACAACCACACCGGCAGTTGAATCGATGACGGCACATCCGAACCGGTGGTCATCACCAGCGGTCCGGCGTCGGGGGGTGTCTGCGCGGATCTCGCGCGCACCACGCCGATGCTGATCGTCCCGCTGGCGCCTTTGATTGGATCCAGGTCGGCGTCATAGGTTGCGCAATCCAGGGAGACCCCGGGAATCGGGTCGAGCGAGGCCTGGCCGAAGGTCCGTGAGGTGCAGTCCTGCCACGACAGGTCGTTCTTCGGGGCTGCGATCGACGGTGGTTCGGCAGGTGCAGTGCTGGACGGTGTTTCGCCCTGGGGCTTGGCCCCGGAGTCTGTGGCGTAGCGTGGATTCGCGGCCAGGCCCGGTGAACAGCCGGCCACCGCGACGGAGACGACGACGGCCAGCGCGGCACCACCGCGCGCCGGGGTCGCGATCGAGCCTCGAGTGCGCGGAGCGCGGTGCAGACGACGCATGCCGACCACAGTACTGATCGGCGTCATTGAGCTGCGTCCACGCGCGGCGGGTCACGGCGGACGTAGCGGAGGTAAAGGTAGCCGTCCTGGTCGGCAAGTCCATGGCCGAACCGCATCGCGGTGCGCATTTCGGCTGACCCGGTCACGATGCGCCCCGGCTTGCCGCCGACCAGCGTCGGAGCCACGGTCAGGCACATCTCGTCGAGCAGGTCCTCTTCGATGAACGTGCCCAGTACGACGGGTCCGCCTTCGGTGAGGACCCGTAGCAGCCCTCGCTCGGCCAACAGACCCAGCGCGACGCGCAGATCGACCGCATCGGTCTGGACGCCGGAGGCATTGATGACCTCCGCCCGCGTACCCAGCCGCACCCTGGTGTCATCGACTGCGTCGGCGCTGGTCAGAATCAGAGGGCGGACCTCGGTATGGGTGAACAGCTTCGCGTCACGCGCCAGCTGTCCCGATCGGGTCAGGACGGCGACCGGTGGGATCTCGGCCTGTCCTCGGCTTTCGCGCTGCCGTCGTTGCGCAGCGCTGAACTGCACTCCCGAGTAGTTCTCCACCCGCACCGTGGATGCACCCACCACGATGACGTCGGCCAACTCGCGCAGCGCCACGAATAGCGCACGGTCTGCGGGGCCGCCCAGTTCGCCGGACTTGCCGCCGCTGGTGGCGCCACCGTCGATCGAGGTGATCATGTTTCCTCGCACCCAGCACGATCGCAGGGGATCGGGGTACGGGTAGCACCGGCCAAGTCCGGGAGCGCCGAAAGACTCGATCCCGCCCAGCAAGGTGAACTGTGTTCCGTCGGCGTCGGCAGACATACGCAGAATCACAACACGCCGATAGGGTTCCTGCATGCACGGGACAAGCATGCAGGGGACAAGCGAGGTGGGACGTCTGGTCGATCGTCATCCCAGCGTCACCCCGGAGCGGCTGATTGCCCAGCTGGTCCCGCCGCCGACGTTCGCCGACGTCGGTTTCGACACCTACCAGCCCGATCCGGCGGAGCCCTCACAGGCCGCCGCAGTGCGATCCTGCCGACAGTTCTGCGAACAGGCGCTTCGGCAACGCGACGGCAAGAAGAAGTTGTTCGGCCGCCGCGAGGTGTTGCCGGGTGTGGGGTTGTACCTGGACGGAGGATTCGGAGTCGGCAAGACCCATCTGCTGGCTTCCTCGTACTACGCCGTCGCCGGACCGCCGCAGTTCAAGAGGGCATTCGCCACCTTCGGTGAGCTCACCCAGCTGGCGGGAGTGTTCGGGTTCGTCGAGTGCATCGACCTGCTCGCCGACTATGTGTTGGTCTGCATCGATGAGTTCGAGCTGGACGATCCGGGTAACACCACGCTGATCTCGCGGCTGCTGTCCCAACTCGTCGAACGTGGCGTCTCGATCGCGGCGACATCCAACACGCTGCCCGAGCAGCTCGGTGAGGGTCGGTTCGCCGCGCAGGACTTCCTCCGCGAGATCAACACGTTGGCCGCGATCTTCACCACGGTGCGCATCGAGGGCCCGGACTATCGTCATCGGGACCTGCCGCCGGCGCCGCGGCCACCCAGCGATGCCGAGGTCACCGATCGCGCTCGTGAGATCCCGGGCGCCACGCTGGACGACTTCGACGACTTGTGCTCGCACCTTGCGACGATGCACCCGTCCCGGTACCTGAGCCTGATCGAGGGGGTTACCGCGGTGTTCATCACCGGTGCACACCGGATCGATGACCAGAGCGTTGCGCTGCGACTGGTTTCGCTGACCGACCGGCTCTACGACGCGGGTATCCCGGTGATCGCGTCCGGCGCGGCCGTGGACACCCTGTTCAGCGACGAGATGCTGCAAGGTGGCTTCCGGAAGAAGTATCTAAGGGCTACGTCACGGTTGCTGGCGCTGACAGCCGCAGGTCAGGCCGGGCGCACCATCACATAGTCCCGCTCGACACGGGTGCCCAGGCGGAAGGTCCGGGTGCCGGCGACCGTGAAGCCGTGTTTGGCGTAGAACCGTTGGGCGCGGTGATTCTGCTGGTTGACGCCCAGCCATACGCAGTGCGCGCCCAGCTTGTCTGCCTCCCGAAGCGCCGCCGACATCAATGCCGACGATGTTCCGGTGCCGTGGGATCGGGGCAGCACATACATTTTCGACAGCTCCACAACCGGCCCCGCCGTGATCACCCGTGCCACGTCGGCGTCCTTGGGAACCCCGCGAATCATCATGGCGTAGCCGATGATCCGATGATCGACGGTCGCGGTGAGGACCGCGCGATCGGGATCGTCCAGGTAGGCGGTGAACCGCTCGGCGGAGAGGTTCTCGGCGATGAATGCCGCGATGTCAGGCGGGGCTGCGGCGGGGGGACAAGCCAGGGGGAACGTCTGGGCCGCAACCTCGGCCAGTTCGGCTATCTGATCGCGGGTTGCGACATCGATCCGTGCGTTCACGAGGGGTTTCCGCTCAACGGACCGATCTTCTGGCGGCTGACGCTGGTGCCGCGGGACATATGTCGATGGTGCCAGCCGGCCAGTCGTGTGGACACTGGGGTTTGAAATAGCGTGCCGCGAGGGAATCCGGTTGCCGATGCGGCCAGACACCAGAACCACCACAACGCGACCGCGGGCGCTGCAGGAAGCGTTGGACTTCATTCACGCCAACAGCCGCTACGACATCACCATTCAAGACGTCGCCGCGGCTGCCGGAGTAACGCCGAGGGCCATCCAATACGCGTTTCGCGAGCATCTCGACACGACTCCATTGGAGTACCTGCGGCGATGCCGGCTGGAACGGGCGCACCGTGAACTGCTGGCCGCCGACCCGGCTCGCGACACGGTCACGGCGATCGCGGGCCGATGTGGCTTCTCGCATCCGGGTCGGTTCAGCAGCGAGTACAAGAAGACGTTCGGTACCGAGCCGAGCAACACGTTACGGAGCTAGGGCAGGCCACTAGAAACGATCTCGGCCCGCCACCGTGGGGGGGTTGGTGGCGGGCCGAGCCTATCGGGGGGGCTTCTGTGTCGCTGGAAGTGAAGTTACGGGGCGAAGCTGAGAGATGCCTGATAGCGACCTAATAGATCGGTCACTACTTCGACACAGATACGTAAAGGCAGGTGCGCGCCGGACAGTGGCATTGGGGGAAGATCCGCGCCCATCCGCGCAGCCTCCACGGAGGTCGCCACGGACGTCGACAGTGTCACCGTCGACGACTCTGAGCACGACCGCATTGGTGGGTGGTCACCGATTCCGCGATGGCGCTCGCCGGCGCGAGTACGGCCGAGGCCGTAATCAGCAGGATTCCCGGCACAGCGCGAGCCTCGGTCGCAAACAGTGCCGGCCGGAATCGCGGCGCGACGCCATAGGCGGCTAGCCCGACCGTCGACTTACCGGTCCCAGAAATACTCGAGGACCGCCATCTCCAGAGTCCTCTTTTCCAGCGCCTGTTCGAGCTGCGCTACAGAGTTCGCCGGCACGTTGAGGTGTCGCTCGCGAGTCTCGTGACCTAATGGAACCCGCGATGGCTGGGTCAGGGTGGCCATAACAACTCTCCTCGTCTCGCGGGCTCGGTGTGTGTGCGCCGATGTTTGACAGCATCCAATGCAGAGCTGAGAAATCGCTGTACGCCGACTGATAATTGCCGCACGAATCGCGGTCGTCGTACCGGATCCCGGCCGAGATCCCGGTCGTCCTAACCGTCCAGTGGCTCTGCCAGCCGCCTTGGCAACGTCTTCTTGCATCGCTTGCAAGTGAACGTCGCTTTGCGACTTGACCGAAGTCGCTGGCGGTGGCCGCAGCATCCACATTTTGCAACGATCGATCGGATCCGGTCTTGCGCGAGGAACGCGGGGATGAGCAGGGCGACGATGATAGCCACCACCACTGCATAGTCCGCCACAGCCAGCATCATATCCGCCACAGCCAGCATCATAACTGCCATCCACCGCGGACCCGTCCATGTATCGAGGTGTGGGTATCAGGCGCGGGCGGAACGAAGCACGGCGATTCCCACGACTCGTCGGCGGGCAGTGGCTACTGGGAAGAAGGCGCATCAAACCCCCGGATGGTAGCGATGCTGGATTGAGATGGAGTCGTTACGGCGAACTCGGCCTGTTGCCTCAATCGAGGAACACCGGCGCATCTACCCTCATCTCCGTGACTGGGAGTTCTGTGGTGATGGCGGGGGTCGTCGCGGTCCTCATTGGTTCGTTCCTGTTGGCTCGACACCTTATGAGTTCCGGTGTGTGGTGCGGATTTTGTGACCGCCAGGTGAGGCCGTGGGCGGTCCGCAAGGAGACATTCACCTGCAAGCCGTGCAAGAAGACATTGCCTCGACGGCTTTCTTATTCGGCCACGGCGCCGGTCGGGCACCCGCGGTGGCGAGTGGACTCTGGCCGTGTTCGCGTGCTGGCGACAGTCGGGCGGCACCGCAAATGATGCGGTATTTCCGCGGCGAACGGAGTGTTGGCCCAACGATGTCGGTCCTGGTTCGCTACCCCAACATCGTGATGTGCTAGGGATTGCACCAGATTCATCTTCGAAAAGATTTACCGCACAACATAATTAGAGATGCAGATCACGCTCGTTCGAGGTGCGGGAACCTATGTGGGGCGCTTGCCTTACCTGACCGCGGATCAACGGGTTCGTCTGTGTGATTGAAGGTTTGGATCGCGCTGATGGGCTGCTCTTTGCAATATCTCAGGTCGCATTAATGTAATTCGTGCTGAGTAGATGCGGCGGCCGGGATGCGCCCCCCGAGCAATTCCCGGCCACCCCCCAGCGACCAACGGTGCCAATCGAAGCCAACAGCCGCCACCGTCACTGAGCGAGCGCGTTCATGGCGGAATCTCTCCGTTTCCGACCGTCGGTGAATTACCAGCCGCCGGGGATGGCTGGGATCGGAGGAATCGCGGGAATCGGCGGTGGGGCTGGAATCGGTGGCGGAGCAATCGGACATCCGTCCACCCCCGGAATACAGGGAATGGGCGGAACTGGCGGAATCGGTGGTGGTTGCTGCGGATAGTGTGCCGACGCGATAGGTGCCCCCATCAGGGTGAGGACCACGGCAGCACCGACGAAGACACGCTTCATGTGCGCTTCCCTTCATCTTCTGGGGATCGAAGTGTGGCTCAATGCTATCGACAATGCGGCTCATGCGGTGCCGAAGTGAGTTATCAGCGTTGGGACGGCGATGGTTCCCTTCGTTGGACTGATTGCTTGGCAATATCGGACTCCAGAAGGCCAAAGGCTCGACCATCAGCGCCGCGCCGATAGAGAGCGACATTACAACTGCTCGCTTAAGATCAAGAGCCCGTCGGATCGATCCGTCGTACCTTTTAGCTACTTCACGTACCGTCTGTCCGACAATCTTTGACCTGAGGGGGACCAGATGGATTCGCGCAGCGCGTGAAGGGTTTTGCCACATTGGAGGTGGCGGCCGTGCTGGCGCTTGAATCATGCCGGCATCCGCTCCATATCGCCTCTCTGCAGGTGTTCACTCCGCCAGACGGCGCAGGACCCGACTTCGTGCAGCAGACCTACGAGGCGATGCGGTCGTGCAAGGACGTAGCGCCTGTGTTCGCGGGGCATCCCGCGACGACGCGGCGGGGAACGTCGCGTGTTCGGTGGACTTATGACGAAGATATCGATCTCGACTACCATCTGCGGCGCACGACATTGCCGGCTCCAGGCGGGGACCAGGAGCTTTTCGACGTGGTGTCTCGCGTGCACAGTGCCCTGCTCGACCGTCGTCGACCGCTGTGGGAAATGCATCTGATCGACGGATTCCGGGATGGACGCTTCGCCATCTATACCAAGACCCATCACGCTCTGTTCGACGGCATGTCCGGATTGAGCCTGCTACAGAAGTCACTGAGTGCCGATCCAGATGACGACGAACTGCGGGTGCTGTGGTCACAGTTGCCCAAACCGCGCGGTGCGGCCGAGGCGGGTCTCAGTCGGCGGAGGCGGGTTCTGAACTCGTTGAAATCCGTTGCCAAACTTGGCTCGGCGGCTTCCGTGCTGCGCGCGGGGCTCAGTGACCGAGAGCTGATGCCGGTATTCCGCGCGCCGCGAAGCATTTTCAACCGATCCGGTGGCGGGCCACGCCACAGCGCGGTCCAATCCTGGGGCATGGGTCGCATCAAAGCTGTCAAGGATGCCACTGGGGTCACCGTGAACGATGTCGCGCTGGCGATGTGCAGCGGCGCACTGCGCAGCTACCTTGCCGAACACGATGCGCTGCCGGATGTTCCCCTTGTTGCGATGGCTCCGGTGAGCCTTCGGAACGCCAGTGACGCTGAAGATCGGAATCTGCTGGGCAGCGCGCTGTGCAACCTGGCCACACATCTCGATGATCCAGCCATCCGCCTTAAGGCGATTCACGCGTCCATGCAGTACAACAAGCAGGTCATCCGAGCACTGCCGCAGCAGGTGGCGCTCCAGCTCGCGGGGGTGGTCTGCCTACCTGTCAGTGACGGGACGGGCATCGGCAGGTCGTTCCCGACTATGTTCAACGTCGCGGTGTCGCATATCCCCGGCGCGAAGGCTATGTACTACAACGGTGCCCGACGGGACAGCATTTTTGCCTTGCCGCCGACGTTGCGTGGGCAGACGCTCAACTTCGGGGTTATCAGCAGCGCCAGCAACCTCGATGTGGCGATCGTCGGATGCGCCGACGCCGTCCCTGACCTCAAATCCCTACTCGTGCATCTGGACAGCGCATTGGAGGATCTTGAACGAGCGGTAGGGCTATGAGCGAGAGCCCCGTTGTAATGGACGGGATAGCCAAGTCCTTTGGCGACGTCGTGGCGTTGCGGGATATCAGCTTCGAGGTCGGCCAAGGAGAGGTGGTCGGTCTGCTCGGCCCCAATGGCTCGGGAAAGACCACAATTGTGGACATCCTGTCGACGCTGACACGGCCAGACCGAGGCTCTGCCCGCGTCGCCGGCCACGACGTCGTCGCGGACCCGACCGCGGTGCGCCGATCGATCACGGTCACCGGCCAGCAGGTGGCCGTTGACCCAATGCTGACCGGTCACGAGAATCTCGTGCTTTTCGGCCGACTTTGGGGCTTGGCGAAGTCGACGGCACTTGTGCGGTCAATCGAGCTCGTTCATCAGTTCAACCTGGTCGACGCGGCGCATCGTCGCGTGGATACGTACTCCGGTGGGATGCGTCGTCGAATCGACATTGCCTGCGGCTTGATCGTACGCCCGGAGGTGGTTTTCCTCGACGAGCCGACGACCGGGCTGGACCCGCGCAGCAGACAGAGCATTTGGGATCTGTTAGCACGCTTCAAGAGTCTGGGTATCGCCACGCTCCTGACGACGCAATACCTCGAGGAGGCCGACGCGCTGAGCGATCGCATCGTCGTAATCGACCGCGGCCTTGTCGTCGCGCACGGAACTCCGAATGACCTCAAGCACCGTATCGGGGCGAGCTATTGCGAAGTCGTACCAGGTGACCCCGCAGACCTGCAAGCAATGGCTGAGGCGCTGGGTGTGCTGCTGCCCAACGAGACCAGGGCGGCGTTAACAGCCGAATCGGACCGGATCGCTGTTCCTGCACCCGCTGGCGCGAAAACCCTTGTGCAGGTGCTGCAGAAGTTGGACGCAGCTAACATTGATGTGGTCGAAGTCGCCCTTCGCCGGCCCTCGCTCCAAGACGCATTCTTCGCCCTGACTAGACAAAGCAGTGCGCCCACAGCCGCAGTGATATGACTTCTCTGACGACTCCGCGACCGAACCCCTCAGCGATTCAGCAGTGGTGGGTCCTCACCGCTCGTGTGGTCGTACCGACGCTGCGAAACGGTGAGCTGGTGATCGCGATCGCGATCTCCGCAGTTTTCACCGTCAGCTTCTACCTGCCCCTTAACCACGTTATGTCCACTGTCGTCGCGGGCAGTTACGGGCAGTATCTAATGCCGCTAATCACGGTTACGGCAATTTATTTCGCGTCGATGTCGGCTGCGATCAGGTCGGCGACGGATTCTGTTGAGGGCATCGACCGACGATTCAGGTCGATGCCCATCGCTTCGGCGACGCCGTTGGCAGCCCGGCTGTCAGCCAATGTGTACAGGTGCGCGATCGCGCTGGTGATCGCGATCCTGTGCGGGCATTTTATCGGTTTTCGGTTTTACCGGGGTGTGGCGTGCGCTGTGGTGTTCTGCCTTCTGGTGCTGCTGATTGGTGTGGCGCTGTCGCTCGTGGGCGACCTTATCGGCGTGGTATCGACGAATCCGGAAGCCACCCCGTACATCCTTTTGCTGCCTCAGATGACCCTCGGTTACCTCTCGGTTGGGCTCCAGCCGGCCGCGCAGTTCCCGGAATGGATCCAGCCGTTTGTTCGCAACCAGCCGATCTCCCAGTTCGTCGCGGCGCTCAGGGAATTGGCCGGTGACGCGACGGAGGCTACGGGTGCGCCCAATTGGTGGGTTGTCGTGCCATCGCTCGGGTGGATTGCCGGGTTGACGGCGACCGCGTTGTTGCTGCACGTCGCGATTCGGGGCTCCGGTGACCGGGTCGGCGCTGCGCGGTTCGGTCCGCTCAGGACCGCAGCGGTGGTTGACGCACTACATGAGGACGCCGGATTACCGCTGTACGACAGTGTGGCCATCGTCGCGGCCCAACCAGTCCGGCGACGATTCCTCCGCGAAACCGCCGTGCTGACCCAGCGTCTTCTCGTCCGGTGGGCCCGCGATCCGCAGACGGTGATCCAAGCGCTGGCTCTGCCCGTTGTGTTTCTGGTGACGCTCAACCTTGTTTTTGGCGAGACGATTTCCGCGGTCAGCCAACACAATGCGCTTTACGGCAGCGTACCGATGACTGCCCTCGTCGCTGCAGTATTCGGATCATCAGCCGCGGGAATCGGCCTCATGCGCGAGCGCGACGAGGGCTTTCTTGCCCGATTGTGGGTGCTTCCCATACGCCGCGCATCCAGTGTGCTCTCTAGGCTCGTGGCAGAGGTAGTGCGGATTTCGATCAGCAGTGTTGTGGTTGCGGCCGTCGGGCTTGCATTGGGTTTGCGTTTCCAGCAAGGGATTTTCGCGACGTTGGCCTGGCTGTTCGTACCGGTGCTATTCGGAGTCGGGTTCTCGTTTCTCGTCATCACGCTGGCGTTGTGGTTGGCCAACAGGGTCCTGGCCGAAGCGACTGGCCTTCTGGTCGCCCTCATGGTGTTCTTCTGCACGGGGTTTGTGCCCGCTGCGCAGTATCCCGGTTGGATCCAGCCACTAGTCGAGCACCAGCCGATGAGCTACGCCGTCGATGCGATGAGGGGGCTATCCGTCGGTGGTGCGGTAATGGTGCCGATGTTGGGCACTCTGTTGTGGTCCGCCGGTATCGTCCTGACTTGCGCGGCACCGATGGTGATGGGCTACCGGGCGGCAAGCATGCGGTAATTGCGGCGGGTGCCTGACCTCACGTCGCAGCAGTCACCGAAGCCGGTGCCGGCGCGTCCTTGCCTCAGCCTACGCATTTGTCGCTGAGTGGACTTCGGCGGCCACATGGTGCCCCCGCGCAATGCCCGGCCGCCAACCAATGCGGCCCAGTGTTGACGGCGAATTCTGACCTGCCTTTCAGCCCATCGTCAGGCATGGGGTGGAGTATCTGTTGGTAGCGCCCTAACCGATCCGGGCGCAGTTCTCGGGAGATTCGCACAACTCCGCGAGAACGTGCCGAGTGGAGGCGGTCGGCCTCGTCCCCTATACGACCGCCTCCACGGCACGAAATGGCGCTCGGCGCGGGAAACTCCCGCATTATTGGATTTCGATTTCGCTGTGCCAGTGCGCAATCCTGGTTGTGCGCGGGTAGGAGATCACCGTGGATCGCGACGGCCCGTTCTGGCTATCCATGTGCCCGATATCGGGGGACAGGTGACACGGTGTCGGTGCAGTCGCTGATCGCCTAACTCGACCTCGACTAGCACCAGTACTAATTCGAGTGGCCTGCCCGGTGGTCGGGCTGCACGATTCTTGGCGTCCCTGGGCGTGCCTGTGGCGGTGGACGGTATAAACGATCCAGTAGCACCCACAGCGTACTGGGACGAAGGGAAGCGTTGATGAACAGTGTGATCGCCACCGACTTTCTGGCAAGTGCGGCAAGGCAGCAGTCCCTCCCTCTCTGGGTCATCATTGCAGTTGGTCTGATCGCGGCCGGTATCACGGATCGCGTTCCGCAAGTTCGTAACGCGAAGATGTGGAAGCGGTACTTGTTCGCGGCCTTCGTCGGGGGTGTCGTTGGTGCCATCGTGTGGTGCGTGGGGTATTTCTTCTTCAACGTCGACCTGTCCTGAACGCGGTTCCGGCCGGCGTGACCGTCTTGAGGGGCGTTGGGCGGCAAACGATCCAGGCCGGGCGCGGGCGCGCACAGCATCATGGCCGTCTGCCTCGCAGTCGACGGCCGCATCGGGGACGACCAGTTGTAGTGCGGAAGAAACTGCCCAACATTCGACCGGAGCCGACACCACAACCGTGTCGGGCCGTCGTTCTACGCTGACGCCATGCCCGGCAACGCATTTGGTGCGCTCGACTGATGGCGTGTGGATGGTGCTGGCGCCGACGCACTGCTCGAACGGGCACCCGCTGGGCGGCAACAAGGTGCTTGTCGGGCACATGGCCTGCCTGCCCCATCGTGGGCACACAACTTGGGCTTGCCGAGTGTGCGATGCCGTGGTGTACGTCCCACCTTTGGGCGAGGGGTGCGCGCTGCTCAACCGAGCCGGGTAGGCGTTGCTGCGACGCCAGTCACATAACAGTCGCTGCGGCGGTGTATATCTCGGCGCTTTCTACGCCTTCATAGCCTGTTCTGCTGGCGCTCTCAGGGCGCGCTCATGCGTTGGGCGTTGAGTGGCTGTCCGGCGGCCGGGATTTCTTCCCCGAGGGGTTCCGGCCGCCTTTTCAATTGCGCGCGGCAAGTTTTCACGGCGAGTTCTGACATCCCTCTCAGCCCGGTTTCAGGGATCGGGGCAAGTATCTATGTCAGTGCTTGAGAGATGAGCGCCCGCCGGGAGCAGCCCGATACCCTGTCCGGCGGTGTGCGCCGTGTCGAGGCGGCCGGGGATTGCACCCCCCCAAGTTATTCCCGGCCGCCTCCGCGACACGCGGGGGAGTCAGGCGCTGTCGTCTATTTTGAATGTCTCATGAACGAAGACTTTGTGATGGTGGCTGCCTTCAGCGCCATCCTGCTCCCGCCGATGCTTTTGCTGGGGTGGGATTTGATCAAACGTCGGAGGCACAGCAGGCGCGGCCGCTGACACGCGGAACGCGTGAAGTGGGGAGTGCGGACAACGGCCCGCCCACCGCGAACCATGGACGGGCCGAAACTTCTCTCACTTTTGCGAGAAGTTACCCGAGCTTGTCGAGTGCGTTGACGGCCTCGAGCAGCACGGCCGCGAGTTCGCGGGCCTTCTGTCCGGTCATCCTGACTGCATGTGCTTCGACGATCACCCAACGTTCGATGCGGCCGTCGTCGTGCTGGGTGCCGGCGAGGGTGATGTCGGCCCGGTTGGCTCGCTCCGGTTCGCCGGGCAGGTCGATGATCCAGTCGCGGAGGTCGTAGGTGCGTAGCCACGGCCCGAGGGTGTTGTCGTCGTCGGCTGGTTCCCACGCCGAGATACGAATCGGTGTGTCGGGAGTGGGAATGTGGCCGAAGTGTTCGCGGTCGTGCCGGTTCTGTTTTGCGTGGGAGATCGCGTAGTCGAGCATGTCTGCGTCGCGGTGGCTGTTCTCGTAGGCGGTGATGAACGCGATTTGCTGTTCGGTGAGTTGATCGGCGTAGTCGCGCCAGGTGGGGGAGTTGGTGGTGTTCATTGGACTGATGGACCTTCCTTGTTAGGGAAGTTCACCGTCGATCGTTCGACCCCATGTGGTGCATATGTGGTGCAAGGTCTGTCTAGTTGAACTATTTATAGGTTCTGACCTGCGGTAATACTGGTGCGCGATACTGGGATTGAACCAGTGACCTCTTCCGTGTCAGGGAAGCGCTCTCCCGCTGAGCTAATCGCGCCGGGACGCACTTGGAGGTGGAGACGGGAATCGAACCCGTGTGCACGGCTTTGCAGGCCGTTGCCTCACCACTCGGCCACTCCACCGCTGGGCTTGATGCCACCGCACCCTTCGAGCGGATGACGGGATTCGAACCCGCGACCCTCACCTTGGCAAGGTGATGCGCTACCAACTGCGCTACATCCGCGCGCCACGGGCGAGATCGTCGCCCGTCGCGAAGCAGACGATAGCCCACGCCCCCGGTGCACACAAATCCCTCTGCCGGTATGGCGAAGCTGCGCTCAGAACAAGGTGTAGGACTGCTGGGAGATGGTGAAGCCATGGCCGTCGGAATTGGAGCACCGCATGCCGGAGGGCTCACTGTTGCAGCTCATACCACCGCCGGCCTGGTATTGGCCGTAGGGCAGGGTCGGAGCGTCCCCCAGGGCGGTGTCGCCGGCGCAGACAAAGCTGGCGCTGCCGGTGGGATGCAGCATTATGCCCTGGCCATAGTCGGTGGAGTCCGGGCAGTCGGCGGGGCGCGGGGGAGGCGACCAGTCCCGTACCGCGATGTCGCACCGTAGGAAGTCATCGGACAACATGCACCCGATGTTGCCGCTCGGCGAGGTGAACCCGACGACGTCGCTCGCGGCCGCGGGTGCGGTGACCAACGCCGCACCGATTGCAGCGGCGACAAGACTCCAGCGTGTCACAGCGCCGACTTTATCGCCGTCACAGCGATCGATGCGCGGAGATGACAATCTCGAAAGCGCAAATGCCAGGTTAGTGGCGATGCGTGTTAATCTTCTGCCTCGTTCGATGTGCAGAATCCGGTCTCGTAGCTCAGTGGGAGAGCGTCCGCCTCACACGCGGAAGGTCGCTGGTTCGAACCCAGCCGGGACCACCAGGTCAGATCCACTTCTGAAGCACGTTGGCGGGCGGTCGGCCGCATCCTTGGCCTAGGCCGACCATACTCACCGGTCCCAGAAGTACTCGAGAACCGCGACTTCCAGCGCCCTCTTCTCCATCACCACTTCCAGCTGCGCCACTAGGCCGAGGGGCATGGGGTCGCACTGCGCCCCTTGCGGTCGCATCGTGATGCGATCAGCGTGCGGGTAGTGCAGCAGGTCTATCGCAGCGGCTTCTTGCAACCGTGTCATCTTTGGGTGTTCCTTTCTGAGCAGGAGCGTCACCACCTGTCGCACCATTCGTGCGACTACAGAATTAGTGGCGATGATGAAACCCGTAGGAGCCTGTGATTAGCGAATCCTCATCCCGATCGCAGAGGAGTGCCTGCCGGATGCGCATACGGCCAGTGGCGTATCTGTTGACGCCGGTTGAAAAGTAGGCCAGAAGCGACGGTGAAAAGTAGGCCACGTGTTCGTCGTTATTGTGCCGTGTTGTCTGCTCTGGCGGAGGGCAGGGTGTCGATTCCGGTGTCTTTGAGCCG
>JBFXJE010000007.1:0-260365 GCA_050175175.1 Mycolicibacterium sp. | reverse complement strand
CCGCCATCGGGATGCTCGGCAGTGCCGTTGCCGAACAACCACACCGTCTGACTGGTCGCACGAGCCGATACCGCAGCTGCCGCCGCCGCAGCGGTCTCTTCGGTGTCGCGGCGCGCAGTCCACAACAGCCGCTCCGCCACCGCCGGGCCCGGATCACCGTCATCACCAGCCACCACACCCAAACCGGTCTCGGTCTCGGCCTCCGCGATCACCGCGGTCAACCGCACCCCCGAGGAACTCGAGCCGCTCGAGGAGGCCGCCACCGCGGCACCAGAACTCCGCGTCCCGCCAGCGCCATCGTCACCGGCAGTATCAACGTCGGCCTCGACCTCACCGGCATCAACCTCATCGGCTTCGTCGGCCTCCGCCTCCTCGGCGATCGCATCGCCGCCCGCATCTCCATCAGCCTCAGCGTCGTCGCCGGCTGAATCATCGTCACCGGCATCGGCGCCGGCAGCGTCGTCGGCGCTGTCCGCAGCACCCGACCTCGAACCTGAGTTTGCGCGTGCCGGGTCGGCACCCGAACCGCCGGCCGGCCCGGCGCCGGCCGCACCTGCCGAGGATCCCGACGCCCCCGCCGAACCGGTATCGGCAGCAGCCGCACCCGCCATCGCCGCGATCGCCGCACCCACACCCAAGGCCACCGCCAACGCACCCACCCGACCCACATACCGGGCATAACCATTCACACCAGACCGACCAATAAAACCGGCCACCGGCAACCCGACACTCCGCCCAGCAGCATCGACACCGTTCGGCACAGCACCGGTCTGATCCATTCCTGGCCCCCAATCACGAACGAAGTCACCACCCAGTGGCGTGGCGATGAGCAGCCCGCATTACAGCACGCCGAAGTGAACCAGGACACACCTTCGGAGAAATCTCGCTACGCGGCGCAAGGAACGGTCTCGCAACGTCATATGTGACCAGCCCGACGAGAAGCGCGGGGTTGTCTAGAGCGCGCGATCGGGAGCCGATTGACGCCCCGGGTCCACCGATCGGGGGACAACGAATTCCCCCGGACCAAGGGCCGATCGTCCGACACCCATCGGAGCCGGATTGGGTGAAAGTTGTTTCAGTGCCAAGTAGGCAAGCCACAAGTCGAAAACCCACCAGGAAACGAGACTTCATCGCATGACCATGAACGCAATACTCCACAGCACCCGTATCCTCGTCCTTGTCGGCATGGCCGCTGGAATCATCGGCGCCCTTGCTCTCGGGCTGGCCGGAACCGCGAGTGCAGCTGGCGACTCCCAGACGTCGCGGTATCAGACCGCCTACAGCATCGAATCCGTCCCGCCTACCAAGGCCAAAGCCGCACAGGCGCCTCACCCGCATCGCCACATGGGTCGCCCCCACATGGGGGCCATGGGCTGATGGCTCGCACACCGCAGCAGCCTAGGCACGGCCGCCAGCACCAGCCTGACAGCGTTGGATTGCAAAAGATAGTGCCTCATCCGGCCTCTACCGGGCTACCGGACCGATAGCGGCATCTCGCGCACAGTCGACGCCAAGGCACGCACCGATGCGGGCACCGGGATACCCGGGCGCAGGTCCGGGGCCGGTAGCGGTTCGCCATAGGTGACGGTCATCGGCACCACGCCCGCCCAGGCGTCGCCGGCGACGTCCTCCTCGGGATCCTCGGTCCAGCCGCCACCGATCTTGAGCGACCAATTGTTGTCACCGATGCTCATCCGCAGCGCCAGGGTGGCGGCAAGTTCCTTTCGAGTGTTCGGCCTCAGCTCGGCGGTCCGGCCGGGGATGAAGGAATCGGTAAGCCGCGCCAGATACTCGACCTTCTCGGCCTCCGGCACTTGTTCGAAGACGCCGAAAAGCACGGCGCTGCGATAGCGGAACGATGACTCGAATCCACTGCGCGCCACCATGACCCCGTCCAAAGTCGTCACCGAGACGGCGACCGCAGCGCCCCCGGACAGAGCTCGCATCCACGGCGAGCCCGTGGATCCGTGAATAACAAGCTCGTCCTCGACCCTGGCGAAGCCAGTGGGGTAGATCACCGGGTGTCCGTCACGGATCAGCGCCACCGTGGCAAGCGGCGTACTGTCCAGAAGCTCATCGAGTTCGCTTCGCGACTCGATCTGCTTCTCGTCAAGCCTGGTCACGCGGGTGGAGGGGGTAGTCATTCGGGCAGCATACTAAGGACACCCTGACGCCGCAGCCGGAGTGCCAGCGCAGTTCGTCCGGACTCAGCCGGGCGTCCGTGACAGGATCCGGCGTTCGAGATGCCGATGCGTCGCAAGACACAACACCGCACCGACAACCGCACCGAGGACATCCGCAATCCAGTCGCAAATGTCGCCACCCATCCGACCCGGTGTGAAAGTCTGAACCGATTCATCGATGGCCCCGAAAACGGCAACGATGATGACGGCCAGCACAACCTGGCGGGCTACCGGCGCCACCGGACGCGACACCCGCAGCGCGCTGGCCGCGAGCCAGCCACCGAGGAGATAGACGATGAAGTGGCTGAACTTGTCCCCGATCAGGAACGCCGCATCCGGCAGCTGCTGGGGCATGAGAAACGACATCCACAGAACGGCCCCCGCCCAGCAGAGCAGGGCCGACCAGAGAAGCCCGGCGAGCTTGCGGCGTGGCATCGGACCACCCAACACGGCACCTGCGGTCCCTGTCCAGCGACGGACCCCCGCGGATGCCGACGGTTCCGGCGGAGTTCGGTTTGTAATATTCGCCCGGTCGGAACCCGGGGTGCCCGGCCAATCGCATTCCAACGCGTCAGGAGCGGCCATATGACAGCCAGGGGCATCATCCGGGGTGCGGCCGTCGCGGCGATGACTGCCGCGATCTTGCTAGCGGTGGCCGGGTGCTCGGACTCGAGCGGGCCGGCCAGCACACTGAGTACGTCCGACACCGCCGCCGCCTTCGCTCCCGAGTCTCGCCCGCCTGCATCGCTTCCCGCGCAGCGGCCGCCGGCACCCGAACCGGCGCAGCCGGCACTGGCAGCCGACCCGGCCCGGCTGGCCGACGAACTGGTCGCCGACGAGCTGACGCTGCGGGATCCGTCGTCAGCCGAAGCCGCACTCGCCGCCGCAGCCCGCCGTCAACAAGTCGCCTACCGCGCGATCGGCAGACACCCGGAGTGGGATGCGATCATCCGACCACGCATACCTGCCTCGCTCCTGGAGAACTACGACCGCAATGTCGACGCTCGACGCAACCTGTCGGCAATGCACGTGAACTGGCCCTCGACCCTGCCGGCCTGGCGAATCAACCCGCCGGCACCGGCCGGCGAGCTGCTCGACTACTACCGGCTGGCCGAGTCGGCCACCGGTGTCGGCTGGAACTACCTGGCCGCGATAAATCTCGTCGAAACCGCCTTCGGCCGGATCGCCGGAGTGAGCACCGCTGGGGCGCAAGGCCCGATGCAGTTCATGCCGGCCACATTCGCCGCATACGGCGATGGCGGCGATATTCTCTCGCCACGTGACAGCATCATGGCAGCCGGCCGTTACCTCGCCGCCAACGACTTCGCCACACGTCCCGGTCATGCCCTCTACCGGTACAACAACTCACAGCTTTACGTCGCGGCCATCGAGGACTATGCAACGGTAATCGCCACCGAGCCAAGCGCATTCGCCGCCTACCACCGGTGGGACGTCTATTACCGGACCACCGCCGGCGACGTCGTCCTGCCGATCGGCTACGCCGCGCAATCACCTGTTCCGGTGGCGGAGTACCTGGCCGAACACCCGCAGTGACCGGGGCGGAACGCCCGCAGCGACCAACCGGGCACCCGGACGACTACACGCGCAGCGCCGTGTCGGTTTCCCGCTCGGCGAACTCCCAAAGTACTCGGGCGTCGTGGTAATCACAGGCGGCGGCGGATCGACCGCTCAACGTCGGCCCGCCCCTGAATCCCAGCCTGCCGTCGATGCCGACGTAGCTGCCCGGCGGGATCGGCTCGGTGATGCAATACAGCGTGGGGGCGGCCCCGGCATCGATGTCGTTGCCGATCACGTTCGCGACCGAGGTGACCACCGAGTGGAAGCCGGACATCAGCCGGCCGCCAGATGAATTGGCCAGATTCGAAGCCACCCACCCCGGATGGGTCAGATAAGTGCTCACCGGCGATCGCGCCGCACGCAACCTGCGGTCCAGTTCAAGCCCCCAGAGCATCACCGCAAGCTTCGAGCGGGCGTAGGCCGGGAAAGCCGACCACGTGCGCGAGCGCAGGTGCGGATCGTCGAACGCGATCGAGGACCGCTTGTGGGTATCGGAACCGACGTTGATGATCTTGCACCGCACCCGCTCGAACAAGAGGTTCGTCAGCGCGAACGGACCGAGGAAGTTCGTCCCGAGCGTCATTTCGAAACCATCGACCGTCTCATCGCGGTGGCGCGCGACCACGCCGGCGTTGTTGATGAGGATGTCCACGTCGCCGTCGAACAGGGCCGGGAAGGCCCGCACCGATGCTAGATCGGCGAGGTCGAGCTTGACCACGAACGTGTCCCCAACCATCGCGGCCGCACGCCGTGCTCCCAGCTCGAGATTGCGGACCGCCAGAATCACCTGCGCGCCGGCACGCGCCAGCGCGGTGGCGGTCGCCAGGCCCACACCGTTGGTCGCGCCAGTGACGATGATGCGCTTGCCGGTCATATCGCCGAGCCGGGCCGTCGACCATTGCGATACCACGGTGCGAGGTTAGCGGTTAGCGGCCTCCGATGGCATCACTGTCAGGACCCAGCGTTGACAGGGGCAGATACCGGCTGGTTGGGTACCGCCGATGAGTGACGCCGCCCGCGAGATCGAGAACCTGGTCTACACCTACGCCGAACGAATCGATGCCGGCGATCTAGACGGCGTCGCCGCGTTGTTCGCCAACGGCCGGATCTGCGGCATCCCGGAGGGCCCGCCGGAGACGGTCTTCGAAGGCAGCGCCCGGGTGCGTCAGATGTATGAGATGGCAACGCGGCTGTACGACGACGGCACCCCCAGGACCAGACACTTCACTACCAATGTGCGCTTGCATGTCGACGAGGGGGCGGGAACCGCGAGCGGCAGTGCCTACTACTGCGTCACCCAGGCGACACCGGACCTACCCCTGCAAATCATCGCGACCGGCCGCTACCACGACACCTTCCACCGCATCGGCGGTGTCTGGTGGTTCGACACCAGAACCATGTTCGTCGACCAGACCGGCGACACCAGCCATCACCTGAAGTTCTAATCTGCACAGAGATCTAATCTGCACAGAGATCTATCGAAAGACGCAGGAGGCCGCCATGCAGTTGGCGCTGACACCCGAGGAAGCCGCTTTCCGCGACGAGCTTCGCACCTTCTTCCGCACCAAGATTCCAGATGGGATCCGCGAACGGACCCGCACCGGCAGGGAAGCCAGTCGTGACGACATCGTCACCACCCACAAGATCCTCAACGACCATGGCCTGGCGGTTCCGAACTGGCCGGTCGAATGGGGCGGCAGGGACTGGACACCCACTCAGCATCAGATCTGGCTGGATGAGATGCAGCTGGCCGGCGTGCCGGAGCCTCTGACGTTCAACACCAACATGGTCGGCCCGGTAATCGCCGAATTTGGCTCTGCCGCAATGAAAGAACGCTTTCTACCGCCGACAGCCGCACTGGACATCTGGTGGTGCCAGGGCTTCTCCGAACCCGAGGCGGGCTCGGACCTTGCCTCACTTCGAACGACGGCGCTGCGCGACGGCGACACCTACGTGGTCAACGGCCAGAAGACGTGGACGACGCTGGGCCAGTATGCCGACTGGATTTTCTGTCTGGTTCGGACCGACCCCAGCGCCCCCAAGAAGCAAGCCGGCATCTCATTTCTGCTCATCGACATGAACACGCCCGGCATCACGCTGCGGCCGATCAAGTTGGTCGACGGCAGCCATGAGGTGAACGAAGTCTTCTTCGAAGACGTCCGGGTACCGGTCGACCAGCTCGTTGGCGAGGAGAACCAGGGCTGGACATACGCGAAGTTCCTGCTGGGCAACGAACGCAACGGCATCGCTCAGGTGGGCCGCACCAAGCTTCGCCTCGCCGAGATCAAGGAACACGCCAAGGCCAGCGGCCTCCTCGCCGACCCGCTGTTCGCGGCGCGATTGGCCGAGACCGAAAACGATGTGCTGGCTCTGGAATTGACACAGATGCGGGTCGCTTCGGGGTCGAAGGACGGTAAGCCCAACCCCGCCTCATCGGTTCTGAAGCTACGCGGCAGCCAGTTGCAGCAGCTGGCCACCGAACTGCTGATGGAGGTCGCGGGGCCTGACGCATTGCCGTTCGAGGCGGGCGAAAGTATCGCCTCGCCGTTGTGGGCCCAACACAGCGCACCCCGCTACCTGAACTACCGAAAGACGTCGATCTATGGCGGAAGCAACGAGATCCAGCGCACGATCATCGCCTCGACCATTCTCGGACTTTGAGAGTTAGGGCCTGACATGGACTTTCAACTCACCGACGAGCAGGTACTGCTTCGCGACACCACCCGCGACCTGTTGTCTCAGGCATACGACTCCGAGAGCAGATTGCGGGTGGTCGGCACCGAACTGGGCTGGAATCGCGAGGTCTGGAGCCAGCTGGCCGAAATCGGCATTCTCGGAATGGGATTTGGCGAGGACTCGGGCGGTCAGATCGAGATGCAGGTCGTGCTGACCGAGATAGGGCGGCGCCTGGCGCCTGAGCCGGTCGTGCACGCGGCACTGGGACCGGGGGCGCTGATCGCCGAGCTGGGAACGACCCCACAACGCGCATTGCTCGACGAGGTCGCAGCCGGCGAAAGGCTGCTGGCCTTCGCGCATTGCGAGCCGGGGATGCGGTTGCCCACCACCGCGGTTGCGACAAGCGCTGTGCCCAAAGGTGATTCGTGGGTGTTGAGCGGGTCCAAGAATCCGGTTCTGTCCGGCGACTGCGCTGATACGTTGTTGGTCAGCGCGGCGTTGCCAGAGGGCGGGACCGGGGTGTTCCTCGTCGATTCCGCGGCGGTACAGCGGCAGCCATACCGAACCTTCGACGGCCGCCGCGGTGCCCACATCGATTTCCATGCCGTGGCGGCCGAGCCGCTGGGCAACGCTGTCGACTCGTCGTCCGCAATCGCCCGCACTCTGGTCCGGATTTCGGCGGCACTCTGCGCCGAAGCCCTAGGCGCGATGGAGGAAGCGCTGCGCCTGACAACGGAGTACCTGACCCAGCGCAAGCAGTTCGGCGTCACCCTGAGCAAGTTCCAGACCCTCACCCAGCGCGCCGCCGACATGTACGTCTCACTAGAACTCGCTCGCAGCATGGCGCTATACGCGGCGATGTCGATCGCCGACGGTGACCTCGATCCGACCATCGCGGCGCGAGTCAAACTTCAGATCGGCCGGTCGGCACGGCACATCGGCCAGGAAGCCATCCAGCTGCACGGCGGAATCGGAGTTACCGCCGAGTACCCGGTCGGTCACCATGCGGCGCGCCTCACCGCGATCGAGCACACCCTGGGTTCCTCGCAGGACCAGTTGCACGTCCTCATGGGTCAGCTTGGTGACTATGGGGTGGTCACGGTCTGACGCGCCGAGTTCCCGTGCGGTGGTGCGACACGCAGAAGCCCAGCTCCTGCGGCGACATCCCGGCGGTCACGTTGACCACCATCGTCTCGCCATAACGGTCGACGACCAGCGGGTCTCCGCCGTCTGGAGATTGGAGACCGTCCGACGTCATCCCGACGCAGGTCCAGACCGGATGCCCCTCGCCGCCCGGGAGTACGCGATGTCGTAGAAGCTCCAGGCGACCAGGGTGCCCAGCGCGATGGAAAAGATGGCGGCGAAGGTGCTGACCAGTGTGCCAGCGTCAAGTGATCGCTGCGTCGCGGCTTCCCCGATAGATTCGAAGCCCAACGCTCCGGGTACCAGCGACCAGAATGCGGCCCGCAGCATGACGAACATCGGCGGCGCCGTTTTCATCTTCGCCGCTACTACGGCGAACGGGAAGACCAGCAGGGCGCCCACCGCTCCGGTGTACTCCGTCGACAGGAAGAAGCCGCCAACTCTTTGGCCGATCAGGGCCACGGTCATGGCAGCGATGAGCCAGATCAGTGATCCCCGCGGGGCAGACAAGTACATGTAGAGCCCCACGGCGATGACCACGATGGCCACGTAGAACGACAAGGGCCCCATCCGGGCGTCCGGCTCGTGCGGCGTCACCGGTCCGGCGATGGCGAGGCCGATCGCGACACCGAAGACCAACAACATCAATTGCACGACGCCGTACACCAAACGACTGGATCCCGCCACGGCTGCTCCTCCGGCGAGTTCCATGGCACCGATGGTCAATGCCAAGCCAGGCAGGGTGGCCACCAGTGCCGGAGCGATGATCCTGAGCAGGTCGTCACCGGCCGCGTCGGCGACGAACCAGGTCGCCAAGACCGTCACCACCGCCGCCGAGAGGGAGGGAACGATCGCGGTAAGCGTCGGGAGTGGACGGGTTGCGACGACGATGAGACCGACGACAGCCCCAAGGAACACGTACGCCCACAACGCTGACCACGCGGGATTGATCACCATGCCGAACCCCAGCGTCGTGATGACATACCCGATAAGGATGGTGACGGGGCCGAAGCGGGGCTTTGCGGTGCGCGCCTCGGTGATGTCTCCGACGGCGTCGTCGGGGGCGATGGCCCCCGCCTCCGCGAGCCGGGTGATGAAATCGATCCTGCCGAGCCGATCGAGCTGGGTCGTACCGCGGGTCGAGGCCGCCACCTCATGCGTATTGCTGCCCACCTGGATTATCAGGACGGTCGGCAGCGCGACGATCAGGACCGGCTCGCTGGTGTATCGCTCGGCGACATGCATCAGCCGGGTCTCCACCACGCCGCTTGGCACCTGGCCTTCCAGCAACGCGATACCGATTTCCCGCAGCATCCGAGCGACCGCCGCCACGGAATAGGTGTCGGGTGCAGCCAGCGGCGCCGGGGACTGTTTACTCACCGCGTTCCACACGCGTTTGGCGGCCACGCTCAAGCGGGTTGTCATGGAGCTACTCGAACTCCCTGGCTACTTCGGCAGCTCGACGCACCTGGTCGATGTCCGAGCTCGTCGGGATCAGGTGCACCTCGTCGGCGCCGATGTCTGAAAAACGTTGCAGGACCGCGCGCAACTCGTCCTCGGTGCCGGACCAGCCCGCGGTCGGCGCCATGGCATCGACCAGCTCGGCGGGAAGCCAGTTCAGGTAGTGCAGCAAGTGACGATGCACCTGTGCGCGGGGTGCGTCGCCCTCTCCGATCGCGAACCAGAATGACGTTGCCAGGTGCGGCGGACCCTTCTTCGCCTGCGCCCAGGCGTCACGCGCGACGTCGAACAGCTCACTTTGCTTGCCGACATCCAGGTCGAGGGTGGTACCCGCGAGCCCGTCGGCCCAGTCGGCCGCATGACGCATCGTCTTTTTCCCCATCGTGCCCACCAGGAGCTTCGGACCACCGGACTGCAGCGGCGGCGGGCCGACCGGCAGGATCGAATCGGTCACCTTCTCCCCTGACCAAACCCGCTTCATCACCCGGGCCCGGTCGGCCAGATCACGCATCGTCTGGGTCGCGGGGTCGGCGCCGGCGGCGCGGTAATCCTCGTGCCTGCCGCCCACCCCAAGCCCGACGGTGAGCCGGCCACCGCTGAGGACGTCGCCGGTGGCCAGCGCCTTGGCCAGCATCACCGGGTCGTGCAGTTGCGGAACAACCACTGTGGTGACCAGCTGCACCCGGTCCGTCCACGCGGCCAGCGCTCCGAGCAGAGTGATGGCTTCGGGGTTGTCGAAGGCCATCCGTTCGCCCCAGCACAGCGACGAGAACGGGCCACTGTCGACGACAAGCGCCCATGCCTTCAGCGTGGCGGCGTCCAGGTTGGCCTCCATCACCGGCAGGGTCATCCCGATACGCACGCCCGCGATTCTGGCACGGCTGGTCAATCGGGCTCGGTTAGTGACCTCCCGGGTTCGTCGGCGCGCCGGATCTGCGGGGCCAAAGGTTCGTCAGCGTGCCGGATCCGCGGCCGGCGGTTGCTTCTGTGCCGGATGGGCGGCCGGTGATTGGTTCTGTGCCGGGTCGGGGGCCGGCGAATCCTTGTGCGCGCGGATCGGCCCGGCGGCGGGCGTGGCGAACAAGACACCCTGCCGACCCCCGCGGAATGTCCTTACCGCAACCAGTACCCAGGTCGACAACAAGGCGATGTAGGCGATCGCAGCGGCCACCCGGAAGGCCGGTAGCCCGGTGTGCAGAGCCAGCTGGGTGGTACCGGTGACAAAGGTGCCAACCGGGAACGTCAGGCTCCACCAGGTGAGCGCGAACGGCATTCCGCGCCGCAACGTTCGGGTGGTCAGTGCGGTGGCGATCGCGATCCACAACACGGCGAAACCCCACACCGGAACCCCGTAGAGGACCGCGAATACGCTCATCCCGTCGGCGATGTGCTCGTCGACCGCCAGTGCCGCGTCGGTCGCGAGAAGACCTGCGACAGTGATCGATTGACCCAACGGGCCCAGCACAATCCACAGGGTGGGCACCCTGGCGGTGCCGGAGGTGCCGTAGAGCGCCAGCCGGCTCCAGATCATCGTGATGATGATCAGCGAGGCGACCAGCGACATGCCGAACATCGCGTAGCAGCTGTAGAGCATCGTGGTTTGGCCGGTACCAGGATCCATGTGCGGGATCAGCAATGCGCCCGTCGCGGCAGCCACCATCGGCGGCACCACCGGCATCAACCAGCCACCGAACGCGGCGTCGGGCTCCACCCGCAATTGGGTGAACATCAGGAACGGGATACTCATCGCGGTGAAGAGCCCACCAACAGTGCCGAGGGTCCACAACACCCAGGCGAGATCGACCGCCGCGCGTTCACCGATGAGGTCTTTACCCACCAACAACGCACCCGAGCCGACGGTGAGCAGCGCCATCGGGGCGGCCCCGTAAAAGTGCGACATCTGCGGGTTACGGACGTGACTGCGCGCCAGTGTCGGATTGCGCAGCCAGTGCACACCCGTCGCCGCGGCGAGCACGACTAGCCATACCGCAGCGGCCACCCAAACCACCAGTGCGAAAGTCCGCAGTCCCGGGACGTGAACGGGCAACGACGATCCCGCGGTGGCGACGATGCCGGTCCCCATCACCGATGCGAACCAGTTCGGCCCGAAGTACCTTCCGTGCTTGGATTCGTCACTGGTCATTGGGGCAGTATTTTCGGCAGCCATCCGGTCATTATGGCCACGCTGAGGTACCGCTGCCGGCGAGTCCGAAGAACAAGACCTCACCAGCGATAGAAAGCAAGGACAAGCGTCGCGCAGGTGACAACTACGTATGCGCCAAATGCACATTGCAGCACTTTGGGCGCTCGGTTCAATTCCATGAAGTAATTGCCGATCAACCACACTTTCGTAAACGCAACCAGGACAATCAATGTGCTGGCCGCCGGAAAGGTATGTCCAGCGGAAACAAAGAGCGACACGACCATCGTCGCGATCAAGACGATCCACACGACGAAGACGCTCCGAGAGCGCCGGTCGAGCATTCGCGCCGTTCTAGACAATCGTCGCCCTCCTCAGGCAGCAGATACTTTCCGGTCAGGCCAGATACAAGAAGGCGAAAAGCACTATCCAGAGCAGATCGACCAAGTGCCAATAGCATGCGCCACCCTCGATGAAGCGCATGGAATCGCGCAGGCGACCCCGGGTTCGAGCACGCGACCACATCAGAGCAAGCACCCCGATACCGATCACAACGTGAACGAGGTGCAGACCGGTGAAAACGAAGTAGTTGGTGAAGAAGCTGTTCGTTGTCGGAGAGATACCCGCGTCGATCTTGGCCGAATACTCGAACCATTTCGCCACGCAGAACCCCACGCCGGTGGATAGACCCAGCAGCAGGTAGTGACGCGCCCACCGGTCCGAGCCCCGACGCGCCGCCTGCACGCCAAGGGCGACCACAAGAGACCCGGTCAGGAGCAGGACGGTGTTCAATACCCCGTGCGCCTCACTCAACAAGGCCTGCGAGATGACGAACGTTTCGAAATCGTGGGAGCGGTAGTAGCCGATCACGCCGAACATCATTGAAAACAACGCCATATCGCCCAGCAAGAAAACCCACAGTGCGGGCTCGCCAGGGATATTCGCCCAGTTTCCCGGCTTGCCCCGCACAGTTCCACACGCAATGTCCCGGAAATTTGAGGCTGCGGGCTGCGACAAGCCGATTCTAAACATCGGCAGTAGCAGCCTCGAGGTCCTCACCGCGCGAATATAGTCGCAAACCCTGCACAATCGCGACCGTCATCAACACGATCCACAAACCGAAAACAAAATACGGGACATAAAATGCAAGAAACCCGTTGTAGGCGAGCGGTCCCGACTTGAAGAACATCATGAGACCGTCCAGTACGAACACGAATCCCGCCAGTAGTGATAGGTAGGCAGACCACCGCGGCAGCGTCGGGTTTGCGTCATCCGGTGTCGCCCGCAGAACCGGTACGGCAATCGCTATCAACCACACGGTGTAGGGCTGAAAGGGAATCAACGCGAAAAACCACGCGACATCGTTCAACATCTGCGTGATGTCGGCATGCTGTTCCCCTGCCCGATAGGCGGCCAGCGCCCAAAACATGGCAGCCATGCTGAGATCAAAGACAGCGAAGGCAGTGCAGGCAACCTGCGTGTAGGTCCATATCGGTAAGCCTGATTCCACTCGGCGTGTCATGGCCGCGATCACCGCCCCCCACGGACCCAACAATGCTGTTCCGCAGAGGATGAAGAAGCAAGCGATCAGAATTTGGGCTTGATGCTCCAGATAGAACTGCGCTATCTGCTGGGAGCCGGCAGCCGGGTCTGGTACTGGGAATGCCAGCCGCGCGACGAATATCAGTCCGAAAAACCAGGCTGCGCAGACGAAAATCATTCCCAGGATCGCCACTGTGACTGCCTGACGCCGATCCGCTAGTGACCACATTGGTAATCGCTCCTATCGGCAGCGTCTCGTGCAGCTTCGAACTCTAGCGAACAGACGCGATTGACCACATTGGCCGTTACCGGCGATGGGCATTGAGCGGTCGCAGCACGATCGGCATGCCGTCACTGGGCACCAGCGAGCTGTAGTCCCACCGTGCCCGGTAACTCGGATAAGGCAGTTCCAGCCGAAACCGGCGCAGCATGTGGTGCATGACGATCTTGACTTCCAGCTGGCCTAACGCCATACCTATGCACTTGTGAGCGCCACCGCCGAAAGGTGCGAACGCATACCGGTGCCTGGTGTGTTCAGCGCGTGGTTGGGCGAAACGGTTCGGGTCGAATCTCTGTGGAGACGTCCAAAGTTCCGGCAGCCGGTGGTTCGCCGAGGGCCAGCATGCAACGTCGGTGCCGGCGGGCAGATAGTGACCCAGCAGCTCCGTATCGCGCACGGTCCGGCGAAAATGCACTAGCAGCGGCGTGTCGAGTCGCAGTGACTCGTTCATTACCCGATCCAGTGTCTCCAATTTCTCCAGGTCTTCGAACCTCAACGGGGCATCCCCTAGTCTCGATGACTCGTCGCGGACTTGGTCCTGCCAGTCCGGATGTGCCGCCAACCAGTAGGCCATCGAGGCAATGGTCGCCGCTGGCGGTTCAGCGGTGAACATCAAGAAGATCATGTGGTTGACGATGTCGGTTGCGTCCAGGAGATTGCCAGCCTCGTCCTCGGCGTTGCACAGCACTGTGAAGATGTCGGTGCCGCTGCCGCCTCGTCGATCCGGTATCCCCGTCGCAAAGTATTCCTCGAGCAGCTTGCGTCCGCGGGCGGCCGCCCACCACCGCAACGGTGGAACGGGGAAGCGCACGAAGGCCCCCGGCGCGCGACTGATTGCCGCCAGCGAGCGCTCCAGGTCGCCGAACTCGTCGGAGGCTATCTCGACCTCACGTCCGGTGAGCAATGCCATGCCGATCTTCAGCACCAGTTTCTTCGCCGCTGGGTAAAGCAGGAAGCGGGGGTTGTCAGCCACCCAGTCATCGGCCATTACCGCTGTGGCGATCCGATTAATGTGCTGGGCATAGCGGACCAGCATCGGCCGGGTGAAGGATTGTTGGATGATCCTGCGGTGGTGCGTGTGCTCGTCGAAATCGAGCAGCAATATGCCACGCCGGAAGAACGGGCCGAGGATGGAGCCCCAACCCTGTTGCGAGAAATCTCGATTCCGGTTGGCCAGGATGATTTGGGTGGCATCCGGGCCGAGCGCCAATACGACGGGAATTCCCGGATTATGCGCGTAGAACAGGGGACCGTGGTTTTGATAGAGCCGCGCTCCGTATTCGGGCCCGCCCCTATATATCTCGATGACGTGGCCGAGTCCGGGAAGCCCCGCATCGCCCAGCACGGGTTTGAGGCCACTGCCTCCGGGGGGTTCGGCCAGCGCGACGGGTTTCCAATCGCGGTTCAGCAGCCACTCCTCCGCCAAACCCATGCCCGGCAGGCTGCAGACACTAGGTCTCATTCGATGCTTGGCCCGGTCTACCAGGTCTCCGAAGGTGCCGAAGGTTGACATCAGCTATCATCATCGGCCTGCGCAGCGAAGAGGGCAACTTTGACACCTTCGAAACCGCAGAACCTTTAGGCCGGGGCCAGTAAACGCGAAAGCAGTTGAGGAAGCTGACCCCGCGCCGCTAACCTTGGCCATGATTGCGTCTGAGTAAGCGACGCAACGCCGACAAGGCCACCCTTGGTGGCCGATGGGTGCAAAGGGGCCGGCGATGGGGCCAGATCCAGGCGAGACACCGACACGGGATGCAGATTCGCAACTCACCTACGACTTCGAGTCCAAGACCCAGCGGTGGCTGGATGCTCGTCCAGAGGAGCTGACGGCTGTACTCGACCCCGAGCATGTGGATCAATGGTGTCCCAGTGTCTTTCTGCACAGTGAGATTCTCGACCGCGGCGATCCCGATGGGCTCGGCATGGCTCTGCGGCTCCACACGAAGGGCTTCTTACCGCACAGCTTCTTCTTCACAGCCCGGATTACAGACGTTGTGCCCCATAGGTATATGCGCGTAGTCGTCAACGGCGATTTCGAGGGTCTAGCGGATATTTTCATCGAGCCGTCCGGCACCGGGTCCCAGTTTCGGCTTCACTGGCGCATCGCTTTGCTGCATCCTTGGCTGCGACGGCTGGATCGGGTCTTCCACTGGGCCTTCATGCCCAACCATAAGTGGGCAGTCCGGCACATCTGCAAGCTGCTGGAGGCCGAGGTGCACCGCCGTCGTGAGCCCAATGGCCAAATTACGCAGGCGCGCGCGACGTTCCCGCATAACCTGGCCATTTTTCGGAATTGGCAGCGTCGCCGTGCGTCGCCCGACCGCTGGCGTTACCGATGATCGAAGCAATTTGAGGCCCGCACTGAAAGATCCGCAGGCCTGACTTGCTGAGCGATCAGTTCCGAACACCGTTTGGGCCGGTCCACACGCGTGCAACGCGGACGGGCTCAGCCGAGGATCCGGTCGGCTTCCCGCAGCCCGCTCAGGTAGGCCCCGTGCACGGTGGCGAAGAATTCCGGATGCGTGGCCTCGCCCGCGAATGCGAGCCGATCACCCACCGGTTCGGCCAGTGCGCGCTGGTCGTCCGGGCTCGACCCGACCGCCAGGAAGCTGTACGAACCACGAGCATAGGGATCAGCAGCCCAGCGGGTGACCAGCGCACCGGTCGGCTCGGGGGCAGATAGCACGGTCAAGACCTCGGTAATCGTGCTCTCGTTGGAATCTTTTTCGCGTGCAAGCGCATTCGCCCCACCGCGTAGGCCGACCAGGATCGGCCTATCGATGAAGCGCAGACCGTTGACGAGGTCGGACACCGGTTGCTCGTGGCCGACGATCCCGAACATGTCAAAGTCCTTCGGCCAGAACGGCTCTTCGAATGCGAGCACCACCTTGTCGAGCAAACCGAACCCGAGCCGCTCGATGGCCGCGAGTTTGGCTTCGGGCAGCGGTGGGTCGAATGCGATGGTGCCCGCCTTGAGCACTCCCAGCGGAACGGTGACGATCACCCGGTCGGCGGTCATTACACCCTGCGAGGTCTCGAGACGGACGCCCGAGCCGTCGTGCGCGATCCCGGTGACCTCGGTGCCCAGTCTGACCGTGAGACCTTCGGCGAGGTGGTTCACCAGCTGGGTGTATCCGCCCGGAAGGATGAGATCGGGTCCGTCGAGTTCACCCTCGTGGCCGAACCATCGCAATGAGAGTTGGTCGGGGTCGGCGGCATACTCCGCGGTGATCGTCGCGGCGATACACCACTGAACGAATGGATCGTCGAGATCGACGAACTGTGCCATGGCACCGCCGACGGATGCTTCGGGATCGGCCTCGTCACTTAACCGGTACACGTCTCGCAGGATCATCCCGCACGCACTCAACGTCTCCGCTGTGGAACCGGCGTCCACCGTCGCGCCGTCGTCGATCAGCATCACGCGTTCGAAGTCGGTCTCAACGGTCCTGGCCCCGACCGCATCTAACAGTCCGATCAGCGGGTTGCCGCCAGTACCGTGCAACCAGGCCGCACCGAGGTCGATCGGAACGCCCAGCGACGTGTCCGTCCAGGTGCGGCCGCCAACCCGGGTACGGGCCTCCAGCACCGTCACCGCGACCCCGGCGTCGGTCAGTCTTCGCGCGGCCGCCAGGCCCGCCATGCCGGCACCCACGACCACCACATGCTGGCCGGATGCCTCGCCTGCGCCTCTGCAGGCGCCCACTACCGGCATGACCGCGGTCGCCGCAAGTCCGAGCGTGAACGCGCGCCGCGTCACGTTCATGGTGTCGGGCAGTTCATCATGTCCCGTCCTTCAGCTTCTCGAAGATCGACGCGACCGCGGCCGCTTCGGCCTGCCGGTACCCGGTGCCGGCCCACACGCTGACTCCCTCCGGATCGCCTGCTCGCACCGCTGCCGCGCGCACCGGACTGGTCAGGTGGTGAACCTCGGGGTAGCCAAAGGGGGCATCGGCCCCCATCTCATCGATGAATCGGTTATGCAGCCCGCGGGCGTAACGGCCGGAGAACGCTTTGGTAACAACGGTTTCGGTAAACCGGGGATCGCGCAGAGCTGCCCGGTGCACTGCGCTGGTGCCGGCCTCGTCGGCGAGCAGGAATGCGGTTCCCAGCTGAGCGGCCACCGCTCCGCGTCGCCGAACCCGCCGCACGTCGCCGGCATTCATCAGGCCGCCCGCAGCGATCACCGGGATGTCGAGCGCGGCCGTGGTGGCGGCAAGGAGCTCCTCCAGCGGATCCTCGGACGGACGAGCGGTCGCATCGAATGTGCCACGGTGCCCGCCCGCCAAGGGGCCCTGCGCGACGACGGCATCGACACCACACTCGGCCGCCTGCCGCGCCTCGGACAACGTGGTCACCGTGCCCACTGTGGCGATGCCCGCATCGCCGAGGCGCCGTCGCTCGGCGACACTGGGCAGACCGAACGTGAAGGAGACCACCGCCGGCCGCACGTCGAGTAACACTTCGAGTTTGGCCCGCCAGTGATCGTCGTCGAATCGGGGCTCCCCGGGGCTGACGCCGTAGCGACGGGCCTCACCGGCGAGCCGTACGGCGTAGGCCTCGATGTCGGCGGAAGCCGCTCTACTGGGCTGCGGCACGAAGAGATTGGCCCCGACCGGCCCAGTAGTCAACTGTTGCGTTACTGCAAGGCGATCGGCAAAGACATCTGCGGACAGGTACCCGGCCGGTATGAAGCCGAGTCCGCCTGCCTCGGTTCCAGCCGCAGCCAGCTCCGGGGTGGACGGCCCGCCGGCCATGGGCGCGATGAGGACCGGAACCGCGAGATCATGAAAGTCGAACACTATCGGCCTTTCGTATCACGGCCGCTGCAGCTGCTCCCGCAAATGGATAGGGCGTCGATTGCCGCGTCAGCCCACCGTATGGCCGCGCTGTTCCTCTTGGTTGCGGTACTCATCGGCGAGGGCTCTAACGTGGCCGGGCAGCACGCCGGCAGCAACGTCTGCGAGCGAGGTCTGCTCGAGTACCGAACGCATGCTGGCCCGCAACGCCCGCCACACATCGGTCAGCGACGCGGTGGGACCTGAGTAGGGCAGATCGCCCAGACCGATGTCCCGCACGCTGGCCAATGGGCCATCGATACAGCGCAGCACGTCGGCAATGCCGATGTCGGTAGCAGGCCTGGCCAGCGCGTATCCACCCTCGCGGCCTCGATGGCTGCGGACCAGCCGGTTGCTGCGCAGGTCGGAAAGAATGTCGACCAGAAATTGCGCGGGGATGCTTTGCGCCCTGGCGAGGTCTTCGGTCTTGACCAGAACGCCGTCGCCGACCGTAGCCAGTTGGACCATCGCCCGGACGGCATACTCCGCCTTGGCCGACATCCGCATAGCGCAAGGCTAGCCGGGCCTGACCGCGGCTCCCGCAGCCACCGTCAGGATCCGGTCGTCCTACCGGCATAAGGACGAGGTCAACCCCGAAGTTTCAACCTTTGGTGACCGCAAGCACGGCGCCGGCGAATTCGGGCCGGCACACGACCAGGTCGGGCAGCATCGAATCCCGCTGGTTGTAGATCAGCTCCGTACCATCGATGCGCGAGGTGTGCAGGCCGGCGGCCCTGGCGACGGCGACGGGCGCGGCGGAATCCCACTCGTACTGCCCGCCGGCGTGTACGTATATGTCCGCGACGCCCTGGATCACGGAGGCGACTTTCGCCCCCGCGGAACCCATCTCGACCAGAACGCCGTTCACTGCCGCCCGGACGTCGAGCGCGATGGCGGGTGGGCGGGTGCGTGAAACCACGATCCGGGGCACCTCCGGTGCAGCCGGCGGAGCAGCCACGGTCGGAGTTGCCAGGGTGATGCCCTGAGCCGGCAGCGCGACCGCGCCGGCGACCAATCCGGCGGACGCCCCGTCGCGCTGCCACAGAGCCACGTGCACCGCCCAGTCCGTGCGACCAGGCTCCGCGAACTCCCGGGTGCCGTCCAGCGGATCGACGATCCATACCCGATCGGCGGCCAACCTCGCCGGTTCGGGCCCCTCACCCGGCCCCTCCTCCGAGAGAACCACGTCGCCTGGTCTCTCGGCCGCCAATGCGGCAATCAGAAAAGCGTGAGAGCGCTTGTCTCCAGCCGCTTTTCTCGCTTGTGGGCTCGACGCCGACAGCTCAGCACGGACATCGAGCAACAACACACCGGCCTCGGTTGCCAGACGAGCGGCAAGCTCGTGATCGTTCACCCTCGCCTGCGAATCATCGCGGCTCTTCCAGCAATTCGATTACTGCCGCTGCCATTTCATCCGGAGTTCGCTCCGGGGTGAGCCGCAGATCGGGGTCCTTCGGGCGCTCGTACGGACTGTCGATCCCGGTGAAATGGGTGATTTCGCCGGCGCGGGCCTTGGCGTACAACCCTTTTGGATCCCGGCGCTCGCAGTCCTCCAGTGGCGTGTCGCAGAACACCTCGAAGAAGTCGACGCCTGCATCGTTGGCAACCCGACGCGCGAGAGCGCGATGTTCGGCCAACGGGCTGATCGCCGGTACCAACACCACTTGACCGGAATCGGCGAGGATCGCGGCCACATGAGCAAGCCTGCGCAGATTCTCCGACCGGTCGGTCATGGAGAATCCCAGGTCGGCGTTGAGTCCGTGGCGCAGGTTGTCGCCATCGAGAACATAAGCCGGAATCCCTTTTTCGAGAAGCTTCTGTTCCACGAGCATCGCGACGGACGACTTCCCCGAACCCGACAACCCGGTGAACCACACCGCCCGCCCTCTGGAAAGGCGGTCTTCGGCGGTGCACAGCGACTCGTGCCGCACCGTATTCGGACTCGCCGCGCGCGCGGTGACATCGCGCAGCACCATCCCGGCGGCCACGGTTCCGTTGGTGTTCGGATCGATCAGGATGAAGGATCCGGTCGCACTGTTGCGGCTGTACTCATCGAGCAGAAGCGGCATCTGGGTGCGCAGCGATATCCGGCCCAGCTCATTGAGTTTGAGTGCGGTGGCCGACTTATCGCGGTGCAAAGTGTTGACGTCGAGCCGATAATCCAAGCCCACCACCTTGGCCCGCGTCGTGCGGGTTGTGTGCTTGACCAGATAGTCACGGCCCGGTTCCAACGCCGCGTCGTCGGCCATCCAGCACACCGTGGCGTCGAAATCCTGGGTGATGCGCGGCTGATTGTGAGGTCGGGCAATCAGATCACCGCGCGAGATGTCGATGTCGTCGGCCAAGCTGACCGATACCGCCATCGGCGGGAAGGCTTCCTCAACCGGCCCACCGGGGCCCTCGATGGCCGCGATCCGGCTGGTCTTGCCGGCCGGCAGCACGATGACATCGTCGCCGACGCGCATCACCCCGCTGGCAACCGTTCCCGCATAACTGCGGTGATCATGATGGTCGCGGGTTTGAGGCCTGATCACAAACTGCACCGGAAACCGGACGTCGACGAGGTTGCGGTCCCCGGCGATGTATACCTCTTCGAGGTGGTTCAGCAGCGCAGGTCCCTCATACCATGGGGTCACCGCGGATTTAGTCACCACGTTGTCGCCATTGAGTGCCGACATCGGAATGGTCGTCACGTCATGGATATCCAACCGCGCCGCGAAATCGTGAAAGTCGTCTCTAATCCGCTCGAAACTCTTTTGGTCCCAAGCGATCAGGTCCATCTTATTGACTGCCAATACGATGTGCTGGATACCCAGCAGCGACGCCAGGAAGGCGTGCCGACGGGACTGCTCGAGCAGGCCGTGTCGGGCATCCACCAACACGATCGCGAGTTGAGCCGTTGAAGTGCCGGTCACCATGTTGCGCGTGTACTGGATGTGCCCGGGGGTGTCGGCGATGATGAATTTCCGTTTGGGAGTCGCGAAGTAGCGGTAGGCGACATCGATCGTGATGCCCTGCTCACGCTCGGCGCGCAGCCCGTCGGTGACCAGCGCGAGGTCGGTGTAGTCGTTTCCACGCTCCTTGGAGGTCCGTTCCACGGCGGCCAGCTGATCCTCCATGACGGCCTTGGAGTCGTACAGCAGTCGGCCGATGAGAGTCGACTTGCCATCGTCAACCGAACCGGCGGTCGCGATGCGCAGCAAAGTGGCCATGTCTACTTCAGCCGCCGCTTCCCGCGGGAGACCATTACCAGCGCCATCAGAAATAGCCTTCCCGCTTACGGTCTTCCATCCCGGCTTCGGAGATCCGGTCGTCGGCACGCGTGGCTCCGCGCTCGGTGAGGCGTGAAACCGCGGTCTCGGCAATCACCTCGGCGACCGTCCCGGCCGTCGACTCGACACAACCGGTGCAGGTGACGTCGCCGACCGTCCGGAAGCGAACCGTCTTCTCCAGGATCGGTTCATCCGTACGCGGCTGAAGATACCGGTGGACGGCCAACAACATGCCGTCACGTTCGAAGACCTGGCGCTTGTGCGCGTAGTAGATAGACGGCAGCTTGATCTTCTCGGCGCCGATGTAGGACCAAATGTCGAACTCGGTCCAATTAGATATCGGGAACACCCTGATGTGCTCCCCCTTGTGGTGGCGGCCGTTGTACAGGTTCCACAATTCGGGCCGTTGCGCCTTCGGGTCCCATTGACCGAACTCGTCACGGAAGCTGAACACGCGTTCTTTGGCGCGCGCCTTCTCCTCGTCGCGCCGGGCGCCGCCGAACGCCGCGTCGAACTTGTTCTCCCGGATGGCACGCAGCAGCGTGAAAGTCTGCATCGGATTTCGGGACGGAGTTGTCTCGACGACCCGGCCGGCGTCGATATCGTCCTGGACCTTGGCGACGACCAGGCGCACGCCGGACTCCGCGACGAGTTCGTCCCGGACAGCCAGCACCTCGTCGAAGTTATGACCGGTATCGACGTGCATCACCGGGAACGGAAGCCGGCCGGGCCGGAACGCCTTGATCGCGAGATGCAACATCACGATCGAGTCCTTGCCACCGGAGAACAGCAGAACCGGCCGCTCGAACTCGGCGGCGACCTCCCTGATGATGTGGATTGCCTCCGCCTCCAGGGCGCGTAGGTGGCTCAATTCGTAACGACCGGCATTCTGGGTGAGGTCTTCGGTCACGGTCATCGTCTCTCCATAATTCTGGTAGATATGACCAAATTAACAACCATAGCCCCGAAATGTAGTGATCCCGTGCTGGTGATGTCAACGTCGAGGTGTGGGTGCTCCGGCGCTTCAGGCTCGAAACTGAGCTCGTGCGCGATTCCGCGCAGAGTTCTCGCGAATAAACTCAGCCTCGAGCGTCCCGGTAGCACAGGGACTGCATATCGTTCACGGCGCCGATGAGCCACGCCGAGACCGATGAGCGAGCTGTCGCAACACGTTTCTGTCTAACCTGAGCGGATGCACGGCAGCCGCGGAGTCACCTCGTGACCCGCTTTCTGGCGCGCCGGCTGCTCAACTACGTCGTACTGCTGGCGCTGGCGTCGTTCCTGACTTTCTGTCTTACCTCCCTGACCTTTGCGCCGCTGGACAGCCTGCTCGAACGTAATCCGCGACCTCCTCAAGCCGTCATCGACGCCAAAGCCGCCGAGCTCGATCTCGACAAGCCGATTCCGATCCGCTACGCGAACTGGGCGTCGGGCGCAATCCAGGGGGATTTCGGCACCACCGTGACCGGCCAGCCGGTGACCGAGGAACTCTGGCGGCGGATCGGCGTAAGTCTGCGATTGGTGCTTATCGGGTCGGTGTTCGGCACTGTCATCGGCGTCGTCGTCGGCGCATGGGGCGCGATCCGCCAGTACCGGCTGTCGGACCGGGTGATCACGGTGGCTTCCCTGCTGGTTCTGAGCACACCGACCTTTGTGGTTGCCAATCTGCTGATCCTGGGTGCGCTGAAGGTGAATTCCATCCTCGGGGTACAGCTGTTCGAGTACACCGGGGAGACGTCGCCCGACGCAGTCGGCGGCGCGTGGTCGCAGTTCGTCGACCGGGTGCAGCATCTGGTGCTGCCCACTTTTACCCTCGCTTTGGCGTCTATCGCCGGATTCAGCCGCTATCAGCGCAACGCGATGCTCGACGTACTGGGCCAGGACTTCATCCGAACAGCGCGGGCCAAGGGGCTCACCCGCCGACGAGCGCTGTTCAAACACGGCTTGCGAACCGCACTCATCCCGATGGCGACACTGTTCGCCTACGGGGTCAGCGCCTTGGTCACCGGAGCGGTGTTCACCGAGAAGATCTTCGGCTGGCACGGCATGGGCGAATGGGTGGTGCAGGGCGTCGCATCTCAGGACACCAACATCATCGCGGCGATCACCGTCTTCTCCGGCGCGACCATCCTGCTCGCGGGGTTGCTGTCGGATGTGATCTATGCGGCGCTCGACCCCCGGGTCCGGGTGCGATGAGCGCCTGCGCGAAGAGCAGAGGACACCGATGAGCGCCTGCGCGAAGAGCAGAGGACACCGATGAGCGCCTGCGCGAAGAGCAGAGGACACAGATGAGCGCCGGCGAATACCAGTTCGTGTCCCGACGGACCCTGGTGCTGCGCCGCTTTCTCCGGAACCGCAGCGCGGTGGTGGCGGTGGGTGTGCTGTGTGTGCTCTTCGTCGGCTGCTACGCCTTGCCGCCGCTGCTTCCATACTCATACAGCGACTTGGACTATTACGCACTGCAACAGCCGCCGACGACGACTCACTGGTTCGGGACGAACGCGCTCGGCCAGGATCTACTGGCGCAGACGCTGCGTGGCATGCAGAAGTCTCTACTCATCGGTGTGTGCGTGGCGTTCATCTCGACAGTAATCGCGGCGGCGGTGGGGGCGGCGGCCGGCTATTTCGGCGGCTGGCGCGACCGGACGTTGATGTGGCTCGTCGATCTGCTGCTCGTGGTGCCCAGCTTCATCCTGATCGCGATCGTCACCCCACGCACCAGACAGTCCGGGACCATTCTGTGGCTCATTCTGCTGCTCGCGGCCTTCAGTTGGATGATCAGCTCCCGAATGGTGCGCGGAATGACGATGAGCCTTCGCGAGCGCGAATTCGTAGTGGCAGCAAGGTATATGGGCGTCAGCCATTGGCGCGTCATCGTCCGCCATATCCTGCCGAACGTGGCGTCCATCCTGATCATCGACACGGCGCTCAACGTCGGCGTGGCAATCCTGGCCGAGACCGGCCTGAGTTTCCTGGGCTTCGGTGTGCAGCCGCCGGACGTGTCGCTGGGAACACTCATCGCGGACGGCACCCGGTCGGTGACGACGTTCCCGTGGGTATTCCTGTTTCCGGCCGGGGTATTGGTGCTCATCGTCCTGTGCGCCAACCTCGTCGGCGACGGGCTGCGCGACGCGCTAGATCCGGGTGCGCGACCCGTGTCGGGCCGCCAAGGTCGGTCGGGGCGACGGTGACCCTTCTCGAGGTTCGAAACCTTACGGTCGATTTCCCGACCGACTCCGAACGGGTGGCTGCTGTGCGGGGGCTGAACTACGACGTGAACGCCGGCGAGGTCGTCGCCCTGGTCGGCGAATCGGGAGCGGGAAAGTCGGCAGGCGCCATGGCCGTAATCGGACTGCTCCCCGGCTACGCCGAGGTGACCGGTTCGGTGCGGTTGGACGGCGACGAGCTACTCGGACTGTCCGACTCACAGATGTCCCGGATTCGGGGCAATCGGATCGGGACCGTCTTCCAGGACCCGATGTCAGCACTGACTCCGGTGTACACCGTCGGCGACCAGATCGCCGAGGCAATCCAGGTTCATCGTCACGACGTCACCCGGCGGGCTGCGCGGGTACGCGCCGTCGAGCTGCTGGAGTTGGTGGGAATAGCCAAGCCAGGGCAGCGGTCGCGCGCTTTCCCGCACGAACTGTCCGGCGGCGAACGGCAACGCGTCGTCATCGCGATCGCCATTTCCAATGACCCTGATCTACTCATCTGCGACGAGCCCACCACTGCGTTGGATGTGACCGTGCAGGCGCAGATCCTCGACGTGCTACGAACCGCACGCGACGCGACGGGCGCGGGGGTACTTATCATCACCCACGATCTGGGCGTCGTCGCCGAGTTCGCCGACCGCGCTCTGGTCATGTATGCCGGCCGGGCGGTGGAGACCGCTCCAGTCGCCGACCTGTACCACAGCCGCCGAATGCCCTACACCGCAGGTTTATTGGGTTCGACACCTCGCCTGCACGCACCTCAGGGCGCCCGTCTGGTGCCGATCCCGGGCGCTCCCCCGTCGTTGGCGGCCCTGCCGCCAGGCTGCACCTTCGCGCCCAGGTGCCCACTTGCTGTGGACGCATGTCGCACCGCCGAACCCGAACTCGGTCAGGTTGCCCCCGGCCACCTGGTCGCCTGCATCAGAAATGAGCACGTCACCGGCCGAACTGCGGCCGAGATCTACGGCGTTACAACCCGGCCGCCGGCAGCACCGGCCGCCGATGCGGCAGCCGAAGCACCGGTCGTGCTTCGGGTGGACAACCTGGTCAAGACCTACACCCTGACCAAGGGGGTGGTGCTGCGACGCCGCATCGGCGAGGTGCGGGCAGTGGACGGAGTCAGCTTCGAACTGCACCAGGGCCGCACCCTGGGCATCGTCGGCGAGTCCGGTTCCGGCAAGTCCACGACGTTGCACCAGATCCTCGAGCTCGCCCCGCCGCAGGCAGGCAACATCCAGGTTCTGGGCACTGACATCGCCAGCCTGAGCAGACGTTCCCGCAGGGCACTCCGAGGCGACCTGCAGGTGGTCTTCCAGGACCCGGTGGCATCCCTGGACCCCAGGCTTCCGGTTTTCGACGTGCTGGCAGAACCGTTGCGGGCGAATGGCTTCGACAGGGCCGATACCGTGGAGCGGGTCGGTGAGCTGCTGGCGGTCGTCGGTCTGCGACGAGAGGACGCCGAAAGGTACCCGGCGGAGTTCTCCGGTGGGCAAAAGCAGCGAATCGGCATCGCTCGGGCCTTGGCCCTGCAACCGAAGATTCTCGCGCTCGATGAACCGGTATCGGCTCTGGATGTGTCGATACAGGCCGGGATCATCAACCTGCTGCTCGATCTGCAGGAGCGCTTCGGTTTGGCATATCTGTTCGTCTCCCACGACCTATCGGTGGTCAAACACCTGGCCCACCGGGTGGCGGTGATGCATCAAGGGAAAATCGTCGAACAGGGCGAAAGCAGCGAGGTGTTTGGCAATCCCCGCCAGCAATACACCCGCAGGTTACTGTCGGCGGTGCCACAGCCGCCGGCCGATGACGGATAAAGTCGGTCCCTATGACCCACCTCTTTCAGCGAGCAGACGCAAAGGCACCCGACACGCCGAGCAGGAAGGTAATTTTGCGTCTGCTCGCGGTGGGGGTGGCGGCGGCGCTGGTGGCTACCGGCTGCTCCAGTGTGGACAACGAAGTGCCTTCTGCCGGTGGAGAAGCCGCGATAGGCGCAACCGCCGACATCAACCCGCAGGACCCCACCACGTTGCGGCAGGGCGGCAATCTTCGACTCGCACTGTCCGGGTTTCCGCCCAACTTCAACTACCTGCACGTCGACGGCAATCTGGGGGAGCTGGGCGCGATGCTGCGCGCGACGCTACCGCGTGCCTTCTTCATCAAGCCCGACGGTGAGATGACGGTCAACAGCGACTATTTCACCAGTGTAGAGCTGACCAGCACCGACCCCCAGGTGGTCACTTACACGATCAACCCGTCGGCGGTGTGGTCCGACGGCACGCCGATCACCTGGGAGGACTTCGCCGCCCAGATCAATGCCACCAGCGGAAAGAATGAGGCGTACCTGTTCGCGTCACCCAACGGCAGCGAGCGAGTCGCGTCGGTTACCAAGGGAGTGGATGACCGGCAGGCCGTCATCACGTTCGCCAAACACTTCGCCGACTGGAAGGGCATGTTCGCGGGCAACAGCATGCTCGCCCCCAAAACGATGACCGCCGACCCGGAGGCGTTCAACCGAGGATTCCTCGACGGGCCGGGGCCGTCCGCCGGACCGTTCATGATCAGCACGGTCGACCGGGCCGCTCAGCGCATCGTATTGACGCGCAACCCGAAGTGGTGGGGTGCCCGTCCGGTGCTCGACTCGATCACCTACACCGTGCTCGATGACGCAGCCAAGATTCCGGCCCTGCAGAACAACGCGCTGGATGCCGTCGGATTGGCGTCGTTGGACGATCTCACGATTGCCCGCCGCACCGAGGGAATCTCGATACGGCGCGCGCCGGCACCGAGCTGGTACCACCTGACCTTCAACGGCGCGGAGGGCTCGATCCTGTCCGATCCTGCGCTTCGCGCCGCGATCGCCAAGGGCATCGATCGGCAGGCGATCGCCTCGATCACCCAGCGCGGCCTCACCGACAACCCGGTTCCACTGAACAACCACATCTATCTGGCCGGGCAAGAGGGCTATCAGGATAACGCCACGGGATTCGACCCCGAAGGCGCCAAACGCGACCTGGATGCGCTGGGTTGGCGGCTGAGCGACTCCGGAGGCGGCCAGTTCCGGGAAAAGGACGGGCGCACTCTCACCATCCGCGACGTGTTCTACGACGCTCAGAGCACCCGCCAGATCGCACAGATCGCTCAGAACAACCTGGCCCAGATCGGCGTTCAACTGGAGTTGAACGCAGTTGCCGGCGGCACTTTGTTCACCGACTACATCACCCCGGGAAACTTCGACATCGCCCAGTTCGCTTGGGGTGGAGACGCTTTTCCATTGGCCAGCCTTACTCAAATCTATGCCTCCGACGGCGAAAGCAACTACGGCAAGATCGGCAGTCCGCAAATCGACGCCAAGATCGAGGAGACGCTGTCCGAACTCGACCCGGCCAAGGCGCGCACCCTGGCCAACGAGGCGGACAAGATGATCTGGGATATCGGGTTCAGTCTCCCGCTGTTCCAGTCGCCCGGCAATGTCGCGGTACGCAGCAACCTGGCCAACTACGGCCCCGCCGGGATCGGTGACCTCAATTACACCGCGATCGGCTTCATGAAGTAGCAGCCCGCCTTGCCGCCCACGGCACGGCCACCATCGACTCTGCCCTAGCCGCAAGGTTGATCCCCCGGACCAGCATCCTGATAGTGAGATTCGCCGGTAGCGCGTCCAGTTCGGCTGAGCGAGAGGGCAGTTGGTCGATGTCGCCGGAGCAGACGGCCGTGCAGATCCGTAGCGCGGCGTGTTCGCGGGTATCGAGGATGCTGTGTCCTGCGGTGGGGAGGTCCACCAGAACCGAATGCGGAATAAGGTCGGCGACGCGGCGCGCCACAGCGGGCGGCGTGGTCAGGTCGCGGCCGCCCGAGAGCACCGCGGTGGGCCAGGTAAAGCCGGGCATGGCCGCGACGAGATCGTAGGGCTCCGCGACGAAGTCGACTTCACCCCTGGCGAATTCACGAAATGCCACAGCGGGGTCCAATGGCCCACCGTCGGGCACGGCGCCGTAGTTCAGTTCGCGGTAGGCAATTCGTTCCACGAGATCGGGCTCGTGGTGGTATGGCGTGTGACGTTCCAGGAGCAGCCGAGTTCCCAGACCCACCGCGGACCACAGCCAGTCGTGACCGGCCAGGAGCAAATCGAGTTGGCGCCGCAGCACGTCGGGACCGGCGATGCCGTACATGTCTGCGGCCCGCAAAACCATTGTCGGGGCCAGCGCCCCCTCGCCGACCAGGCGACGCACCCTGGCCGCCAGGCCCGCGCTGTCGGAATCCGAACCTTCCCACAACACCCGCCGGATCTGGACCCGTACATCAGCGACGTCGTCCGCCGAAAGCAGCGGCGAGTCAAGCACCATCGCCCACACCCGTGCCGGGTGCCGGACTCCGAGGCCGGACGCCAAATAGCTTCCGTAGGAGGTGCCGTAGACAACCGCCTGGTCCACTCCAGCGTCATCGAGTACTGCGGCGATGTCGTCGACGACCAGATCGACGGTCATCGCTTCGGCGGGCAGGTCCCGCCCAGCGTCGTCGCGACGAGATAGCCCCACCCCACGATGCTCAACCATGATCAGGTCGAGACCCGCTACCGCGGCGTGCCGCCGCAGCGTCCGGTACAGCGCTACCGATGCCGCACCGGGTCCGCCCGGGATGACGAGTACCGGGTGGGCCGATTTGCGACCGGTTCGCACATAGTAGAGGTCGAACTCCTCGTCGCTGCCACGCTGGACCGGCCTGCGGATGGGGCGCACCCCGGCCAGCGCGGCCAGCTTGTCATGCGCCCGGCGACGTGAAGCGGGCATCGCCGTCGGGTCCAATGTCGTCGAATCCAGTGTCCTCGAAGTTGTCGTCGGGTCCGGTGTCGTCGGGGCCGCAGGCCGCGCGTCGAATCAGGTCGGCCGCCTTCTCGCCGATCAGCACGCTGGGTGCGTGGGTGTGCCCGCGGATGATCGTCGGCATCACCGACGCATCGGCTACTCGCAGCGCTCTAACCCCCCGAACACGCAACTGAGGGTCCACGACGCTGTCCTCATCGCTGCCCATCCGACAGGTGCCAACCGGGTGGTAGAGCGTGTGCGCCAGCGATTCCAGTGCCCTCGCCAATGTCTCTTCGCCGAGATCCTTGGCGTCCAGCGGACGGGCAATCCTGCCGATGGTGCCACGCAGCGCGGGCGCACGGGCGATGGCAGCGCATAAGCGCAGCCCCGCCATCAACGCATCGCGGTCGGCCCCTTGGTCGTCAGACAGATATCTGGGGTCTATCAACGGCTTGTCGTGGGGGTCTGAAGAGCGCAAGCTGATCGCTCCCCTACTCTGCGGCTTGAGCAGAATCGGTCCCATCACGACGGCGTGGCTGAGGTAGGGATCGCCGATCCCCTCGTCGAAATATGGTGCCGGTGCGAAGATCAGCTCCAAGTCCGGCAGCTCCAGATCCGGTCGGCTCCGGACGAAGCCGTAGGCCTCACCCACATTCGAGGTGAGCATGCCGCGGCGACTAACGAGGTACTTCAAAAGTTCAACCGGTCTCTGCGCGTCGAACAGCGAGTCGTAGGGCACGTCGAAGCCCAGGGGGACGACGAGGTGGTCAAGCAGATTGGCACCCACCTCCGGCGAGTGCGCGACACTGGCGATGCCGTGCCGGTCGAGTTCGTGGCGGTCTCCGACTCCGGACAGCATCAGCAGTTGCGGGGTGTTGATCGCCCCCGCGCACAACACCACTTCACGGCGAGCGGTGACAACGGCCCGGCCGCCGGTGCCATCGAACTCGACGCCGATCGCCCGGTTACCGGCGAACACCACCCGCGTCGCGGTCGCCTCGGTAAGCACTGTCAGGTTCTTGCGCCTGCGGATCGGCTTGAGATACGCATCAGCGGCGCTCCACCTGGCGCCTCGGCGCTGGGTCACCAACGTTTCGCAGAATCCTTGTGGTTCAGCCTGATTCGGCGCCTCGACACGGTGCCCGCATTGCTGCACCGCGGTCAGCCACTGCGCCGTTGCCGCCCGTGGGCTGCGCTGCGGGGATATCACGAGGGGTCCCCCCTCTATCTTGCGCAGATACGGCTCGAGGTGGCGGTAGTTCCACTCCTCGCCGGCGCGCTCGCCCCACTCGTCATAGTCGGCCGCAAACCCGGGCACCCACATCATCGCGTTCATCGATGACGAACCGCCCAGCATCTTTCCCCTCGGCCAGTAGATCCGGCGCCCGCCCAGACCGGGCTGCGGCTCGGTCAGATAATCCCAGTCGAGGGGACCCCGCATCAGCTTGGCAAAGGCCGCCGGGATATGGACGAACTTGTTTCCGTCCCGGGACCCGGCCTCGAGAACGACAACGCGCACGGCTGGATCGGCGCTGAGGCGGTTGGCCACGGCAGCGCCGGCCGAACCGGTTCCCACGACGACGTAATCCGCGTGCACGACGGGCAGTCTAGACGCGAATGCCAAGACCGGGCTTGGACCGGTCAATCAGACCCGGTCGCGGTCAGCTCGATGCGCCGAGCGCAGCGCACCCCGGCGTAGCGGTCCGGACTGCACGTCAAGATGATGACCTGACTTTCACTTGCGACCGTGTCGAAAACTTTGGCCATCTTCGCCAGCCGTTCGGCGTCGGTGAAGCCGAGTGCGTCATCGATCACGACCGGCACGCTGTCTTCTTTGGCCACCAGGGTGGCAGCGGCGAGCCTGGCGACAATGCCCAACTGCTCTTTGGTGCCTCCGGAAAGCGACTCGTACGGCACCGTGCAGCCCGACAGGGTGCGATGCCCGATTCGCAGATCACTGTCGACATCCACCTCAAAGCTCTCGTCGAACACCAGGCGTCCCAACCGTTCCACTTCGCAGCGGAACGGATCGACATAGCGCTGCCGCATGGCCTGGCGGTGCCGACCCATCACGCTCCGAAGCAGCTGTGCGGCTCGCGCCCGCCGTTGGGTTGCCTGGAATTCCCCGGCAGCGTGCAGTTGCTCGGTCTCCGCGACGTCCAGCCTGCCTTTGCGCCCCTCGGTGCCGTACACCTTCAACTGGATGGTCACCTCCCGCAACGCCGCTTCGGCCTGATCGCGCCGCCGGGCTACGTCGACCCCATGCTGCTGTGCGTCGGTGAGCTCAGCTGCCACGACTTCTGGTTGGTGGCACGCTAATTCAGCACGCAGTCCAGACACCCGCTCCTGAGCCTTGTTCGCCGCCTCGGAGTCGGTTTCGGCCTTGACGGCCAGTTGGTCGTCGTCGGCATTGACGCGTTGGGTGTCGAGGCGATGGACCAGCAGGGCCAACTCTGCCTCGGCCGCCTGCAGCTTCTCTCTGGCGCGAGCGGCCCGCACCCCGCGTTCGGCGAGCAGTCTGGCCGCTTCTTCGGCTACCTTGCGGTGCGTCTCGCAATCTTGCACGGCCTGCCGGTGGGCGGCATCGGCGGCGTCGAGCTCGGCACGCAGCGCGGTCAGCTCCTGTGGCTGTGGGGGCTCGACACTTCCGGCCCGGTCTCCACCGGGGGGATCGGGCTGCAGTTCGGAGAGCCGCGATCGCAGTTCGGTCGCGTCCCCCTCGGCGGTCAGTGCATCGATAATCCCCAGCAGCCGCTCATCGGTGTTGAGGAGGTCGCGCCGGCGCCCATCGAGTGCCCGCGCGGCCGCGACGTCGGCGACGCCAGCCTGATCCAGGGCGCCCGACAGCGCCTCCTGGGCGGCCTCCAGTGCCGCGGCGGTAGTTGCGGCGGGCGCGCCGGGTGTCACCCGCACGGTGAGCACACCGGGAACCTCGACACCGGTTGGTCCGGTGAGGGCCCCCGCCCAGGTGTCGCCTGCCCGCAGAGACACCGGTTCGCCTCCGATCTGCAGCTCCAGCATGGTCCCGGCGACCAGCTCCATGTGTGCGGAAGCTTCCTGGGCAGCGATGGCCGCGCGGTCGACGACGCTCGCGGCCTCTTCAATGGTCTGCATCAGCTCTCGTGTGAGGCTGATCGCCGCGAACTCGCGGCGGACCGAAGCGAGGTCACGTTGATGCGCCTCGATTGCATTGATGCGGGTGGTGAGGCGTTCAGCCTGAGCACGGTCCGCGAGACGCTGCACCGCGCCGTGAGCGGCGTCGACCCGGGCCCGGCTCGCCTCCAGCGCCGACCGCGAGTCAGCCGCCACTCGGTCGGCAGCCGCCTGCACCGCACCTGCGTCGGCCAGTTCCGTTGCCGCCTCTTCGGCAACGGCCCGCAGGTCGTCGATCGCCGACAGCCGGCCTTCGATATCTGCCCGGGTGCGGCGCCGCTCGGTGAGCGCGGCCAACGACGCGGCGTGCGTCGACGTCGCCGCGTCGGCGAGGACTATGGCTCGGTCGAGTTCACCGCTCAATGTATCGACCGCTTCGGCAGCGGTGCGGGCGGCGGCGAGTCGCTCCAGAGCGCGGCCGCTTTCATCGGCCAGTACCCCGAGCTCCTCGGTGAGTACGGTGTGACGGCGGAGCGCCTCGTCGACCTCGGCAACCGCCGCTATACAGGCGGCGACGTTCGCCTCCGCAGACTGCAACCGGCTGATCGTGGCGGCCCATTCGCCGGTCGGCCGTCCTGTCGAGGTGAAGTAGCGCCGGTATTCCTCATCGATCCGGTCGATCAGCAGGGTATCCACGTTCCCCTCGGCCGCCGACGCACCGCCGGGTGCTTCGTCGACCTCCCCCGCAACCACGTCCAGCGCGCGGGACAGCGCGTTGCACCCAGACAGATCCGCCGCCGCCGTGGAGGCCGATTGCAGCACGCGTTGGGCCCGCCAGAGATCAAGGTCGACGGTTTCGGTGAGCATGGCCCGCACCCGCTCATGTGCATCGTCACCGGTCAGCTGCTCACGCCGCGGAGTCAGCAGCGTCAGCTCCGTCTCGGCGCGCTTGTGAAATCGCTTTCGATAGACGAACCGATAAGGGCCGGTGGAGATCTCGGCCATGACTTCGGCGCCGACATCGGCGTGAGTCGGTTTGACCTGTTTGACTTCCTTCTTGGTGGATCGGTCCTTGGCCTCCAGCAACAAGTCGAGCGCCTCCAACATCGACGTCTTGCCGACTTCGTTGGCGCCGCTGACGATGACGACTCCGCGATCGGGGAACTCGATGTCGCGATGGGCGATCCCGCGGTAGTTGGTCAGCGTGAGCCGATGCAGCTTCATGCCGCACTTCCGTCGGTCAGCCGAAGCAGTAAAGCCAGTGCAGCCCGGGCGCTCTCGGCGTCATCGCCGACCGATCGCGCAGTGGCGACCAACTCGTCGAGCGCGGCCGCCGCGAAGCCGCCGATGCCGAGGTCGTCGAACTCTCCGTCGGCTGGCATCACCGCGATGTCTGTCTGCGCGTCCCAGGAAACAAGTGCGGCGAACAGCCGCGAATATCGATCCAGACAGGTATCCAGGGCGGCCCGGTCGGTGACCGTGAGCGAACCGGTCAGGCCAAGCCGGATCACCGTGCGTTCCTTATCAGGCATCAAGTCGAGGTTGATGTCGAGGTCGGTCACGTCTCGGGCGTCGTCAACCGCGCGGCACAGCGACACGAAGCGCCAGCTGCCGACACGCCGTGCCTCCACCTGCACCGTCCGCCGCGGATCCGACTCATCGATGTCGACGACGAGCACGTTCCCCGGGTCCGGCTCGATGTCGTCATAGTTCGTCACCTCCGGCGAGCCGGAGTACCAAATCCGTCCGGTGGAGCCGACACTCATTCGTGAATGCTTGTCTCCCAGCGCGACATAGTGCACAGCGCGTCGGGCGATCGCGGCTTCGAGCCCGGTGAGGCCGATCAGCGAGGGCCGGTCCTTATCCGGCACCAGGATGTCGACCGCGCCATGGCCGACCACGATCCGGGTGGGTCCGTCCTCCGACGATGCGTCCGGGCCGTCGAGCGGGCTGACCACCTGGCCGACAAGATCCGTCGTCGGCGCTTTGGAAAACCACGGTGCCGCGACCAGCTGGAGACCTGGACGCACGTCGTGGATTCCGGGCCGGTCCAGGACCACCACGTTGTCGGGTCGTTCGGCGGTGAACAGCGCGCTGGTGTACACCGACGCTGCGTCCAGCGGGTCGTGGTTGCCGGGGAGCAGGTACACCGGAACTCCGATGCCGCGCATGGCCTCCAGCGACTGACTGACATCACGCGGGGCGAGCTGATTGTGCTCGAACACGTCACCGGCGACGACGACGAACTCGGCGCCGACCTCTCGGGCGAGCGGACCCAGCGCGGCCACCGCGCCGCGCCGCGCCGCCGAATACCGGGGTTGCGCCTCCCCGTTAAGGAAGTATCGGGTCATTCCGAGCTGCCAGTCGGCGCTGTGCAGGAATCGCATCTCAACCCCCTCTGACCGGATCAGGTTCGCGTCTCAGGTTCGCGTCCAGGGCCACTTCGGCTCGGCACCGCGAGTGTAGGGCCGCCGACCGACAAGTCCGTGGACGTAGTACGGCATGCCCTACCGTTAATCGGATGAGCTCACCGACCGGCACCGGCGATAGCCGTCGCACGCTGATTCTGCTCCGACACGCCAAATCGGATTATCCGTCCGGCGTACCGGACCATGGCCGGCCGTTGGCGGCCCGCGGTGTCCGGGAAGCGGCACTGGCTGGTGACTGGTTACGGGCCACCTTGCCCGCCCCGGTCGACGCGGTACTTTGCTCGACGGCCAACCGCACCCGGCAGACTCTGCAGCGCACCGGGATCGCCGCCCCGGTGCACTACCTGGACAGCATCTACGATTCCACCCCCGGCATTGTCATCGACGAGATTCACTTGGTGCAGTCCCGGTTCGCCGCAGAGGTAACGACGTTGCTCGTGGTGGGCCATGAACCGGTGATGTCCTGGCTCGCACTCAACTTGGCGGACGACGCCTCCAGCAGCAGCGCCGTCGCCCAGGACATCGCGGCGAAATTCCCGACCTCGGCGATGGCCCTGTTACGGACCGCTGCGCCATGGGATCGGCTGACACCCGGCGGCGCGGAGTTGGTGGACTTCCATATTGCGCGCTAAGGGCCGCCGCTAGGCCCGGGTGGCAAGTGTCAGCTCCATCAGCTTGATCGCCATGGAGCAGGCATCGATTCCGGGTGACTGCGGGTTCACCCACCAACCCACCACCCCGGCGGCGTCGCTGGCAACGCCGCACGACCCGTTCGGATCGTCCGGACGCATCACGAAGGATTCAATACCGGCGATCGACCGATTCTCGATCTGGTATCCCAGCTCCTCGGTGATCTTTCGCTCGTTCTCGAGGTTGCCCAACTCGAACCAGAATCGAGTGATGTCGACCAGTCCTGCCGGATTGGCCGCCTGCCACCGGCACACCGCCCCGACGAACGTGCTCTGGATGTCCAAGGGGTCGGCGCCGACCGTTTCGGCCAGAATGTCCTCGGTCAGCACCTCGCATTCCTTCAGCAGATTGGGGTACCGGCGCTGCGAGTCGTCGTTTCTGGGCACATTTCCCGACCCCGCCTTGGCCGCGAGGCCATCGACCGTCTGCGTGCATCCGGTCAACATCGCTAGGCCAGTCAGGGTCGCCATCGTCGCTACCAGTAGGCGACGGCCCGGGACGCGGCGGGCGGTCATTTCGAGTTCACAATCGATTGGCGGGTCAGTTCCTTGGCGACTTCGCAGGCGTCCGGGAATGGCTCCTGCGAATAGCTGATGGACCATTCGATGAAATCGTCTCCGAATTGGATGCCGATCTCGCAGAGGTTGACGCCGACCGTCGGATCTTCGTTGATTCCCATGAATCCGTCGTGTCCCTCGATGCTGATGTCCTCGACGCTGGTACGGGACAGTTCCATGGTCTTGCGTTCCCGGCCGATGGGGCTGCCGCGGAACCAGGTGAAAGAGAAATGCGGGCCCAGGATGCTGCCGCCGGACAACCACTGGCAACCCACCGAAGTCTTGGCGGTATTGACCAAGCCGGGCACCTGCGTCTGCTTGATGACCTCTTCGTCGCTGACTCCTCCGCACTGCGGGAAGAAGGGACCGTGCGAGACCGACTGCTGCGGCGCATCGGTTGTCGGCACCTCCGGGGACGGCGACGGTTCGGAGCAGGCGGAAAGAACCGGGAGCATGGTCGCAACTGCGACGGCCAGCGCCCCCCGCGCGCGGGAGGTCCGGGCAGCCTGCGCCGACTTGCTGGGTATCACGCCATGCACTGTAGCGGCACCCCCACATGTCAACCACCGACATGCCGATTGACCTGCCCATTTATCGAACTCTCAGGTCCGACAGCCGAACACCGGCGGTAAGGCGGGGATGTGCGAAGGTAACGGAATGCTTTGGGGGCTGCTCCGCCGGCACGTGCGGCCGTATCGGTCGCTGCTTGCCGCGGTCGCCGTGTTCCAAGTCGTCAGCACGCTCGCCACGCTGTACCTACCGACGGTCAATGCCGCGATCATCGATGACGGTGTCGCGCAGGGCGACCTGCGCCGCATCGTCGAACTCGGCTTCGTGATGCTCGCTGTCACCGGGTTGCAAGTGCTGTGCGCGGTGGGCGCGGTGTACTTCGGATCCCGGGCCAGCATGGGTGTCGGGCGGGACCTGAGGTCGGCGATGTTTCACCATGTCACCGGCTGGTCCTCGGAAGAGACCGCCCGATTCGGGGCCCCGTCGCTGCTGACCCGGACCACCAACGATGTCCAACAGATTCAGCTGTTGGTGCAACTCACCTGCACCATGCTGATCACCGCCCCCATCATGTGTATCGGTGGGATCTTTATGGCAATCCATCTGGATGCCGGCTTGTCCTGGCTGCTGGTCGTCAGCGTGCCGGTGCTCGGGGCGGCCAACTACTGGATCGTGTCGCATCTGCTCCCGATCTTTCGCCGGTTGCAACGCCAGATCGACGCGATCAACCGCGTGATGCGCGACCAGCTCACGGGCCTGCGAGTGATACGGGCGTTCGTGCGGGAACCCTTCGAGCGGAAGCGATTCGCCGCAGCCAACCATGCGATGGCCGGCACCGCGCTGGAAGCCGGTCGGTGGCAGGCACTCATGCTTCCGGCCACCACACTGGTCATCAACGTGTCGAGTGTGGCGCTGATCTGGTTCGGAGGCCTACGGATCGATGCGGGTGAAATGCAGGTCGGTGCTCTGATCGCGTTCCTGTCCTATTTCATGCAGATTCTCACCGCGGTCCTGATGGCTACCTTCATCCTGGTGATCATCCCGCGCGCCTCGGTGTGCGCGGAGCGGATCACCGAGGTGCTCGCCACGGCGCCAACCATCATCAGCAACCCGCACGCCGCTTCGCCGAGGCCGATAACTGGCGAGATCCGTTTGGATTCAGTAACGTTCAGCTACCCCGGCGCAGACCGCCCGGTGCTACAGGACGTCTCACTGACGGCCCGGCCCGGTACCACCACGGCGATCGTCGGCTCTACCGGGTCGGGCAAGACGACGCTCCTGGCGCTGATCTGCCGACTTTATGACGTGACCGGCGGCTCAGTCAGCGTGGACGGTATCGACGTGCGAGAGTACGAGGTCGAACAACTCTGGTCGGCAGTCGGGTTGGTCCCTCAGCGCGGCTACCTGTTCGCGGGCAGCGTCGCCGACAATCTGTGTTACGGCAAAGCCGATGCAGTCGAGGACGAGATGTGGGATGCGTTGCGGATAGCCGCCGCCGACGACTTCGTTGCCGCCCACCCCGACGGGCTCCAGATGCGGGTTGCCCAGGCGGGGATGAACTTCTCGGGCGGACAGCGGCAGCGCCTCGCGATAGCCCGGGCGGTAATCCGCCGGCCCGCGATCTATCTGTTCGACGACGCATTCTCCGCGCTGGACGTACACACCGACGCGCATGTTCGCGCAGCACTGCGCGAGAGATCGGCGGATGCCACGGTTTTTGTTGTTTCACAACGGATTTCGACCGTGTCAGAAGCCGATCAGATCATCGTCATCGACGACGGCCGAGTGGTCGGCACCGGCATCCACGATCAGCTCCTGTACAGCTGCGCCACGTACCGGGAGCTGGCGGAATCCCAGTCGATAAGTGCCGGTCATTCATGAGCGGACCGTTGGCAGGACCGATCCGGACGTCCGAACCACCACAGGTTCGGTCACATGATTTCAAGCGCTCCGCCCTTCGACTGCTCAATCGGCTACGCCCCCAGCGCGGGCTGACGATTGCGGTGATGCTGCTCGGCGTCGGCGGCATCGCCGTCGGCGCTATCGGGCCGCGCGTTCTGGGCCATGCCACCGACCTTCTCTTCAACGGTGTCATCGGCAGGCAGCTGCCGAGCGGTCAGTCTCGCGAGCAGGCCATCGAAGCGGTGCGAGACCGCGGCGACGAGCGTTTCGCCGATCTGTTGTCCGGCATGAATGTGACGCCCGGGCAGGGTGTCGACTTCGACGCAATCGGCCGCACGTTGGCGCTGGCGCTGGCGCTGTACCTACTTGCGGCCCTGATGGTCTGGCTGCAGGCCAGAATACTTGTGGTCGTTGTACAGCGGACGATGGTGGCGTTACGGGCCGAGGTGGAGAACAAGGTACACCGGCTTCCCCTGGGGTATTTCGACTCCCGCCCACGCGGTGAGGTGCTCAGCCGGTTGACCAACGACGTCGACAACGTGCAGACGTCGTTGTCGATGACGATAACCCAGCTATTGTCCTCGATTCTGACGGTGTTCGCGGTTCTGGTGATGATGTTGACGATCTCACCGTTGCTGACCTTGCTTACGGTAGTGACCGTCCCGCTGTCGCTGTGGGTCACCCGTTCCATCGCTGTGCGCTCCCAGAAGCTGTTCGCCGAGCAGTGGCGAAACACCGGGCGGCTTAACGCTCATATCGAGGAGACTTACAGCGGATTCACCGTGGTCAAGACGTTCGGGCACCGCGCGCATGCCGAGGATCAATTCCGCGAGCTGAACGACGACGTATACCGCGCAAGCTTCGGCGCCCAGCTGTTGTCCGGCTTGGTGGCGCCCGCGACGATCTTCCTCGGGAACCTCAGCTATGTGGTCGTGGCGGTCGTCGGAGGTCTACAAGTGGCCACCGGTCAGATCACCCTCGGCAACATCCAGGCGTTCATCCAGTATGTCCGCCAGTTTCATCAGCCGCTCACCCAGATCGCCGGTATGTACAACACCATGCAATCCGGAATCGCCAGCGCAGAAAGGGTGTTCGAGCTCCTCGACGCCGAGGAGGAGAAAGCCGACTCACCCGCGGCGCTACCCGCGGCAGGTGGCCGGCAGAGCGGGCGAGTCGAGTTCGAGCACGTCTGCTTCGGCTATCTGCCGGATACGCCGGTGATCGAGGACCTGTCCCTGATCGCCGAACCCGGCAGCACGGTGGCGATAGTCGGTCCCACGGGCGCCGGCAAGACCACTCTGGTGAACCTGCTGATGCGGTTCTACGACGTCGGATCGGGACGAATCCTGCTCGACGGGGTGGATATCTCGTCGGTCAGTCGCGCTTCGCTTCGCTCACGGATCGGGATGGTGCTGCAGGAGACCTGGCTCTTCGCCGGAACGATCTACGACAACATCGCGTATGGACGTCCGGATGCCTCCGAGGATGACGTGATGGCAGCCGCCACAGCGGCCTACGTGGACCGCTTCGTCCAGACGTTGCCCGACGGCTACCAGACGGCCCTGGTCGACGGAGGCACCAACATCAGCGCCGGCGAGCGACAACTCATCACCATCGCCCGTGCCATGCTCGCCCGCCCGCAGCTGCTGATTCTCGACGAGGCCACCAGCTCGGTGGACACCAGGACCGAGGTGCTGATCCGGCACGCGATGAGTCAATTACGGCGTGAACGAACCACTTTCATCGTCGCGCACAGACTATCCACCATCAGGGACGCCGACGTGATCTTGGTGATGCAGGCCGGCCGCATCGTGGAGCGGGGCAGCCATGCCGAGCTTCTGGCCCGCCGGGGTCACTATTGGGCGATGACGCGGGCCTGATCGCGGTGATGCGATCGGCGCACGCGGTATCGACTCCGGTGCAGCTAGATTCTTGGTCCGGCTGTCCGCAGGTCGTCGACCTCGCTCATGGCCTCGCGCAGCTTCGCGAGCCACTCGTCGGCATGCTCACCGACCAGTCGGACCGACCATGCCAGCGCGTCGGACCTGGATCTTGCGACACCGGCATCGACAAGGGTGTCCAGCACCTGACGCTCGCTCTGACGTAACCGCGTCATCACCGGCACCGCCAGGTGAGTGAAGTGAATGCGCTCGACGCCGGAGGATCCGGCCGCGGAAATTTCCACGGCCCAGGCGACTTTGCGGCGGTACCGCGCCTCAGCCTCGTCGGCGATAAGCATCCGTTCGGCCCTGGTCTGCTCGCGGAACCTGGCTACGCGGCCCGACACGCGCGCTTCGCTATCGCCGTCGAAGTCCGGTAACCGGCCGGTCACGGTGATCTCCTCGCGGTCGACCACGACCTCCGGGTCTCCGGCGAACCAATCAGCCGGTAGGCGGCCGGCGAACCACTCGGCGGCGTCGGTGGCGTTGGGCTGATCCGCTTGCTGCCAGCCTCCGGAGCGGCCCGGCCCGCGGTTATTGGAATATCGTTTCATGATTACATGATTACACTGCAATACTTGGTGCGCTCGCGTCTTCGCCACGGGCGTAACTGCCCAGCACAGCGATCCGTCTGCAGGTACATCTGCGGGTACATCTGGGGAGGGTGTCAGCGACGCTTCACCATGACCGCGGCTCCGCCACCGATAATCCCAGCGATCACCAACAACACCGCCCATCCGGCACCCAACAGCCACCAGACGAGAGCCAACGCCAGCAGTGCGGGCGACAACGCGAACAACACCATTCCGGGATGCTGCTTGATGACCGCAAGGGCGCCTCTTGCTCGCTGGCGGTCGATTTCTTTGGCCATCACACCAGGATGCCAGCCGGCGAACCCGTCGAGACATAGGGTGGGAATCCGGTGCAACACCAAGGAGGCAACGGTGACAAGACCAGGACAAGGCAGCTGGCAACCCGATCCCGAGGGCCGCTATGAATACCGGTGGTTCGACGGACAGCAGTGGACCGATCAGGTTTCCCAGCAAGGTCAGGTAGGACGGGCGCCGTTGGGCGCCGCCTCCGGTCCACCGTCGACACCTGCGGGACAGCGTCAGCAGCAGCCCACTGCGCACCCGGCGGAGGGACAACATCACCCCAACCAAGCGCAGCCCGTATCCGGCGGAAGTGGTGATGGTTTTACCGGGATCACCGGCGATCTGGTCGACGGGCGTTTCAGCGAGAAGGAAGCCAAGGCGATCGGCAACCAGAACGCGAAGCTGTTGCGGGTGCGTCTCGGCGAACCGTTCATGGCCCGGCAGGGGTCGATGGTCGCCTACCAGGGCAACGTCGACTTCTCATTTGAGGGCGGCGGGGCGTCGAAGTTCATCAAGAAGGCCCTTACCGGTGAGGGCCTGCCGTTGATGCGGTGCTCGGGCCAGGGCGACGTATTCCTCGCTGAGCGGTCCTACGACGTACACCTGCTGAACCTGAGTAACTCCGGCCTATCGATCAGCGGCAAAAACGTATTGGCGTTCTCGTCGAGCCTGGACTGGAACATCGAGCGGGTTAAGGGCGGCAGCATCGCGACGGGCGGCCTATTCAACACGACGCTGCGGGGGACCGGATGGGTAGCGCTGACCACAGACGGCCCGCCGGTAGTCCTCAATGCCGCCGAGGCCCCGACGTACGCGGACACAAATGCGGTGGTCGCCTGGTCGGCGAATCTTCAGACCCAGTTGAAAACGAGTTTCAAGGCCGGTGCCCTGATCGGACGCGGCTCCGGCGAAGCAGTCCAGGTGTCGTTTTATGGCAACGGATTCGTGATCGTGCAACCTTCGGAAGGCTTCACCGTCGTAGCCCAGTGACGCGTGGGCTCACAGCTCGAGCATCACCGTAACCGGACCATCGTTCACCAGCTCAACCCGCATGTCGGCGCCGAACACGCCGGTCTGTACCTGGGCCCCGAGAGCAGTGAGCGCCCCGGCAAAGCGGTCGACCAGAGGTTCGGCAATTGCACCGGGCGCGGCGGCGTTCCACGTCGGTCGCCGCCCCTTTGCAGTGTTCGCGTAGAGGGTGAACTGGCTGACAACCAGGATCGGCGCCCCCACATCACTAGCGGACATCTCATCGTCGAGAATCCTCAGCCGCCAGAGCTTTTCGGCCAGCCGTAGCGCTTTGTCCAAGGTGTCGGTATGCGTCACTCCGACCAATGCCAGCAGCCCCTGAGCATCCGGTCGGATCTCGCCGATGACGTCGCCGCCGACTGTCACGCGCGCCGAGGTGACCCGTTGGGCGAGAACTCGCATACTCACGATAGTGCCACGCCGACAGTGCGATCCGGGAACAATGTCACGAGCCGCCTTGCTCGGTCGGCGAATTCCTCTGCCTCCCAGAAGAATCCGAAGTCAGCCATGTTCTGCGGGTTGGCTGTCGGTGTGTTGTGTGGTGTTGGTCACGTGGCTTGGCTATTAGGGCTTCCTCAGGTTGTTTACAGGTTTGCTGCCTAACTTTGTTTCTACGAGCAGACGAGCAGCAGGGTCCGCTCAGTATGGGGGCCGCTGAGTTTGGGCCATCAGGGTATCGATCACACCATTTGAGGAGAGTCTGATGAAGATCGCTGTGAAGTCCGCTATCGCCGGAGCCGCCGTGCTCGCCGTGGCAGCCTTGGGCGTAGGCGCCCCGATGGCCCACGCCGTTGTCGATACCAGCGACGCCGCGCACACCAGCACCCATTCCTCGCAGTCCACTGAGCGTCAAGCCCCCAAGTTCGATCCGACCACGACGACCTCGCGGCACTGGGGCCCGGGCCAGTTCGGATAGACCCACAGCCACTGAAACACTGCACCACCCAACAGTTCTCGCAGGATCCCGATCGAGCGCAGTGCAGAAAGCCCCCCGCCCCCCACGCGGGGGGCTTTCTGCTTTCCGCCCCGCGGGGGGCCTGCGGCTGAGGGTCTGGCCCGCGGCTGAGGGCCTAGCCCGGCATATCAGGCTAACGGCCTGACCGAGGGGCCCGGCATTATGCGAATCGCAGTGACACAACGACTTTGACCCGGCAGCGCTAACCGTTGGCGACAGAAGCTCTACGCGCGCGGTACAGCTTCACATCTGACTGGATGCCCTTGAGATGTCGGGGACCGGCGAAGGACCAGGTAAATCCTTCGTGGTCACCGATGGCCTCCCGAGTGGCCTCCGACACCAGAATCGACCCCGGTCTGGCGACGGCGGTCACCCGTGCCGCAAGGTTCACCGGGCTGCCAAACCAATCCCCTGCACGACTGACCGCCATTCCGGTCGCCACACCGACCCGCAGCTGCGGCAAGGCCTCGTCACCATCGGTCACCTCGACCAAGTTGGCCATAGCGTCGAGAATCGGTACCGGTTCCGGGCTGACCAGCATGACTTCGTCGCCGATGGTCTTGATGAACCGAACGGGCGCGACGGTGACGTCGCGGGTCAGATCTTCCAAACGCTGGGAAAGCTGTTCGAGATTTTCGGGAGGCACCGCCTCGCCGAGTCGAGTGAAGCCGACGAGATCCGCGAACGCGATGGTCACCAACCGTGCACCAGGCAGGTGCCGACCCGCTGCACGCTCACTGGCGTTTACCGCCTCAGTCTCGATCGCGTGCCGCAACTGCAGCAGCAGCACGTCTTCGATCATCGGCCCCAGTCGCGGAGCGATGCGCGACACCAGAGCCTCGGATTGCTGGGCTATCTCAAGTTCCGTGGCGCCCGGTCGCATCACGGCGGCCAGCGCCGCGTGCCGCATCGCTTCTGCCGCCCGGGATAGACCGTCACCGAGAAGTCTGGTGACCTGCACCAAGTCTTCGGGTCGTATCCCCGCGTCCAGAAAGTCGCGGGCGAACTTGGCTGCCTCGGCATCGGCGCGAAGGAGCACCGCCGCATCCGGGTCCGCCACCCGCGGCAGGCCCATGGCCTGCTGAATCCGTTCGAACAACTCGAGATCGACCCCAGACCTCTCGGCTGCCTCTCGCGCACAGACGTATTCACCGTCATCGCCGATCAAGCGACGCGCCCCCAACAGCATCGGGGCTGCGACTTCGCGGATCTGCTCGACAGTGACACCCCGCTCGACCAACCAGGGAATCAACTCGGCTCGCTCGGTCCGCACTGCACCCTCGAGGCCGTCGAGCAGCCCGGATGCGTCCAGATCAAAATCGTCGGCCACCATGCTCAACGTATACCGCAACGCCCCAACGGCGAACCTGCGACAATCCGCACGCGACCTTGGGTCAGCAGAATTGTGGGCGACGCTGACTCCAGGGCCGTGCCTGCTCGACCTGGGCGCTCAGCGAAATCAGTGTCTCCTCGTCACATGGCCTGGCCACCAACTGAATCGACGTCGGTATGCCGTTGGTGTCTTTGTCCCAGGGCACCACCGCGGCGGGTTGGCCCGTCACGTTGAACATCGCCTGGAACGGCACCCGGGCGGAAACCAGTGCGAGGGTGGAGACCGCTCCGCGCCGTTGATATGCACCGATCCGCGATGGTCCGGTTGCGGTGCCCGGCGTGATCACTACGTCGACATCGTCGAAGATAGACATGACGCGCGCGGTGAGTTGGCCCTCGGCTGCCCGTATCGCTCGCATTCTGCGTTCGGAGATCAATCCGCCGATGCGCGCGAACGAACGGGTCCTGGCATCCAAACGTGCGGGCCGCGCCAGCGTCGCGACGTCGTCGTGCACTCCGCGGAAGTACCGCGGTAGTGCCTGAGCTGTGATCGCGGCAGGCGGATAGTTCGGGTCGCGTTCCACCACGTGGTGACCGAGCTCGCGAAGCAGTGCGCCGGCTTCGAATACCGCTCGCCGTTGGACCCTGCCCACCCTGGCTAGCAAGGGCGGTGGGCCGCTTATGCTCAGCGCTATTCGCAGCCGCCCGGGTGCACGTTGCGCCGCGCCGACGTATCCGCCGTCGGGCACCGGCATCGTCGACGTCGCGTCGAGGAACAAGGCCGCATCCTCCACGGTGCGCGCCATCGGCCCGTTCACACTCAGCCCGCACCAGGCGTCGTCGTGTGGCGCCAGCGGAACCCGATCGCGTTGGGGTTTGAGGCCGAAGAGACCGCACCACGTCGATGGAATCCGGATCGAGCCCATGCCGTCCGAACCCAGCGCAAGCGCAGCGAGGCCCGCCGCCACCGCGACGCCGCTGCCGCCACTACTGCCCCCCGGCGTGAAGTCGGGGTTGTACGGATTGCGCGTCGCACCGTAGGTCACGGTTTCGGTGAAAGGCCAGATCATCATCTCCGGCACAGCTGTTTTTCCGAGTATCACTGCGCCGGCAGCACGGAGGCGCTGCACCACTTCGGCATCACGGGGTCGAGGTGGGCCGTGCGCCGCGCTTCCGTAAGCGGTCACCTCACCGGCTACGTCGACGTCGTCTTTGATCGCGATCGGCACCCCGAGCAGTGGCAGACGCTCCCCTGCATCGAGACGCTGCTGGGCCAGAGCGGCTTCGGCCCGCGCACTATCGGCCATCACTACGCGGTAGCACCGAAGCGCCGGGTCGAGCGCGGCGATCCGGTCGAGGTACATGTCGACCAGGCCTGGCGCGGTGATCGTCCCTGCTGCCAGCAGGCGCGCCTGCTGTCCGGCACCGGCGAAGGCGAGTTCATCGAGGTCCACGTCGGTCATTGTCCACCGGGAAACGGTGGAGAGTGGCGATTCCGCCGGGCCGGCCGAACGAGACAGACAGTCGTGGCGGTTGAAGGTCGATATCTAACCTCGCCGAAACGAGCGGATCCGAGCTATGGCGGGTGAATAATCGTGTACGCAATGTTCCAGGACCTGACTTGAGGAGATTCATGGCGGTTGAACCGAGCGACCATCCGACCACCATCGAGATCCCGGCACAGTCTGGGGCAATCGTCCACCTGCTGACCGGCCAACGACTCCGCATCATTGATGTCGAGGGAGCCCAGATTGCCGATCTCTTTGCGGCACTTAGCGACAACACCGAAGAGTACCTCAGCACAGCTGTCACCCGTGGCGCGAATTGGAGCCTTTTCCCGAAGGTCGGCGGGGCCTTCGTCAGCAATGCGTACCGTCCGCTGCTCACCCTGGAGCGCGATGACTCACCCGGCGTCCACGACATGCTGGCCCCGCCGTGCAGTCCGGAGATGTACGCCGCCATGGGGTTCGAAGGCCACCACCCGAGTTGCAGCGAAAACTTCCGGATCGCTGCGGCGAAGGTGGACTGGAGTCCGTTGCACGTCCCAGACCCAGTCGATCTCTTCCAGAACACTCCGGTCGACAAACACGGCTCGATCACCCCATTGCCGGCCCTCACCAAACCCGGGGACTCCATCACGCTCAGGGCTGAAGCTCCGGTGTATGTCGTCGTTACCGCCTGCTCGATGGATCTCGAACCGGTCAACGGCGATCGCTGCACCTCGGTGCGCCTCGAAGTCGAACCCTAACGGCGTTCTGCCGGGCTAACGTGACGGGATGTCTTGCGTGTTCTGCGCCATCGTCGCCGGGGATTCCCCCGCCATCCGGGTCTTCGAGGACGACAACTACCTGGCAATCCTTGATATTCGCCCATTCACCCGGGGGCACACCCTGGTCATGCCAAAGGCTCACAGTGTCGACCTGACCGACACGCCACCCCACGCCGTGGCCGAGATGACCCGGATCGGGCAACGTATCGCCAGAGCCGCGCGCCTTTCAGGTCTGCATGCCGATGGGAACAACCTAGCCCTCAACGACGGCAGAGCCGCGTTCCAATCGGTCTTCCATATTCATCTGCACGTGGTTCCGCGCCGCGATGGCGACAAGTTATCGTTCGCCAAGGGTCTGCTGCTGCGCCGGGACGGCGAACGAGAGGAAACCGGAGCGTTGCTACGCCAGGCACTGGCGCAGATGGATGCCGCGGAGAAAGATTGAGGGTATGGGCATAGCGGACTGGGTCGAACAGCGCGCCGGATTCCGGCTGCTGATGCTTCACGACAGGATCTACCGGAGCACCAATGGCCGTATCGGGCATCGTATTCCGCTGCCCGGGGCCCCGCCCAGCCTGTTGTTGCACACGGTGGGAGCAAAGACCGGGAAGCGGCGAACGAACACCCTGTCCTACTTTCCGGACGGCGGCGACTACTACGTCGTCGCGTCCAAAGGAGGCGACCCCAAAGCGCCCGGCTGGTACCACAACCTAAAGGCTGAACCGAACGTCGAAATAAACATCGGGCCAAAGAGATTCGCGGTCACCGCGATACCTGTGCCAGCAGACGACCCTGACTACCCTCGCCTGTGGAAGTTCGTCAACGACAAAAACGGCAACCGGTACAACGCCTACCAGAGCAAGACCTCGCGCCGGATCCCCCTGGTCCGGCTAACCCCGAGGGTCTAGATCAGTTGCGGCGAAACTCGGCGCGCCTGAAGACCGCGACGGTGCGTTAGCGCGCCAGATTCGCCAGGGCAGTGGCGAAGATGTCATCCATCATCGCGGGAGTGAGCCTTCCGGTGAAGGTGTTCTGCTGGCTGGGGTGATAGCACCCGAGCAGCTGCACCGGACCGTCCGGCGTGCCAAGCGCCGCCTGAGCGCCGTGGCCGAATCTGGGAGCGGGACTGCCCACCGACCCGCCGCCGCGGCGAATCATGGCCAGCGTTGCCTGCCAGGCGAAGCCACCGAGCGCGACGATCACTCCCACCGTACCCCGGGTCAGCCGCCACTCGGCGTCCAACCACGGTGCGCAGTTGCCGCGTTCGGCGGGTGTCGGCGCGTTCCCCGGGGGCGCACACCGCACGGCAGCAACCACCCGAACCTCATTGAGCGCCAACCCATCCGCGCTGTCGGTGCAGACAGCCTGGTTTGCCAGGCCGCTGCGATACAGCGATCCGAACAAGAAGTCACCGGACCGGTCACCGGTGAACACCCGGCCAGTGCGGTTGGCCCCATGCGCAGCCGGAGCCAGGCCGACGACGAGGATCCGCGGTCGCGTAGCCCCGAATCCGGGCGCCGGCCTGCCCCAGTACGGCTCGTCGGCGTAGGACCGACGCTTGACCGCGGCCGCCTCTTCCCGCCAGCGCACCAGCCGAGGACACGCCCGGCATACCGAAACCCCGGCGTCCAACTCCGGGATCGTGCGGGCTTGCGCCGCCCTCACGAGCACCTCCGCGGGTGTCGCCGCAACCCCGGTGTGGGGTGTCGCCGGATCGCCCGGCCAGCCCGATCCGGGGAGAACCGGGGAATCGAAGCTGCCCCCGATGCGCGGGTGCGGGTGTGGTCGCGGACTGGGTGGTGTGCTGGCGGACGTCACACCTTCACTCTGAACCACCCTGACGCCGCGGCGAAAACCGCTGGTCGACAATCTCGCGCACTGCTACATTCGCCGCGATACCCATGACTCAAGATCATGCTCCGTCGAACAACCGCGGTCCGATGATGCTGATCCTGTTCGCCGCGCTGATGGCCGGGTCGGGCAACGGGATCTCGATCGTCGCCTTCCCCTGGCTGGTGCTGCAGCGGACCGGTTCAGCCCTCGATGCCTCGATCGTCGCCATTGCCGGAACACTGCCGCTACTGGCCGCCACACTGATCGCCGGTGCCGCTGTCGATTTCCTTGGGCGGCGACGTGTTTCGATGATTTCCGATACTCTATCGGCCGTCTCTGTGGTGGCTGTACCGCTACTTGCCCTGGCCTTCGGGGCGGACAGTCTCAATGTGGCGGTGCTGGCCGGGCTGGCAGCGCTGGGCGCGCTCTTCGACCCCGCCGGAATGACCGCCCGCGAGACGATGTTGCCGGAGGCGGCGAGTAGGGCGGGCTGGACCCTCGACCACGCGAACGGCGTGTACGAGGCGGTTTTCAATCTGTCCTACATCGTCGGACCCGGCATCGGCGGGCTACTGATCGCCACGCTCGGCGGAGTCAACACCATGTGGGTGACGGCCGCAGCGTTCGGCGTCTCGATCTGCGCGATCGCGATACTGCGCCTCGAGGGTGCCGGAACACCGGACCCAGCGGTACGCGCCGGCGGCGTGTGGGCCGGCATTGTCGAGGGTCTGCGCTTCGTGTGGAACAACCGGGTGCTTCGCACACTGGCCTTCGTCGACCTGACGGCCACGGGGCTGTACATGCCGATGGAAAGCGTGTTGTTCCCGAAGTACTTCACCGACCGCAACGAGCCGGCCCAGCTGGGTTGGGTTCTGATGGCGCTGAGCATCGGCGGGTTGATCGGCGCGCTGGGCTATGCGGTGATGGCGAAATACCTGTCCCGACGCACCGTGATGTTGGTCGCAGTCCTCACCCTCGGGCTGGCCATGACCGCGATCGCATTATTGCCGCCTCTTCCCCTGATCCTGGTGCTGTGCGGCATCGTCGGCTTTGTCTATGGGCCGATTCAGCCGATCTACAACTACGTCATGCAAACCCGCGCTCCAGCGCATCTGCGTGGCCGGGTAGTCGGGGTGATGGGGTCGCTGGCCTACGCCGCCGGGCCGCTGGGCCTGATCGTCGCCGGTCCGCTCGCCGATGGCGCAGGCCTGCACGCCACGTTCTTCGCGCTGTCGCTGCCGATGCTGCTGCTGGGTGCCATCGCGATCTTCCTGCCCGCGCTTCGTGAACTGGATGAGACCCCGCCCGCACCGGCCTAGGATTGCTGCGTGCAGTCCACCACAGGCGCGCTGCAGAGCCTGCTCTCGGACCTTCCGGACGGAATGGTCGTCACCGATCCCGACATTCTTGCCTCCTACCGTCAGGACCGTGCCGCCGACCCGGATGCGGGCACGCCGTTGGCGGTGGTCCGACCGCTGCGCACCGAGGAGGTCCAGACGGTACTGAGGTGGGCCACCGCCCACCGGATCGCGGTCGTCCCCCGCGGCATGGGTACTGGCCTTTCCGGCGGGGCGACCGCGCTGGACGGCGGCATCGTGCTGAGCACTGAGAAGATGCGGGACATCTCCGTCGACCCGGTGACCCGCACGGCCGTTGTGCAACCCGGGCTGCTCAACGCCGAAGTGAAGAAGGCGGTGGCCGAGCACGGAATGTGGTATCCGCCGGACCCCTCTTCCTTCGAGATCTGCAGTATCGGCGGAAACATCGCCACCAATGCCGGCGGCCTCTGTTGCGTGAAGTATGGCGTCACGACCGACTATGTGCTGGGCCTGCAGGTCGTCCTGGCCGACGGCAGCGCGGTTCGGCTCGGCGGCCCTCGTCTGAAAGACGTTGCGGGGCTTAGTCTTACCAAACTCTTTGTTGGCAGCGAGGGTACGCTCGGCATCGTCACCGAGGTGACGCTGAAATTGCTCCCCACGCAATACCGGGGGTGCACGGTTGTCGCTACCTTCGACTCGGTGGCGGCCGCCTGCAATGCGGTGGCTGCCATCACGTCCAAGATCCGGCCTTCGATGCTGGAGTTCATGGATTCGGTCGCGATCAACGCGGTCGAGGACAAACTCAAGATGGGCTTGGACCGCGACGCCGCCGCGATGATGGTCGCCGCATCCGACGAGAGAGGACAGGCGGGGGTCGAGGACGTTGAGTACATGGCTCGGGCATTCGCCGAATATGGTGCGAAAGAGGTCTTTTCAACTGACGACCCGGAAGAGGGCGACGCCTTTGTGGCCGCCCGCCGATTTGCCATCCCCGCGGTGGAGGCGAAAGGGGCGCTGCTGCTCGAGGACGTCGGCGTACCGTTGCCCGTCCTCGCCGACCTGGTGTCCGGGGTGGCAGAGCTGGCTGAGCAGCACGAGCTGATGATCTCGGTGATCGCGCATGCCGGTGACGGCAATACCCATCCGCTGATCGTCTACGACCCCGGCAACGCCGCGATGACGGCGCGGGCTCACGAGGTCTTCGGCGCGATCATGGATCTCGCGGTCGGCCTGGGGGGCACGATCACCGGCGAACACGGCGTCGGACGACTGAAGCGGCCGTGGCTGGCCGGCTATCTCGGCCCCGAGGCGATGGAACTCAACCGCCGCATCAAGGCAGCACTCGACCCCGACAACATCCTGAACCCGGGCGCCGCAATCTGACGACACTCTTGACATAGAACCACCTATTGTCATAGCAATAAGACATGTCCACGACTTTGTCTCACGACTCGCCCGCGCAGTTCGCTCTGGCCGACGCCGCAACCTGGTCGAACCCCTGGCCGATGTACCGTGCGCTGCGCGACCACGACCCGGTCCACCACGTGATTCCGCCCGACAGACCCGAACACGATTACTACGTGCTGTCCCGGCACGCCGACATCTGGGCCGCGGCCCGCGACCATCAGACGTTCTCGTCGGCGCAGGGGCTCACGGTCAACTACGGCGAACTGGACCTGATCGGACTGGCCGACAATCCGCCGATGGTCATGCAGGACCCGCCGGAGCACACCGAATTTCGCAGACTGGTGGCACGTGGCTTCACGCCGCGTCAGGTGCAGGCGGTGGAGCCGAAGGTCCGCGAGTTCGTCGTGGAGCGAGTCGAACGGCTGCGCCGAGACGGCGGTGGCGACATCGTCGCCGAACTGTTCAAGCCTCTGCCCTCGATGGTCGTCGCGCACTACCTCGGCGTCCCCGAGGCGGATCGCGGCCAGTTCGACGGCTGGACGGACGCGATCGTGGCGGCCAACACCGCCGACTGCGGAATCGGTTCGGCGCTGGACACTCTCGGTGATGCGCTCGGCGCCATGATGGCCTACTTCACTGCGTTGATCGAGCGCCGCCGGGCCGAGCCCGAAGACGACACCGTCTCCCATCTGGTCGCCGCCGGAGTCGGCGCCGACGGAGATATCGCGGGCGTCTTGTCGATTCTCGCGTTCACCTTCACGATGGTCACAGGAGGCAATGACACCACCACCGGCATGCTCGGGGGTGCGGTGCAACTGCTGCACCAGCGACCCGACCAACGACGGCTACTGGTGGAACAGCCGGAATTGATACCCGATTCGGTCGATGAGTTCCTCCGGCTGACCTCGCCGGTCCAGATGCTGGGTCGCACGGTGACCCGCGACGTCACCATCGGTGCGGTGACTATTCCCGAAGGGCGCCGGACGATGTTCCTCTACGGGTCCGGTAACCGAGACGAACGTCAGTACGGGCCGGATGCCGACAAGCTCGACGTCACCCGCAGACCGCGGAATATCCTTACCTTCAGCCACGGTGCGCATCACTGTCTGGGCGCCGCGGCCGCCCGCATGCAATCACGGGTGGCTCTGGTTGAACTGCTTTCCCGTATACCGGATTTCGAGGTCGATGAGTCCGGCATTGTCTGGGCGGGCGGCAGTTACGTGCGGCGGCCGCTGTCGGTTCCGTTTTCGGTGTCGCATTCGTGACGGGCGACTGGTTGGGGGCGCGCCGCACCGAGGTAGCCGTCGACCGAATTCTGGACGCCGCCGGACAGCGGTTCGGTCGCAAGGACGCCGCGACCGTGGGAATGCACGAGATCGCCTCGGCCGCAGGTTGTTCCCGCGCCACCCTGTACCGCTATTTCGAGAACCGCGATGCCCTCTACACCGCCTATGTGCATCGTCAGAGTTACCGGCTCTACCGCGAGATCGGCGCCCAAATAGCCGCCCGCCAGGACCCGCGAGAGCGGCTGATCGAGGGCATCCTCGCCGCGCTACGCAATGTCCGCGAGAACCCTGCCCTGGCTTCGTGGTTCGCCGCGAGGCAAAGGCCGATCGGCGGCGAGATGGCCGAACAATCTCGGGTGATCAAGTCGCTCGCCGAGGCTTTTGTGACCTCTTTGGACACCGACGAACCGGACCGCGCTGCGGATCGGGCGCGCTGGCTGATCCGGGTGATGATCTCGTTGCTGACGTTTCCAGGCAGCGACGAAGCCGATGAGCGCCGCATGATCGAAGAGTTCGTCGTTCCGACCGTGCTCCCCGTTGAGCGGGTTGGTCACAAGCCGTAGCGCCGGCTTGGGCCCGCGACCTAGCGGACCCGGGTGAATCGGTGCAACACCCAGGCCAATGGGACGGTGGCGGCCAACGTCACCGAGAACAGCAGCCAGGCCGAACCGGTGTAGATGGGCGACCGCAGAATCTCCACCATCACCAGCTCCATGGTGATCAAGTGGATCAGGAAGATCTCGTACGAGATCTCCCCCAAAAAGACCATCGGACGGCTGCCCAGCACCCGGACGTACAGCCCGCCGCCGCGCCCACCCCGATGCCCGCCCTGCGGTAGCGCCAACGGTGCCACGACCAGCGTGGCGATCACGGCATAGAACACCGTCTTGAAAATTGCCTCGCGTAGCTCGGCAGGTGAGGTTGTCGGCTCGCCGGCAATCGGCGTCGACACGATGAGATAGCACACGACCGCCACCGGCAGACAGGCCAACGCATAGGCGCGAACCCCCAGCGGCTGAAGCGCCGCCAGCACCATCCCGCCGACGAACCATGCCAGATAGCCAGGTAACCACAGCCGCGCACCGTCGGGCAGAAAGTCTGTGGTGTGCACCAGTATCAACCAGGCCGGAGACACCACCGCCAAACCGGCGAGACCGGAGAGCAGCAGACCGGGCTGCCATCGCCGCCGGCAGAGCAGTACCAGCAGCAGATACGCCAGGATGGGCAGCGCAACATAGAACGCGACCTCGACCGCGAGACTCCACATCTGGGTAAGTCCCTGGTGCAGAAAGGAGTACAGATAGTTGTCGGTGTAGATCTGACTCAGTGTGAGGTTACGGAACAAACCGTGCCAGGTGTGGCCGGGATTCGGGCCGGCGGTGCGGAAGTGATACAGGAGATACGCCACGATGACGGTGACGACGTAGGCGGGCATGATGCGACGCACCCGATGCCAGGCATAACGGCGCACCGATGGCGCTGGACCGGCTGCGGCGGTGGCCTTCACCCAGGGAGCGAACAGTAAGAAGCCGGAGAGTACGAAAAAGATCGGCACCCCGATCTCCATGCGCGAATACATCAGCCCCAGGTAGCCCTGCGGATACTTCCCGGTGGTGTAGGCGGCGTGGGTCAGCACCACCATCAGGGCGGCGACCGCACGGATTCCGGTGAGCGAGTCGACACGTCCGGCCGCGGTGACCGACTCGAGGCCGCCCTGCGCATCGAGCTCTCTGGACACAGCCATCAGGTCTCCGATGCCTCAGTGCGACTTTCGGCGCGCCTTCGGCCCGCGATCGGGTTCGAGCTGGATCAGTTGGCCCTGAATCCTGGTGCTTCCCAGCGCCTTCAGGGTCTGTTTGGACAGTTTCGCCGGTAGTTCGACCAACGAGTGATCCATCTTGATGGTGATGTGGCCGAAATCGCTGCGATGCAAACCACCCTCGTTGGCGATGGCCCCGACGATCGCGCCGGGAGCAACTTTGTGCCGCTTACCGACCGCGATTCGGTACGTCGCGAGATCGTTACGTCGCGCCCGTGGCTTGCGTGGGGAACTCTCGGCTCCTCCCCCGCGGTCGGCACGCTCACGCCGCTTCTCCGGCGGCGGTTCGGTCATCAGGAACTCGTCCCCGTCCCGGCTCAACAGGGCCAGGGCCGCGGCGATGTCCGCCATCGGCACGTTGTGGTCTCGCTCGTAGCCTTCTATCAGCTTGCGGAACAGGTCGATTCCCGGGGAGGTCAGGGACTCGGTGATCGAGTCGCGAAACTTCTCCACCCGCTGGGCATTGACGTCGTCGACCGTCGGCAGCTGCCCTTCGATGAGCTTTTGTCTGGTGACTCGCTCGATCGAGTTGAGCAGATGCCGCTCGCGGGGTGTGACGAACAGCAACGCGGTCCCCGAACGTCCCGCGCGCCCGGTGCGTCCGATGCGATGTACGTAGGACTCCGGATCGTGCGGAATGTCGTAGTTGAGTACGTGCGAGATACGGTCGACGTCGAGTCCACGGGCAGCCACGTCGGTGGCAATGAGGATGTCGAGCTTGCCCTCCTTGAGAGCGGCGATCGTCCGCTCGCGTGCGGCTTGCGGGATATCGCCATTGATGGCCGCCGCGGAAAAGCCGCGGGCGCGCAGCTTCTCGGCCACCTCCTCGGTGGCCTGTTTGGTGCGGACGAACACGATCATCGCTTCGAACGGCTCCACCTCGAGCAGCCGGGTCAGCGCGTCCATCTTTCGCGGGCCGGAAACCTGAAGGAAACGCTGCGAGATGTTGTCAGCGGTCGCGGTTTTGGATTCGACCTTCACCTGAACCGGGTCGTGCAGGTACCGGGCGGTGATCTTGCGGATGGCCGGCGGCATCGTCGCCGAGAACAGGGCCACCTGCTTGTACTCCGGGGTGCCTTCGAGAATTCGCTCGACGTCCTCGGCGAACCCCATCTGCAGCATCTCGTCGGCTTCATCGAGCACCAGGTAGTCGAGATGCGAGAGGTCCAGACTGCCCTTCTCGAGATGGTCGATGACGCGGCCTGGCGTACCAACCACTATCTGGGCGCCGCGCTTGAGTCCGGCCAGCTGGGGTCCGTACGGTGATCCGCCATAGATCGGCAGCACATTCACCGGCAGATGCGCGCCGTAACGACTGAACGCCTCCGCCACCTGCAACGCCAGCTCCCGAGTGGGTGCCAGCACCAGCGCCTGGGTGAACCGGCTGGAGGTGTCGAGCTTGGAGAGAATTGGGATCGCGAACGCGGCTGTCTTGCCGGTGCCGGTCTGGGCCAGACCGACGACGTCGGACCCGGCCAGCATCGCCGGGATGGTGGCCTCCTGGATAGGTGAGGGCGACTCGTACCCGACATCGGCGATCGCCCGCAGCACCGAAGGGTGAATCTGCAGGTCAGCGAAGTTCAGGCCACCGGCCCGATCGTCATCGTCGGGCTCGGCGGAAAAAGACGTCATCGAGGACGCAGTCTAGTGCCAGCCGCCGGGGTTTCCCGCCGCGCGCCTTCCAGCACGCCGTTCACCTCGCCGGTACGGTGCGCATTTGTGGAGTGGACGGCAAGCCCAGCTACCCGAATGGCTGCGGTGGCAGCCGTGGCGGTGCTGGCCCTGGCGGGCTGCGGATCGGGCGACTCGACGGCGTCCAAGACACCCGGGCCGCTCGCTTCGACACCGCCCACCTCGGGGTCGGAACCCAATTCGCCGTCGGCGTCGACACCGACTTCGTCGCCGCGACCAGGCGCCGATGGGCCCGGCGCGCCGGCCGCCGACGATCCGTGCGAGACCAACCTGGCCGCACCTGAGATCTCCCGGGCGGTGGCCACGCTGCCCCGCGACCCACGGAGCAACCAGGGCTGGAATCCCGAACCGCTCGCCGGCAACTACAACGAGTGCGCGCAACTGTCGGTGGTGATCGTCAAAGCGAACACCAACGCGGACAACCCAAACACCCGAGCGCTGCTGTTCCATCGGGGCAAGTTCATCCCGACCGGGGTACCGGACACCTACGGTTTCAACGGCCTGGACAGTGCGGCGACCACCGGGGACACAGTCGCGCTGGAATACGCCGGCAGCGTGCCCGAACTGGACAGCGTGGTGAGGTTCCGCTGGAACGGCAGCGGCGTGGAATTAATCGGCAACACCGGCGGATGACCGCGTCCGGCTCCCCGACCTCATCGCCGTCGGGCACAGCCACGTAGCGTATCGGAGCAGTGACTCCCATCGAAGCCGACTACCTCGTCGTGGGGGCGGGCGCCATGGGCATGGCGTTCGTCGACACGCTGCTGGCCGAGACCGACGCAACCGTCGTGCTCGTCGACGAGAACCACCAGCCGGGCGGTCACTGGAACTCGGTATACCCCTTCGTCCGGCTCCATCAGCCGTCGGCGTATTACGGTGTCAATTCTCGCGCACTGGGCAACGAAGACTCGATCGACCCGGCCGGCTGGAACGAGGGCTTTTTCGAGCTGGCCACCGGCCATGAGGTTTGCGCGTACTACGACCAGGTGATGCGCCATCAGCTGTTGCCCACCGGCCGACTGTCGTACTTTCCGTCCGCACGGTACCTGGGCGACAACGTGTTTCAGACCCTCGATGGCGCCCGGCACGAGGTCACCACACGCCGGCGAATCGTCGATGCGACCTATCTGCTGACCGTGGTCCAGTCGATGAGGCCGGCACCATTCGCGGTCGCCGCCGACGTCGACCTGGTGACTCCAAACGACTTGCCCCGTCGGGCGGCCGGACGGCCGCACTACACGATCGTCGGCGGCGGCAAGACCGGCATGGACTGCTGTCTCTGGCTGCTGCGCAGCGGTGTCCCGGCCGAGCGGATCCGCTGGGTCATGCCGCGCGACTCCTGGATGCTCAACCGCGCGAATGTGCAGCCGGGACCGATGTTCGTCGACCGGCTCAAGCAATCGATCGCAGCACGCCTCGGCGCGATCGCCGCGGCAACCACGGTCGACGACCTGATGATCCGGTTGGAGGCCGATCAGAATCTGCTTCGACTCGATCCCGGCGTGCATCCAACGATGTACCACTGTGCGATCGTCTCGGTCGGCGAGCTCGAGCAGCTCCGCTCCATAGCGGATGTGATCCGGATGGGTCACGTCACCCGAGCCGAGCCGGATCGACTGGTGCTGGCCGACGGGACCATTTTCGCACCGGAACGCACGCTATACGTGGACTGCACCACACAAGGCCTTCCGCGACCGCCGTCGGTGCCGGTGTTCGAGGGCGACCGGATCACCCTGCAGAGCGTGCGGGGATGTCAGCAGGTGTTCAGTTCCGCGTTCATCGCGCACGTCGAGGCCCGGTATCCCGACGACGTCGCCCGGAACGATTTGTGCACACCGATCCCGCACCCGGATGCGCCCAGCGATTGGTTGCGGATCATGTTGTCGGACAACCTCGCTCAGATCCGCTGGGCGCGCGACCCCGAGCTGATGGAGTGGCTTCAGTCTTGCCGGCTGAACCTGCTGCGGGGGTTGTTCCCGAAGTTCCCCGCGGACCGGCCGCGGGTCCGGGAGAAGGCCATCGGAGCCCTGACCGCCGAACTGACCAGGGCCAACAAGCGTCTAGCCGCGTTGCTCGACGCCAGCTGACAGCCGATCCGTGGCCGTGGGTTCGAGGTCGTCCCGGTCGATCACGAACTCGACATATTCGTCGTCGTCATATTCGTCGTCGAAGAATTCGCCGCCCTGGCCGTCTTGCTGCCCGGCGCCGGTCTGCGCCGGGAGCGCCCCCAATCGATAGGCCTCCCGGGAGCCGTCGAACCCCACCAGGAACAGTGCGATGACCACACCGAACAGGGCGACGAAGGCCGGCAAAAGCATGGCCTGGGACATCGCAGCGGCGAACGGAGCGTGCAGAAACTCGGGCAGCTCCGTTACCGCTCCCTCCGCGGGTAGTGCCGCGTCCGCGACTCCCGGCAACTCGGCGGACAACCTCGACACCATGAACGCAGCGATCCCGGCACTGCCCAGCGCGGACCCCACCTGGCGGGTGGTGTTGTAGACCCCCGATCCCGCCCCGGCCAGCTGAGCGGAAATATTGCGGGTCCCGGTGGCGGCCAGGGGCGACCAGATGAAGGCCATCGCCACCCCCACCGCCGTCATGGGTAATACCAGGCGCCAGATCGGCGTGACAGGCGTCATCTCGATCGAGAGCCAGGTCAGCCCGATCGCCATCACCGAGAAACCGAAACCAAGCACCGAACGCGGGTGGGCCCGATCGACGATTCTGCCGACCCACGGGGCCAACACACCGGTGGCGACAGCCATGGGTGCCGTCAGCAGGGCTGCCTGCGTCGGGGTTAGTCCGCAGACCGCCTGGGCGAAGAACATCAGCGGAACGATCATCGCCGTGGCGACGAACCCGATCGTCGCGACTCCGAAGCTGGACATCGTGAAGTCACGGTCGCCGAAGATGCGTAGCGGGATCAGCGGCTCTCCGGTAGTGACCGACTGCCACCAGAAGAACACCGCCATGACCGCGATGCCGACGGCGACGACCGCCCAGATCCACGGCGCCCAGTCGCGGGCCTGGCCCTCCTGCAGCGCGAAAACGACGAGGAACATACCCGTCGCGGACAGCAGGACGCCGGGGATGTCGAACCTTTGTTCGTGCACAGGCAGCACCGGAACCAGCCAGAGCGCGACCAGCAGGCCCATGACACCGACCGGAACGTTGACGATGAAAATCCACTGCCAGCCCAGTTGCTCGACCAGGACCCCGCCCAACAATGGGCCGATCAACGTGGCAACGCCCGCTGTGGCACCCCACACGCTCATGGCGACCCCGCGGCGATGGGCGGGAAAGATTCTGGTGATCAACGACAACGTCTGTGGTGTCAGCAAGGCCGCACCCACGCCCTGGAGCACCCTGGCCGCGATCAGCATGCCGACTGAGTCGGACAATCCGCACCAGAGCGACGCGACGGTGAAGACCGCGAGACCGAGTATGTAGATGTTCTTCGGTCCGTACCGGTCCCCCAGCCGACCGCACACCAGCAGGGGCGCCGCATAGGCCAGCAGATAGGCACTGGTCACCCAGATCACCGCGGGGTAGTCCGCGCCCAGACTCGACATGATGGCCGGGTTGGCCACCGGAACGATCGTGGCGTCGACCAGGATCATGAAAAAGCCGATGAGCAGAGCCCACAACGAATACCACGGGTTGACGTCCCTGGGACGCGTGGTCAATGCCTCATCCATAGTTGCGTCCCGCGGTCACGCGGTCTCGACGACGGCTTCACCAGCGGCGGAAGGCGTTCGCACTGCCGCCGCGGTGCCGGCGGCGCCCGACGCCGACGCCGCCACCAGCGCCCAAAGCATGATCTGCTGCGGGGAGTACCGCCCCACCAGCACCACCTTGCATTGAGTGGATCCGATCAGTGCGATGGCCCCCCCACCGAAAAGCAGCGCGAAGATCCCCATCAGCAACAGCGCTCCGGCGAGCACGACGAGGGCGCCGAAGATCCCGTAAGAGTCAACTGGACCACCGACGACCACGTCCACGGATACTGCCATGCGAACGCTCAGCGCCGCCGCCCGGTTTTCTTCCCCCGGGTCGGTAGCCCGTCCGCGAGCACGAGCCGGTGCCCGTGCTGCACCCAACGAGACGTCAGTCCTGCACGTTAACCTGATGGGCAGCCGCCGCGGGTGGCGCACACGAGGGAGGGGCAGAGCGATGATTGCCCGATCGCGTACCAAGAGCCGGCTGCCGGCCGCCAATGACGCCGACCCCGGCACGGCAGCCAAGGCGCTCTCCCACATCATTGAACGAGGTGCGCGCGTGCAGGGACCGGCCGTCAAGGCCTACATCAATCGTTTGCGCGAGCACAGCCCGGGGGCGTCTCCCGCCGACATCATCGCGCAGCTGAACAAGCACTACATGGCGGCGGTGATAGCCAGCGGGGCGGCGGTCGGGTCGGCCGCAGCGTTTCCCGGCATCGGCACCCTGGTCGCGATGTCCGCCGTCGCCGGGGAGACGGTTGTTTTCCTGGAGGCGACGGCGGTCTACGTGCTGGCGGTCGCCGAGGTGCATGGAATCCCCGCCGACCACCGCGAGCGTCGGCGCGCTCTGGTGCTGGCGGTGCTGGTCGGCGACGACAGCAAGGGCGCGGTCGCGGACCTGCTCGGCCCCGGCCGGACCAGCGGGGCGTGGCTGACCGACGGAGCCGCGACTCTGCCGCTACCTGCGGTGTCCCAACTGAACTCGCGGCTGCTCCGGTACTTCGTCAAGCGCTACACCCTCAAGCGCGGTGCAATCGCTTTCGGAAAGATGCTGCCTGTCGGCATCGGAGCGGTCGTCGGCGGCGTGGGCAACCGAATGATGGGTAAGAAGATCATCGGCCATGCTCGCGCCGCGTTTGGAAGTCCGCCCACTCGATGGCCGTCCCCGCTGCACCTGCTACCCGCGCCGCCCCCCTGATCGCGCCCGCGAGGGGTTCGGTAAACCCTGGCCCGTCCCCGACGGAAGCGGCGAAAGCCATAACCACGTTGCGTGGTCCGGCTCACGGCCGAAGCGCTAGCCTTTAGTCGGCGGACATGCGGAACTCACCGCACACCGGGTTTGGATCAGGTGGCCGGCTGTCGCTGCGCGGCACTGGCTCGAAGCGAAGAATTGAGGCGAATAACAGCCGTGAGTTCACCTTCACCATTCGGTCAGAACGAGTGGCTGGTCGAAGAGATGTATCGCAAATTCCGCGATGATCCCTCGTCGGTCGATCCGAGCTGGCACGAGTTCCTCGTCGACTACTCCCCCGAGCCCAGCACCGATGCCGAACCACGGGGTAACGGGGCGCCGGCGAAGGCCGATGAACCCGCGCCGGCAGCCTCGGCGCAGCCCGCCGGTAGTAAAGGCTCGAAATCCGGGGCCTCCGAGGCCACAGAAAGTGGCGCGGCGCAATCGAAAGCCGAAACCCGCAAGGTCGACGCCCGGGCCACCGAGACGGCCGCCAAGAGCCCGGTCTCCCAGGTCGCACCCGAGGGCGACGCGCAGGTGCTGCGCGGGGCGGCGGCGGCGGTGGTCAAGAACATGTCCGCGTCACTGGACGTGCCGACCGCGACGAGTGTTCGAGCGATCCCGGCCAAGGCGATGATCGACAACCGGATCGTCATCAACAACAACCTCAAACGCACCCGGGGCGGCAAGGTCTCGTTCACCCATCTGCTCGGCTTCGCGATCGTGCAGGCGGTCAAGAAGTTCCCCAACATGAACCGCCACTACGCCGAGGTTGACGGCAAACCCAACGCGGTGACACCGGCCCACACCAATCTGGGTCTGGCGATCGACCTGCATGGCAAGGATGGCAAGCGGCAGCTCGTCGTGGCGGCCATCAAGAAGTGCGAAACCATGCGGTTCGGCCAGTTCGTAGCGGCCTATGAGGACATCGTCCGGCGGGCCCGCGATGGCAAGCTCACCGCCGAAGATTTCGCCGGTGTGACGATCTCGTTGACCAACCCGGGCACCATCGGCACCGTGCACTCGGTGCCACGCCTGATGCAAGGGCAGGGCGCGATCATCGGCGCCGGCGCCATGGAGTATCCGGCCGAATTCCAGGGCGCCAGCGAGGAACGCATCGCCGAACTCGGAGTCGGCAAGCTCATCACCCTGACATCGACCTACGACCACCGCATCATCCAAGGGGCGGAGTCGGGCGACTTCCTGCGCACAATCCATGAATTGCTGCTCGCCGACGACTTCTGGGACGAGATCTTCCGCGAACTCGGAATCCCGTACGAGCCGGTGCGCTGGCGAATCGACAATCCCGATTCCATCGAGGACAAGAACGCCCGGGTCATCGAACTGATCGCGGCCTACCGCAACCGCGGCCACCTGATGGCCGACATCGACCCGCTGCGGCTGGACAAGACCAGGTTCCGCAGTCACCCGGATCTTGATGTCAACACCCACGGCCTGACGTTGTGGGATCTGGACCGCGAGTTCAAGGTCAACGGATTCGGCGGGCATGCCACCAAGAAGCTGCGCGACATTCTGGGGCTGTTGCGCGACGCCTACTGCCGGCATGTGGGCGTGGAATACACCCACATCCTGGAACCCGAGCAGCAGAAGTGGCTACAGGAACGGATCGAGGTCAAGCACGAGAAGCCCACCGTTGCAGCACAAAAGTACATCCTGAGCAGACTCAATGCGGCCGAGGCCTTCGAGACCTTCTTGGGTACCAAATACGTTGGGCAGAAACGGTTCTCACTCGAAGGTGCGGAGACCGTGATCCCGATGATGGACGCCGCGATCGACCAGGCCGCCGAGCACGGCCTCGACGAGGTCGTCATCGGGATGCCGCACCGGGGCCGGCTCAACGTGTTGGCCAATATCGTCGGGAAGCCGTACTCGCAGATCTTCACCGAGTTCGAGGGGAATCTGAACCCGTCGCAAGCCCACGGATCAGGAGACGTCAAGTATCACCTGGGGGCCACCGGTACCTACATCCAGATGTTCGGCGACAACGACATCGAGGTGTCGCTGGTCGCCAACCCCAGCCACCTCGAAGCGGTCGACCCGGTGCTGGAAGGCCTGGTGCGCGCCAAGCAGGACATGATCGCCGCCGAGAAGGATGCCGACGGGGCCGCAGTCTTTTCCGTCATGCCGATGATGCTGCACGGCGACGCCGCATTCGCCGGCCAGGGCGTGGTCGCCGAGACGCTGAACTTGGCGCTACTGCGCGGATACCGCACCGGTGGAACCATCCACATCGTGGTGAACAACCAGATCGGCTTCACCACCTCACCGGTCGACTCACGCTCCTCCGAGTACTGCACCGATGTCGCCAAGATGATCGGTGCGCCGATATTCCACGTCAACGGAGATGACCCCGAGGCTGCGGTGTGGGTAGCCCAGCTGGCCGTCGACTTCCGTCAGCAGTTCAAGAAGGACGTCGTCATCGACATGCTGTGCTACCGGCGGCGCGGCCACAACGAAGGCGACGACCCGTCGATGACCCAGCCGTACATGTATGACGTCATCGACACCAAGCGCGGAGTACGCAAGACCTATACCGAAGCACTCATCGGCCGCGGCGACATCTCGATGAAAGAGGCCGAGGACGCATTGCGCGACTACCAGGGCCAACTGGAGCGGGTCTTCAACGAGGTCCGCGAGCTCGAGAAGCACACGCCGGCGCCCAGCCTGTCGGTGGAGTCCGACCAGATGGTGCCCACCGGAACCAGCACGGCGGTTGACAAGGCGCTGCTGGCCCGCATCGGCGACGCCCACCTGGCGTTCCCCGAGGATTTCAATGTCCATCCCCGGGTCAAACCGGTGTTGGAGAAGCGCCGCGAGATGGCCTACGAAGGCAAAGTCGACTGGGCTTTCGGCGAGCTGCTGGCGCTGGGTTCGTTTCTTGCTGAGGGCAAGACCATCCGCTTCACCGGCCAGGACACCCGGCGCGGCACCTTCACCCAACGGCACTCGGTGATCATCGATCGTAAGACCGGCAGGGAGTTCACCCCGCTGGATCTGCTGACCGTGGACACCGACGGCAACCCGACCGGCGGAAAGTTCATGGTCTACGACTCGGCGTTGTCGGAGTACGCCGCGGTGGGCTTCGAATACGGCTACTCGGTCGGTAACTCCGACGCACTGGTGTTGTGGGAGGCCCAATTCGGCGACTTCGTCAATGGTGCGCAGTCCATCATCGATGAGTTCATCAGCTCAGGTGAGGCCAAGTGGGGACAGCGCTCCGACGTGGTGCTGTTGTTGCCGCACGGCCACGAAGGTCAGGGGCCCGACCACACGTCGGGTCGTATCGAACGGTTTCTGCAGCTGTGGGCCGAGGGATCGATGACCATCGCGATGCCGTCCACGCCCGCCAACTACTTCCATCTGCTGCGGCGTCACGGCCTCGATGGGATCCATCGCCCGTTGATCGTCTTCACCCCGAAATCGATGCTGCGCAACAAGGCCGCCGTCAGCGATCTCAAGGACTTCACCGAGATGAAGTTCCGTTCGGTGCTCGAGGAGCCCACCTACACCGAGGGCACCGGTGACCGCAGCACGGTGCGGCGGGTTCTGCTGACCAGCGGCAAGGTGTACTACGAGTTGGTGGCGCGCAAGGCCAAGGATGACCGCCACGACGTGGCAATCGTCCGTATCGAGCAACTGGCTCCGTTGCCGAAACGTCGACTGGCCGAAACACTGGACAAATATCCCAACACCGAGGACTACTTCTGGGTGCAGGAGGAGCCGGCGAACCAAGGGGCATGGCCCACACTGGGTTTGGCGCTTCCTGAGATGTTGCCGGACAAGCTGACGGGCATCAAGCGCATCTCGCGGCGCGCCATGTCGGCACCGTCGTCCGGGTCGTCCAAAGTGCACGCCGTCGAGCAGCAGGAGATCATCGACACCGCGTTCGGCTAAGCCTTTTCGGCGCCTTTTCGGCGTCTTTACTCGGCGTCTGCCGAGCTATTGAAAGGTCAGATAGTACGACAGTGTTTTCGGGGCCACGCTCGTCCCGCCGAACCAGCCGTTGACCCTGGACGCCGTGAAAACATTCGGCCTTAAGTTCGCCGGAATAGGTTTGTATACAACGCGATCCGCGTACGCGAGGGTAATGCCATCGTAGTCAACCGAGAAACTGAACTCATGACCCGAGGGCACCGAGATGATTTCCGAGTCGGTCGGCATGATCCTGGCAAGGTCGGAGTTGTAGTACGGCCCGATCTCGAACATTCGTGTCGCGACGTTGTACCTCCACGCCACCATGATCGCGTCCGTATCGGGACGCAAAGGGGTGAAGGTGATTCCAGCTAATTTGTTCCAGTCGTATTGGTCGTCATTTTTCAGGTCATAGACGGAATCGCTGGTGAACGTAGCGTGGCCTGATACGCGCGTGAGAAAGAATCGAGGTCGCCATGGGAGGCTGAAATGGCTTCCCTTGTTGATCCTGACCAACGAAGATCCCGCATTACCGCGCTGACCGCTGGTTCCACCGTCGGTGCCCGCACCTGCCGCGCCCACGGCACCGAGCCACGAGAAACGTCCAGTACCACCACCGTTTCCGCCGTTGCCGCCGATGCCTCCGGGGACCAGCGCGACGCCACCAGCTCCGCCATTCCCGCCATTGCCAGCGAGCGACCCGCCGTTACCGCCGTTACCGCCGTCACCGCCGGGCAGGCCCATCCCGCCGGCACCACCGTGACCGAACCAGCCGGCCGAGCCGCCGTTTCCGCCGTTGAAGCCTGCGCCACCACCTGTTGCGCCGTTGCCGCCATGACAGACTCTGCCGCCGAGACAAGTCGTGGCGTCCCAGCTGAACCCAACCCCCCAAATGATCCCGCCATCGGGATGTGCAGCGGTGCCATTGCCGAACAGCCACACGCTGTCATCCACCGCGCCGGCATCCAGCAACCCGTCATCCGCCGGCGTGGCCGACGCCGGATTCGTCACCGCGGTCACGGTGTCAGCCGGTGCCGGGGAACCACCCGCGGCAGAATCAGTTGGGCCTTGTGCCTGGCCGAATGTCGCCTCCGAAGTATCGAGGTCGTCGTCGGAAACCGCCGCCGCTTCGGGATCCCCGATCCCACCTTCGGGGTCGGCCCCGTTCGTCAAGCCTTCAGAAGGCTTCATCGAGACCGCCGGAGAATTCTCCATCTCGTCGGCCTCACCGGGCTCCTCAGGCTCATCGAGCTCATCAGGCCGATCGAGCCCATCGGTCTCATCGGGCAAGGCCGACGCTGAGCGGACCGAAGAGTGCAAAGATGCCGCATCCGGGTGCGGCGGGCCTGCATCTGGCGGGCCTGCGTCTGATGACGCGTTCGAGACAGTCGAGCCTTTGGACGCGGTGGTGTCGGCGATTGCTACCGCCGGCAGGCACGCGAGAGCCGAACCCACCGCCACGACGAAGAGCAGCGCGCCCAACCATCCCAGGTGGGAGCTGTCGGTTGACGCCCGTTCCCCCAACCCATGGGCCCGATGTGGCCTTTCCCAGCCGATCATGGTGCCGACCGCTTGGGGTGCCGTCCGCGTCGGCGCGGACGAAAAAACGGACCTGGTCACAACCGAACACAATATGGACTGTCGAGCGAAAGCTCGGCGGAACGGGTGAACCTGAGTGCGCTGCGCGTGCACGGGCAAGTGCCCGCAGCAGCCACGCCGTCAGAAAAAGGAAAAGGGCACGCCGTCGGTCAGCGCGTTCACCGCACGCGGGCAGAAGATCTGGATCGCCAGGCCGGTGAACATGGTCGCCGGTCCGAGTGGCCGGCCCAGCTCGTCGGCGACGCGGGCGGCCACGTTGGCGACGTCCTGTCCGGGTTCGGCCAACATCGGGCAGACGGATTCGCCGACCCGAACGGCGGTCGCCGGGTCGATGTCGCCAAGACGATAGTGGTCGAGGGCGCCCAGGAAAACATCGATGCCGGTGTCTGCCTGCGCGGGCGCGGCGGAGAGCGTCGATCCGACCACTGTGACGGAGCTGACGAGGGCCGACGCGACCAGCCCTGCCACGGAATACCTGAACTTCATGTCTTGATTGTCGCCGTAGCCGCCGCCGCCATTACTTCGACTCCGGATACCGGGCCGTGCGCCCTGACACCGGGGACGCCGCGGGCGGGGGTTAGCCTCAACACCAGTCGAGCGACACGAGGAGTTCACAATGCAGGGCTTCGCCGGAAAGGTGGCTGTCGTCACCGGCGCCGGGTCAGGGATCGGCCAGGCGCTGGCCATCGAGCTCGGGCGCTCGGGGGCTCGCCTGGCGATCAGCGACATCGACGCCGATGGCCTCGCAGCAACCGAACAGCGCCTACGCGTCATCGGCGCCGAGGTGAAGGCCGATCGCCTCGACGTCACGGAACGCGAAACCTTCCAGCTCTACGCCGACGGCGTCGCCGGACACTTCGGCAAGGTCAATCAGATCTATAACAACGCAGGCATCGCCTACGTCGGTGATGTCGAAGTCACCCCGTTCAAAGACATCGAGCGGGTCATCGATGTCGATTTCTGGGGCGTGGTGAACGGCACGAAAGCGTTCCTGCCGCACCTGATCGCCTCTGGCGACGGCCACGTCGTCAACGTCTCCAGCCTGTTCGGCCTTCTTTCGGTGCCCGGTCAGTCCAGCTACAACTCCGCGAAGTTCGCCGTGCGCGGATTCACCGAGTCGCTGTACCAGGAGATGGCTATCAGCGGTCACCCGGTAGCGGTAACGAGCGTGCATCCCGGGGGCATCAAAACCGCCATCGTGCGCAACGCGACGATGGCCGAGGGGGTGGATCAGGACAACCTGACGACTTTCTTCGACAAGAAGCTCACCATGACGACGCCGGAGAAGGCGGCGCGCACCATTCTCGACGCGGTACGCAAGAAGAAGGCCCGGGTACTCATCGGACCCGACGCCAAGGCGCTGGATCTGATCGTGCGGGTCACCGGATCGCGATATCAGCAACTCTTCTCTACCGCGATCGCCAGGTTCCTGCCCCAGGTGCACTAACCTGAATCGGCCTGACTTGACGTCTCGATACCTTGGCGTCTCGATACAAGGGAGTAATTCATGGAGGGCTTCGCCGGAAAGGTGTCCGTGGTCACCGGCGCCGGGTCGGGGATCGGTCAGGCACTGGCGATCGAGCTGGGGCGTTCCGGCGCTCGCCTGGCGATCAGCGACGTCGACAGCGAGGGCCTCGGACAGACCGAAGAAACCCTGAAACGCATCGGCGCCCAAGTGAAGTCCGACCGCCTCGACGTCACCGAGCGCGCAGCCTTCCTGGCCTATGCCGACGCGGTGGCCGCGCACTTCGGCACGGTCAACCAGATCTACAACAACGCCGGCATTGCCTTCAGCGGCGATGTCGAGGTATCGGAGCCGAAAGACATCGAGCGGGTGTTCGACGTCGATTACTGGGGCGTGGTGAACGGAACGAAGGCATTCCTACCGCACCTGATCGCCTCCGGCGATGGCCATGTGATCAACATTTCCAGCGTCTTCGGGCTGCTCGGGATGCCGGGACAAGCCGCCTATTGCGCGGCCAAGTTCGCTGTGCGCGGATTCACCGAAGCGCTGGCCCAGGAGATGCGGATGGCTGGCCACCCGGTCGCGGTCACCTGTGTTCACCCGGGTGGTATCAAGACTGCCATCGCGCGAAACATGACCACGGCCGACGGTCTGGACAAGCAGGCCCTGGCGCGAGATTTCGATACTCAGTTGGCGAAGCTCTCACCGGAGAAGGCGGCCCGCATCATCCTCGATGGAGTTCGCCGCAAGAAGCCACGAGTGTTGGTGGGAAGCGATGCAAAGGCCTTCGACATCGTCGTCCGTGCCACCGGGTCCGGGTTCCAGCGCTTTCTGCCGAAGTTGCTTGCGCGGGCAAATCACCGGTCGTCGGGCTGACCGACGCAAGCCCCTAGTTGCTCAGGCCGAGCGGGTGGGCGTCGAGCCATTTATCGGCCACCGCAGCGGGATCGGTACCGTCGGCCACCTGTTGGCGCATATCGGCCAGCGCCCCGGTATCCAAGACGCCGGCGATCTCGTTGAGGGCGATCACCTCGGACTCCGTCAGTTCGTTGCGCCGATACAGCGGCACCAGGTTCTCGGCACGGATCAGTGCGGTCTCGTCGGAAAGCACGACAGCTTGGGAGGGGACGTTCGGCGTGGCCGTGGACGTCCATGCGGTGTCGATCTGCCCAGATTCCAGCGCAGCGAACAGTGCTGCCTCGTCTGTGAATTCGCGTGCATCGGGCAACGTGCAGGTACCGATTACCAAGGGGCGCGGCACGCCGCGCAGTGCACCGACGGCAACATCGGAACAGCGAGAGACGATCTCGGCCACGTCGTGAGTACCCCAGGCCCCGGCGGTGCGTCCGGTGACGGCCAGAGCCGGCTTGTCCTCCGCGGACGGTGTGTAATCCCCCGCGGCAACTCCCTCGGGCAACGCCGAAACCAGGGTGCGGTACACCTGCACATCCGACCGAGCGGGCGAGTCCGGCTCGAACCGCTCTAGCAGGCGGCCGGTAAACCCGGGCGCGACGCGAACCTCCCCCGAATCCAGTTGGCCGAACGGGTCGTCGACGGTGTGGACGTGGGCCGGGCTGCCGTAGAAGCGCAACGCGGCCGCGTAGAGGTGGGCCACCAGAGCGGACTCGGGATCGGAGGCGGAGCCGACCGGGATCGATGCCGTCGGCTGCGGGCCGCCGCAGCCCGCGGCAGTCAGTGCCACGACCAGCGCGCACGCCAGCCGTTTGAGAATGCCTGCGATCCTCAGACGCCCAAGTCCTGGGAGGCGGCCGCGACCGCGGCAGCCACGGCGGGACCAACCCGTGGGTCCAGCGCGCTGGGCACGATGTAATCGACCGCCAGGTCGTCACCAACGACGGAGAATATGGCTTCGGCGGCGGCGACCTTCATCCGTTCGGTGATTCGCCGGGCACCCGCGTCCAGCGCACCCCGGAAGACGCCGGGGAAGGCCAGCACGTTATTGATCTGGTTGGGGAAATCGCTGCGGCCGGTGGCGACCACGGCCGCATACTTGCGCGCCACGTCCGGGTGAATCTCGGGGTCTGGATTGGACATCGCGAACACGATCCCGCCCGGCGCCATCCTCGCGATCATCTCCTCGGGCACCAGCCCGGCCGAAACCCCCATGAAGACGTCGGCGCCGCTCAACGCTTCGGCGATCCCGCCGCGGAGTCGACGTGGGTTGGTCCGGGTGGCCAGCTCGGCCTTGAACGGGTTCAGGTCCTCGCGGTCGGTGTGTACGATCCCCTTGCTGTCGAGCACCGTGATGTCACCAATGCCCTTGGCCAGCAGTATGTTCGCGCAGGCGATGCCGGCAGCTCCGGCACCGGAGATGACGATCTTCAGCGTGTTCATATCGCGGCCGAGCACCTCGCTGGCGCCCAACAACGCGGCCAGCACGACGATGGCGGTGCCGTGCTGATCGTCGTGCATGACCGGGCAATCCAGCGCCTCGATGACACGTCGCTCTATTTCAAAGCACCGAGGTGCCGAGATGTCCTCCAGGTTGACCGCGCCGAACGTCGGACGCAGCCGGACGATCGTCTCGACGATCTCGTCGGAGTCCTTGGTGTCCAGGACGATCGGGATGGAGTCCAGTCCGCCGAAGGTCTTGAACAGTGCGCTCTTGCCCTCCATGACCGGCAGCGACGCAGCGGGCCCGATGTCACCGAGGCCCAGAACTGCGCTGCCGTCGCTGATCACCGCGACTAGCCGGTTGGCCCAGGTATAACGCTTCGCCAGGGTCGCATCGGCCGCGATCGCACGACTGACCTGCGCCACACCGGGGGTGTAGGCGATCGACAGCGCTCGCTGGGTGTCCAGAGGTGATTTCAGTTCAACCGAGAGCTTGCCCCCCTCGTGGGCCTCGAAGATCTCATTGTCCTCGACGACGACCTGGGGCGTGCGCGTCACAGAGGAACGCTCGCGCGCGGGACCGACAGCACTTTCCGACACGGCCGTCAGGGTATCGGACCGGCCGGGGCCACTCGAACCGGCTTCCCGTTAGCCGAACAGATTCGGGACAACCGACTAATCCGGCGCGGCGCGTACGATCCTGCTACCGAACAGGGGCACCCGATGCGGGGAACCAGGTAGCGGAGGGAGCTGCAGATGCCGTCATTTCGCGCGCTGCCACCTGCACGGTTGCGCTCGGGTGCTCGGGGCCGAATCGACGACGCGGCGGACGCCAAGAAGATTCACATTCCGGTCGCCCGGGCAATGGTCGACTGCGGTGTCTACTGTGACGGCGTCCGCCTGCCCGGCAAGTACACCCACGCCGCGGCACTGAACAAGGTGCACGAGGTCGAACGGGAAGGCGGGGATGCGTTCGTCTGGATCGGGTTGCACGAACCGGACGAACACCAGATGAAGGCCGTGGCGACGGTGTTCGGCCTACATGAACTGGCCGTCGAGGACGCCGTACACGCCCATCAGCGACCCAAACTCGAGCGCTACGACCAGACGCTGTTCCTGGTGCTCAAGACCGTCACCTACGTCGATCACGAATCGATGGCCAACGCTCGCCAGATCGTCGAGACCGGCGAAATCATGATCTTCGTAGGGCCCGACTTCGTCGTCACGGTGCGCCACGGCGAACACGGCGGGCTGGCCGGGGTCCGCAAGCGTCTGGAAGCCTCGCCCTCAACCCTGAGCCTGGGCCCATATTCGGTGATGCACGCCATCGCCGACAGCGTGGCGGACACCTACCTCGATGTAACCGATCTAATTGAGACCGACATCGATTCCATGGAAGAGGACATCTTCTCGCCGCATTCCCATACCAATATCGAGTCCATCTATCTGCTCAAACGCGAAGTCGTGGAACTGCGCCGAGCTGTCAGCCCGCTGGCAGCCGACCTGGAGCGTATCGGCAGCGACCACCATGACCTGGTCAATGTGGAGATCCGACGGTACCTGCGCGACGTTCTGGACCACACCATCAAGGCCTCCGATCGCATTGCGAGCTACGACGAAATGCTCAGTTCCCTGGTGCAAGCGGCGCTGGGTAAGGTCGCGATGCAGCAGAACGTCGACATGCGCAAGATCTCCGCCTGGGTGGCCATCGCGGCGGTACCCACCGCGGTCGCGGGCATCTATGGAATGAACTTCGAACACATGCCCGAACTGGATTGGACCTGGAGTTACCCCACCGTGCTCGCGCTGATTGCCACGGTGTGCGTGGTGCTCTACGGAACGTTCCGGCGCAACCACTGGCTCTAAACACAGCCAGTATGCGACCCGGCATCCGACCGTCCGCGCCTCACGCCGGGCTGACGGCCCGACGGCGCGGATCGGTGGGGTCGACGCCGTCCTGGAGCCAGGCCTCCCGCATGGCGGCAGCTCCCCTGAGCCGCACCCACGCCGCCTCCGTCGCGGTGATCGGAACCGCGGACAGCACACTGACCGGCGACAGCGGCTCGGGCAGCAGGATGTCGTTGATCTCGCTGCGGCCCAACAGATAGGCGGTGAACGGGGCCCCCTGCCACAGCGGCGTTTCCAGATCGACGAGCGCGTCGGGCTCCAGAATCAACCCCTCGACAGCAGGCGTTGCTGCCAGCACCGCCACCGACCGCGCCAGACCGGGAGGCGCCGGGCCGCGCAGAGCGACCGTAACCTCGGCACGCGGCCCGACTGCCCGGTCGGCCGACGCCACAGCGGGATCGACCATCGGGTGACGGGAGCATCCGACCGAAACGTAGTGAGCTGCAGGGCTATCGGGGTCGACGGGCAGGCGCTCGGCAAACCCGAAGCGCAGGATGTCGATCGGTTCGGCGCCGACGAATGTCACGCTGGCCTCGGCGGGCTCCGCAGTGATCCCCAGCCCTGCGAACTGATCCCGAAGGTGGGCTCTGACCAAGGCCGGGACGTCACTCACCAATCGACCGTCGCGCAGTTCGCTCAGATGGTCAAGCGCGCCAGCAGATCCCTGCCCTGCTCGGCACTCTGGGGGTCGCAGAGCACGTCGTATCTTCCAGCCACCAACTGCATCGTGGAACTGAAATCCCGGGTGCCGCGCGCCATCGCGTAGGGGATCGCGGTGGTGATGAGGCCGAAGAACACGCCCGCGATCAAACCGGTGATCAGCGCACTCCACGGATTGGGACTGAAGAAACCCAGGATCAGACCGATGAAGAGGCCCAACCAGGCGCCCGTCAGCACGCCGCCCCCGAGCACTTTGGGCCAGGACAACCTCCCGGTCACCCGCTCGACCTGCATCAGGTCCACGCCGACGATCGTCACCTGCTCGACGGGGAACTGATGATCCGACAGATAGTCCACCGCACGCTGGGCCTCGGCGTAGGTCGGATATGACCCGATCGGCCATCCCTTGGGCGGAGTGGGCAGTCCGACCGGGCGCCCACGTCCGGGGGCGGGGACGCCGGATACCGCACCGGGGTTTTGTCCGGGCTGGAACGGGCTGGTCATCTGAAAGACTCCTTCGATTGCAGGGTGCACCGTTCGTCTGCGGCGTCAACGCTCCGGGCCCGGCAAAGGTGCCCGAGAAGTGTCCCCTCCAGTCTTGTCAGCGTCCGCGCGCCTTGCACTAGGTTGATCAGCATGACAAATTCGGACGACGACTCAGGCCGAATTGAATCTTCCGATGCCGCCGCCGGCGGATCTGAGCCACCGCCGTCCGGCTTCGAAGCGCCGCCGATCGAGCATTCGTCATATCTCCCGCCGGCCTCCCCACCCTTCGATGACCAGACCCCGCCGACCGGCTACGCTCCGCCGGACGCGGCCTACGGTCCCCCGGTTTACGGGTCCGGCTACTCGCCGCCCGGCTATCCAGCACCGCCCGGCGGCTACCCACCTCCCTATCCCGGCGCCGATCCGGGACACGGCGCCTCGGCCTACCCGCCACCCCCGTACGGGACGTACCCGCCGACCGGATACCCGGGGCCCGAATACGGCGCTGAATACGGCTACGGGCCCGTCCGGCAGGACACCAACACCATGGCGATCGCATCGCTTGTCGCATCGATCCTCGGGGTGTGCTGCTGCCTCGGCTCGATCATCGGCATCGTGCTCGGCGTCGTCGCGCTCAACCAGATCAAGCAAACGAATCAGCCCGGCCACGGTCTGGCGGTCGCGGGCATCGTCGTGGGTGCGGTGACGATGCTGATCAGCCTGGTGTGGACGGTGCCGGCCTTCACCTGACGTCGATGGCGCTGGAATGACCGCAAGCGGACCCGAGTCGTCCGAGGGCTTCGAACCCTATCCGCTGGACTACCCGGCCGACGCCGGGCCGCCACCCTTCTATCCCCACTTTCCGCCGCCGCACCCGGGCTATTACCAGTCCTATCCGGCATATCCGCCGTTCCGGCCGACCGGCACCAACGGTATGGCGATCACCGCCTTGGTGACGGCACTGGCCGGGCTGTTCTGCTGCGGATTGCCGTCGGTCGTCGGACTGGTCCTGGGGTTCGTCGCGATGCGCGAAACCAAACGCAGCGGCCAGGACGGGTACGGGCTCGCCGTCGCCGCCGTTGTTGTCGCCACCCTGGTAATGATCGGCTACGTGCTCTACTTCCTCTACGCGTTGCTGGCCTCAGTGCTGTTCGCGGGCAACTGGCAGGCGGCGGGCTGACCGCCCGGCGGGTGGATCCGCCGGGGTCGGTCCCGGTTTTCACCGCTGGGAGTCTTTACCCTGACAACCATGGCGTCGGTCAACAGGGTCTATGCGGCCCGGCTCGCGGGGATGGTGGCGCTAGGTCCGGACGGCGAATCCATCGGTCGGGTCCGCGACGTCGTCATCGGTATCAGCGTAGTGCGCCAGCAACCCCGAGTCCTCGGTCTTGTCATCGAGTTGCTCACTCGCAGAAGGATTTTCGTGCCGATACTGCGAGTAACCGCGATCGAGCCGGGGGCGGTGACGTTGTCAACCGGCACCGTGTCGCTACGCCGCTTCGCCCAGCGCCCGGGCGAGGTGCTGGTCCTTGGACAGGTCGTCGAGACCCGGGTTCGGGTGGACGACCCAGACCTGGCACAGCTGACAGGTCTCGATGTCGTCGTCGTCGATCTCGCCATCGAGCAGACCCGCACCCGCGACTGGATGGTCACCAAGGTCGCCGTGCGCCCCCAGCGCCGACTGGGTCGGCGCAGCAACGTGTACGTGGTCGACTGGCAGCACGTGCACGGCCTGACCCCATCCGGTCTGGCCATGCCCGATCAGGGGGTGGCCCAACTCCTCGAGCAATTCGACGGCCAGCGTCCCGTGGAGGTCGCGGACGCCATCCGGGAACTGCCGGCCAAGCGCCGCTACGAGGTGGTCAATGCGCTCGATGACGAGCGACTCGCCGACGTGCTGCAGGAACTACCCGAAGACGAGCAGGTGGCCGTGTTGCGGCAGCTCAAGACCGACCGCGCCGCCGATGTGCTGGAGGCGATGGACCCCGACGACGCCGCCGATCTGCTCGGCACAATGGCACCGGCGGATGCCGAACAGTTCCTGAGACGGATGGATCCCGAGGATTCCGAGGACGTGCGACGCCTGCTGAGCCACTCCCCGAACACCGCAGGCGGCCTGATGACCTCGGAGCCGGTGGTGCTGGCTCCCGACACCACCGTCGCCGAAGCACTGGCGCGGGTGCGCGACCCGGACCTCACCCCGGCGCTGGCCTCGGTGGTCTTCGTGGTGCGTCCGCCCACCGCCGCTCCCACCGGCCGGTATCTGGGGTGCGTGCACCTCCAGCGGCTGCTGCGGGAGCCGCCCGCCGAACTGGTGAGCGGAATCGTCGATACCGACCTGCCGCACCTGCGGCCGGGCGACTCGCTCGGTGCGCTGACCCGGTACTTCGCCGCATACAACCTGGTGTGCGGGCCGGTCCTCGACGAGGAAAGCCATTTGCTCGGAGCGGTCTCGGTCGACGACGTCCTCGACCATCTACTACCCGACGACTGGCGGGAGCGGGAAGCCGAGCCGGTGATCGTGACCGCCGAGGAGACGCCATGAGCGAACTGTCGGCGCGTCAGCGCCTCGACACACCACGCGTCTCGCGTACGCTCACCCCCCGGCTCGATGTGGAGGCCGTCGGCAGGGTTAGCGAACGCATTGCACGGTTCCTGGGCACCGGTCGCTACCTGGCGATCCAGACCGTGACGGTGGCGGTGTGGATCCTGCTCAATATCGGCGCTTTCGCCTGGCAGTGGGATCCTTACCCGTTCATCCTGCTGAACCTGGCGTTCTCCACCCAGGCCGCGTACGCGGCGCCGCTGATCCTGTTGGCCCAGAACAGACAGGAGAACAGGGACCGGGTGGCACTGGAAGAGGATCGCCGGCGCGCCGAACAAACCAAGGCCGACACCGAATATCTGGCCCGCGAACTGGCCGCGCTGCGCCTTGCCATCGGTGAAGTCGCCACCCGCGACTATCTGCGCCGAGAGTTGGAGGAGATCCGCGACATGCTCGCCCACCTGCATGAACCGACTCCTGCGGGACCTCAACCGAAGGACAACCGCGACATCGACCGACGCTCCAAGAAAAACGGGTGAGGAAGCTGTGGCGATTGCTGTTACGACATCGTTGCCCAGTAGGTATGGTGGCGTGGTTCACAACTGACCACAGAGCTAGGACGGTTCGAGTGCAGACAGGCCCAGGATCGCCCCTCCGGGCAGCGGGCCGTCGCGCAGGCCGGATCGCCCGCATGCCCGCGTTCGGTGTCGCCGCAGTGCTCACCCCGCTCGTGCTGGCGGGCGCAGTGGGTGCCTCCGCACCAACGATCAAGCCCGCCAGCGACTCCGCGGTGCTGCCGCTGGCGGCGGTGCAAAGCTCCCCGGCCGACGGGTCGGGCGCATCGGTGGTTGCCATCGCCAAGACCCCTACACCGTTTCATACCGTCGGCGGCCGCCCGTCCTCGCCGCCACCTTCGGCTGTGGTGAACTCACCTGGAGCGCTGCGCATCCCGTCGATGGCATTGGCCGCCTACCGGAACGCCGAAAGCATGATGGCAACGGCTTTCCCCGGCTGCGGGGTCAGCTGGAATCTTCTTGCCGGGATCGGACGCATCGAGTCGATGCACGCCTACGGCGGCGCCACCGATTCCCGGGGCACCGCGGTGCAACCGATCTACGGGCCCGCGCTGGACGGCACGCTGCCGGGCAACGAGATCATCGTGCAGAGCCGCAACGCGGATCGCGTGACGTACGCCCGGGCGATGGGACCGATGCAGTTCCTGCCGGGAACCTGGTCGCGCTATGCATCCGACGGCGACAACGACGGTAAGGCCGACGTCCAGAACATCTTCGACGCCTCGCTGGCGGCGGCCCGTTACCTGTGCAGCGGTGGACTCAACCTGCGTAATCAGGCAGACGTGATGGCAGCGATCCTGCGCTACAACAACTCGATGGCCTACGCCCGGAACGTTCTGAGCTGGGCCGCGTCCTATGCGACCGGTGTCGTGCCGGTCGATCTACCGCCGATCAACGGCTCTGTTCCCACCCTCGGCAGTACCACCGGCATCAGTACCGCCAACAGTCACCTCGACCGCACCCAGGGACTCGGGCCGGGACTGCCGCGCAATGCGACCGGCCTGCCCCCCAGCGACCCGCTTTCGCTGATTCCACTGATGGGGCGCACCGATGCGGCCAGCCAGATCTCCACCAACGTTCCGGGATTCGTTCCCGGCCAGTCACTCGGTCCACTTCCCGGACCAGCGCAGGCGCTGCAGTCCGCACCGCAACCGGCGGCACCGCCGCAGCCCAACTGGTTGCCTCCGTGGATGCAACCGCCCGCTCAGCCGCAATGTGCGGTGTTCTGCATTCAGAGCCCGGTCCCGCCCGCCATGCCGCCGGCCCCGCCCGGGTTTGCGCCGCCGGCCGCGCCGATCGCCCAGCCGCTTCTCCCGCCTGGGCCGCTGCTACCACCCCCACCCGGTGTTCCGGCACCCGGGCCGCTGCCGACGGTACTCGGGCCGGCGCCCGGCCCGGTGGCCTGAGCGCCGCCGCTGGGGCCGAAGCCCGCCTGCCGGTCGTCACCGGTCGGCCGCCTAGACTCGCGGGTGATGTCCACGACTCCTGACCTCGAATCTTCCGTTCGCGCCGCGCTGGGTAGGGTGATCGATCCCGAACTGCGCCGACCGATCACCGAGGTGGGGATGGTCAAGGACGTCACTATCGGCGGTGACGGTCAGGACGCTTCGGTCCACGTAGAGCTGTATCTGACCACTGCCGCCTGCCCGAAGAAGACCGAGATCTCCGACAGCGTGACCCGCGCGGTCGCCGATGTCGCGGGCACCGGCGCAGTGCGAGTCACTCTCGACGTGATGAATGACGAACAACGTGCCGAACTCCGCAAGCAATTGCGTGGCGATTCGCGGGAACCGGTGATTCCGTTCGCCCAGCCCGGCTCGCTGACCCGCGTCTATGCCGTCGCATCGGGTAAGGGCGGGGTCGGCAAGTCCAGCGTGACGGTGAACCTGGCAGCCGCGCTGGCATCCCGCGGGCTCTCGGTCGGACTGCTCGACGCAGACATCTACGGCCACTCGGTGCCCAGAATGATGGGCACCGTTGATCGGCCGACCCAGGTTGATTCGATGATTCTGCCCCCGGTCAGCCATGACGTCCGGGTGATATCCATCGCGATGTTCACCAAAGGCAACACCCCGGTCGTGTGGCGCGGACCGATGCTGCACCGGGCGCTTCAGCAGTTCCTCGCCGACGTGTACTGGGGCGATCTGGACGTGCTACTGCTGGACCTGCCACCCGGCACCGGCGATATCGCGATTTCGGTGTCTCAACTGATCCCGGGCGCGGAGATCCTGGTCGTGACCACGCCGCAGTTGGCGGCGGCCGAAGTCGCCGAACGGGCCGGAGCGATTGCGCTGCAGACCCGACAACGCATTGTCGGTGTCGTGGAGAACATGTCCGGACTGGTCCTTCCCGACGGAACAACGATGCAGATCTTCGGGGAGGGCGGTGGCCGTCAGGTCGCCGAAAGCCTGTCCCGGGCGGTCGGGGCAGACGTTCCGTTGCTGGGCCAGGTACCCCTCGATCCGGCGCTGGTCGCGGCCGGCGACTCCGGTGTCCCGTTGGTGCTTTCCGCCCCCGAGACCGCGGCGGCCAAGGCGCTGCGCAATATTGCTGACGCGCTCACCAGCCGTAAGCGTGGATTGGCAGGCATGTCACTGGGTCTGGACCCGGCGGGCCGCTAGGCCATCGTGAGCCGCGACCATCCTGAGCCGCGCTGAGACCGCGCGTGTCAGGTGGCGTCCACGTCGAAGGGGGTGGATGCCGTCGACGATCGGGTGGGCGCTGCGTCCGGCGTGCCGTGGGCGACGTCTGCGGGTCCGCCCGAGGACTGCGGCTTCTCAGACGACCTCTCCGGCGGCGGGGGTTCCGATTTCGCAGACCCGCCCGCGGGGTCGAATCTGCCGGTGAAGATCGAGTCGTCGCCGTCGAGCAGATGCTTGGTCAGCGCCGCACGCGGCGTCATGCCCCGGAGCCGCTGCAACTCGGAGAGCGGTTCGCGCAGGTCATCGAACTCGGGGCCGAGGTCCTGCCGCAACTGGCTGGTCGCGCCGCCGATGTAGTCCCGGACCTGACGCAGCGCCCCGGACGTCCACCGGATCGCGCCGGGCAGCCGCTCGGGTCCGACGATCACCAATCCGGCGATCACCAGAACCAACATCTCGCCCCAGCCGACGTTGGCGAACATCGGCTACGTGCTGTTGTCCGGCCGGGGAGTCACCATCAGCGTGACACGACGGCCGTCGCGCACCACCTCGATGGGCGCCGGCTCACCGATCTTGAGTTGCCGCACTGCGACGACGAATTCGTCGGCATCGGCGACCTCGCGATCGCCCACCTTGACGACCACGTCGTTCTCCAGGATTCCGCCCTGCTCGGCGGGCCCGCCCTGAGTGACGTTGGCGATCTGGGCACCCTTGGCCACATCGTTGCTCACCGAACGGGCGGTCAGACCCAACGTCGGGTGGGCGATCTTGCCTTCCGCGATCAATGTCTCGACGACTTGCTTGACTTCGTTCACCGGAATTGCGAACCCGAGACCGCTGGCACTTTCCGACAGCGACTTGCCGGCGGTGTTGATGCCGATCACCTCGGCTTTCATGTTGATTAGCGGCCCGCCCGAGTTGCCGTGATTGATCGAGGCGTCGGTCTGCACGCCGTCGATCACGGTGTCCGTGTCCGAGCCGTCGCCCGACAGCGGGATCGGACGGTTCAGCGCGCTGATGATGCCGGTGGTGACGGTACTGCGCAGCCCTAGTGGCGCGCCGGCCGCGATCACTTCTTCGCCGACCTGAAGTTTGTCCGAATCGCCCAATCGCGCCACCACGAGGTTGTCGACATTGTCGACCTTGAGCACAGCCAGATCGGTCTTGGGATCACGGCCGACCAGGTTGGCCGGAACCTCCTTGCCGTCATTGAACACCACGGCCAGCTTGTACTTGCTCGGGTTGGTGGCCGCCTCGGAGATCACGTGGTTGTTGGTGACGATGTAGCCGCGCCCATCGATGACGACGCCGGAGCCTTGGGCGCCCTTATCGTCGCTGGTCGCCTCGATAGTCACCACCGAATCTGCGACCGCAGCGGCAACTTCGGTAAACCGCCCCGGTGGCAGGTCGGGCCTGTTACCGGTCTCCAGAGTCACCTTCGATGTGGTGAACGCCTCGACCACCTCAGCGGTCTTGCGCCCCACCAGTCCACCGGCGATACCGATGACCAACGCCACGATGCCGAGCACCGCCAGCGCGGTGTAGGAGACCCTGCGGCCGAATAGCACGTCGCGGACACCCAACTTTCCGGTGTCGACCACACTCGGCGCCGGCGCGACCGGAACGAACGCCGGAGTCCCGAGCGCCGCCGGAGCGCCCGGATCGCGCCAGGGATCCTCGGAATCGTCGGCAAGCCCTGCACGCTCCGCGTCCAGTGCGCCGGCATCGGTGGGGTGGCGCTGCAGCGAATCGCCGCCGGGATGGGTACGGCCGAACGCCTCGGCCAGCACCGGATCGGGGGCCTGGTTTTTTGGCGTGTACTCCCCCTGATCGCGATATTGAGCCGCGCCGGTGAACGAACCCTGCACACCCGCCGGCCTGCCGAACGTTCGCTGAGCTGCCGGATCGACGGGTGGTCGGGATACGGGACGCGGCTCGAGACGCTCCCGGCCGGACTGGTCCAGATTGGTCACGCGTTCATGCCTTTCCATCACCTTGCACCCTTGGCCACGCTGCCCGGACGCCAACCTTCACCGCCACGATGGCGCTGAATCGACGCCGATTCGCTGCACCCACCCTACCGACGCTTGCGACGGGCGCGCTGCGCACCATCGGCCGGCTGCGGCGTTTCGGCCGGTTCCGGGACGTCCTCCGGGGCCCGGTACGGAATCTGAGACAGCAGGCCCAACAACGAAGTCGGCATCGCCACGGGGCAGGAGTCCCGCAACGCCGAGCGCGCCTGCCGCTGAGCCTCGACCTCCGCTGCGCATTCGGGACACAACGAGAGGTGGTGGGCGGCGCGCAGGTGTGCCGTCATCCGCAACTCGCCGTCCGCGAACGCCGCGATGGCTTCTGTGGACAGATGTTCGGTGGAGCCGAATTGGCGCGGCCCGACCGGCGCACCGCTTTGGGAGGCGAATTGCGATGGAAACCAGGAGAAGGCACGACGGAAGGCATCTCCGGGATCGACCATCACCGGGCTCCTCTCGACTTGTCTCACCTGCGCCTACTTCTAAAGCGGCATACCTCGAATGTAGCGCGGCGGGTCGGGCAGCACTGCGCGAATCAGGCTGATTTCGCCACGTCGCCGAACCCCTCTGTCAGGTAGAAGTCGGAATTTCGCGCCAGATGATCGCGCAACGCTTGACGGCCGCGGTGGATGCGGCTGCGGACCGTACCGAGCTTGACGTCGAGAGTGGCCCCGATCTCCTCATAGGACAAACCTTCGATGTCGCAAAGCACCACCGCGGCTCGGAACTCCGGGGGCAGCGAGTCGAGCGCCGCCTGCAGATCCGGGCCCAGGCGCGCGTCGTGATAAATCTGCTCAGGGTTCGGTTCGTCAGCCGGCACCCGGTCATAGTCGTCAGGCAGGGCTTCCATGCGAATGCGGCCGCGCCGCCGGACCATGTCGAGGAAGAGGTTGGTAGTGATGCGGTGCAGCCAGCCTTCGAACGTGCCGGGCAGGTAGTTCTGCACCGATCGGAACACTCGGATGAAGGTTTCCTGGGTCAGGTCCTCCGCATCGTGTTGGCTCCCGGACAGCCGATAGGCAAGGCGGTACACCCGGTCGGCGTGCTGCCGGACGAGCTCGTCCCAGCTGGGCATCGCCGCCTTGTCACCGGTGGCATCGAAAACAGCGGTGCCGGTCAACTCATCGACAGGCTCCACCCATTGGGCATCGGTGTATTGCTCCAGGTGAGCCATCGATACCGGAGATGTCACAGCGGGCCCGGGGGCGGAGACCGGCTTTACCGGACCGGCCGTAGCGGTGGTAGTCGTGGGATCCTCCATATCTTGATCGCGGCCGTCGTAACTGCCCAATGATTCGCCATCGGGAACGCGGCCCGGGGCGGTTTTCTTCCCCGAGCAGTCCGGCGGGTACGAACCATCGCGGCGTGCGCCGGCAGCGCCGTCTGTCATGCGATTACCGTCTCCCGCGCTGGTGTGGCTGACATATGAACATACTGAGTGTTTCCTGAGAATGATCTGTACCCGGTTGCGACCAGCCAAAACAATGTGGTCCGGAACGGGCTCAGCCGAACTCGGACCGGGCGTGTCGGGCGACTACAGCACCCCGCGCGCTCTACGCTGCGGGGCATGACCAGCACCGACGATCCCGAAGCCGGTTCCGGCGAATCCGGGAAAAGGGCGAGTCAGGCCGAAGCGATCGTGTCCCACGCCGAAAACTCGATTTCCGAGGACGCCATCGTCGCCGCGGCACGCGAGCGCGCGCTGGATATCGGGGTCGGAGCGGTGTCCCCCGCCGTGGGTGCCCTACTCTGCGTGCTGGCCAAGCTGACCGGTGCAAAAGCGGTGGTGGAGGTCGGAACGGGTGCGGGAGTCAGCGGCCTGTGGCTGCTCTCCGGCATGCGCGAGGACGGAGTGTTGACCACCATCGACGTCGAACCCGAACATCAGCTCATCGCCAAGCAGGCGTTCACCGAAGCGGGCATCGGCCCGGGACGGACCAGGCTGATCGGCGGACGCGCCCAGGACGTGCTGACCCGGCTGGCGGACGAGTCCTATGACCTCGTTTTTGTCGACGCTGACCCGGCCGATCAACCACAGTTCGTGGTCGAGGGTGTGCGACTGCTCCGCGAGGGTGGCGCGATCGTGGTGCATCGCGCCGCGCTGGGCGGACGGGCCGGGGATGCTGCGGCCAAGGACAGCGAGGTCGCGGCGGTCCGCGAGGCGGCGCGACTGATCGCCGAGGACGAGCGGCTGACTCCGGTGCTGATCCCCCTCGGCGACGGTTTGCTGGCCGCCGCCCGCGACTGACAACTCCCGCCGTCTCCCGCCGTCTAGCGCGAGACGTGTGCCGTGGTGCCGTGAACGTGGGCGGGACGGCGCTGCGCTGACACCGCGTCTGGAAACAGCGTCTTGACCCCATCCTGAACGCATGTTTAGCATGTTAAACGTGCGTTCAGACTCTGACGACCGGACGGCCCGCGCTCGCATCCGGGATGCCGCGATCGACGAGTGGGGCCGCAACGGCTTCGCCGTCGGTCTTCGCCGTATCGCCGAGCTTGCCGGAGTCAGCGCGGCCCTGGTGATCCATCACTTCGGCTCCAAGGAAGGCCTGCGAATCGCTTGCGACGACTACATCGCCGAGACCATTCGGACCACCAAGACCGAGTCGGTGCAGACATCCGACCCCGCGACGTGGTTCGCCCAGATGGCCGAGATCGAGGGCTACGCGCCGATGATGGGCTACCTGGTGCGCAGCATGCAGGAAGGCGGAGCTCTTGCGAAAATGCTGTGGCGCAGGATGATTGACAACACCGAGCAGTACGTCGAGGCCGGCGTTCTTGCCGGAACCATCAAACCGAGCGTCGACCCGAAGGCCAGGGCACGATTCCTGGGAATCACCGGGGGAGGCGCGTTTCTGCTGTACCTGCAGTTGCACGACAACCCCGACGACCTCCGTGCCGTCCTCCGCGACTACAGCGAGGAAATGGTGCTGCCGGCCCTCGAGTTGTACACCAACGGCCTGATGACCGATTCGACGATGTACGAAGCATTTCTCGCGCAGCGCGAGCACGGCATTCCGTTCACGTCACGAGTCGAGGACGCCGGGTGACCACTATGACCGAGGGCGGTCGACTTGCCGTCGAGATCAGTGCGCTGACGAAGTCTTTCGGACATACCACAGCACTTAACGGAGTCGACCTCGCCGTCGCCCCCGGTGAGGTCGCGGGCTTCCTCGGACCGAATGGCGCCGGAAAGTCGACCACGCTGCGGATCCTGCTCGGGTTGTTGCGTGCGGACAGTGGCTTGGTGCGACTGCTGGATGGTGACCCGTGGCGAGATGCGGTACGCCTGCACCGCCGAATCGCTTATGTGCCGGGCGATGTCACGCTGTGGCCCAATCTCACCGGGATGCAGGCCATCGACTTCCTGGCGGCCCTTCGCGGCGGAGATACCGTCGACCACAGGCGCAGGGACCAGCTGATCGAACGCTTCGAACTCGATCCCTCCAAAAAGGCGCGCACCTACTCAAAGGGTAACCGGCAAAAGGTGGCGATCGTGGCCGCCTTCAGCACCCGTGCCGAACTATTCGTCCTCGACGAGCCGACTGCTGGGCTGGATCCGTTGATGGAGAAGGCGTTTCAGCACTGTGCACGCGAGGTTGCCGACCAGGGAGCGGCAGTACTGCTTTCCAGTCATATCCTGGCGGAGGTCGAAACTCTCTGCCGCACTGTAACTATCGTGCGTTCCGGCCGGACGGTCAGATCCGCGACCCTGGAGCAGATGCGCGACTTGATGCGCACAAACGTCACCGCCAGAACGCGCGGCGATGGGCACGTGCTGGAATCCGCACCCTATGTCGGCGACTTTCGGTCATCGGACGGGCGATTGCACTTCTCGGTGGACCGCGCCGATATCGACCGCGCGATGTCCGATCTGACCCGGCTGGGCATTGACGAACTCACAGTGCAGCCGGCCTCCCTCGAGGACATGTTTCTGCGGGAGTACCAGGGGCCGGGAACCGGGAAGCGGACCACGGACGGCGACCATGACTAGCGCGACCGTAACGCCGGCGCGGCCGGGTTCCGGGCGACATGCGGCGCCCAGGACCACCTCTCAGTGGTGCGGCGTGGGCGATCTGATCAGGCTGGCACTGCGCCGGGATCGAGCGCGCCTATCGGTGTGGATCGCCGCGCTGACCCTGATGATGGGCTACGCACCCAGCGCGCTGAAATTCGCCTACCCGAGCGAAGAACAGCGATTGGCCAGGGTCAACCTGCTCAAGACGCCGGCCGGAATGATGTTGGGAGGGCCGATGTTCGGCCACCGCGAAACCGAGCTCGGGGCGATGATGGCCAACGAGATGATGTTGACCCTGATCATCGCGTCCTCGATCCTGGCGATCCTGACCGTCGTCCGGCATACCCGGGCCGAGGAAGAGAGCGGAACAGCCGAGCTGATTCTGGCCTCAGTCGTCGGCAGGTATGCCCGTATCACCGCCGCTCTGGTGCTGATGGTCATGATCAATATCGTTCTGGCGGTGACGATGACAGCCGCAATGGCCGCCACCGGATTCGACGTAATCGACACCGCCGCGATGTGCGTCGGCGTCGCGGCGGTGGCAACCGTGTTTGGTACCGTCGCCGCGGTCAGCGCCCAGTTATGGCGGACCGGCCGGGCCGCGGCCGGTGCGGCGATGGCGACCCTGGCACTGGCTGCGCTGGTGCGCGGAGTCGGGGACGTGATCGACAACTCGGGAAGCGCGGTGAGCTGGGCCTCGCCCATCGCGTGGGCTCAGCAGATGCGCCCGTTTGTCGACCTCCGGTGGTGGCCGCTGATCCTGTTGGCGCTTCTGGCAAGCGTCTTGATCCTCCTGGCGGCCCGACTGGAGGCCTACCGCGAGTACGACGACGGAGCCATCGCTGGAGTGGGCGCACGAACCGACGCCCGTCCCGTTCGGGGAGTGCTCGGCCTGCATCTAAGACTGCAGCGTGGTCAAACCATCGGCTGGTCACTGGGATTGTTCATCAGCGGCTTGGTATTCGGCTCGATGACCAAGTCGCTGCTGGAAGCGGCCGCGGACAATGAACTGCTCGCGAGAGTACTGGCCGTGCAGGGGTATGACGGCATCTTCATGACGATGTCGCAATTTCTCGCAGCGGCGGCTTGCGCTTATTCGGTGTCGGCCGTATTGCGGCTGTACGACGACGAGCGGGACGGTCGCTCCGAGGCCGTCCTTGCCGGGCCGGTCTCGCGCTGGCGATGGCTACTCACCGCTGTGGCGTCCGCGGTGATCGGTTCGGCGGTCTTGATGTTCTTCGCCGGGCTCGGAAACGGCGTCGGTGCAGCGCTGGTGCTGAACGAACCGCATACCGTACTCAGACTGACGTTGGCCGGGCTGGCATTCGTGCCCGCGCTCGCGGTACTGACCGGAATCGCTGCGCTCGCGGTCGCGCTACGGCACCCCTGGATCGGCTGGCTCGCTGTCACATTCGTCGTCGTATCGCTCTACCTTGGTGCGCTACTGCGACTGCCCCGCTGGATCATCGAGCTTTCACCAGTAGGGCAGACAACAGCCCCAACTGATGTCCCGCTCATTTCGTTGATCGTGATGACTTTGACCGCAACGATTTTCACGCTGGCGGCTGGGTTCCTGTACCGGCGCCGCGACGTCTGAGAAGGAAGAGATGAAAATTGCACTTCAGTCTGTTGTATCAGCGCTATTCGGCGTCCTGTTCTTCGGTTTCGCGCTGTTCCTGCCCGCGGGGACGTTTGCATACTGGCAGGCGTGGGTCTTCATCGGGGTCTTCGCGATTTGCGCTGCGTTGTCCGGTATCTATCTCGCGGTGCGGGAGCCCGCAGCATTCCGGCGCAGGATGAGGGCGGGGCCAATAGCCGAAACTCGGCCGATTCAACGGATCATCATCTCGGTTATCGTGCTCTTGGTGACCGGCGTGCTGGTCGTCAGTGCCCTCGACTGGCGGTTCGGATGGTCGACGGTGCCGGTATGGGCAGTGGTGGTCGGTGCCGTGATGGTGGCCGTGGGCCTGCTGGTGGCGCAGTTGGTGGTGGTACAGAACAATTACGCGGGTGCCAGCATCACCGTCGAGGCGGACCAGCCGCTGGTGTCCAGCGGACTGTATGGCGTAGTGCGCCACCCGATGTATAGTGCGACGCTGGTCATGATGATCGGTACCCCTCTGGCGCTGGGCTCGTTGTGGTCACTTCTGTTGGTCGCATTGGCGGTTCCGGTGCTTGTAGCCCGCATCCTCGACGAGGAGAAGGCGTTGACCGACGGGTTGGCCGGCTATGGCGATTATGCACAAAGTGTTCGCTACCGGCTCGTGCCCGGCGTGTGGTGAGTACGGCGGCATACTGATTTGATGGAACTGCTCAGTGGCTTCGGACTGGCTGCCGCGGCCGGGCTGAACGCATACATTCCGCTTCTCGCGCTTGGATTGCTTTCTCGATTCACCGATTTGGTGACCTTGCCGCATGGCTGGGCCTGGCTGGAGAACGGGTGGGTGATGGGAATCGTGGCGATCCTGCTGCTCACCGAGATCGTCGCCGACAAGATTCCGGCTCTCGACAGTGTGAATGACATGATTCAGACCTTCGTGCGCCCGACCGCGGGCGGCATCGTCTTTGGTTCCGGCACTGCCGCGCAGACCGCGGCCGTTACCGACCCCGGCGCATTCGCCCAATCAGGTCAGTGGATTCCAGTGGTCCTCGGGGTCGTTGTCGCTCTGGTGGTGTCGCTGACGAAATCAACTGTCCGGCCGGCAGCCAATGCGGCAACGGCAGGAATGGCCGCGCCCGTGTTGAGTACCGTGGAAGACGTCGCCAGCGTCGCGCTGGTGTTCCTGGCCATCCTGTTGCCGGTACTTGTGCTGGTTGCGGCGATCGCGTTGGCATGGGCGGCGGTACGAACGATCCGCCGGCGCGGACGCACTCGGGCTCCGGCGAGCTAGATCCAGACGCCCTTGCCGACGGCAACCACGCCGCCGGCACTGATCGAGAACCGCTCCCGGTCCTTGTCCAGATCAACGCCGACCATCTCGCCTGGGCCGACGACCACGTTCTTGTCCAGGATCGCGTGCCGGACCACCGCCCCGCGCCCGACGCGGGCACCCGGCATGACCACGCTGCCCTCGACGATCGCGCCGTCGTCCACGACGACGTTGGACGAAAGCACGGAGTTACGCACCGATGCGGCCGAAATGATGCTGCCCGCACCGACAACGGACTCCTGAGCGGATCCCCCGTTGACGAATTTGGCCGGCGCCAGGTTCTCCGAGCTGCCACGAATCGGCCAGCGGGTGTTGTACAGGTTGAAAACTGGGTGAACCGAGACCAGATCCATGTGTGCGTCGTAGAACGCGTCCAGCGTTCCCACGTCACGCCAGTATCCGTGGTCGCGCTCGGTGGCGCCGGGAACTTCGTTGTCGTTGAAGTCGTACACCGCCGCCATTCCGTCGGACACCAGCCGCGGAATGATGTCGCCACCCATGTCGTGGTCGGAGTCGTCGTCCTGCGCGTCAGCACGGATGGCGTCGATCAAGACGTTCGTGGTGAAGACGTAGTTGCCCATCGACACGAAGGTCTGTTCGGGGTCGTCGGGCACCGAGGGGGGCTCCGCCGGCTTCTCCACGAAGGCGCGGATCCTGCCCGACTCATCGGCATCGATGCAGCCGAACGCGGAGGCCTCGGCGCGGGGCACCCGGATTCCGGCGACCGTCGCCCCGGCACCACTTTCGATGTGCTGCTGAACCATCTGCTCCGGATCCATCCGATACACGTGGTCGGCGCCGAAGATCACGATGAAGTCGGGGTCCTCGTCGTAGATGAGGTTCATCGACTGGTAGATGGCATCCGCCGAGCCGGTATACCACCGCGGGCCGAGTCGCTGCTGAGCGGGCACCGGCGTGATGTATTCCCCGGCAAGCCCGGACAGCCGCCAGTTCTGCGAGATGTGCCGGTCCAGCGAATGCGACTTGTATTGGGTGAGAACACAAATGCGCAGAAAGCGGGCGTTGACGAGATTCGAGAGCACGAAATCGATGAGCCGATAGGCCCCGCCGAAAGGGACTGCGGGCTTGGCGCGGTCTGCCGTCAACGGATACAGCCGCTTGCCCTCACCGCCGGCCAGGACGATGCCCAGCACCCGTGGCGCTTCCCTCATACTGCAAACCTATCGGCAGCTAGGACCGGCGGCCAGGCATTCACGCTATTGCCGACAGTGCCCTCGTCAGCGCCATTGTCGGCTGAAATGACGAGGCCGAAATGACAATGGGTGATGCTCCGCGACGGGTCGCAAATTTGGATACGGTCACAGCATGCGGGTGGCGATGATGACGCGGGAGTATCCACCCGAGGTCTACGGCGGGGCAGGCGTCCACGTCACCGAGCTCGTTGCGCAATTGCGGCGCCTGTGCGATGTAGACGTGCACTGCATGGGCACGCCCCGGCCCGGAGTGACCGTCGCCCAGCCGGATCCCGGCCTGCTTGACGCCAACCCCGCACTGTCCACGCTTTCCGCCGACCTCAATATGGTCAATGCGGCGGCCGAGGCCAGTGTGGTGCATTCGCACACCTGGTACACCGGGATTGCCGGGCACCTGGCCGCACTGCTCTACCAGGTGCCGCACGTCCTCACCGCGCACTCGCTGGAACCCATGCGGCCGTGGAAGGCCGAGCAACTCGGCGGGGGCTATCGCATTTCGTCGTGGGTGGAAGAAACGGCCGTCGAAGCGGCCGACGCCGTCATCGCCGTGAGCGCGGGAATGCGGGACGACGTGCTGCGCGCCTATCCGGTGCTGGATGCCGATCGTGTACATGTCGTGCGAAACGGCATCGACACCACGGCGTGGTATCCGGACACATCGACCGGAACCGATTCGGTCCTGGCTGAGCTTGGCGTCGACCGCGCTCGCCCGATCGTCGCATTCGTCGGCAGGATCACCCGGCAGAAGGGGGTGTCCCACCTGGTAGCCGCGGCCCATCACTTCGCCCCTGATGTTCAGCTGGTGTTGTGTGCGGGCGCCCCGGACACCCCGGAGATCGCGACCGAGGTGGCGGCGGCGGTGCAGGAATTGTCGGAGGCACGCAATGGGGTGTTCTGGGTCCGGGAAATGCTTCCGGCCGCCAAGATTCGCGAAATTCTTTCCTCGGCGATAACTTTCGTATGCCCCTCCGTCTACGAGCCCCTCGGCATCGTCAACCTCGAGGCGATGGCCTGCGGGACGGCGGTGGTCGCTTCTGATGTGGGTGGCATTCCGGAGGTGGTCGCCGACCAGCAGACCGGCCTACTCGTGCACTACGACCCGGCCGACACCGTGTCCTTCGAGCGCGAACTCGCCTACGCGGTGAACTCCCTTGTCGCCGATCCGGCAAAAGCCGGCCACTTCGGAGCGGCGGGGCGGCAGCGCTGCATCGATGAGTTCTCCTGGGCGCGCATCGCCGAGCAGACCCTGCAGATCTATCAGACCGTGTCGGCGTAGTAACCGGCGACGAACAGCAACGAACGGTCGCGGTGAGGGCGACCGTTCGGGTGAATACCGCTAGCTCGTGACGGCTTTGAGTTCGTCTCCCAGGGCGGCGGCTTCGTCGGGGGTGAGTTCGACGACGAGTCGACCGCCGCCTTCCAGTGGAACACGCATCACGATGCCCCGCCCCTCCTTGGTTGCTTCCAACGGACCGTCTCCGGTCCGGGGCTTCATCGCCGCCATCGAGTGCTCCCTCCGCATTGGCGTGCCCGTCAAGGGCCCGGTGTATCGGTACGAGCCGGGCTCTGCCCAACTCTGCGAGGAACACAGACAGCGCCCGGCCTTGAACTGCTACAGACCTACATTGTTCCCTATCAGAGCCGCACCGTGTGCAAGACCCCGGCTAAGCAGGCGGGGAAGCCCACTGGGGTCATTGCGAGGCCAGCGGCGGAACCCAGCAGCCGGCGACGTGGTCGTCGACCATGCCGGTGGCCTGCATCAGGGCGTAGGCCGTCGTAGGACCCACGAATCGCAGACCGAGCCGCTTGAGCTCCCTGGCCATCGCCCTGGATTCCGGCGTGACCGCTGCGAGCTGAGCGAGATCGGCCGGCCGGGGGCGGGTGCTTCGATCCTGCGGCGCGAACGACCACAGTAGTTCCCCTAGGTCGACGCCTTCGTCGGCAAGGGCAACGACTCTCTGGGCGTTGGAGATGGTGGCGTCGATCTTGGCTCGGTTACGCACAATTCCGGCGTCCGACATCAGTCGCTCCACGTCGTGTTCGCCGTAACGCGCGACGCGCGCGACGTCGAACCCGTCGAAGGCCGCGCGGAAGTTCTCTCGCTTGCGCAAGATCGTCAGCCAGGACAGCCCACTCTGAAAAGCCTCCAGACTCACCCGCTCGAACAGCGCCGCCGAATCGTGCACCGGGCGACCCCACTCGCTGTCGTGGTACGCACAGTAGAGTTCGAAATCCTCTGGCGATAGCCGGGATTGGTCGATCCACCCGCATCGGGCCGGAGAGTCAAGCACGGCGGCTGTCACCGGTCTTCCCAGCCATCGTCGGGGACGGAGTGCGCGCCCTGCGCTGAATCCACAACACCGGGGTCGGACAGGTCGTCGGCTCCACGAAGCGCCGCCAGTTCCGCGCGAAGCAGATCGAGTTCCTGTCCGACCCGGTCGAGTACCCAGTCGACCTCGCTGGTCTTGTATCCGCGCAACGTCTGGGTGAACTTCACCGCATCGATGTCGGCGCCGGTCACGCCAGATGCGGGCAGCACGGTCGCGGTCGTGGCACGCGGCAACGCAGGTAGTACCTCTCCGCGCCCGAACAGCAGGCTGCCGACGGCGAACAGGACGACTCCTACTAGAACTAGCACCACGAGGTAGAGCAGAACCAGGGTCACTCCTCGATAGTGCCCGATGCCGCCGACGAGTCGAACTCGGGTGTTCATCCCGGGCGCCGGGAGCGAGTCAGCGCGGACGCAGCGTGATCATCGGCGGTCGGTCATCCAGGGAAACCGGCGAAATACGCGGCGTGTAGTCCTCGCCGTCGGCAAAGAACTGGGTGAGCCCGACCCCGGAATCAGGGATGCCGCAGCGCGACAGCAGGGTGGCGATGACCTGGCGGCTCATCGACGCAAGCTCGGTCAACGGCCGGTTGCGATGGGTGCGAACACCGAGGTTCACCTGGGCGAGGGCGTCAAGTCCGAGCCGGTCGTAGGCGTCTATCAGCAGCCCGATCTCCACGCCGTACCCGGGCGCGAAAGGTACCGCGGTGAGCAACTCACGCGTACCGGCATACTCCCCGCCGAGCGGCTGGTAGAGGCATGTCAGCTCCGGGCGCAGTGCGGCGAGCAAAGGGCGGGCGACCAGTTCGGTGACCCGGCCGCCACCGTTGGCGTCCTCACTGCCACTGACTTTCAGGGGCCGCCGGTAGAACCCCTTGACCAGGTGGACGCCGCCGGTCGTCAGCAGCGGCCCCAGTAGTTTGGGCACGAACATCGGATCGGGATCGAGCAGGTCTGAGTCGACGAAGGCGATGATGTCTCCGGAGGTGGCGGCGAGGGACCTCCACAGCACCTCGCCCTTTCCCGGCTGCGGCAAGACCTCGGGTAGCGCGACCTCGCGGCTGATCACCCGCGCTCCGGCGGCGAGGGCGCGGATCTCGGTGTCGTCCGTGGAACCGGAATCGAGCACCACCAGCTCGTCGACCAGCCCGCCGAGCAAGGGGGTGATGGTCTCGATGACGCCGGCAACGGTCTCTTCCTCGTTCAGCGCGGGCAGCACGACCGACACGGTGCGACCGGCCTTGGCCGACTCGAGTTCAGCGACCGTCCAGCGTGGGCGGCTCCAACTGTGGTCGGTCAGCCAGCGATGGTCGGCCACCGCCCCCGGGGCCAGATCCGTGACTCGGTCGGATAACACAGTCATGCCAGTCCCCTCACCGTGCGTGTCGGTGGCCGCGTGCCCTGGATCGACGCGACCATTTCCAGGACACGCCGGGTGGGCCCCACCTCATGCACCCGGAACATCGCAGCCCCGTCCGCGGCGGCCAGCGCGGTGGCCGCCAGGGTGCCCTCCAAGCGTTGGGTGAGTTCCACACCCAGAGTCTCCCCGACGAAGTCCTTGTTGCTCAGCGCCATCAGGACCGGCCATCCAGTTTTTACAAGGTCTTTCACATGGCGCAACAAACTAAGACTGTGGTGAGTGTTTTTGCCGAAATCGTGGGTCGGATCGACCACGATGCGGTCCCGAGGCACGCCACTGACAACCGCACGTTGGGCGGCCGCGGTCACCTCCGCGACGACGTCGTCGACGACCCCACGCTCGGAGATCCCGTAGTTGACCCGGAACGGCCGCGTTCGCGGCACCGCACCACCGGTGTGCGAACACACCAGACCGGCACCGAATTCGGCGGCGACCCCGGCCAGATCAGGATCGAATCCGCCCCAGGTGTCGTTGATCAGGTCCGCTCCGACCGCACAAGCCTGTTTCGCCACTTCGGAGCGCCAGGTGTCGACACTGATCAGCTGGTCGGGGAAAGTGCTTCGCAGCCACTCGATGAAGGGTACGACCCGGGCGATCTCCTCATCGACGTCGACCGGTCCGCCCGGACCTGCTTTCACACCACCCACGTCGACGATGTCGGCGCCTTCACCGACCACACGGTGCGCCGCAACCTTGGCCGCCTCGTCTGTGAATGTGGCGCCGCGGTCGTAGAAGGAATCAGGCGTACGGTTCACGATCGCCATGATCAAGGCCCGGTCCCCGGCAACCGGGCGCCCCAGAAACGTCGACTGCACGCTCCAAGGCTACGGGCCCGCGATTTCGGCGTGCTTTTCGTCACCGCAGGTTTTCACGCCCGAAATCGCTACTTTGGCTTCTTTCCGGCGGCCACCTCGGCGGGGTATTCGGCGTAGAACGGCACGTAGCCTTCGCTTTTGCCGGACAGCACGTAGATCGGGTCTGTCACCTCGGCATCCGCACCGTCTGCACCGCTGCCGCCGCCGTAACCCTGTTTGCGCAGGTCACCCTTCTGGCTTTTCATCGTCGAGGTGTGCGCGAGCTCGTCGACCACCCGCACGAACAGCGGGATCGCGTATGCGGGCAGTTTGGCGTAGACCGCCTTGGCCAGCGCCTTGCCGTCGAACTCCGACCCGTCCTTGAGCTGGATCGCAACCATGCCCGCCCGGCCGCCGGTGTCGGGCACCTCGACGCCGTACACGGCACACTCCTCGACCTGCGGGTCGCGGGCCACCGCCGCCTCGACCTCGGTGGTGGCCACGTTCTCGCCCTTCCACCGGAAGGTGTCACCCAGCCGGTCGGCGAACGCCGCGTGTCCGAAACCCTGCGACCGCATCAGGTCGCCGGTGTTGAACCACACGTCGCCCTCCTTGAAGGCGTCGCGCACCAACTTCTTCTCCGACTCCTTCTTGTCGGTGTAGCCGTCGAAGGGCTGGAAGCTACTCACCTTGGACAGCAGCAGACCCGGCTCGCCGTCTTTGACCTTGCGGACCCGGCCCTCCTTGTCCCGCACGGGCTCGCCGTTCTCGTTGTACTCGACGAACGCGACCGGCGTTGGGCAGATGCCGGTGGACTTCGACACGTTCAGCACGTTGACGAATGCGGTATTGCCCTCGCTGGCGCCGTAGAACTCACAGACCCGGTCAATGCCGAAACGCTCGGTGAACTCATCCCAGATCGCCGGCCGCAGTCCGTTGCCACAGATCACTCGCACCCGATGGGTGCGGTCGGTGTCCTTCTCCGGCTGGCTGAGCAGATAGGTGCAGACCTCGCCGATGTACACGAAAGCGGTGGCGTCATGGCGGATGATCTCCTCCCAGAACCTCGATGCCGAGAAGGACTTCCCTAGCGCCAGCGTGGCGCCCGAGTTCAGCACCGACGACAGCGCCACCGTCAACGCGTTGTTGTGATAGAGCGGCAACGCGCAATAGAGGGTGTCTCGGCTGTTCAGACGCATTCCCAGACCACCGAAACCACCGAGTGCGCGCAGCCATCGGTAGTGGGTCATCACGCTGGCTTTCGGCATACCCGTGGTGCCGGAGGTGAAGATGTAGAACGCCTTGTCCTTGGCCAGCACGGCCGATGCGGTCGCCGGGTTGGTGGCCGGCGCAGTAGCCGCGAGGCGGTTCAGTTCGTCGAGGGTGACCAGCCCGTCGGTATCGGCGCCACATTCGGTGATGGCCTCGACGAATTCGGTGGCGGCTACCACGACGGACGCCGACAGCAGACCGAGGCTGTGCTTGAGCACATCGTCACGCTGGTTGTAGTTGAGCATGCCCGAGATCGCGCCGCACTTCACTGCCGCCAGCATGAGCAGGACCGGCTCGGGCGAGTTCCTCAACATGATGCCGACGACGTCGCCGGGGCCGACACCTTTGGCGGCCAGTACGGCGGCATAACGGTTCACCGTCTCGTTGGCCTCGCCGTAGGTGATCTGACGATCCTCGAACTTCAGAAACACCTTGTCCGCGTAGCGAGCGGCGCGCTCCTGGAAGACCTTGCCGATCGAGGTCTTCGCCGTGGGCCGGGCCAGGAACCCGGTCGTCACTCCGCGCAGGATGGTCGGCGCATCCATCAGCAGGCCGGGCACCTGGCCGGCGATATCGAACAGCCCGACACTATTCCGGGCTCCGGACTTCTCCGTCATCTCTAGCTCTCCCCTACCCTTCGGATGGGCTTGTATCCGCCCCGCATGCGTTCGTCGGTCATCGATGGCCGGTCATGGAACGGCCCCGTCGAGCTCTCGTCTGTGGGCCACCCTAGTTGGTGCGCACCCGGTCAGTCTCCGGGTGCGCAAGCGGCCAATGCGGAATCGACATCGTCGACGACCAGCAGTCGCCCGAGCGCGTCTTCGGCTACGTAGCCACTCCCGACCAGTCCGCGAAGCCAGTCCAGCAGTCCCCGGTAGTGCCCGAACGGGTCGAGCATCACTATCGGCTTGGTATGCATACCCAGATAACCGGCGGTCCAGGCTTCGAAAAACTCCTCGAGCGTGCCGATCCCGCCCGGCAGCGCGATGAACGCGTCCGCGCGATCTTCCATCACCTGTTTGCGTTCCCGCATGGTGTCGGTCACGACCAGCTCGTCGGCCTCGGTGTCGGCGACCTCTCGGTGCACCAGCGCCTTGGGGATGACCCCGACCGTGTGTCCGCCTTCAGCCCGAGCGGCGTGGGCCATGGCTCCCATCGCCGAGACGTTTCCTCCGCCGGACACCAGCGTCCAGCCCCGGGCGGCGATGGCACGCCCAGTTCGGCTGGCTAGATCTAACAGTTCGGGGTGCATCGGACCCGAGGCGCAGTAGACGCAGACAGCCCATTCGCGGTCGAGTTCTCCAGACATGCGCTCAAAGGTAGCCATAGACACCCTTTAGGCTTAATGGGTGTGTGGCTAGCGTCGGTCTCCCCTAGCCTCCAGCCCGACATCCAATGGAGGAATTCGATGGGCGAACCGCTCTCGGTCGACACCGACGGCCTGCGCTCCCTCGGCGCCATCCACGCAAGCGTCGCCCGCGCTCTGGCCGACCTCGGTGCAGACCCGCCCCAGTCGGCCGGCGTCGCCACCTCACATGGAACCATCGCCGACGGTGTCGCTACTGCGTTGGCCGCCGCGCTGGACTCGCGTTCGGGGGCTATATCCGCCGGCCGGCGGAATGCCGAGGACCACGCCGAACTCCTGCACCGGACGGCGATGGCATACGAACGGGCGGATGAGGAAGCGGGCACCACGGTAGAAGCGGCCGCCGATTCAATCGACCTCCGGTAACCACCGGTCTGACCATGCGCCGGTCACGGCGTCTATCTGGCTGCCGATCCCGGTCCGGCGAGATAGCCGCGCAGCACATCGGTGATGGCGTAGATCTGGTCGGTCTGCACACGTTCGTCTATCCGGTGTGCAAGGTTCGGATCGCCGGGACCGAAGTTCACCGCCGGCACGCCCAAGGCAGCGAATCGTGACACGTCCGTCCAGCCGTATTTTGCCCGGACCTGTCCGCCTGCGGCGTCGACGAGGGCTGCCGCAGCGGGCTGAGTGAGCCCCGGCAGGGCGCCCGGCGCCGAGTCGGCTAGCTCGATGGCGACGTCGAGTCCATCGAAGGCATCGCACACGTGCGCGTAGGCCTGCTCAACGCTGCGGTCGGGGGCGAATCGGAAGTTGACCGTCACCGTCGCCGCATCCGGTATCACGTTGCCCGCGATGCCTCCTTCGATACGCACCGCCGACAACCCCTCGCGGTATTCGCAACCGTCGATGTCTATGAGGCGCGCCCGATACTGCCCGAGCCGGGCCAGCACGGCGGCGAGCTTGTGAATCGCGTTGTCCCCCAGCCATGACCGTGCGGAGTGAGCGCGAGTTCCGGTGGCGCGGACCACCACTCGCAGGGTGCCCTGGCAACCGGCCTCAATGTACCCGCCGGACGGCTCGCCGAGGATTGCCACATCGGCTTCCAGCCAGTCGGGCATCTCGCGCTCGATGCGCCCCAGCCCATTGGCCGAGGCTTCGATCTCCTCGCAGTCGTACATCACCAGGGTGATGTCGTGGGCGGGTTCGGTGACGGTCGCCACCAGGTGCAGGAACACCGCGTCCCCCGATTTCATGTCGCAGGTTCCGCACCCGTGCAGAACACCGTCGACGAGTCTGCTGGGCAGGTTGTCGGCCGCCGGCACGGTGTCGATGTGCCCGGCCAGCAGTACCCGCGAAGGCCTGCCGAGGTGGGTCCGGGCAAGCACCGCATCACCGTTCCGCACGACCTCGAACCCCGTGGTCTGCTCGTACAGAGCAGCCTCGATCTCATCAGCGATGCGCTTCTCGTACCGCGATTCGCTGGGTATGTCCACCAGCGCGGCGGTCAGCGCGACGGGATCACCGTGCAGATCAAGGCCCACGGACCTGACGTTAGTCTTAGCATCGTGACTTCTGCATCAGGCATCGGCGTCGCGACGATCACCGACGACGGAACGGTTCTCGATACCTGGTTCCCCGCCCCCGAGCTGCACCGGGAACACCGTCCCGAAATGGTCTCGGCAACGGCCCGGGTTTCGGTGGCCGAGGTGCCCGCCGAACTCGCCGGCCTGGTAGGTCGCGACGAGGATCGAAAGGTCGAGACGGTGGTGGTTCGGACCGTCATCGCGTCTCTGGACGATAAGGCGGTCGACGCCTACGACGCGTACTTACGTCTGCACCTGCTGTCGCACCGGCTGGTCGCGCCACACGGACTCAACGCCGAAGGCTTGTTCGGTGTACTCACCAACGTCGTCTGGACCAGCCAGGGCCCCTGTGCGATAGACGGTTTCGAACTGGTGCGGGCCCGGCTCCGCCGACGCGGACACCTGACCGTTTACGGGGTGGACAAGTTTCCGCGGATGGTCGACTACGTACTCCCCACCGGGGTGCGCATCGCCGATGCCGACCGGGTCCGACTGGGCGCGCATCTGGCCTCGGGCACCACGGTGATGCACGAGGGTTTCGTCAACTTCAACGCCGGCACGCTGGGCAGCTCCATGGTGGAGGGTCGCATCTCGGCGGGGGTGGTGGTCGGCGACGGCTCCGACATCGGCGGGGGCGCTTCCATCATGGGCACCTTGTCGGGCGGCGGGACCGAGGTCATCTCGGTGGGAAAGGGGTGTCTGCTCGGCGCCAACGCCGGGCTGGGCATTTCACTCGGCGACGGCTGCGTCGTGGAGGCGGGGCTCTACGTCACCGCAGGAACCAAGGTGGCCGTCGCGGACGGTCGGACCGTCAAAGCCCGCGAACTATCAGGAGTGAATAACCTTCTGTTCCGCCGTAATTCGCTGACCGGAGCCGTCGAGGTGGTCAAACGCGACGGCACCGGCGTCACCTTGAACGACGCACTTCACGCCAACTGAACCACCTGCGGGTCAACCTGCCGCATTGGGCAACAGCGGTGGACAGTTTCCCTGCGCGTCGGCGGCGAGCTCGAAATGCCACATCTCATTGGCATACACCTGACACAGCCCGAAGCGCCGTCCGTGGACGGCCAGCCACCGGGCGGCGTCGGGCGGTCCGATGTCGATCGCCTGACCCGTAACGTGCTTGGAGGACTCGGGCGTCTTGACGAATTCGGCGGCGGCCTCGACCCCACCGTACTTGAGGACGCCGTCGTCGAACAGCCTCTGCTGGAAGCCTTTGGAACGCCAGCCCGAGGTGACTCTGAGCTCGATGCCCTCCGCCTGGGCACTTCGGGCAGCGTCCTGAACAGCCATCAGCAGCGCCGGATCGAGTTGGCCGAGTGCGGGATTCGCCGAATCGAACGGTGAGAGAGTGACGCCGTCAGGTAGCCAGCCGCCAACCGTGTCGATGCCAGCAGGTCCGATGCTGAGGCCGGAATCAGAATGACCCGACGGGGACGGCGGTGCCGGCACAGTGGTGTGCACCAAGGTGACCGGCGGAGAGGGATGACCGCAGCCACTCAACACGGCGGCACAAGACGCACAGCCGGCGACCATGAGGGTGCGCACAATGAGGTTGAACTTCGGCGTGTCGTGGTCAGACACGCACGCTCGCCGAGTGAGGCCGGGACACCTTCAGGCCCATTTCGACAGCTCCTTCTTGAGCACCTTTCCCATCGAGTTGCGCGGCAATTTCTCGACCAGGCGGACTTCACGAGGTCGTTTGTGCACCGAGAGTTGTTGTGCCACATAATTTATCAAATCTTCTGGAGCGGCATCACCGACCACGAAGGCCACGATGCGCTGGCCCAGATCGTCGTCGGGCATTCCAACCACCGCGGCCTCCCGCACTCCGGGGTGACCCTGCAACACGGCCTCGATCTCGCCGGCGCCCACCCGGAACCCGCCGGTCTTTATCAGGTCGACCGATTCCCGGCCGACGATACGATGCATCCCGCCGCCGTCGATCACGGCGACATCACCGGTGCGGTACCAGCCATCGGATCCCAGCACCTCCGCGGTGGCTTCGGCGCGGTTGAGGTACCCGTCGAACATCGCCGGACTCTGAATGTGCAACTGTCCGATGGCTTCGCCATCGTGGGGGACCTCGTCGCCGTGCTCGGAAACCAACCGCGTTTGAACGCCCGCCAGCGGCATGCCCACCCAGCCCGGTCGCCGCTCACCGTCGGCCTGGGTACTCAACGTGATTAGCGATTCGGTACTGCCGTATCGCTCGACAGGCCGGTGTCCGCTCAGCGCGGCGAGCCCGTCGAAAACCGGCACCGGAAGCGGCGCGCTGCCCGACACCAGAAGTCTGGCCCCGGTCAATGCCCGGGCCGCGGCGTCGTCATCGACTATCCGTGACCATACGGTGGGAACTCCGAAGAACAGCGACCCGCCGAATTCGTTCGCCGCCTGTGCATAACCGGCCGGATTCGGCTTACCGGTGTGCACGAACCGGCTGCCGATCCGCAGTGACCCCAGCAACCCGAGCACAAGACCGTGCACGTGATAGAGCGGCAGGCCATGCACCAGGGTGTCCTCCGACGTCCACTGCCAGGCCTCGGCGAGCATGTCGATGTTGGCGGCGATCGCTCGACGGCTGACGATGACGCCTTTGGGCAGCCCGGTTGTTCCGGAGGTGTAGATGATCAGCGCCGTGGAATCCGGCGCCGGTTCGGGGTAGCGGTGCCATGAACGGGCGTGCAGCCGCACGGGAATGTGGGGCAGGTCTTCGGCCCCTTCGGTTTCGGCCGGCTTTTCACCAAGCCAGGCCTGCGCACCGGAGTCGGTGAGGATGTGTCGGCGCTCGGCAGCGCCGACGTCCGCGGGCACCGGCACCACCGGGACTCCGGCGATCAGGCAGCCCGCGACCGCGAGCACGGTCGCCGGAGCGGGCGTCGCCAGCACGGCCACCAGACTCGCGGAACCCACCCGCTCGGCCACCGACGTCGCCGCTCCGACCAGATCACCGCGACTGAACGAGGTCCCGGCGATACGCACGGCGTCCGGGCGGTCAGCACCGGCGGCGACAGACGCGGGATTCAGAGAGGCCAACAGCACGATATGCGAGGTTACCCGCTCGTACTGGGATACTGGGCCGGTGGATTCCATCCAGACGCTGCGAACTCGTGAGCTGTACCGCAATAATTGGCTCACCATTCGGGAGGACGATATCCGCAGGCCCGACGGCAGCGCCGGGATTTACGCGGTGGTGGACAAACCGTCGTACGCGCTGGTGATTCCGCGGGATCTCGGACCCGACAGCCGGACGCAGCGATTCCACCTCGTCGAACAGTTCCGTTACCCGCTCGGGCTGAGACGCTGGGAGTTTCCCCAGGGCACCGCACCCGGCCTGCCGGAAATCGACCCCGTCGAGCTGGCTGCCCGCGAGCTGCACGAGGAGACCGGACTGCGGGCCGATTCGATGACGCAGATCGGGCTGCTCGACGTCGCCCCAGGGATGAGCAGCCAGCGCGGTCGGGTATTCCTCGCGACGGGCATCTCCGAGGGCCCGCACGCCCGCGAGCACGAGGAACAGGATATGCGCAGCGCCTGGTTCACCCGCGACGAAGTCGAGCAGATGATTCTCGAGGGTGTGATCACCGACGCCCAATCGATCGCGGCCTGGGCGCTCATGACCCTCGTCGACCGGCGCTAGCGAGGTTCGTTACACCCGAACGTCATTCGTTCGCAGACACCGATACCAACCCGTAATCCAACCGTGCCCCCGCCTGCCGTGTCGGTCGGGCACCTTGGCGGTGTGGACCATAGGGTTGCTAGTGCCACCCTTAGGCCCATAGCGATAGACCCATAGCGAGGAACCATGTCTGCCCGACGGGCTTGCAGCGCAGTCGCATCCGCGACCCTTGTGGCCGCTGCATGCGTTTCCACGCAGGCCACGGCCGGGGCCGCACCACCGAATTGGAGCGGTCGTTACACCATGGTGACCTTCGCGTCCGAGAAGATCGGCACCAGTATCGCGGCCCGCCAGCCCGAACCCGATTTCAGCGGCCAGTACACCTTCACCACAAAGTGCACCGGCACCTGCGTCGCCACTGCCAGCGACGGCCCCGCGCCCACCAACCCCACTGTCCCGCAACCGAGTCGCTACACCTGGGACGGGAGGCAATGGGTCTTCAACTACAACTGGCAGTGGGAGTGCTTCCGCGGCAGTGACGTCCCCACCGAATTCGCCTCGGCCCGCTCGCTGGTGTTCTATTCGCCGACCCTGGACGGATCGATGTACGGAACTTGGCGCACCGAGATACTGGAGGGTGTGTGCAAGGGCAACATCGTCATGCCGGTCGCGGCGTATCCGGCGTAATTGGACTCGGCCTTACATAAAGAAGGCACTGCATGAACGAAGGCACTGCGTGAAAGAAGCCGGCGCTAGTGTGCGTTCAGATCGCAATCTGGCGCTCAATCACGATCTCACTTCACACTAGCGGTGCTCAACGCCTCACACTAGCGGTGCTCAGCGTCGACGTTCGGCCAGTGCTCGCAGAAAGAAGGTGAAATTCGCGGGTCGTTCGGCGAGCCGTCTGACGAAATAGCCGTACCACTGCGTGCCGAAGGGCACGTACACCCGCACGTGTGCACCTTCGTCGGTCAACCGGCGCTGCTCCGCATCGCGGATGCCATAGAGCATCTGGTATTCGAAATCGTTATCGCCCCGCCCGTTCTCCCGAACCAAAGCGGGCACCGCGGCGATGATCTCGGGATCATGCGAGGCCACCATCGGATAGCCGCTACCGGCCATCAGCACGCCAAGGCAGCGGAGATACGATGCGGTGATCTCGTCGCGATCCCGGTAGGCCACCGAAGCGGGCTCGTCGTAGGCGCCTTTGCACAAACGGATACGCGCGCCCGAGGCGGCGAACTCGACGCAGTCACTATAAGTGCGCTTCTGGTAGGCCTGAAGTACCGTGCCCACCCAGTCGAAGTCCGCCCGCAGCTCACGCACGATGCCAAGGGTCGAGTCGGTCGTGGTGTGGTCCTCGGCGTCGACGGTCACCCAGACGCCGGCGTTCTGGGCCCGCTCGCAGATCGTGCGCGCGTTCTCCAGCGCGATCTTCTCGCCGTCTCGCGGCAGCGCCTGTCCCAGCGCCGACAGCTTCAGCGACACCTCCAGCGGCCTTACCTGACCCGCGGGCTCGTTGCGGACCGAAAAGGCTTGCAGGAGTTCCAGGTAGGCGACGACGGTCGCGGTGGCGGTTTCGACGTCGGTGACGTCTTCTCCAAGGTAGTCGATCGAAACGAACCGACGGGAATCCCGCAGGAGTTGTACCGAACTCATCGCGTCGGCAATGCTCTCGCCAGGCACGAATCGGTGCACCACCTTGCGGGCCACCGGCAGCCTCTCAGCGGTCCGGCGCAGGCCTTCCCTTCTACCTGCCGCCAGGATGACGGGTCGCGCGACGCGGTCGAACATGCCCATGAGTCAGTTCTCCATGTGTGGATAGCGGTGATCGGTGGCCGGAACGAAGGTCTCCTTGATCGACCGCGCCGACGTCCAGCGCAACAGGTTCATCGCCGAGCCGGCCTTGTCATTGGTGCCCGAGGCACGCGACCCGCCAAAAGGCTGCTGTCCCACGACTGCACCGGTCGGCTTGTCGTTCACGTAGAAATTTCCCGCCGCGTGTCGCAGCCGCTGTTCGGCCTGAAGTACGGCCGACCGGTCATCAGCTATCACCGCGCCAGTCAGAGCGTAGCGAGCCCCGGTATCGATGACCTCGAGGATGCGCTCATAGTCCTGGTCGGGGTAGACGTGTACTGCCAGGATCGGACCGAAGTACTCGGTCGAGAACGCCTCGTCGGTGGGGTCGTCGGAAAGCAGCACTGTTGGCCGAACGAAATAGCCTTCGCTGTCGTCGTATTCGCCGCCCGCAGCGATCGTGACATGGGGGCTGCTCTTGGCCCGCTCGATGGCCCCGACGTTCTTGGCGAACGACCGCGCATCGATCACCGCTCCGCCGAAGTTGGTCAGATCGGTGATGTCTCCGTATCGCAGGTCCTGGGTGGCGGCGAGGAAGTCGTCACCCATTTGCTGCCACACCGAGCGCGGAATGAAAGCGCGCGACGCGGCAGAACATTTCTGTCCCTGAAAGTCGAACGCACCCCGAACGAGAGCCGTTCGCAGCACATCCGGGCGAGCCGAGGAATGCGCGACCACAAAGTCCTTGCCGCCGGTTTCACCCACCAAACGCGGGTAGGTGTCGTACCGATCAATGTTGGCGCCAACCTCGCGCCATAAGTGCTGGAACGTCGCGGTCGAGCCGGTGAAGTGGATTCCGGACAGTCTCCTGTCGGCGAGAACCACATCCGATACGGCCTTGCCATCACCCGCGACGAGGTTGACGACGCCAGGTGGAAGGCCAGCCGCCTCGAGCAGTTGCATGGTCAGATATGCCGCGAAAGTCTGTGTGGGCGAGGGCTTCCACACCACCGTGTTGCCCATCAACGCCGGCGCGGTAGGCAGATTGCCGGCGATCGCGGTGAAGTTGAATGGCGTGATGGCATACACGAAGCCTTCCAACGGACGGTAGTCAGTGCGGTTCCACACCCCAGGTGAGCTGATCGGCTGTTCGGCGAGAATCTGGCGAGCGAATGCGACGTTGAATCGCCAGAAGTCGATGAGCTCGCAGGGCGAATCGATCTCGGCCTGATAGGCGCTCTTGGACTGACCCAGCATCGTCGCGCCCGCGATCTTCTCTCGCCACGGTCCCGCGAGCAGGTCGGCTGCTCGCAGGAACACCGCCGCGCGCTCGTCGAAGGGGGTGGCCTCCCATTCCCTCTTGGCCGTCATGGCCGCCTCGACGGCCGCCCTGGCGTCGGCGTGGTCGGCGTTGGTATAGGTACCCAGCCGAGCTGCGTGCCGGTGCGGCTGAACTACGTCACCGCGCTCGCCGAAGCCCATCCGGTGCACACCGCCGATCACGTGCGGCAACTCGATCGGGTTATCGGCCAAGCTGGTCAGCGCCTCGGTGAGCCTTGCCCGTTCCGGGGAACCCGGGGCGTAGTCGTGCACCGGCTCGTTCTGGGGCACCGGCACTTGCGTAATCGCAGAGATCGCGTCCATGCAGCAACAATGCCCCGTCGCGGCCGCGATTCCGATGGCTGATCAGACAAGCAGTGGCAGACTTATTTGTGCTATCGGACAATATGCTGGTTGACGAGGAGTCGGGATGCCGAGTGCGCAGGACGGTCTGGGGCTGGGCCAGCTCTTGCTGGCACTGGATCGCACCATGGTCAGGCTGGTCGAGGCTCCGCGCGGGCTGAACATGCCGGTCGTCTCGGTCGCCCTGATCGACGCCGACGACGTGCGGCTGGGTTTGGCGGTCGGCCCCGGCTCGGCCGATCTTCTCTTCCTGCTGGGGGTTTCCGACGATGCGGCCGTCGACTGGCTGGAGCAGCGCCCCGGCCGGCCAGCCGCGATCTTCGTCAAGGATCCCACGCCCGCGGCGGTGGCCCGGGCGGCCGCGCTGGGCACCGCGGTTGTCGCTGTAGAACCGCGTGCACGCTGGGAACATCTCTACCGCTTGGTCAATTACGCACTTGAGCATCATGGCGATCGCAGCGACCCGGTGCACGGCTCGGGGACCGACCTGTTCGGCCTCGCCCAGTCGATCGCCGACCGCACCCGCGGCATGATCTGCATCGAGGACGCCGACAGCCGGATGCTGGCCTACTCGGCCTCCAGCGAGGAAGCCGACGAGCTGCGCCGACTGACCATCCTGGGCCGCGCCGGACCCCCGGAGCATCTGCAATGGATCGGCCAATGGGGCATCTTCGATGCGCTGCGATCCGGCTCGGAGGTGGTCAGCGTGGCTGAACGTCCGGAACTGGGGCTACGGCCCCGCCTTGCGGTCGGCGTGCACCTTCCTACGGTCGGCGCGCGTCGCAAACCCACCTTCGCCGGGACGATTTGGCTTCAGCAAGGCTCGACTCCCCTGGCCGAGGACTCCGTTGAGATTCTGCGCGGCGGCGCGGTCCTGGCGGCCCGGATCATGTCGCGGTTGGCGGCTGCCCCCTCACAGCACGGCGTGCGGGTACGACAGCTGTTGGGGCTGATCGGCCGGGACACCGGCGATGTCGGCGTGCTCGCCCGCGAGCTCGGCATTCCCGCCGATGCCCGGGCCGCCCTGGTCGGCTTCCGAGGGGTTGGTGAGGCAGTGCCGTCCGACGTAATCGCGTTGAACGCCAGCGCTTTCCGTGCCGACTCACAGGTTGCGTCGGCAGGAGACCGGGTCTATGTGCTGTTGCCGAAGATCGCCACGGCGGCGGCAGTGACATCGTGGACTCGAGGCGTCGTGGCCGCCCTACGACGCGAACTCGGCATGGAAGTCAGGGCCGTGACCGCCGCGCCGCTGACCGGACTGGCCGGCGCAGCCACGGTACGCAAGGAAGTGGACCGGGTGTTCGACAGTGCCGAACGCCATCCGTCCGCCATCGGTCAGGTCGCCTCTCTGGACGAGGCCCGCACGACGGTGCTTCTCGACGAGATCATCTCGCACGTGGCCGCCCGACCCAGGCTGGTGGACCCGCGGGTGCGCGAGATTTGCGCACAGGACCCGATGCTGGCGAACACGCTCCGCACATATCTCGATCGATTCGGTGACGTTGCCGCGACGGCAGAGAAGTTGCACGTTCACCCGAACACCGTGCGATACCGAATCCGCCGGATAGAGAAGCTGCTGGCAACCTCATTGGACGATGCCGACGAACGTCTCGTGCTCGCGCTCGGACTGCGAGCCGCCCAGGGTTGAGCGGTTCGGGCGCGCGCAGCGACCGCCGGGGTACTTCAGTGCGCCGGATCCGCCAGCCGCCGGACCGCCGCGCTGATGCGTTCGTCGGTGGCGGTCAGCGCAACGCGGACATGGCGACGTCCGCCGGGTCCGTAGAAATCCCCAGGGGCGACCAGGATGCCGCGTTTGGCGAACCAGTCGACGGTGTTGCGGCACGGCTCACCGCGTGTCGCCCACAGGTAGAGTCCGGCCTCCGAATGCTCGACGGTGAACCCCGCTGACCGCAACGCCGGCAGCAGGGCGTCGCGTCGCTGCGCGTAACGGTCACGCTGGACCCGCTGATGCTCGTCGTCGTCGAGGGCAGCCACCATCGCGGCCTGCACCGGGGTCGGAACCATCATGCCGGCGTGCTTTCGCACCGCCAGCAGCTCGGCCACAATGGCGGGGTCACCGGCGACGAAACCCGCCCGGTAGCCGGCCAGCGACGAAGTTTTGGACAGTGAATGCACGGCCAGCAGCCCGGTGTGGTCACCACCGCAGACCTGCGGGTGCAACACCGACACCGGCGACGTATCCCAGCCCAGCCCGAGATAGCACTCGTCGGACGCGACGATCACGCCGCGTTGTCGAGCCCACTGGACGACCTTGCGCAGATGGTCGGCACCGAGCACTTTCCCGGTGGGGTTGCTCGGTGAGTTCAGATAGAGCAACCGGGGCGACTCGGGACCCAACTGCGTCAGCGAGTCCGCGCGCACCACCTTTGCCCCGGCCAGCAGTACGCCGACCTCATAGGTGGGGTACGCCAGCTCCGGAACCACCACCGTGTCTTCGGCGCGCAGGCCCAGCAGCGTCGGCAGCCACGCGATCAATTCCTTGGTGCCGATTGCCGGAATGACCGCGCTGGGCTCGAGACCGGCGATGCCATGTCTACGGCTCAGCGCAGCCACAACCGACTCCCGTAGTTCGGTAGTGCCGGCGGTGGCCGGGTAACCGGGCGCGCCGCCGGCCGCCGCAAGAGCGTCGCGGATGACCGGGGCCACCGAGTCGACCGGCGTGCCCACCGATAGATCGACGATGCCCTCGGAGTGGGCCCGCGCAACGGCGGTCACCTCGGACAGGGTGTCCCACGGGAACACCGGAAGTGATCCGGACACCGTCCTCAGCGGCCGGCGGGTGGCGTCGGGCAATTCAGGGTGTGCGGGCAGCTGCGCCGTGTTCTCAGTCCTCGCCCTGGGGTGGCAGGTCCTTGACGACCTGCGGATCGTTGTCGGTCTGGCCGACCTTCGACGCCCCGCCGGGCGAACCCAGTTCAGCGAAGAAGTCCGCATTGATTTGCGTGTACGCACTCCACTGATCGGGGACGTCGTCTTCGTAGTAGATGGCCTCGACCGGACACACCGGCTCGCAGGCGCCACAGTCAACGCACTCGTCGGGATGGATGTACAGCATGCGTGCGCCCTCGTAGATGCAGTCGACAGGGCACTCTTCGATGCATGCCTTGTCTTTCACGTCGACGCAGGGTTCGGCGATCGTGTACGTCACTAACTTCTCCTCAAGTCCTCTCGAACTACCCGGGATCGGGCTTCGTGCCCGCACTGCTGCGCCCCCCTGGTTCGGGAGTTGCGCGTGGTTACTGATACTAAACGTCGCACATACAAGCCGCCTAACGGCCACGAGTATGCATCGTATTGCACTGCACCTAGTTGCATATCGGTGCAGCGCCACTTAGGCTGCAGCCGTGCCCCTGCAACACGCGATCCTGGTGTCGCTCTGCGAACAGTCTGGATCCGGCTATGAGCTGACCCATCGCTTCGACCGGTCGATTGGCTATTTCTGGGTCGCAACCCATCAACAGATCTACCGGACCCTGCGCACCATGGAGGACGACGGCTGGGTGCACGGCACCGAAGTAGCCCAGCATGGCCGGCCCGACAAAAAGGTCTACGCGGTGTCCGACGCGGGACGCCGCGAACTGGCACGGTGGATCGCCGCTCCGCTGGTCGGTCGCGGCCGCTCGGTGACCGATAGCCGGACGCGCGACCTCGCGGTCAAGATTCGCGGCGCCGCTCATGGCAATATCGAGGCACTTCGCATCCAGGTTGTTTCGCTGCGCTCCGAACGTGCCGAGTTGCTGGATATCTACCGAGGTTTCGAGAAGAGACAGTTCCCGGATCCGGACGCTGTGTCCGGAACCGACCTACACCAATACCTGGTATTGCGCGGTGGTATTCGCGCCGAAGAGAGCGCCATCGAATGGCTCGATGAGGTCGCCGCCGGCCTGGACAGGAAAAAATGAACCGGTATCCAAATCTGTTGTCACCGTTAGGCCTCGGCTTCACCACCCTGAAGAACCGGGTGGTGATGGGGTCGATGCACACCGGACTCGAGGACCGCGCACGCGATACCGACAGGCTCGCCGAGTACTTCGCCGAACGTGCCCGTGGCGGCGTGGGACTGATAATCACCGGGGGCTACGCCCCGAATCGCACCGGGTGGCTGCTGCCCTTCGCAGCACAGATGACCTCCGCATCCGAGGCCCGCCGACACCGCCGGATCACCAGCGCGGTGCATGACGCCGGCGGCAAGATCCTGTTGCAGATCCTGCATGCCGGCCGCTACGCCTATCACCCCTTCTCGGTCAGCGCCTCGGCAATCAAGGCCCCGACCAACCCCTTTCGGCCTCGCGCGCTGCGCAATGTCGAGGGAACGATCGGCGATTTCGCCCGAAGCGCCGTGTTGGCTCGAGAAGCCGGTTATGACGGCGTGGAAATCATGGGCAGCGAAGGCTATCTGCTCAATCAGTTTCTGGCACCGCGCACGAACAAGCGCACCGACGCATGGGGGGGCACGCCAGAGAAGCGCCGCAGGATGCCCGTCGAGATCGTCCGACGCACCCGCGCCGCCGTCGGCGAGGACTTCATCATCTGCTATCGGCTGTCGATGGCCGACTACGTCGAGGACGGTCAGAGTTGGGACGAGATCGTTGCGCTGGCAATCGAGGTCGAGGCCGCCGGTGCGACGATCCTCAACACCGGAATCGGTTGGCACGAGTCGCGAATCCCCACCATCGTCACTTCGGTGCCTAACAGCGCGTTCGTCGACATCACCCATGCGGTGGCCCAGCACGTCCATGTGCCCGTGATGGCATCAAACCGGATCAATATGCCCCAGTCTGCCGAGCAGATACTGGTCGACACCGACATCACCCTGATCTCGATGGCCCGGCCACTGTTGGCCGACCCGGATTGGGTAAACAAGGCGGCCGCCGATGCCGCCGACGAGATCAACACGTGCATTTCGTGCAACCAGGCCTGCCTGGACCACGCCTTTGCCCACAAGACGGTGTCATGCCTGCTCAACCCGCGGGCCGGACACGAGACGACATTGACTCTGGGCCCGACCCGCCGCGCCAAGCGCGTAGCCGTCGTCGGCGCCGGACCTGCCGGGCTTGCCGCCGCGGTCACCGCGGCCGAACGCGGGCACCGCGTCACACTCTTCGAATCCGGTCCCCGTATCGGCGGCCAATTCGACTTGGCCCGAAGGATTCCGGGCAAGGAGGAATTCAGTGAGACCATCCGCTACTTCACCCGCATGCTCGACAAGCACGGCGTCGACGTCCGACTCGACACACGAGCCGGCGTCGAGCAACTGCTCGACTATGACGAAGTCGTGCTGGCGACCGGAGTAGCACCGCGCATCCCGGACATTCCCGGCGTGGACCACCCGATGGTGCTGTCCTATGCCGAGGCGATAACCGGTAAGCCGGTCGGCAAGTCCGTCGCCGTGATCGGCGCCGGCGGCATCGGCTTCGATGTCAGCGAGTTCCTCACGACCGATCACTCGCCCACGCTGAACATCAAAGAGTGGAGAGCGGAATGGGGTGCGTTGAATCCACAGGAAGAACCGCAGGGGTCCAGAGGCGGCCTGACGACTGCGGTGCCCGCACCATCACCGCGTGAGGTTTACCTCCTGCAACGGACCAAGGGAGCACAAGGACGAACGCTAGGCAAGACCACCGGTTGGGTACATCGGGCATCGTTGCGGGCCAAGGGGGTTCACCAAATCTCCGGAGTGAACTACGAGCGCATCGACGACGCCGGTCTGCACATCAGCTTCGGACCCGACCATTCAGCGCACCGGCTGCTCGAGGTCGACAACGTGGTGATCTGCGCGGGCCAGGAGTCGGTATGCGAGCTCGTGGGCAGCTTGCGGGCGCGCGGGAAAAGTCCGCACGTCATCGGCGGTGCCGCGGTTGCCGCGGAGTTGGATGCCAAACGCGCCATCCGTCAGGGTACCGAGCTGGCTGCCCGCATCTGAGCCGATCCGCCGGGCGAACCAGGACTCAGCCGGGATAGGTGGCCGCGATTTCAATCGCCGAGATCGTCATCACCACGCAAATGAGCGAGATCAGCCCGACCACGCATATGCCGATCGGCTTGGTCCAGTGCTTCTGCCCGAAGCTTCCCGAGTCCTCCTCGTTCAGCCCGTCCGACCACATCAACATGATTGCCGACGCAAATATGGCTGTTCCGAATACCGCGAAAGCCCATGTATAGGTATGGAATCCAAAGAGATCAGGACCGTAGCCGGAGGGTTCACCGGGAAGCGGACATGCGTTGATCAGGATGTGCCGCCCGGCTGCGAGCGCACCGGAGACCGAGAACATGACCGCAATGGCATAGTGCCTGACACGCATTCCCAGGGCGATGTTCATCGCGGCGCCGAGAGCCACACCCACCATGCACACACGCTGCAGTAGGCAGAGCTTGCACGGTGCGTCGTCCAGCACGAACTGGTAATAGAGGGAAGCTCCGAGAACAGCGGCGATCCCCAGAATTCCGAAAGCGTTCAGAAGTCTTGCGGCGATAATGGGTCCATCGACCCGCGAGTCCGGACCGTCGATGGCCACCCTCGGATGGGACGCCATCACAAGCTCACCCCAATCGCCACATCGGAAAGCAGAATGTAGATGAGGATGGTGAGAGCCACGCAAGCGGCAGCTGGGACCCAGGTCCAGCTCGCCCGCAGCAGTGTCGCGGCCAGACACGCGGTCATGAGTAAGAACGCTATAGCCGTAAGCCAAAGAGTCATTGATCCTTAGGGGGCCGGATACCTCGGTCCAACGCCGTCCCCCGCCCCCTTTCAGTCCGTGCGGGAAACTATAGGGCCCATGGCGACGAACCAGGGCCGATGGCGACCAACCGAACCTCATTCGGTCAGGGGCGCCGACGGGCGATGACCTCACGCCCGCATGACAGTCAGGACCCAGCGATATCACAGCTCACCCGGATAGCCTGTTCTTGCGGATGCGCTCCACGTAACCCGCAGATCGGCTATCTCCCCATCTGGCCCAAACCCGACCACAGCTCGTCGCGGCGTGCTACAGCTAGGTGAAACGGGCTTTTCCTTAAATAAGCTGCCTATGGGCACCAAGGAGTTCGTGATGAACGGTGCAAGCTATATCGGCTGGGTCGGATCTTTGGCGGTGGCACTGGGTCTCGCCGGCGCCGGGGCGGCGCCTCCGGCGATCGGTTGGGCCGATCCGTCCGGGGCCGATTCGGACAGCCCGACCTCGAAAACAGCCACGACGTCCACGGCACCTGATGCGTCCGACCAGCCCGTGGCGGGACACAACTCCTCGCCAGATGATGCCTCATCCCCCGACGGACCCGACGACGCGTCCCCCGGGGGTATCGGGATAGCAGATTCCGATCCTGGCGATGAACTGGAGCCCCTCGGCCCGATGGATGAGAACAGCTCCGAAGTTGCCATAGCGGACGGCGACGAAGTCGCCACTAACGGGCTGGACGAAATCGCCACATTCGGGGTGGACGAAATCGCCGTTGAGGAGGTGACTGAGAACGCCACCGATCGCGCCGAATCGACGGCGGCGGTGGCGTTGTCGGAGAATCTGGCTCCTCCCGTCCCGATTGCGCCGCCCGCGTCGCCGGCACCGATGATGCTGTACGCAGGGCTGCGCCGGGAGGCCGACCAATCGCTGGTCGAGCAGAGCGTTGAGGCCCGTAGCGCCCGAGCCGACGTCACCACCGCCGCCCCGCTGACCCCAGGGCCGGTCGCCGCGGCGACAGCCAGCACAGCGGAGTCGATCTTCACGCTGATGGCGCAGTGGTGGCAGCGCACCTTCTTCGCCGCCTCGCCGGTATTCGCGCCGCAGACGGTGTCGCTCATCCTCGGGTCCGGCGCCAGCAGCGAGCCTTTCGAACTGGCCGCCACCGACGCCGACACCGACACGTTGATCTACACCATCGCGCGCAAATCGAGCGGGACCGGGACCGCCGGCGGCATGTTGAGCATCGTGGGCGAGTCGGCCAGCTACACCCCCGTGTCCGGCTGGGACGGCGTGACGGCCTACGCCGACGTCTTCACCGTCACCGCCTCCGATCGCAGCGGCGGCTTGCAGATCCACGGTTTCGCCGACCTGCTGTACCGCTTGACCTTCGGGCTGCTGGGCCGACCCGGGCACCTGGCCACCAGCACCGTGACCGTCAACGTCAACCCCATCTCGCAGCAGCCCCCCACCGAACCAGAACCACCGGCACCCGAACCCGAACCAGAGCCCGAACCACCGGCACCCGAACCCGAACCACCGGCACCGGGACCCGAACCAGAACCCGAACCACCGGCACCCGAACCCGAACCAGAACCCGAACCACCGGCACCCGAACCCGAACCAGAGCCCGAACCACCGGCACCCGAACCCGAAACCCCCGCGCCGCCGGAACCCGAGCCCTCCGCAGGCCCCAATCTGCTGCTGAATCCAACCTTCGCCAACGGGTTGAGCGGGTGGCAGTCGTCCGGGGACGTCTCCGCGGTCGTCGACGGCGGTGACGCAGCAGTACGGCTCGCGGCCACCGGTACCACCGATGCCCGCATTTCTCAGCGAATTACCAACCTGAAACCACAAACGCTGTACACATTGGCCCTGACGATGCGCACCAGCGGGTCTGTGCCCAGCGACGTCTGGGGTGTTTGGGGTGTCATCGACGGGCCTCAGCTCGACAAGACCGGCTCGGGGCAGTCACCCACTTTGGCCGAACGGCGTCTTACGGTGTACACCGGCGCCACCGATACCGAGGTCACCGTATTCGTCGCGGCCGGCCGCAACACCCCGGCCGGCGTCGTAACGGTTACCGATCTCAGGTTTGTCGAGGGCCCACTGGACCCACCGGTAGTCGATCCCGGCGCACCCGGTGCTTCGCCACCAGCCCTGGTCAGTCTGCCTGCCGCCGGACAGAATCTGGTAAACAACGGGCGATTCGCCTCCGATGCGCGCGGCTGGGTGCTGGATCAGGCGGCGCGTCAGCCTGACGGCACCATGCGCATCATTTCCACCCCACAGCAGACAGGCCGTATCGCCCAGGATCTGCCCATGCTGCTGGCACCCAACCGTGACTACGTACTCAGCGCACGCGCCCGGGTCGATTCCGGCGATGCCACGATCACCGTGGCCAGCCCGGACGGCTCCTTGCACGCATGGCAGCTGGTCACCGGAACCTCGTGGCAACCAGTCGAAATCGCATTCACCACGCCGGACCGTTGGGTATCGGTCAAGGTGACGGCCGAAAACTGGCGCGGCGATCACAACGCGCTCTACGTCGACGACTTCACACTCCTGGCCAACGGCCAGGAATGGCTAGACACGCCGAATCCGTACCCCAGTCCTCAGCCGGCGCTTTTCGATGACTTCAGCAACGGGATAGATCCCGATCGATGGCTGATCGCCGACAAGGCCTGGGGCGGAAACAACGGCGGGGTGGTACCCGCCAACGTCTCAGTCGTCGACGGAATCGTGCGACTGGCCGCCCACGGTGACCAGTACACCGGCGACGTCACTGGTCACGGCGGCCGCACCACCAGGGTCGGGGCCACCATCGTCACCCGTGACTACTACGCCTCCGGACGCTACGAGGTGCGTGCCCGCGTACCCCAAACGTTAGGTGCTGCAAGCGCTTTCTGGAGCTACCACTACATCGAATATCATCCCGCACAACCCGAATATTGGAACGAACCCAACCGCATCCGCAACTCGGAGATCGACTGGGAGTTCCCCACCGCACGCGACGACGGCACCCCGAACGACCCGGTGAGCTTCGACTACGCCCGGGCCAACACCTGGGGCGGGAAGTTCGGCGGCGAAGGCGGCAACGTATCGCTTCGACCCGACATCGGCGAACTCGTCGCCGACGGTGAATTCCACACCTATGCCTACGAATGGCATGCCGGCGGTGACGGCCGCGCTCCCTTCGTTGCGTGGTCCATCGACGGTGTCGAAGTCGCCCGCTACACCGGCGAAACGTTCGGTCAGGACAACGTCCCCTACCGCGCCTCCCGATTCTGGATTGGAATCTGGTTCCCCGCTTCGGGATACCGCAACCAGGTCGGTTGGGCGGGAGATCCCGATTTCGACACCATCCACCTAGACATCGACTGGGTGCGCATCACCCCCAGCCACGCCCCCGATGACGTCTACGAACCGGAGACCTGGCCAAACGGCTTCTACGCAACACCGGACGAGTACCCGCAGTAATCAGTAATTCAGCGCCGCGCCCGGAACGCCCTCTCGGCCGCAGCGATAGCGCTCAATTGCACGCAGCACGCGGCATGTCGGCAGGCAGACACGCGCGCTCGCCGGGAAGGGTGGTGTAGGTGGTGGTGCGCTGCCGGGCGGGACGGCCGATACCCGCCGCGATATTCACCAGGTCGTGCACGCTCTTGGACGAGCCGAATTCCGAGCCGGCCATCCTGGAGATGGTCTCCTCCATCAATGTGCCGCCGAGATCGTTGGCACCGCCGTTGAGCATTACCTGAGTGCGTTCGGCCCCCAATTTCACCCAGCTGGTCTGGATATTGGGGATGCTGCCGTGCAACATGATTCGCGCGAGTGCGTGTACGGCACGATTGTCGCGGTGTGTCGGGCCCGGGCGCGCACCCCCGGCCAGGTACAGCGGCGAGGACTGATGGACGAAGGGCAACGGCACGAACTCGGTGAAACCACCTGTGCGGTACTGGATCTCGCGCAAGACCCGCAAATGCCCGACCCAATGCCGTGGTTGATCGACATGGCCGTACATCATCGTCGAACTGGAACGCAGGCCCACCGCGTGCGCGGTACTGACCACCTCGACCCACAGTGAAGTCGGCAGCTTGCCTTTGGTCAGCACCCAGCGGACCTCGTCATCGAGAATCTCGGCCGCAGTTCCCGGAATGGTGCCCAACCCGGCCTCCCGCAACGCGATCAGCCACTCCCGAACACTCAAGCCACTCTTGCTGGCACCGTTGATGATCTCCATCGGGGAAAACGCGTGCACGTGCATCGACGGCACCCGCGCCTTGACCGCACGAACCAAGTCCGCATACCCGGTGACGGGAAGCTCAGGATCGATGCCGCCCTGCATGCACACCTCGGTCGCGCCAGCGACGTGCGCCTGCCATGCCCGATCGGCAACCTCGTCCGCCGACAGCGAAAAAGCGTCCGCATCACCCTTGCGCTGAGCGAACGCGCAGAACCGACAACCCGTGTAGCAGATGTTTGTGAAGTTGATGTTGCGGTTCACCACGAAGGTCACATCGTCGCCTACGGCGTCGCGGCGTAACGAATCAGCAAGTGCGGCAACAGCGTCCAATGCCGGACCGGCCGTCGTCGCCAACGCCAGATACTCGTCGTCTGTGCATCCGGCCGGGTCCCGTTCAGCCGAGCGCAACGCCGCCAGCACATCGGTGCCGAGACGTTCGGGGGCTCGGGCCGCCAGCTCGCTCACCTTCTCCCGAATCGACTCCCAATCGCCGAATGCACTGGCCAGGTCGCTGCGGGCGTCGGTGCTCCTGCCCTCGGTATCGATCGCCGCATGTAGGTCGGTCCGCCCGAGCGACACGGTGGTCTCATCCGGTTCCTGCCAGGGCAGCCCCACCGGTTTGACGTCGAGCGCGTACCCGGTCCCCGGTTCGGCGAGTGCATCGACGTGGCCCTGCACCCGGGGATCGATCCAGCCGGTAGGTGCAAGCACATACGTCGGCTGTACCGTCAGTCGCTGAATCAGCTCGTATCCCGCTTCGGCAGTCACCGACGCCAGCTCGTCGAGTGCAGGCCAGGGCCGTTCGGGGTTGACGTGGTCGGGCGTAAGTGGAGACACGCCTCCCCAGTCGTCCACGCCGGCTCCCAGCAATGCCAGGCACTCCGCACGTGATACCAGGTTCGGCGGTGCCTGAATGCGCATCTTGGGGCCCATCACCAGGCGGGTCACGGCGATCGTCGCCAGGAATTCGTCGATGCCGACATCAGGTACCGACGCCATCGCGGTGTGGTCCTTGGCGCGGAAGTTCTGCACGATCACTTCTTGAACGTGCCCGAACTCCTTGTGGGAGCGCCGGATCGCGTGGATCGTTTCGGCGCGCTCGGTGACCGTCTCGCCGATGCCCACCAGCAGCCCGGTGGTGAAGGGGACGGCCAACCGGCCGGCGTCGTCGAGGGTTCGCAACCGCACCGCCGGATCCTTGTCGGGGCTGCCGAAGTGCGCCTGACCCCTGACCTCAAATAGTCTCCGTGAGGTGGTCTCGAGCATCATGCCCATCGAGGGTGCGACCGGCTTGAGCTGAGACAGCTCCGACCAACTGAGTACACCCGGGTTCAGGTGGGGTAGCAGGCCCGTCTGCTCAAGCACGCGGATCGCCATCGCCCGCACATAGGCCAACGTCGAGTCATAGCCGCGCTCGTCGAGCCACTGACGTGCCTCTTTCCATCGTTCTTCCGGGCGATCGCCGAGTGTGAACAACGCTTCCTTGCAACCTAATTCGGCGCCCCGACGCGCCACCGCGAGAACCTCGTCGGGCTCCATGTACATACCCTTGCCGGCCGCCCGCAACTTGCCCGGCACAGTCGCGAACGTGCAGTAGTGGCAGACATCTCGGCACAACTGGGTGACCGGGACGAAGACCTTGCGCGAATAGCTGACCGGCAACCGGCCACCGGCGCCGACGCGGCCCGCAGCGCGCAGTCCGGCGTCACGTACCCGCGCCGCGCTCGCGCACAGGTCGGTCAGGGCCTCACCGCGCGCCGTCAGGGCGATCGCGGCTTCCTCGACGTTGAGCGCGACACCGTCTCGCGCCCGGCGCAGCACCCGCCGCAAGGCGACCCGATCGGGTGCGCCCGGACCCGTTGCGCCTGGCATACCGGTCACAGTAGTCACCCGGCGGCGGTCTCGGCGTCCCACCCGAGGGTCGCCACGAAGCAGACCCTCAGCACCGGGTCGAGGCCGGGCGGCTCATCAGCAACCAAGCCCCCGGCAGCGCACCCAGTGCGATCAGCAGCACCGGGCCGAACTGCATGATGCCGGTCCCGCCGAACACGATGTCGTCGCCGGGCCCCCCGAAGGTAAAGATCACCACGGTCACCAGCCAGGTCCACAGCGGGGTGGCCGCCAGCCGCGGACTGGACGTCCACTGCAACGCCACCCAGACCAGCAGCGCGTTCAGCACCCCGCTGACCAGTGCGCTGACCGGCAGCGGCACCACACCGATCCGCAACGGCAGGAAGAAGACGGCCAGCACCGCCGAGAGCACGCCATCGAGACCGAGGAGGGCCAGAACCCCGAAACGGAGCCGGTCTGAAACCGGCGTGGACGCCCCTGTCAGGTTCCCCTCCGTGCGCAGTCGGTGACCGGAAGCTTAGCGGCCCGTCGACTCAGCCGACGTTCAGTCCGGACAGTAGATCGGTCTCCCAGCCGCGATCGTCTCGCTCGCCGGCGGTACCGGCAGCCAGAACGTAGTACTCGGATGCGTCTACCGGCAGGGCGAGGTCATTGGACAGCGCGAAGGCCCGGCCATCCGGGGACACGCTTACCTGTGTTTGATGGGCCCGAAGCGCTGCCACCTTGGCAGCCAGACTGGCGGCCAGGTCCAGCGCAGCGTCGATCTCGTCGTCGGCGAAGCCCAGCAAGCCGTGCAGGCCGGACACGCCGGCGCTCAGCTGCTCGCCGGTGATCCGGATCCAGTGCCCGGGCACGTCGGTAAGCCCCGCCAGGCCGACTGCCAGTGCCGACGCCGATGTCACCGTCCAATACAGCTTGGGCACCCGCCAGCCTGCCGTCTCGACCGCGGCCGTCGTCACGCGATGCGCGTGAATGTGGTCAGGGTGCCCGTAGCCCCCGTTGGGGTCATAGGTCACGACGACGTGCGGACGAAACTCGGCGATGACCTCACCCATGGCCCGCACCTGCTCATCGAAGTCACCGTCGACGAAGCGTTGCCGCCGACCCCGATCCGGTGTTCCCGCCATGCCGGAGTCGCGCCAGCGTCCCGCCCCGCCGAGAAATCGGGGCCGGTCCACCCCCAGGGCGGCCAGCGCCGCGGTCAGCTCACCGATGCGGTAGCCACCGAGTTGGTCGGCATGGTCGGCAGCCAGACGCGCCCACTGATCGCCGATCACCTCTCCCTCTTCACCAAGCGTGCAGGTGACCACCTGTACCTGCGCACCCGCCGCGGCATAGTGGGCGATCGTCGCACCCGTGGTGAGGGTCTCGTCATCGGGATGGGCATGGACGAAAAGCAACCGTGGGGTTTCCATCCGACCAGCTTGCCTGCTGATCGCCCGACGGGTGCGACGGTGCTGGCATACATTCGCCTCGTGACACGGCGCACGGTTGAGTTCAGCTGCGCGATCGTCATCGTGGGATTGCTCGCCGGTGCCGCCGGGGCGGCGACGACACTGTTTTTGCAAGCCATCGAACACCTCACCTACCGGTACTCGTTCGGCACCCTGCTCACCGGTGTCAGCGACAGCAACCCGGTGCGCCGCGCCCTCGGCCCGATGGTCGGCGGCGCGCTAGCGGGATACGGATGGTGGCTGCTCCGGCGCCGTTCCGAGGTCCCGGCCTTGTCGGATGCGATCGCCGGGCGCCACCCGATCCGCCGGCTGCCGATGTCAATCGACGCCGTTCTGCAGGTGTTCCTGGTCGGATCGGGCGCATCGCTGGGCCGCGAGGGCGCGCCGCGCCAACTCGCCGCCGTCTGGGGCGACGTCGGAACCTCCCGGTTGACGCTGACATCCAACGATCGCCAAATCTTGCTCGCCTGTGCCGCGGGGGCCGGCCTCGGCGCGGTGTACAGCGTGCCGTTGGCCGGAGCTCTGTTCGCCACCCGCATCATGCTCGATACCTGGCATCCGCGGGCGCTCGGCACCGCGTTGATCACCTCGAGTCTGGCGGTGGCGGTCGCCGCGCCCGTCACCCATCTCCAGCACCCGCTGGTGTGGCCGGATTTCGAGTTGTCCTACCTGTTCGTCTTCCTGGCCATGGCACTGGCGCCGCTCGCCGTGGTGATCGGCCTGACTTTCGACCGATTGATGACGGCCGCCAAGGACGCAGCTCTGGTGCAGTCATGGATGCTGATCCCCGCCATCGCAACGACCGGTCTGCTGACCGGCATCTGCTCTATCTGGCTACCCGAGTTGCCCGGCAACGGCGCCAGCGTCCTGGAGGTCAGCATGAACAGCGGACTGACCCTCGGCACGGCCGCGGCGATCCTGCTGCTCAAACCGCTGCTGACCGCGTTGTTTCTGCGGGCGGGAGCGGTGGGCGGATTGCTCACCCCAGCCCTGGCGACCGGTGCGGCCGCGGGGGCGCTGGTCACCCTCTTGCTCAATCAATGGGCCGGCACCGATCTGCACATCCCCGCCGTGTCGCTGAGCTGCGCAGCCGGTGTGCTGGCGGTCACCCAGCGATCGCCGCTGTTCGCGACACTGTTCGTGTGGGCGCTGGCCCATCCTCCGGCATGGCTGCTGGCGGTATTCGCCGCTGGCGCCTTTGCCGCGTACGGCATCGTGGTACTGCGACAACGGCACCAGCGGTCCGCGGCGGACCGCCCCAAAATCACTGGGGAAGCTTGACCCACCGGCCGGCGTCGCCGACGATCCCGACCGGAACCGCGCCGGTGAGGCTGACGTTCTGCAGGCTCGGTCCGGCCGCGACGATCGTGGTGTCCTGCAGGATCGGCAACACCGTCCACATGTTCCACAAGCTCGGCTCGACCTCGTCGATCACCTCGCCGATGTCGGCAGTGCCACGCAGGGCCGCATCGATCTTCGGCTGGATGCCGTGGTCGCAGATCCCGGTGATATTGCTCGGTGCCGTGACAAGCTCACCGCTGTCCGGTGCCGGCGGCGGCGCGGCTGCGGTGGTGCTCAACGGGGGCTCAGGCCGTGTCGGGCTAGGTGACGGCGTACCCGACCGCGTCGGGGTCGCCGAACCGGTGCGGGGCGGCGGCTGCGCCGTGGTGGTCGCGACGGCCGTCGCCTCCAGCGCGGGACAACCGAATCGCGACGCCAGCGACGTCGCCAGGTCGCCACCGGCCTGATGCCATCCGATCACCGCGTCGACCCGGTTGTTGACCAGCGCCTCGCCGTAGAGAACAACCGGATCCAGCGCGGACACCGTCGCCGCGATTCCGACGTTGCGCAACTGGTCGGCGGCGGTGTTGGCGACGGCGACCGATGTCGGGTCGTTGGCGGCCACACCGAGGACGAGACTCAGCGGCTCACCGTCTTTGCTCAGATGACCCCGATTGTTCGGGGGCGGGCTGGGGGCGGGCGGCTCTGGGGTCGGTGCCTGAGACACCTGGTATCCGGCGCTTGCGAGAAGCGTCATCGCCTGCTCGCGGGTCATCGCGGGCGGTGCTGTCGGGACATAGCCCGGGTCTGAGGGGGTGCGCACCTGCGCCTGAGCCAGCGTGACCGCGTTATCGTCGCCGGCGCCGACGGCTGCGAGCAGGTTTACGTCCAACAGCCCCAGAATGGCCCTCCGCACCCGCGCGTCCTCGAGCATCGGCCGCTGCCCACGCAGGGTCAGGTGCAGGACGCGTGGGGTGACGATCCGCGCCGTCCGCACGTCCGGGATGGCGGAGAGTTGCGCGAAGGCCACCGCGCCTCCGTGCACTTGGGCTACCTGGGTATCGCCGTTACGGATCGAGTCGGCCAAGGCGGCGGACGAGCCGGCCCGGCGGAACAGCAGCAGGTCGGGTGTGGCCGGTCGGCCCCAGTACCTGTCGTTTCGGGCCAGCAAGATTTCGTCGCGTTGCGGATCGATACTCTCCACCCGGAACTGACCGCCGGTCACGGGCAGCGCCCGGACCAAACCCGCCACGAAACCGCCCGGCACGTCCTTGACGATATGGGCCGGAAGAAGGTTGTTGAACAGCTCCCGCCACGCCGGATACGGCTGAGAAAACGTCACTACCGCCGTCTTTCCGCCCTGCACCGACTGCACGCCGGTGATCAGGTCATAGCCGGCCGGGTCCACGGTTCCGGGCTGGCCGACCATTTGGCGCCACAGATACCAATAGTCGTCGGCGGCGATCGGCGCGTTGTCCGTCCATTGCGCTTCCGGGCGAATCTTGTACGTCACGGTGAACGGGTCCTCGCTGGTGACCTCGGCCGACTCCAGCAGGGAGGTGTCCAATTCCCAGCGCGACCCGGTGGACGTCCTGGCATCGGGTATCGGCCGAAATGAACTGGGCAGGACCAGCGAGCTGATCGCCGCGTTCACCGGAGATTGATCGGAGAGCAGATGCGGGTTGAACCCGGGGCCGATCGAATCGATCGCCATGATGATCTGGGTAGCTTTCATGGGCGGCGGCGGCGTGGATTCGGTGGTGTCGGTGCTCTGGGGCGCCGGCGGCGCGCTGACCGTGCACCCAGCGGTCGGCAGAATCAACGCCGTCAACGCCACGGCCATGACGACGGCTCGAAGCGGGGTCACGGGCACCCCGTCAGGGTATTCGGTGCCGCCCTCATCGGAAGTAACGCTGTAATCGACGGTGTCGATGATCGAAGAGCCACCGCAGCCCGGCAGCCACTATGGGTGTGGCCAACCGTAGCCCCGGTCGGAGCGTGAACGTAATGCGGTCGCGTACAACGGTTTTCCCGGATCCGCCGGCATCGACGTGATGGGCGCCGCCTGGAGTGACACTGCGTTCGTGCTGCCAGCTGCTCATGCTGAGCATCGTCGATTCCTCCCGAAAGTACCGACCTGGTTCCAGCGCGGTGACGCTGAGGTGGTCGTAGTCGAACGGCACTACACCGAACAGCCGCAGCCAGGCCCGGCCGAGCGGTTCGCCGATCGGGATAGTGTCGACGGTCAGCGACTTGGCGCTGCGCGGCATCGACATCGTCAGCCACGGACGAAGCTCGTCATTGATCCCGGCCGGGGTCACCACTCGTTGCCAAACTGCATCGGCCGGCGCCTCCACCACGCACTCGCGCTCGACGACCGTCTCGTTGGCATTCGACTCCACCCGATCGCGCCGTCTCAGCCACGGGCCTTGGCGCGCGACCGGGCCCGGGCGCGCAGGGTGCCGTCGAGTTCCGCCTTGCGCACCCTGACCACTTCGGGAGTCACCTCGACACATTCGTCCTCCGCGCAGAACTCCATCGCCTGCTCGAGTCCCAGCTCGAGCGGTCGGGCGAGCGTCTCCATCACGTCGGCCGTCGACGACCGCATATTGGTGAGCTTCTTTTCCCGCGTGACGTTGACGTCGAGGTCTTCGGCCCGCGGGTTGATCCCGACCACCTGTCCCTCGTAGGTGTCATCCCCTGGTTCGACGAAAAATTGTCCACGATCGGCCAACTGGATCATCGCGAACGGTGTCACCGAACCGGCGCGGTCGGACACCAGCGAGCCGGTGTGCCGGGCCCGGATCTCCCCCGCCCACGGTCGGTAGCCGTCGAATACGGCATTCGCGATTCCGGTCCCTCGGGTCAGGGTCAGGAAGTCCGTCCGGAAACCGATCAGCCCACGGCTGGGCACGATGAAGTCCATCCGCACCCACCCGGCGGCATGGTTGGTCATTTCCTCCATCCGGCCCTTGCGGGCCGCCATCAGCTGGGTGATCGCTCCGACGAATTCTTCCGGGCAGTCGATGGTCATCGCCTCGAACGGCTCGTGCAGCTTGCCGTCTATCGTTCTGGTGACCACCTGTGGCTTACCGACCGTCAGCTCGAAACCCTCCCGACGCATCTGCTCGACGAGCACGGCCAATGCCAGCTCGCCGCGCCCCTGCACCTCCCAGGCATCCGGCCGGCCGATGTCGACGACCTTGATCGACACGTTGCCGACCAGTTCGGCGTCGAGTCGAGACTTCACCATGCGGGCGGTCAGCTTGTGTCCGGGGACTTTTCCGGCCAGCGGAGAGGTGTTGGTGCCGATCGTCACCGAGATGGCCGGCTCGTCGACCGTGATGCGCGGCAACGCATGAGCGTGGTCGGTATCTGCCAGCGTGTCGCCGATCATGATCTCCGGAATGCCTGCCACCGCCACGATGTCACCGGCGATCGCCTCATCGGTCGAGGTGCGCTCCACCCCCTCGGTGACCAGCAGCTCGGTGACTTTCGCGTTGGTGATCACCGGATGCCCTTCCACCTCGCGCATCCATGCGACCTGCTGACCCTTGCGAATGCGGCCCTTGTAGATGCGAATCAGCGCCAGGCGACCCAGGAAGGTCGATGCGTCGAGGTTGGTCACCAGCGCCTGGAGCGGCGCATCGGGATCGCCCTGAGGCGGTGGAATGTGCTGGAGAAGGACATCGAACAGCGGGTCGAGGTTCTCGCCGTCTGGGTTCTCGCCATTCGAGGGTTCGGAGGTGCTCGCGATTCCGGCGCGGCCGGAAGCGTACAGAGTAGGCAGGCCGAGGGCGTCTTCCGCGGCCTTCTGCGCGGCCTCGTCTAGATCGGACGCCACGTCGAGCAGCAGGTCGTGACTTTCGGAGACCACCTCGGCGATCCGGGCGTCGGGTCGGTCGGTCTTGTTGACGACGAGGATGACCGGCAGATGCGCGGCGAGGGCCTTGCGCAGGACGAACCTCGTCTGCGGCAACGGGCCTTCGGACGCGTCGACCAACAACAACACCCCGTCGACCATCGACAAGCCACGCTCGACCTCACCCCCGAAGTCCGCGTGGCCCGGGGTGTCGATGACGTTGATGACCGTCATCCCTCCGTCGCCGTGATGGCGATGGACGGCGGTGTTCTTGGCCAGGATGGTGATGCCCTTTTCCTTCTCGAGGTCACCGGAGTCCATCAGGCGTTCGATCGCGTCGTCGCCGCGGTGGCTCAGTGCCCCCGATTGGCGCAGCATGGCGTCGACCAGGGTCGTCTTGCCATGGTCGACGTGAGCCACAATGGCGACGTTACGAAAATCGGGGCGGACATCCACGCCGGTGATTGTCGCAGTACAGCGCGCCGATCACGAAAACGGGAGCACGGCGGGAACACCACCGGCAGCTCAGCGGAATCCGGGGCAAGGAGTCGACCAAGGTCTTCCGGCGGGCCCGAAAGTCATGATCTGGCCAGGTGGAAGGGGGTACCGTGGTAACCACCCGTCGAGGCGTGTTCTGGAGGTTGGCCAACATGACGGTTTATCAGGTGCTCACCATCGTCCTCATCACAGTGCTCGCGATCGCGGCGACCGTGGCGATCTATCTGGGGCTGCTGAATTGGGTCGGCGCGCTGTACGTGGTGCGATGTTCGGAGTGTCACCACTTGGCGTTCAATTCGGCTAATCGGCCCCGGGAATCGTGCCCGCATTGCCGCCATCCCATCCTCACCCACCCGATCCACGCGGTACACCATCCGAGTAACCGATTGGACGTGCGGGTCGAGAGCGACCGACTGCACTACTGACCGGAGATCCGCTGACGCGTTTCGCATCACCGAAGCAGAGTGTTGAGCTGGGTGAGCCACGCGGTGTCGGCCGGCACCCAGGGCAGCTCGTCGAGTTCATCTACACCCACCCACCGCAGAGCGCGATGGTCATTGGGTCGCAGCGCTCCGTCGATTAGTGTGACGAGGTAGGCACGCAGCGTCGCCGACGAACTCAGGGCCACCTCAGCGCCGAGCCTGGCACCCACTGCCACCCCGATCCCCAGTTCTTCGCGCAGTTCGCGGACCAGCGCAGCTTCGTCGGTCTCACCCGGCGCGACCTTTCCGCCCGGCAGCTCCCACAGGCCGGCCAGTTCGGGCGGCCGGGCACGCTGGGCGACGAGCAGCGCGCCGTCGTGGATCAACGCGCCGGCGACCACGACCAGATGCGGCCATTTCTGTGACGACTGTTTCACTGTCGCGAACGGTATACCGTCGGACACATGGCTGTGTTGACGAATGAACAAGTAGACGCCGCGCTCGCCGATCTAAATGGCTGGGAGCGCAGCGACGGCGCATTGCGCCGCTCGATCAAGTTTCCAGCTTTTCTGGACGGAATCGATGCGGTGCGGCGGGTCGCCGCGCACGCGGAGGAAAAGGACCACCACCCGGACATCGATATTCGTTGGCGAACAGTAACTTTCGTACTCGTGACCCACTCCGAGGGCGGAATCACCGACAAGGACGTGAAGATGGCAGGCGAGATCAGCCGGATCGTCGGCCAGTAACGGCGATCAACCCCAGGGTTACCAGCGTCGCAACGATGTAGACCAAGCCCGCCCAGGCCAGATACCACGGTCGCGATATCGCCCAGATATCCGGCTGGAAAAAGCTGAGCAACCACGGCGGCCCCACCAGACTCAACACCAGCCAGCCCCAGCCCAGAACGCGCGCACCCAATCGATCGTTGAGTGGACCGTGCAGCAGCCAGATCATCAGCGGTACCAGCCACACCCAGTGATGAGTCCATGAAATCGGCGACAGCAGCAGGCCGAACAACTGCACGATCACGATGGCGGCGAGTCGGTCCCGGGCGCCGCCGACGGCACGCCACGCCAAAATAGCCAGGACGGCCGTCGCCACGATGCCGGCCACGACAATCGGGCCATAACCGGCGTCGAATCCCAGAATGCGCGAAATCCCCCCGCGCCAAGACTGATTGAACGATGTCGCGATCGGGCCGACCCGGCTTGCGTCACCGAGTAACCGGGTGAAGTAGTACCGGGTCTGATCACCCACCACGAGGGCTGACGCACCGACAGTTAAAAAGAAGACGACAGCGGCGAACGCGACCGTGAACCAGCGGCGCGCACCCAGAAAGTACAGCCCGGACACCGCTGGAGTCAGTTTCACACCAGCGGCCAGACCAACCAGCAGACCGGAGATCCACCACCGGCTGGAGTAGACGGCGTACAGAACGCCCAGCACGAGGATCACGTTGATCTGGCCGTAGTCGAAGGTGCTGCGCAGGGGTTCGGACCAGATTGCGATCGCCGTCCACAGCATCGCGATACGTCGATCCCCTGACGAACCCGTGCCGGAGAGCAGGCGTTGGCTGAGGCGCACCACCCCATAGAGCGCCGCGACGGTGCCCAGTTGCCAAGCCAGAGCCACCACGCCGAACGGCAGCAACTGCAGCGGGTAAAACACCATGGCCGCGAATGGCGGATAGGTAAAAGGCAGCGGAAAGTCCGGCGTCTGATCTGCGTAGACATAGTCGTAGAGCGTGCCCGGCCGATCGAGCGCGGCGGCGCCGCCGAGATAGACATGCAAGTCGACAAAGTTCGCACCGTTGGGCACAAGGTAGCTCCACGCCAGGCGCAATCCGATGCTCACGATCAGGAGTGCCGGCGCGGCGACCGACAGTTGAGCTGCGATCCGCGAGCGGCGGCCGATGGGGGCGGGAGCGGTGGTCTCGATGCGCCCGACTCTATCGAGCCGTCACGATCGGCACTCGTCACCGTAACGGTTGAATAAATGCCACACGTGTCACTTGAGTACCTCTGGCAACAGATTAGCTTCAGGTGCGAGCAGGCCAACCGTGCCGGTTACGGCCATCGAGGAATCTGGGAGAAGTCCAATGCATCGCACCGGAAAACTGTTCGCCACCACAATGATTGCAGCTGCCGGGGCGGTCTCCACTGCACTGGCGCTCAGCGCTTCCGCGGCGGCACAGCCCGCCCCGGCACCCGCGCCGGCACCCGCGCCGGTATTGGCACCGGAAGTGCCCGCGCTGCCCTATCTTCAGCAGCTCGCCGCGAATCCGGCGGCGGCGGCCCAACTCATGCAGACGTTCGCCACCTTCCTGGGCTCCGGTGCGCCGACGACCGCGGCAACACCGGCGACACTGCCGGGCACTCTGCCGGCGACCCCGGTCACCCCCGTGACGCCGCCCGCCGCCACCGCATCAGTCACTCTGCCCGAGCCGGTGGTCACGTTGCCCGGCGCGGTGTCCGACGCGGTGGCCGCACTACCGGAAACAGCTCTGGCACTTCCGAATGCAGCACTGGGGGTCCCGGCCGCGGCCACTGCCCCGCAGGTCAACACCACCACGGTGCCCCCGGCCGAGCAGGCATTCGCGAGCCCGGCACTGCTGCCGGCCGCTCTGACCGACCAGTTGGGCGTTCCCGGTGGACTTGCCTCGCTGCTGCCTGCCGGCACGCCGCTGGTCGGCCTGCTGCCGAATGCAGGCGGGGCCACCGCTCCCGCTGCCCCCGCGCCCGCACCGGCCACGGCTCCTGCCGCGCCCGCGGCGTCGGTGTTCACCCCGCTGTCGGCGCTGCCCTGACGCGGGTCCATATCCAATCCACTGGTCAGACCGGCTACCGAAAGCATTGGGGAAACATGTCAACGAACAGGACAGCGCTCACCACCGCGATGGCGGTGGGCGCATCCACCGCCCTGCTGCTGACCGGCGTGACCGCGGTCGCCCACGCCGACCCGGTGGCGGCCCCACTGCCGATCGACGGATTGCAGGCTCCGGGCATGCTCGCGATGGAAAGCATCGGACCGGTGATTCAACTGGCGGCCGCCGACCCCACCAACGCCGCATCGATGTTGATGGCCGCGGCCGCGGTGCTCGCCGGAGACGCCGCCACACCGCTGCCCTCCCGCGCTGTCGCATCGGCGGTCAACGAGTTCGCCGCCCACCCGGTTGCCCACGTGCCCGCACCCGGTTCGGTACCTGGCACCCAGGCGCACCTGCCGCATGGGGTGAACCCCGTTCATGCCGTGGGACCGGCGCCCGAGGAGCTCCCCGCACCCGCGCCCGAGGCTCCCCCGCCGCCCGCACCCGGCGCCGCGCACCCCGTGGTCCCGGCAGCGGCGCCGGTCCACGAAGCGCCGCCCGCTCCCGAAGCGCCACCAGTTCCGGAAGCGGCACCGCTGGCCGCGCCCGCACCGGTCGGGGAGCCCGCACCGGGACCGGTGGCGCCCGGTCCGGCACCCGACTTCGGCCCCGACGCACCGGTGACCCAAGACTTCCTGTATCCGTCGATCAGCAATGGCTGCCTGGCCGACGGCGGAAACGTGCTGGCGACGGCGATCTCGGTCGCGGGGCCCGCCAAGATTCCGACACCCGGCCCGGGACCCGGCCAGACCGCGTACGTGTTCACCGCGATCGGCACTCCGGCACCCGCCGCCGAACAGAAGCTGCCGCTCAACGTCACCTGGGTGAATCTGAGCACCGGAAAGTCGGGGAGCGCAACGCTGACCCCGCGGGCGGACATCAACCCCGCCGGGCCGACGACACTGACTGCGATCGTCGACACCGGGTCGGGCAGCATCATGTCGACGATCTTCGGTCAGGTGACCACGGCTGATAAGCAGTGCCAGTTCATGCCGACGATCGGCTCCACCGTCGTCCCGTGACGTGCGGGCACGGCTCTCCCGCGCCGACGGTTGAGTTTGGGGTTCCCGGTCGCGTGACTCGTCGGGGGACGCGCAACCGGGAATCCCGTTAGCGGCGGGTCAGTACGCCATGAAGAGGATGGCGTCGCGGTCGTAGCTCAGTCCGGGATGCGCGTCGGACAGATGAGCCTGGGTTTTCTCCACCAGCTCGTCCTCGTCCTTGCCGGTGATGGCTTCTCCGCAGGGGCAGTTCAGGTGAGTCTTCATCTCCTCACCATCGCACATCAACGCGGACCGGCGGCCCCGACCGGAGGCGGGGATCGACATCGTTGCGCCACGGCGAGTCTCGGCGATGAGTCGCCGTGCGCATGAGACCTTGGATTGGTGACCGTCACGTTGGGCTACGCCACGGCCACCGGTACCGACCAGGACCTCGACGAGCAACTCGCCGAGCTCGCCGGTGCGGGGGTGGACCGTCGACGGATCTTCACCGACAGGACCACAGGATCGGCGGACAAGCTGCGCGCCGGTTTGGTGGCGTTGCTCAGCTATGCCCGCTCCGGCGACGTCGTCACGGTCGTGGCCCTCGAACGACTAGGCCGGTCCACCGCAGAGGTCACCAAGACCGTTGCCGACCTCACCACCCGCGGAATCACCTTGCGCTGCCTGGAAAACGGCCTGGACACCGCCACCTCCAGCGGCCGCATGGTCGCCAGGATCCTCGCAGATCTGGCTGCCCTGGACGGAGACCGCTAGGTCTCATTGCTCAGGCCTGGCGGCCTGCTGCGTCTCTCATTGCTCAGGCCTGGCGGCCTGCTGCGTCTCTCGTTGCTCAGGCCTGGCGGCCTTCGCGGCCGCCTTGGCCTGCTTCTTGTAGCTGCGCACCTTAGCAAGCGATCCGGCGTCTTTGACGTCTGCGACAGACATGTGGGTGCCCGCGTTTCCATAGTCCCCGGCGGCCGCCCGCCATCCCTTTGGCGTTACGCCGTATTGCTTACCCAGCAGTGCCAGGAAAATCTTGGCCTTCTGTTCGCCGAATCCCGGCAGTGCTCTGAGGCGCCGAAGAACCTCTGGCCCATCGGGCTCGCCAGATGTCCACAGCGCGGTGGCATCACCGCCGTACTCCTCGACGATGACCTGGGCCAGCGCCTGTACCCGCTTGGCCATCGACCCCGGAAACCGATGTATCGCAGGCGTTTCCGAGCACAGCGCAGCGAATTCGGCTGGATTGTAATCCGCAATCACCCGTGCATCGAATCCGCCAATGCGGTCGTTGATCTTCTTCGGCCCGGCGAACGCCACTTCCATAGGTATCTGTTGATCAAGCAACATTCCGACCAGCAGCGCGAACGGGTTGGCATCGAGCAGAGCGTCGGCTGCGGGTTCCTGCGCCAGGGTCAGATTGCCAATCATCGGGAAAGCCTATCCGGCCTACCGGCGTCCGGAATTGGTCGATGCGGTGCATCCCGGCATTGTGGACAGCGCGCCTGCATGATTTGAGACTATCGCTTGATGCAAGCACGACGCCTGCCTTCTCACCCTGCCAACGGGCCGAAATCCACACCACGCAGAAACGCATGACCGACGTCGCGGTCTACGGCGTCTACCTGCTCGCGGGCATCGTCTCTGGACTGGTCTCAGGCTTATTCGGTCTCGGCGGCGGCTTGACGATCGTACCGGCATTGGCGGTGGCTCTGCCGCTGCAAGGCGTCACTGATGAACACGTGATGCACTTGGCAATTGGGACTTCCCTTGTGGTGATGTTCATTACGGCGCTATACACGACCTACCTACGCAGTCGGCACGGCGATTTGAACTGGCGACTGTTCTGGCACCTGCTTCCGCCGGTGGTGCTCGGCACAGCGATCGGCGCATTCACAGGTGGTCTGCTGCCGGGCCCCGTCCTTCGGGTGTTCTTCATCTGCTTCGTTTCCTACATGCTCGTGCGAGCACTGAACCGCCATTACCGGCAGTCCAAGAGGATGACGACGAGCGACGAGCCGGACCCCGACCCCGTCCTGCCGTCCCGTGTCAGCCGCCTGACTTCTGGCGTCACCACCGGCTTGACTGGTGCACTGCTCGGCGCCGGCGCGGCGATCATCACCGTGCCGTACCTACAATCAGCGGGCTACCGCATCCAAACTGCTTCCGCAATCGCGGCCGCACTGTCCGCGGTAATCGGGATCGGGGCGGGTGCCGGCTATGTCCTCAGCGGCCTGGGTGCCGCTGGACTACCCGGCGCCGCTATCGGATACCTCTATCTGCCGGCATTCGTAGGAATGGCCGCAGGTGCGCTTGTGGGTTCACCGCTCGGTGTCCGAATCTCGCACCGAATAAAGGAAACCACCCAATTCTGGCTCTTCCTCGCCTACCTCACCGTGGTCCTCATCTCGATGGTGTTGCCCAAATAGTTCGCGGCACTCCTGGCGCCCAAGTTACCTGCCCCGCAGTTGCAAACGTCTCTCCACCTGTTGATCAAGAAGCATGCCGACCAGCAGCGCGAACGGGTAAGCATCGAGCAATGTGTCAGCGTCTGGATCCCGTGCCAGGCAGAGCTTCCCAGTCATGAGGCAAAGCCTATCCGGCGCAGGCTGATGCAGAAGGAGTCGGCGCAAACTGCGCCCCCAGAACTATGCAGAGATCACTCGCGGCGCTTCGGCCGAAACCCGCTCTGACCTAAGAGAGCACGACTACCGGTCCTATCACGCGGAGGTTGAAAGTCTAGTCGGGCAAGCGTTGTCAGGGGGTCATCGAAGGTCGAAATTTCCCAACATGACTCAAGACCGGCGTTGAATGGCAAAGTGCGCTCCGCCGACGTAGGTTTGCTCTACCACCCCGGCCGTTCCGGCGAGGCCGAGGTGTGTGCCCGTTGGAGGGAAGTCTTGGCGACATCCCCCCGGAGTTCCGGGTACGCCGCAAGGGCCCCTACGCGGGCAACGGAGACGGATTGACCTCGCACCTGTGAACGAATCTCTCACCAGGGCGTGCGCGGTCACGGATGACGGAGGCTGATAGTGAGAATCAACGTCGGCTTCGAGATGATTTACGAATGCCCGCAACCCACTCCGATGATCTTTACCCTCAACGTGCACTTCACCCGGGTATCCGACCTCATCGGCCGGGACGACTTGGTGTTCGACCCGGCAGTCCCGGTCTCGGCATATCGCGATGGGTTCGGCAATTGGTGCACCCGCATTGTTGCGCCCAAGGGTCGCCTACGGGTATCGGCCAATGCCTTGGTCAACGACAGTGGTCTACCAGATGCCGTTGTGCCTCACGCCCAACAGGTCCAGGTGCAAGACCTGCCTGTGGAGACGCTGGAATACCTGCTCGGCAGCAGGTATTGCGAAACTGATCGACTATCGGAAAAGGCTTGGGAACTCTTCGGAACTGCACCGATGGGGTGGGGCCGAGTTCAGGCGATTTGCGACTACGTTCATGACCACATCGAGTTCGGCTATGAGCACGCCAGTGTCACACAGACCGCGCTGGAGTCCCTTCAAAAGCGGAAAGGCGTCTGCCGCGACTTCGCCCACCTTGCCGTGGCCTTCTGCCGTTGCATGAATATCCCCGCGCGGTACTGCACTGGATACCTTGGCGATATCGGTGTACCCCCAGTTGACGACGCGATGGACTTCTCCGCCTGGTTTGAGGCCTTCCTCGGCGGGCGCTGGCATACCTTCGACGCACGCCACAACAGCCCGCGCATCGGTAGAGTGCTCATCGCACAAGGCCGCGACGCCTCCGACGTTGCGCTTAGCAACACGTTTGGCCCCAACATACTGTCGAGCTTCAAGGTGTGGACCGACGAAGTCCTGCAGGCCTAGGAGGGCTCTGAGCAACGAAGGGCAGGGACCGTGGTGTCTCGGTCAGCTGCGGTAGCCGGCGCAACATTGGTCCTTGGGTCAACGCTGGCATCGTATCGATCCCGCTAGCGACCCTCCCGGGGTCCAGGGATACCATACCCGTCCCGCCGAAGAAAATCCGAAGGCTGCCCACACGGAAGGGATCCACCATGCCGGGTGAGGGCCGCATGCGCGGCTACTCGATGTTCCTGCTCACGTACGCGTTCGCCGCGATCATGGTCGGCTCCACAATGCCGACCCCGATGTATGCGCTCTACGCGCAGAAGATGCATTTCGGCTTGTTGACCACCACGGTCATTTTCGCGACTTACACCACCGGAGTGCTGTTCGCGTTGCTGGCATTCGGGCGGTGGTCGGACGTGATAGGCCGACGCCCGGTCCTTCTGGTGGGCGCGCTGTCGGCAATCGCCAGTTCGATCGTTTTCCTCACGGCGGATTCGGTCGGGGTCCTGTTGGTGGCCCGGGTGCTGTCGGGGCTGTCGGTCGGATTGTTCACCGGCACCGCCACTGCGGCAGTGATCGAGGCCGCACCGGCGGCCTGGCGGCACCGGGCTGCTGCGGTCGCCACAGTCGCCAACATCGGTGGCCTCGGTGGCGGTCCGCTGATCGCGGGTATTCTGGTGCAGTACGCACCCGACCCGCTGGGCTTGAGCTTTTTCGTTCACATCGCGATGGCCGTATTGGCCGCGATCGCTGTTTCGGTGGTGCCGGAGACCTCGCCGCGCCACGGACGACTAGGGCCACAGCGGTTGTCAGTGCCCGCTCAGGTACGCACAGTGTTTGCCGTGGCGTCGCTGGCCGCATTTGCCGGGTTCGCGGTGACGGGCCTGTTCGCCGCGGTCGCGCCCTCGTTTCTGGCCAATGTCGTGGGTGTCGACAACCACGCGGTGGCGGGTCTGCTGGCCAGTTCCGTGTATCTGACGTCTGCGGTGGCCCAACTGCTTGCGCGGCCGATGGACTCGCAGCGCGCGATTGCCACCGGCTGCGCCATTCTCGTCGCCGGTATGACGATATTAGCTGTGTCCCTGCACTTTTCGTCGTTGACAGGATTGATCGTCGCCGCGGTCACCGCCGGCATCGGCCAGGGGATCAGTTTCTATCATGGTCTGGCCGCCGTGGTGGAACACACACCCGAAGACCGTCGCGGCGAGGTCAGCTCCAGCTACTTCGTCGTCGCCTACATCGCTCTGTCGATACCCGTTGTCGGGGAGGGTCTCGCCACCCAGGCCTGGGGACTTCGTACTGCCGGGGTGACGTTCGCCGTGGCAGTCGCGGTGCTGGCGACGGCATGCCTGAGCGCCATCCTGATCAGGGGACGGCGCGGTGATCGAGTGTGAACGGGCCGACTCAACCGTGGCGCCCTTAGAGGCGCGCCCGATTCTCTAACCGCTCTTGCGGCGGAATTCGCGACGATTCTCGACCGGGCCGCGAGCACGGGACCGCTTTGTCACGTTGTCGGTATGCACCGAACTATCGGCGGACTTGGCGTTCTTGCGCTCGAGCGCCTCTCGGAACTTCCGTTTGGTTTCATCCTCACCGGAATCTGAAGACGCTGACGATTCTGAAGATTCTTGGGCGCCCTTGGTTGCCATCACCGAAGCGTACCGGCTCAGCGTCGCCCCGGCGGCATGCCGTAGAGGTGGGCGATCGGCAACGTCATCAGAACGCGCCGGTCCTCCACCATCGCCCTGCGATAGTCGTCCCAGTCCGGGTGTTCGCCCGAGATGTGGCGGTATAGCGCGATCAGCCCCTCGACGGTGTCATCACCTGGATCCGCGGCGGGTGGCGTCAACTTCACGTCACCCTCGGCCACCGCATACGCCCAGCCGTCGTCGGAACTGACGTGCAGCGCGGCGCGTGGATCCCGGCGCAGGTTACGGGTCTTGGCTCTGGGCTCGGCGATCGACACCGAGATGGTGAGCGCCTGCGCATCGAAGTGGTACGAGACATTAGAGAGCTGCGGTCTGCCGTCCCGTTTGAGTGTAGCGAGCACGCCCAACGAGTTCCCGGCGATCACAGCCAGCAGCTTGTCGTCGAACACATCGCGCGTCATGAGACATCAGCCTACGGGCAATCCGCGGTCTGGGATGATCAGGCAGATGCAGGAGATCGGCCCGTCCGGGCGAGCGATGACGCGGTACGCCGTTTTTTTGCGCGGGGTGAACGTGGCCGGAATCAGTCTCAAGATGTCCGCGGTCGCGCGGGCCCTGGAGGGAGCCGGGTTCGCGAACGTCAAGACGATATTGGCCAGCGGCAACGTCCTGCTCGAGAGCCGACTGGGCGCGGCCGCGGTCAGGAGCAAGATCGAAGAGACGTTGCGCGCCGAGTTCGGCTACGACGCCTGGGTGCTCGTCTACGAGGTGGACGAACTCGCGCAGATAGCAGTCGACTATCCATTCGAGCGCGAGGTGGACGGCCACCATTCCTATGTCACCTTGGTCAGCGACGCCGACGTGCTGCGCGAGCTCTCCGCACTCGCCGAAAGCGCCGCCACGGGCGAGAAGATCCAGGCCGGCAGGGCCGCGCTCTACTGGCAGGTGCCGCGCGCGGCAACCCTTGAGAGCACTATCGGCAAGACGATGGGCAAGAAGCGATATAAGTCGTCGACCACGACGCGCAACCTGCGCACAATCGACAGAGTGCTGCGCGGCTAGGGCGAGGCGCACCGATCCAGATGGGAAGCGAATGACCGGAAAGCACACCGTCGACCTGACCGGAGTGTCGGAGACCGCATTGATGACGCTCCTGGTCCGCGCGAAGGAGGCCAGGCGACCAGATGGAATTCTCGACGACCCGATGGCGATTCACCTGGTCGATTCCATCGACTACGACTTCGCCAAATTCGGTTGGGCCAAACGTCAGGACATGGCGTTGCGCGCGTTGGTCTTCGACAAGCACACTCGTCGATACCTGGTGGACCACCCCCGGGCCACTGTTGTCGCACTCGCCGAGGGATTGCAGACCAGTTTTTATCGACTCGACGCATCGGATGTGCTGGGTAGCCACGAGTTCCGCTGGCTGACCGTCGACCTGCCGCCGATGATCGAGCTGCGCCGCGCGCTGTTGCCGACCTGCGACCGGGTCCGGATGTGCGCGCAATCCGCGCTGGACTTCAGCTGGATGGATCAGGTCGACGCAGATGACGGCGTCTTCATCACTGCCGAAGGCCTGCTGATGTACCTGCAGCCAGAGGAGGCGCTGTCGCTGATCACCGAATGCGCGGCGCGGTTTCCCGGCGGTCAGATGATGTTCGATCTGCCGCCGTCGGGCCTTGCCGTCCTGTCCCGGCGCGGAGTGCGGACATCCCGGCGCTACCGAGTGCCGCCGATGCCGTTCACGCTATCGGTCGCCGAGGCCGCGGATCTGGTCAACACCATCCCTGGAGTCCGGGCCGTCCACGATGTGCCGAGCGAACCTGGGCGCGGCGCGGTGCTCAACGCGCTGCTCTGGACCGTCCAGCGAATTCCGGTGCTGGATCCGGTACGCCCGGTGATCACGCTGCTTGAGTTCGGCTGAGCAGCCGCTACCGCCTGCTATCGGCCGCTCAGCCGAACGCCGTCTCCAGATAACGCAGGGCCTCTCCCTTTTCGACGCCGAGGGCACGCGCGGCGGACACGAACGCGTTTGCCGCGGCCGCCATCGCAGCATCGGCGGGGTCGGAGCGGGCTACAAAGGTGCCGAACCGCCCCCGGGTCTCCAGGACGCCCGCCGCTTCCAGCTCCCGGTAGGCGCGGGCCACCGTGTTCACGGCCAGGTGAACCTGCGCGGCCAACTCACGCACGGTCGGCAACCGGGTTCCCGGAGCCAGTTCGCCATCCCGGACGAGACCGATGATCTGCACTCTGAGCTGGTCGAACAACGGCCCGCCGGCGTGCGGGTCGATCCGTATCCACTCCGCCAGCCCGGCCACCTGCCCAGTATCACCCACTGCGGCTAGTTTGGGGGGGTGCAGGTGACCGTCTTCAGCGGGGCGGGGATCTCGGCGGAGAGCGGGGTCCCGACCTTCCGCGACGTCGAAACCGGATTGTGGGCCAAGGTCGATCCGTATGAAATCTCCAGCGCGGAGGGCTGGCACGACCATCCCGAACGCGTGTGGGCCTGGTATCTCTGGCGCCACCACATGATGCGGGCCGTTGCGCCCAACGCCGCTCATCGCGCGGTCGCGGCGTGGGAGGAACACGCCGAAGTTCATGTGGTGACGCAGAACGTGGACAACCTCCACGAGCGCGCCGGCAGCAGCCATGTCCACCATCTGCACGGCAGCCTGTTCGAATTCCATTGTGACCGTTGCAAGTCCGACTATCTCGGTGAAGTTCCGGGAATGCCCGAACCGGTCGAGATGGTGGAGCCCCCGCACTGCGGCTGCGGCGGATTGATCCGTCCGAACGTAGTGTGGTTCGGCGAAGCGCTGCCCGAAGACGCATGGCAACGATCGGTCGACGCCGTGGTCAACGCCGACCTGGTCGTCGTGGTCGGCACCTCGTCTGTCGTTTATCCGGCGGCGGGCCTACCGGAGTTGGCGGTGGCCAGCGGCACCCCGGTGGTCGAGGTCAACCCCGAGGTCACGCCGCTGTCGAGGAGTGCGACGGTGAGCCTGCGTGAATCGGCCGCGACCGCGCTGCCGGGGCTGCTGCAACGCCTGCCCGCGCTGTTGCGGTGAGGGCTCAGACGCTTACGCCGGTTTGACGGCAACTCCGAGTGCGAACTCGGCGACCGGCAGCGGGACCCAGGCGGGAAAAGCCCACTCACGCCGGGCATCGGTCACGCTGAAGCCGGCAGCCGCGATCGTCTCCTCGGTATGCCGGTGGGTGTGACAGTTTCCGGCGAGCCTGGGCCATAGTGTCGCATCGGCGAACTTCTGCAACTGGGCGCGCGCCCCGATCCCGGCCACATGCTCCAGGTAGCGCAACTGGCCACCGGGGCGAAGCAACGAATATAGTTGCCCGACAACCCTTTCCGGTTCTTCGACCGAGCACAGCACCAGCGAGCACACGACTGCGTCGAACTCGACGCGCGCGGTGAGCTTCTCGACCGTGCCGGTGTCGACCGTGACCGGAACTGGTGCAGCGCCCGCCGCGCGTGCCGCCAGCGCGGCCAGCCTGCGCTCGGGTTCGACAGCGATCACTTCGGTGACCGTGTCCGGGTAGTACGCGAAGTTGGTGCCGGTGCCCGCGCCCACCTCCAGGACCCGGCCCGACAACCCGAGCAGGTTTTCTCGCCGCAGAAGGCGCAATGACTCGGGCTCTCGCGCCGACATCGCCACCCAGAGTCGAGCGAAGAACGGATTATCCACGGTATCGCTCACCCACGCCCTCCTTGGGCCACCACCGAGCGTACGTCGTCCTCGCCGGCGTCCTCCCTGAGGCCTATTCGGTCGTGCAGTTTCGCCAGCGGTTCGGGGGCCCACCAATTCCAGCGGCCCAGCGCATGCATGAATGCCGGCACCAACAACATCCGGACCAAAGTGGCGTCGACAAGTACCGCAAGTGTCAGACCGACGCCGAACATCCGCATGAACGCCACTTTCGCGGTGATCAGCGCGGCAAATGAGATCGACATCAGCAGCGCCGCAGCGGTCACCACCCGGCCGGTTCGGGCTAGACCGAGGGCAACGCTCTCATCGTTGTCGGCTGCCGTCTTGCCCGACTTCAGCCAGTATTCGCGGATCCGAGAGACCAGGAAGACTTCGTAGTCCATCGACAGGCCGAAGGCGATGCAGAACAACAGCACCGGCATGTTGGCCACCAGGGTCCCGGTCGGCGTGGTTCCCAGCGCACCTAGGTGGCCGTCCTGAAAGATCCACACCAACGCGCCGAACGCGGCAGTGAGCGATAATACGTTGAGCACCAACGCTTTCAGAGGAAGTACAACGCTTCCGGTCAACAGGAATAACAATACGAATGTGATGACCGCGATCACCGCGAGGACCAGTGGCAGCCGCGAGGTGATCGCGCCGGCGCTGTCCCGGTTGACCTGGGCCAGGCCGGTCAACTGGACCTGTTGACCGGCAGGCCCCCGGATCGCGTGCAGTCGGTCGAGCTGCCTTTCCGACGCGTCGGTAAACAGCGGCGCGGTACTGGCGACAGTGAGAAACGCGCTGCCTTCGGCGAAACCCGCAGCAGCCGTTGGTGTCCCGATCACCGCCCCTTCGACGAAGGTTCCGCCGGGCGCGGACACCGATGAGACGTCCTCGACCCTGGACAGCTGTGCGGCGTAGTCGTTGAGCGCAGCGGGAGTGACACCGTCAGTGCTCGGGATTACCACCGTGACATTGTTTGCGGAGTCGATCTCGAAGGCGGTTCGCAGCTCGTCGCCGACCTGACGCGCCGAGGCCGACGGCGGAAGCACCCTATCGTCGGGGAATCCCCATTTCGCGCCCAGGAACGGCGCACCCGCCAGCAGGAGCAGACCCACGACCGCCAGGCCGATCGGAAGTGACCGGCGCATCACGAACTTCGTCGACCGATACCAAAACATCTGCTCGATCGGCTTGGGCGTCGGCTCGGGCCTGCCAAGCACACGCCGGATGAGCCTGCGCACATCCAGCGAATCAAGCCGGTCGCCGGCAAGGGCGATCGCCGCGGGGGCCACCACGATCGCCGCGAACGCTGCGAACCCGACCACGGCGATGCCCGCGTAGGCAAACGATTTCAGGAAATACATCGGGAACAGCACCATCGAGACCATGGACAGCGCGACCGTCAACGCCGAGAACAACACGGTGCGGCCCGCGGTCGCCATGGTGCGCACCAGCGCCCGGTTTCGATCGGCTGCGCCGACGGTTCCGGCGGAGTCGGCGCGGTCGGCCAGTTCGTCGCGATATCGGCTGATGATCAGCAGCGTGTAGTCGATCGACAGCGCCAGGCCCATCGCGATCGACAGGTTGAGCGCGAATATCGAAACATCGGTCACCAGCGTGAGAGCACGCAGCACGGCCATCGAGCCCAGGATCGCGAACGCTCCCACCGCCAGCGGCAACGACGCGGCCAGCACCCCGCCAAACACCCAGACCAGAACAACGAAGCTCACCGGAATCGCGATGGATTCCATTCTCAACAAATCTTTTTCGCTCTGGGCGTTGATCTGGACGTAGGTCATCGCGACGCCGCCCGCCCGCACGGTGACCCCGTCCCTGTCGTGAACGAGCTCCTCGGTGAGCGCCTTGGCATGCTTTTGGGCGCCACTCTCGCCACCGGTGATTCCCGCGACGATCAGCCCGGTCTTCCCGTCTTTACTGGTCAGCACCCTGGCAGCGGCGGGAGGGGCCGTCCACGCCGAGGTGACGCCCGCAACGTGAGGGGATCTGGCGAGCCGGGCAACGATGTCGGCACCGACCGCCCGGGCGGCGGTTCCCCGCACACCGTCGGTCGCATCGGTGGTCACGCTGATCACCAACTCCATGTCGCCCTGGTCGAACTTGTCGACCAGCAGCGCGGTGGCGCGGGCGGACTCAGAGGTCGGATCCTGGAAACCGCCGGCGGACAGGTGTTGCGCCACCGATGTGCCGAAAACGCCACAGCCCACCATCAGCAGCAGTGCGGCCACAAGGATGCGGCGGGGCGCCGCGATGGCCGTCAGAGCAATACGCTGCAACAAGCGTGCCCCCATCCAGGGGAGTCCGGGATATTGCTCGCCAAGTTAGCAGCGATAACTTGGCCCGGTCAACGCTCGTCGGCTAGTTCCCGGGGGCGACGATGCGGCGTCACGACGGCAACGGTCGATTGTTACCGGCCGGTAGACCGTGTTACCGGCCGGTAGACCGCGGACCCTACTGCGCGGTAAGAATTGCCATCATTTTGCGAATCGTGACTCAAAGAATCCTTAATACGGGTGGTTACTGTCCAGTACATGTGGATCGACGACACCAGTGCCGATGTCATCAAGGTTGACTTCGATGCGCTCTACCACGGGGACGTCCTGGTAGAGGGAATCACCTCGGAGCAACTCGACGACGAGCACGTTCTCCCTACCGCTGTGTGACTGACGCGCCACACAGGCGCGCCCATCGCACCTGGCTGGTCGCTGTGGTGCGCACGCACTGCCGCACGGACAGAACTACACCCCGGCTGTCACGCCGTCTCTGACCCCGTCCCTGACCCCGTCGCCCTGGGCGGTCTGCGTCAGCATCTGCGCAAGCCGTTCACCGATCAAGACCTCGGCCTCGCCGACAATGCGAGAGACCAATTCGCCGACCGTCGGAATGTCGTTGATCAATCCCATCGCGGTGCCGACGGTCCAGATCCCCGCATCGACGTCGCCCTCCTCGAATACGCGACGTCCCCGCACGCCGGCCACCAGATCCTTGATGTCCTCGAACTGACCACCGCGGTTGAGGACCTCCACCACCTCACGCGAAACCGCGTTCGCGGCCACCCGCGCGGTGTTGTGCAGACTTCGGAAGATCAGCTCGGTACCGCGTTCGTCACCCGCCACGATGGCCTCCTTGACGTTCTGGTGGATGCACGATTCGACGGTGCACATGAACCGCGAACCCATGTTGATGCCGTCCGCGCCCAGGGCAAGAGCGGCCACCAGTCCGCGCGCGTCGGCGAACCCACCCGAAGCGATCATCGGGATCTCGATCTTGTCGGCCGCTGCCGGGATCAGCACCAGCCCCGGTATGTCGTCCTCACCGGGATGGCCCGCGCACTCAAAGCCGTCGATGCTGATGCCGTCAACCCCCAGGCTCTGCGCCTTGACCGCATGCCGCACCGAGGTGCACTTGTGCAGCACCTTGATCCCGTTGTCGTGGAACATCGGCAGATGCGGAGCCGGGTTGGACCCCGCGGTTTCCACGATCTTGATACCGGCGTCGACGATGACCCGCCGATACTCGTCATACGGCGGCGGGTTGATTGCCGGCAGGATCGTCAGGTTGACCCCGAACGGCTTGTCGGTCAGGTCCCGGGTTTTGGCGATCTCATTGGCCAGATCGGCGGGAGTGGGCTGCGTCAGGGCGGTCAGAAAACCCAGCGCGCCCGCATTCGCCACCGCCGCCACAAGTCCGGCGCGGCCGACCCATTGCATGCCACCCTGAGCGATCGGATGCTCGACACCGAACACTTCGGTGAACTTCGTGTTGATGGTCATCCGATTACCTCGGAGCCATCCGGATAGCACCGTCGAGGCGGATCACCTCGCCGTTGAGCATGGGGTTCTCGACGATGTGCACGGCCAGAGCCCCGTATTCGTCCGGGTCGCCGAGCCGGGCCGGGTGCGGCACCTGCTTGCCGAGCGACGCCTGCGCTTCCTCGGGCAGCGAGCCCAGCAACGGCGTCTTAAAAAGTCCCGGCGCAATCGTGACGACCCGGATCAACTCGCGCGCCAGATCACGGGCGATCGGAAGGGTCATGCCGACGACGCCACCCTTGGACGCCGAGTACGCGGCCTGGCCGATCTGGCCGTCGAAGGCCGCCACCGAGGCGGTGTTGATGATGACGCCACGTTCCGGACTGCTATCTGGGCCGACGGGCTCAGTACGGGCGATGCGCTCGGCGGCCAGCCGCAACACATTGAAGGTGCCGATCAGATTGACCTGCACAACCATGTTGAAGTACTCCAACGGGAACGGCCCGTCCTTACCCAGTGTCTTGATCGCGTTGCCGATACCCGCGCAGTTCACGTTGATCCGCACCGGGCCCATCTCCTCGGCGGCATCCATGGCGGCAGTCACCTGCTCAGGATCGGTCACGTTGGCCTCGACGAACTTGGCACGCGAACCGAGTTCCTTGACGACATCGGCGCCCTTGAGGTCGATTACGACGACAGCGGCTCCCCGGTCGAGCAGTCGCTTGGCCGTAGCCAAGCCCAGTCCGGACGCGCCTCCGGTGACGACCGCTACGGCGTCTTTGATCTCCACAGATCGTTCCCTTCCTTATTCGTCATTCCCTTGTTGATCGTTAAACCCATTCCCGCAGAACCGCTTCGGTGTCCGCACCGGGCACACCGGGCGCCTTCGGAGCGCCGGGATCGGTGCGCGAGAACCGGGGCGCGGGCGCGGGGAACAGGAAATCGTTCGCCCGATAGAAGGCGGCGCGTTCGGTGTTGTGCGGTTCGGTCTCCACCTCGGCGAACGACAGGACCGGCGTCACGCAGGCGTCGGTGCCGGCGAACACGGTCGCCCAGTGATCGCGATCATGGGCGGCGAACGCCTCGGCGAGGCGGGCACGCAGCTCCGGCCAGCGACTCATATCGTTCTGGCCGGGCAACGCGGCGGGGTCGAGACCGAGGCCGGCGAGCATCTCGGCATAGAACTGCGGCTCGATCGCACCCACCGCGACATGACGGCCATCGGCGCAGGTGTAGGTGTCGTAGTACGGCGCGCCGGTGTCGAGCATGTTGACCCCGCGTTCGTCGCTCCACATACCCATCGCGCGGAACGCCCACATCATCATCGACAACGCGCCCGAGCCGTCCACCATGGCGGCATCGATCACCTGCCCCTTGCCGGAGCGTTCTCGTTCCCACAGCGCCGAAAGCACACCGACGAGCAGGAACATCGATCCGCCGCCGAAGTCGCCGACCAGGTTCAGCGGCGGTACCGGCCGCTCACCGGCCCGCCCTATCGCGTGCAGCACGCCATTGAGCGAGATGTAGTTGATGTCGTGTCCGGCCTGCTGGGCGCGCGGACCCGTCTGCCCCCAACCCGTCATCCGGGCGTAGATCAACCGGTCGTTGACGTCGACGCAGTGCTGCGGACCGAGGCCGAGACGCTCGGTGACGCCTGGACGGAAGCCCTCGATCAAGACGTCGGCCTTGGCGATCAATCCCAGCACCATCTCGCGGCCTTCCGGGCTCTTCAGGTCGGCTGCCACCGAACGCCGGTTGCGCAGCAGGTGGTCACCGCCCGGCTTGGTGGCCGGTCCCCCGCCCTTGCGCGGACGCTCGACGCGCACCACGTCGGCACCGAGGTCACCGAGGATCATCGCCGCATGCGGACCGGGTCCGATGCCGGCCAGCTCCACGACTCGAAGCCCCTGCAGTGGTCCAGCCATCTCTGACCGCCCTTCATCGCATCGCTCGGTTGACCGCGACATAGCTTACTTGTATAACCAAGTCGAATTGAAATGGGGCGTCCACCCGGCCGATCCCCAAACTGCCCAATCACGAGGGACACATGACCGCTTCAGGTGAGACGGCAAGCCCGAGCGGCTACACCGGGTATGCCGACCTCAGCATCGCGCTGCAGGACGGCGTCTTGTCGATCACCTTGACCCGACCCGAAAGCCTCAACTCGCTCACCGCGCGGATGCTGAGCACGTTGGCCGACACTCTGGAACGGGCGGCCGCCGATCCGGAAGTCCGGGTGATCCGCGTCGACGGAGCCGGCCGCGGCTTCTCGTCGGGAGCCGGGATCGGCGAAGAGGATCACGCCGACTCGGCTTCGGCAGGCTCCCCCACCGACGTTCTGGACGCCGCCAACCGCTGCGTCCGGGCAATCGTGCGGCAGCCTCAGCCGGTCGTCGCGGTGGTGCACGGACCCGCTGCCGGCGTCGGTGTTTCGCTGGCGCTGGCCTGCGACATCGTGTTGGCCTCGGAGGCGGCATTCTTCATGTTGGCTTTCACCAGGATCGGCCTGATGCCCGATGGCGGCGCGTCAGCGCTCGTCGCGGCTGCGGTGGGCCGTATTCGGGCCATGCGGATGGCCCTTCTCGCCGAACGTATTTCGGCGGCTGAGGCATTCCACTGGGGCCTGGTTAGTGCCGTCTATCCGGTCGATGAATTTTCCGGCGAAGTCGACAGGGTCATTGACACCCTGGTGGCGGGTCCGATGGTCGCCCTGCGAAAAACCAAGGATGCGATTAATGCGGCGGCACTGGCCGAGCTGGAGGGAGCGCTCGATCGGGAGAGCCGGGGCCAGATGGCGTTGCTGGAGTCCCATGACTTCCGTGAGGGCACCCGGGCGTTCCAGCAACGCCGCCGGGCGAACTTCACCGACACCTGACCAGCCGCGGCAAGCGCCGGCACCAGACCGCCGACGTTGAGGCTGCACTCCCGGCGACGAAGTGCAAGTGGGGGCCGCCGCCAGCGCAGTATCAACGAGAGAAATTCAGTCGACTTGGGCACTCCTGATCGGCCACCATCGATGGGTGAGTACCCCGGAGATGATCGACCGGCCGGCATCCGCCGCCGGCTGGCGGGTGTTCGCGCCGTTTCAGATTCGCGAGTATCGCCTGCTCATCGCTGCGGTTGCACTGTCGATATTCGCCGAAGGCATGTTTGCGGTCGTACTCGCACTGCAGGTCATCGCTCTGGACAACAACCCCGTGTCGTTGTCGATCGTGATGACCTGCTTTGGCGCCGCACTGGTCGCCTTCGTCTTGGTCGGGGGCATCGCTGCGGACCGCTTCGATCAGCGCACGATAATCATCGGGGTCGAGACCGCGAACGTAGTCGCCACCTCAGCGGTCGCGGCGCTGGGACTGATTGGCGCCCTTCAGGTTTGGCATCTGGCTGTATGCGCGGCCGCATTGGGAACAGCCGCGGCCTTCTTCTTCCCGGCCTACAGCGCCATCCTGCCGCGTATTCTGCCCGCCGACCAGCTGCTGGCGGCCAACGGCGTGGAAGGTGTCGTACGCCCAGTGTTTCAGCGCGCTGTCGGGCCTGCCGCCGCGGGCATGCTGGTGGGCGCGACGTTCCCGGCCGTGGGTGCGGTTGTGGTAGCGCTTTTGTTCGGCGTCGGCCTTACGCTGCTGATAGCCACCAGACCGACCACCGACACGCCGGTCCGCGAGGCCGGCGACCAGCGCGCGCACGTGCTGCGCGATCTGCAGGACGGTTTCGTGTTCGTGCTCCGGACGCCCTGGCTGCTGTGGACGCTGCTGTTCGCAAGCATGTTCGTGCTGGTGGTGCTGGGCCCCATCGAGGTGCTGCTGCCGTTCATCGCCAACGACCGGTTCGACGACGGGCCACGAAAGTACGGCTTCATCCTGGCGTTCTTCGGGATGGGAAGCGCTTTCGGGGCGCTGGCGGTGTCGTCGCGACGGCTCCCCCGCCGCTATCTGACGGTGATGATGACGGTGTGGGGTCTGGGCACTCTTCCGCTGGCGGTCCTCGGTTTCACCTCGTCCTTTACCGTCATGGCAGCGGCAACGTTCGTCGTCGGGGTAACCGATGGAGCCGGCATGGTCATCTGGGGCACGCTGCTGATGCGCCGGGTGCCGTCGGCGATGTTGGGTCGGGTATCCAGCCTGGACTTCTTCGTTTCGTTGGCATTCATGCCAGTGTCCTTCGCGATCGTCGGTCCGCTGTCGAAAGTCGTGTCCATGCAGTCGATCTTTCTCGTCGCCGGCGTGGCGCCCGTGCTGTTGGCGGCAATCGCTTTGTGGGCAGCCGGAATGCGGAATGACGAACTGGCGAATCCCCTCGACTGAGCGCGCCCTCAGACACCGAACATCGGGGGAAGTGCCAGCACCATGACCAGCCCCCAGAAGAAGTGGGTCAGCATGGGTGCGAGCACTCCCCCGGTGGCCCGCCGCTCAAGCGCGCAGACCGACCCGAGAACCAGCGCGGCGAAGCCCAGCATCGGGTTGCCGGTGGCCGCGCCCGTCGCGATCACGTAAAGCACTGTCGAGACCAGCGCGGGACGGAACCTCGCCAGCGCGGTGTACAGCGACCCACGGAAGAACAGCTCTTCGGCGACACCGTTGATCACCGCGATGAAGACGATCAGCCACAGCGGTCCGACGTTCGAATACTCCAGGACTCGGGTGATGTAGCCGGCGACCGCCGGAATCTGGCGGCAGATCAGTCCACCCACCAGGAACGCCGCACCGAGGGCCAACCCGACGACCGTGCCGGTGATGACGGGACGCTGATTGCGACCGCGGAACTTGACGTAGCCCAGATGTAGTGGGCCGGAAGCGAACGCGCCGCAAACCCAGACCGCGGCCAGCGCGAGAGTCAGCCATATGAACGACTGGTCGCCCGGTTCGCGGCTCAACGAAAAGCCGAGCAGCGAAGCGCCGATCAGCAGCACAACCGACACCACCACCTTGCGGCGACGTATCACCGAAGGCCATTCGTTGTAAGGCTGCGCCTCGGCCCGGACGATTTGCCAGATCTCGTCGGCCAAACCGGTGCGCGCCGGAGTACTCACGCGGGAATCACCTTGGGCACCAAGCCGATCACGATGTCCAGCCCGGTGCGGACCGCTCCGGCGACCGGGCCGGGCACGCCGCCAATCAGACCGAGAGCCGGACGGGCCACCGGCGGCGTCACGATGCTCGCGAGTTCCCGTATCCGAGCGGCGTCACCGCCCGCCCAGTGCGGGTCGGTTTCTGCGAGATGGTGCACATCGGCCAGCGCGTTCACCGGCCGGCGTCCGGGACTGCCGACCGCACGACGTAGCGCCTCCCGCACGCTCAGCAGGCCGCCCGGGGGCTCATCCACCAGGTCGGCCAACCCGCGCCCGCAGGCCATCATCGGATAGTCAAGGGACTCGACCAGATCGGCTGCCAGGCCGCCGGGCACCGGAAGTACCAGGCCAGTCAACCGCGACACCACATCGGTATCGAGACCATGCAAAGCCACCGGCGTGCGCCAGATGCCCGCGACTCGCGCATAGGTCCGCAGCAGGTCCCCGTAAGTGGTCGTCTCCGGACCGCAGATGTCGTAGGCCCCGGCGGGCACCCGTCCTGCGTCTGCCGCCGCGACGAGGTAGTGCAGCACGTCGCGGATCGAGATCGGGTCGATCGGGTTGGCCGACCATTCGGGCATGGGCAACAACAGGAACCGGTCGGCGAAGTAGCGCAGCATCTCGAAGGACGTGGAACCGGCCCCGATAATCATGGCGGCTCCCAGCCACACCACGTCTGGTCCGCCGACGATGTTGAGCGCCGCTGCGACCTCGGCACGACTGGCCAGGTGCTCGGAGAGCGAGTCGGCATCCGGTACGAATCCACCCAAGTAGACGATGCGGCGCACGCCGGCCTCCTTGGCCGCGGCGGCGACGTTGGCCGCCGCCAGGCAGTCCGCCGCACGGAATCCCGGTTGCCCGATGCCGTGGACGAGGTAGTAGACCACGTCGATCGGCCCGGCGTCGGTGAAGGCACGGTGCGCCGAGAGGCCCTGCCCGGCGTCGAGCTGCACCGTCGAAACGTCGTCGTGCCAGCCGAAATCGGCGAGGCGCCCCGGGTCGCGGCCGGCAGCGACCACCTCCTGGCCCGCCTCGAGCAGCGAGGTGACGAGGCGCGAGCCGATGTAGCCGCTCGCGCCGGTGACCAGTGAACGCACGGTACTCACGGTAAGGACTTACCCCGAGTCCGCGTTCGGCGAACCCGTTTCGGTCGCACCGCGGTGCAGCATGACCAGTTCCCGGTACAACAACGCGTTCGTCCGAATGCCGGCGGCCTCGTCTTCGCCGAGTTCGCGGCGCACCTTGCCCGGAACTCCGGCCACCATCGACCGCGGCGGGATCACCGCACCCTGCGGGACGACCGCCCCGGCGGCGATCAACGACCCGGCTCCGACCAGAGCGCCGTTGAGGACGACGGCGCCCATCCCGATCAGCGAGTCCGCTTCGACGGTGCAGCCGTGCAGCACCGCATTGTGGCCCACCGTGACGCCCGCGCCTACCCGAACGGCGAAACCGGGGTCGACGTGGATCGTGACGCCGTCCTGGACATTGGTGCCCTCGCCGATCTCGATGGGTTCTGCCTCGGCGCGCAGCACCGCGCCGTACCAGACGCTGGCCCCGGCAGCCAGAACGACCCGACCGATCAACGTGGCGTTGGGCGCCGCCCAGCTCTGCGGGTGCAGCTGCGGTGAGTGTCCGGCAATGGGAAGGATCACTGGCTGGGACATGGCCGCCATCGTAGGTCCAGGGCGAAACGCCCAGTTCAGCGGGCCGTGGGTAACGTCCGCGATCGCAGCGACGACACATCACCGACTTGGCCGTCGCCAAATTCTGCGCATACCATGCCAGGCGACCTGACGAGGATGAGGAGCAGAACGTGAAGACTCGCACCAGCAAGGCCATCGGGATCGCCGCGGGCACCGCCGCGCTCGCGGTGTCGGTTCCGCTGGCGGTCAGCGCCCAAGCCGAACCGACCACCACTCCGGTGGCCGAGATTCCCGATCCCCAGGGCCCGGAATGTGGGGCGTTCAAGGAGGCGATGCCGAATTGGAAGAGCCTGGCCAATCTGCCGGTCGGCGCCGCGTTGGCCAGCATCCCCGACCTGAGCTGGTTCAGCTCGGCGATCTCTGGACGGGTCAACCCCGCCGTCAACATCGTCCCGGTACTCGACAACGGCCCGTATGTGGTGTTCGCCCCGACCGACAAGGCCTTCGCGGCACTGCCCCCCGAACAGCTCGAATTGTTGCGCACCGATCCGGCCGCCCTGACCAGCCTGATGTACTACCACGTGTTCCTTGGCCTGCTGGGTCCCGACGACGTCAAGGGCCAGCGGCCGACACAGCAGGGCGAGGAGATCGAAGTGACCGGTTCCGGCGGGGACATCTCGGTCAACGAGACGACCGAAGTCCTGTGCGGTGGCATCCCGGCGCAGAATGCCAGGATCTACCTGATCGACGCGGTGCTCGACCCGGCCAAGGCGCCGGCGCCGATCACCCCGGCCACCACCAGCGCGACGACCACCACCCCGGGGACGACCACCACCCCGGCACCGACGACCACCACGACCGCAACCCCGACGCCGGCGCCCGCGGAGGCGCCCGAACCGGCCGCCGACGCGCCGATCAGCTGATCTGCAGGGCGCCCCGGTCGCTGCGGGCGGGGCTCATCTGGCCTTCCAGACCGGTGGCCGTTTCTGCGCGAAGGCCAGCGGACCCTCCCGCGCGTCCTCGGTGGCGAACACCGTAGCCACCTCTCGACGGGTGCGCGACCACCCGGGCTCGTCGCCCGGCACCACACCATCGTCGGAGCCGGTCGCCACCCGCTTGCTGGCCTGAACGGCAAGCGGCGCGTTGACGGTGATGCGCGCGGCCAGGGCCAGCGCGGCATCCAGTTCGGTCCCGTCGGGTACCACCTCATTGATCAGTCCCCAGCTGAGCGCCTCGGACGAGGTGATCGGCTCTCCGGTGAACAGCATCGCGAGCGCGACCTTGCGGGGAAGCTGCTCGACGATGCGAAAGACGCCACCGGCGGCGGCGATCAGGCCCCGTTTGACCTCGGGCAGACCGAAACTCGCACTCTCACCGGCCACCACGAGGTCGCTGGCCAGCGCGAGCTCGGTGCCACCGCCGAATGCGGTGCCGTTGACCGCGGCGATCGTCGGCTTGTCGATGAAGTGGCGGACATAACCGGCGAAGCCCCACTTGGGGTGGTCCGGATGGGCGATGTTCTCCCCCCTGGCCAGCGCCTTGAGATCTGCGCCGGCACAGAAGGATTTGTCGCCGGCTCCGGTGAGGACTACCACCCAGACTTCGGGATCCCGCTGCGCCTCGGCCAGCGCGTTACCGAGCGCGATGCTGACGGCAGCGTTGATGGCGTTGCGCGCCGCCGGCCGGTTGATCGTGATGATCATCACGTTGCCTCGCCGCTGGGTCAACGCCGCGGGAGCCTCCGCATCCGGCTCGCTCACAGCAACTCCAGGATCGTGGCGTTGGCCTGGCCACCGCCCTCGCACATGGTCTGCAGTCCGTACCGAATTCCGTTGTCGCGCATGTGGTATAGGAGCGTAGTCATGATCCGGGCCCCGGATCCGCCGAGCGGGTGCCCCAGTGCGATCGCGCCCCCGTTGGGGTTGAGCTTCTTTTCGTCGGCTCCGATTTCCTTCAACCAGGCCAGCGGGACGGGGGCGAACGCCTCGTTGACCTCGAACGCGCCGATCTGGTCCACGCTGAGCCCGGATCGTTGCAACGCCTTCTGGGTCGCCGGGATGGGCGCGGTCAGCATGATCACCGGATCGGCGCCGGCCAACACCGCGGTGTGCACCTTCGCCAGCGGCTTGAGGCCGAGCTCGCGGGCCTTCTCGGCAGACATGAACAGCAATGCCGCGGAGCCATCGGATATCTGCGAGGAATTGCCGGCGTGGATCACCCCGTCTTCGCGGAAGGCCGGCTTCAGCTGACCCATCTTCTCGAGTGTGGTGCCACGCCGAATGCCCTCATCCTTGCCTACCGCTGTAGTACCTGCGCCAGCCGTCTCGTCGGCGACCTCGATCGCCACGATTTGATCCTCGAATGCGCCCGAATCCTGTGCCGCGGCAGCCTTCTCGTGCGAATCCAGAGAGAATTGATCAAGGGTCCTGCGATCCAGGCCCCACTGTTCGGCGATTATCTCGGCGCCGATGCCCTGGTTCGGGGTCCGCCGGTAGCGATCCTTGAAGCCCTGCGGGTACGGGTTCCCGCCTCCGGCCAGGGAGGATCCCATCGGGGTGCGTGACATCGACTCGACCCCTCCGGCCACGACGACGTCGTAGTGGCCGGCGACCACGCCCGCCGCGGCGAAATGCACCGATTGCTGACTGGAGCCACACTGCCGGTCGACGGTCACGCCGGGCACCGATTCGGGCCACCCGGCGGTCAGCAGAGCCGTGCGCGCGATGTCGAGTGCCTGCTCACCGGCCTGCATGACACAACCCCAGATGACGTCGTCGACCAGCGCGGGGTCGACGCCGGCTCGCTGTACGAGGCCGTTGAGGACCTGGGCGGACAGTTCGGCCGGGTGCACCCCGGAAAGTCCGCCGTTGCGCTTCCCGACTGGCGACCGAACGGCCTCGACGATGACGGCTTCAGCCATGGCGATGCTCCTTCGCTGGATGTTTCCCGACCGAACGTAAACGAACAAGGTTTACTAGGTCAACCTACTGCTCGGCAGCCGCGCCACTCGGTCCGACGCCGGGTACATGGTTTACTGAGTTGCCTAGCTAAACCCACCTGTCGGTGACCAACTCCTGGGAGAGGTTGTGACGCGCAGCACCCGGCTGGCTCCAATGATCGGACCCGATGCCGCAGGTGCGACCTCCCCGGTCCGATCGCCGAAGACCGCCGAGTTGGTGGCCGGCACACTGCGACGCATGGTCGTCGACGGAACCCTCAAGGACGGCGACTTCCTGCCCAACGAAGCCGAACTCATGGCTCACTTCGGAGTGAGCCGTCCCACGCTGCGAGAAGCGGTCCGGGTGCTGGAATCCGAGCGTCTCGTCGAGGTCCGGAGAGGCTCGCGGACCGGTGCGCGGGTGCGTGTTCCGGGAGCCGAGATCGTGGCGCGACCCGCGGGCCTGCTGCTGGAACTCTCCGGGGCCACCATCGCCGATCTCCTCACCGCAAAGTCGGGCATCGAACCGATGGCCGCGCGACTGCTCGCCGAGTCCGGATCGAGCGAGGATTACGACACCCTGGAACGGATGCTGGCCGACGACATCCCGGCCGGCTGGCAATCGGGCCGACTGGCGGAGGCGACCGGTGCATTTCACCTTCGGGTGGTGCAGCTGTCGGGCAATGCCACATTGAGCATCGTCGCCGGCATGCTGCATGAGATCACCGTTCGTCATACCGCGTTCGTCTTCAACGAACGCAGACCGGTATCCAAAGACGACTACGACAAGCTGATTCGCTCCTACCGGCGGCTGTTGAAGTTGATGCGCGCGGGCGACGCCGCGGGAGCCGAAGCACACTGGCGCCGGCATCTCGACACCACCCGTGAGCTGTTGCTCCAGGGCTTGGAGAGCGTTCCGGTCCGAGACGTGATGGGTTAGTCAGCGTTATTCGATCGCGCCCGTCCCGTCCCGCCGCCACGTCACGTGCACGGGCACCGCATCGTCCCACGGCTGGCGGGTAACCATGTCCGCGACGAGGAGGTAGCCCCGCTCGAACTCGCCGGTGGCGGCATCGACCAGCCGGTACTGCTGGCGCTGCCGGTGGATGGGCTGCGCGTCCAGGAGTAGCACCCGCACCTCGCCGGGCTCGAAGTGGCAGCGCCTGTGCAGAGCCGCGATCAACTGTTCGTTGTGCAGGTGCCCGTCACCGAAGTTCCAACCGATCGCGGTGCTGCAGATACGCTCGCCGTCAGTCAGCACGTAATCGGCCTCGTCGGCCTCGCCACCCGGACTGGCCCCCGAACGGGCCATCGCCCGGTGGGCAAGGGTGAACATGGCCCGGCCGTGGGTATTGAACGCCCGGAACGCGTACCCCATGTACCGGTATATCTCCGCGGTCTCCCGGCTCCCGTAGAACTTCTCCATCTGGGCGGCGGGCATGCTGGCTATCGCCACGATCCGGTCGGCGATCTTGGCTTCCGCCGATGGCTTGATGCACCACAGCGAGGTATCCCAGTTGCCCGCGTAGTACCTCATGCCGGGCAGGAAGGACACCTTGCGCGGGAACAGGTTTCCCAGCACCACAACCCCAGCCAGCACCGCGAACAGCACGATCGGCCAGGGGCTCTGCAACTGCCCGAGCCCGATGCCGGCATGTCCCACGAACAGTGCCAGCACGCTGAACATCATGAAGACGTTCCACTCGAGCGGCACTCCCATCGGAATCGCCGACAGGATTCCGAAGTGGAAGCACAGCATCAGCAGCGCAGCCACGGCGGTGACCCAACCGCCGTGCGAGAAGAACAGAACCAGCGGTACCAGCATCTCGATGGCGGTGGAAAAATGCGCGAGCCACCGCGACGCCCGGCCGGGCCGCAGGTCGTCGGGGAAGCGCTCGAAGAATTTGCGTTTGATCCACCGTGGCCGCAGCACCGGGTTGTTGCTCATCATTGTGGAGATGACGAAGGGGAAATGCTTGTTGAGCTTGGACGTCGCCGCCCCCAGCCATATGACCAGACACACGAGTTTGGCCGCGATGACGATGTCGGCCCCCACGAAGAGAAAGCACACCGCCAGCGCACCATAGACCTCGCCCCGGGCAGCCAGGAAGATGACTTTGTCGCGCAGGCCCGCCACCGCGAGCAGCCCGAGAATCGCGGCGGTCTGCCAGACCGGCAGTACACCCACCCGAGAGTCGAGCTCGGGAATGGGGCCGGTGCCATCGGAGAAAAGAGCGAACAGCAAAACAGCAAGCAGCACACCGTAAACCAGCACATCGAACACCGAGCGGGAGTCGCCATCGCTCCGCGGAACCCGATTGGGCCACGGCGGCAACCGGATCGTCCCCGGGCGCAGCCAGTACAGAATCGATCCCATCGGCGGGAAGAACCGATTGTTGAGCGGCCCGAATCCACAGCCGAGTCCAACCACCTCGAACAACATGGTGAAGAACACGACCTTCTGGTAGACGATCGGCTCCCGATACCAGGCGGCGACGTTGGTGAATCCGTCGATACCGTCGGTCGTCAGGACGATCAGCCAGGCGCCCAGGACATACAACAGGATCTTCACGACGTAGAAAAGGTGCAGGACGACGGGTGTCCCGAAACCCACCTCGGCCCAATGCCGGGCCATCGGGGCGATCCGCTCGGCGCGGGTGCCTTTACTCCACTGCGCGTAGTCGACGACGGGTGCGTCCTGCTTGAAGAACCCCATGACTCACCAGATTAGAACGTGCTTGCGAACGCGCTGCCCTCGAGGACGCATGGCGCACTGGACACTTCGTCAGTCCATCAGAATCACAACCCCAGCGTCCACACGCTGTCGCCGGCGACGCTCGCCACGTACAACGCGGCACCGTCCGGACTGATCGCGAGCCCGGCAGGGGCGACACCCACCGCGATATCGGCCGTAACCGTCTTGGTGGCGGTGTCGATCACCGAGACCGTGCTGCTGTATTCGTTGGTGACATAGGCGGTCCCGCCGTCCGGGCTGAACACAACCCAAATCGGGGTGTCACCGACGGTGATCGTGTCAGTGACGGTATTGGTGACGGTGTCGATCACCGAGACCGTGTTGCTGCCCTGGTTGGCGACATACGCCGTCGCGCCGTCGGGACTGACCGCCACACCGGTCGGGCGGGTGCCAACCTCGATGGTTTCGGTCACGGTATTGGTGACGGTGTCGATCACCGAGACGGTGTTACTCATCAGGTTGGTCACGTACGCGCTGGTGCTAGTGGCACTTACGGCCACGTCTTGAGGCTCGCTGCCAACGGCGACGGTGCGTGAGACGGTGCGAGTTGCGGTTTCGATGACCGACACGCTGTTGCCGGCGACATTCGCGACGTACGCGGTGGCGCCGTCAGGGCTGAACGTGACCCCGGCCGGGTCGTCACCGACGTTGATGGTGTCGCTGACCGTCTCACTGGCTGTGACGATCACGAAGACCGTGTTGATGCCGGTGTCGGTGACGTAGGCGGTGGCGCCGTCAGGACTGAAGGCCACCCCGGTCGGTTGCACCCCCACCGTGATGGTGTTGGACACGGTGTTGGTTGCGGTGTCGATCACCGACACGGTGCCGCTGCCGCGGTTGGCGACGTAGACGGCAGCGCCGTCAGGGCTGACCGCCAGCAGGATCGGTTCACTTCCTACGTCGATGATGACGGGGTCGGTAGTCGACTTGGTTCCGTTGGCGCCGGGTTGGCCATTGGTTCCGCCCGGTCCGGCCGCGCCGCCAGCGCCGCCAGCGCCGGCGGTGGCTTGGGCCAGCGTGGTAGCGGTCGCGTCACCGCCGGCACCGCCGTTCCCGCCGTCCGCGTCGGTGGCGGCAGCGTGACCGCCGGGTCCGCCGCTTCCACCGATCGCCTGTCCGGTGGAAGTGTTGATCGCTGCACCGCCAGCGCCACCAGGACCCCCGTTGCCGCGCTGGGTGGTGCCGAGGCCGCCGAACCCACCGCCGCCGCCGGTGGCGGTTTCGTCGCTATCGGATGTCGCGGCGCCACCGGTTCCCCCGGCACCGCCACCTGCCCCGAGCGCGCCAGCGAAGCCACCACTGCCGCCCACGGCGGGGCCGCCGCCGCTCGAAACCGCCGCGCCGCCGGCGCCGCCGTTTCCGGCTAGACCGCTGTCACCACCGCCGGCACCGCCCACTCCCCCGGCGCCCGCCAGGGCCGGTGCGCCGGGTTCGCCGGTCACGGCGAACCCGCCATCGCCGCCCTGGCCACCGTTACCGTTGAGGGCACCCCCGTTTCCGCCGCTCCCGCCGACGCCGGCGGCCGCGAACTCGGATCCTGCCAGGGTTGTGGCATTCCCGCCGGCACCGCCGTGGCCGCCGTTCCCCAGCGCCCCGCCGTTGCCGCCTCGCCCACCGTTACCACCGCGGACATTGGCGATGGTACTGGTCCAGCCGCGCCCACCATGCCCGCCATTGCCGGCCGGGCCCGTCACAACCGCGCCCCCGACTCCGTTGACCCCGGAAGCGCCGCCGACACCGCCGGTGCCCGCCGGACCAGCGATCCCGCCGGCGCCGAGCCCTAAGCCCGGGTCGCCACCGCTTCCGCCGCCTCCGCCGTCGACCGATAGCACATCCCCGTCTGCGCCGTTCCCCCCGTCCCCCGGGGCGCCGCCGTCACCGCCGTCGCCTCCGTCGCCACCGTCCCCGTTGGCACCGTTGGTGTTGATCAACAACAGGACCCTGGCCACCCCGGCGTTACCACCGGCCCCACCGGGACCACCATTGACACCGGATCCGCCGTTTCCCCCGTCTTGGCCGGCCCTTCCGCCGAGAACCCGGGCGTCTGCACCATTTCCGCCGGCGCCGCCGGAACCACCAGAACCACCGGAGCCCCCGGCCCCGCCGGCACCCCCAGCGCCCCAGATAAAGCTGCCGTCACCCCCGGCGCCCCCAACGCCGCCGGAACCACCGACGGTGCCCATACCGCCATCTTGGCCCGGGGCGCCATCCGCGCCGTCGATACCATCACTGCCGTCACCCCCGGCGCCACCGTCACCACCGCGGCCCAGCACCGACAACCATCCGGTGTCCCCGCCGGCGCCGCCAGCGCCTCCGTCAACACTTGGCAACACCGCCGAGCCGCCGGCCCCGCCCGCGCCGCCGCTGCCCATGATCAACCCACCGCGACCACCGGCACCGCCGTCACCTCCGGGGATTCCGTCCCCACCGTCCCCGCCGTTGCCGAACCATCCCGCCGACCCGCCGTCGCCGCCGTTCCAGCCGTCGCCACCGTTGCCCAGCAGGCCACCGCGACCGCCGGTACACGCCGACAACCCGGTACATGTCTCCGCAGTCCAGCTATAGCCGTTACCGATCAAGATTCCGCCATTGGGGTTTTCCGCGGTCCCATTGCCGAAGAAGAATCGCCAGATCGATCCCACATCGTCCACACCGCTAATCCCGGCCCCGGGCATGCCCGCAAAAGCCGGGCCGCCCCCAACGGCGCCGACATCACCGCCACCCGACAGGCCGGAACCCTCGAAGTCGCGGCGCGCGAACGCCGCGACCAGCCATTCCCACGGCGAAGCCTCCGGTGCAGGCGAATCCCCGCCGGAGGCAGACCCCAACCACGATGCCAACGGCGAACCCAGCCCCGACACAGCCGTCGAACTGTCGGGTACCGCCGACAGGGCCGGCACCGAAGTGTCGACGCCGGCGTCAGCACCGGTGTCATCGCCGCCATCCGCCACCACCACGGCCTCCGCCGGCTCACCGGCATCCGGCAGGGCCACATCCGTACCGGGCTCACCTGCGCCGTCCACCTCATCGGCCACCATCGCAGCGGACCCGTCTTCGCCCCAATCGGATGACGAGCGCGTTCTCCCGGATGGTCCGGCCGACGCCGGCGATTCCCCGAGTGCATCCACGGCCAAATCAGGTTCCGCCGTAGACCCTGCATCGACAATCCCATCGAGGACCTCATCGATCCCGGCTGCGGGTTGCCCGACCTCGCTGTCATCGGCAGTGACTGCGTCGGTTGCGAAGTCTGCCTCCGCGGCGCCTTCGCCGTCACCGCTCGCATCGCCAGAAGATGCCGAGCGTGGACCGGAATTCTCGGACCCCGAGACGCCCGAGGAGTCTGCGCCAGACGTACTCGACCCCGCCGTGCCCGTGCTATCGGCAAACGCCACCGCCGGCATCGATGCGATCGCCGCCCCTACCCCCAAGGCGACTGCCAGTGCGCCAATCCGACCCACATGCCCCGACGACGGCGGCCTGGTCAAACGACTCATGCACTTGTCATCCTGACCAACACCGACACCCGCAGACATATCGATCCCCGATCCCAGTAAGTAGTCTCGCGCACTTGATCGGACACTAGCGCTGTGCACCATTGAATTTTAGAAATATGATGAAAAAAGTGCGCCAGAAGAAACGCCTGCATTTCTGCGGCGGAAATGCCTCAGCCGCGAAGTCCATGCATTGTCCAGAGTCGACCTAGATGCCGGCCCTGTTTGGTGGCCGGTAGAAAATGGCGAGCTGCCCGACACCGCCGGCGAGACCCAGCGCCACCGCGATGGCCAGTGCCCACCAGCCGTGCAGCAGCTCGTAGATCCCGGTGCCGGAGAACAGCAGATGATCCAGACTGAACCGGCCGGCGCCGACGGTGGCGATCGCGATCGCCGAGGCCGCCAGTACCAGGTTGTACTCCCAACCCTCCTTGACGATGAAGAAACCATTGGGCTTGTGCACCGTCCAGCCGGCCACCAGCATCAGCGCGACGAAACCGGCTGCGGGAACCGGGGTGAGCAGACCCGCCGCCAAACCCAGACCGGCCGCCAACTCTGTGCTGGCGGCGACACGGGCATGGAACATCCCCGGCTTCATTCCGATGCTGTCGAACCAGCCCGCGGTGCCGGCCAGCCCGCCGCTTCCGAAGAACTTGTTGTAGCCGTGCGCGGCCATGGTCAGTCCCACCACAACTCGCAGGAGCAGCACGCCGACGTCAAGAGCGCTGTCGTAGCCGGGCATACAACGGAATCTATGCCATCCGCGTCGCACCGACCACCCCCGATCGTCGCAGCAGAACCCTGACCACGCCACGATCCGGCAGCGGGCACCCAGCCCTCTGGCACCTCATTAGAACGCGTTGTGCCACTTCGCTGCTGGCGACTTTCTCGAAGGTCATCTGGTCGCGCGCGTTCCAATTGCCCAGTGCAAGATCGAACCCTTAACCCTGCCCAGTACCAAAGTTGTTGCAAGCCTAAGGTTTCAGCCGAACGTCGATTTCGCGGTCACAAGAAGGCCGAAGCTGTTCGGACCCTGCCTTCGGACCCCGTTGTTTGGACCCCTTCTCTTTTGGTAAGGGGTCTTTCCTGATAAGACCCTTTCCCGATAAGACGAGGTTCCGCTGGATTTCTCATAGGATCGACTGACCAGGAAATTCGGGTCACCTTCCCGAGGCTTCGCCAGAAGGGACGGAAAATCGGACATGACGGACTCAACATTTCAGATGCTGGCCATCGGGCTGTACTTTTCGGCGATGGTCGGGATCGGTTACTACGCGTACCGCCAAACCAGCGACCTGGAAGACTACATGCTCGCCGGCCGGAAACTCACTCCCGGCGTCGCGGCATTGTCCGCGGGCGCTTCCGACATGTCTGGGTGGCTGTTGCTCGGCGTGCCCGGCGCCATCTACGCCACCGGCCTGGGCGAAGCGTGGATCGTCATCGGCTTGTTGGTCGGGGCGTACCTCAACTGGCGCTTCGTCGCCCCTCGACTGCGGGCGTACACCGAGATCGCGAACAACTCGATCACGGTACCGAGCTTCTTCGAGAATCGGCTCCGTGACCACTCGCACGTCCTGCGGATCGCGGCGGGCACGATCATCTTGGTGTTCTTCACCTTCTATGTGTCATCCGGAATGGTTGCGGGCGGCGTGTTTTTCGAGAATACGTTCGGCTCGTCATACCTGGTCGGCATGCTGCTGGTGGCCGGAATCACGCTCAGCTACACCCTGTTCGGCGGATTTCTCGGCGCGACCCTCACCGATGTCGCGCAGGGTCTCTTGATGTTCGTCACCCTCATCGCGGTTCCCATCGTCACGATCATCGCCGTGGGCGGCCCGGGCGAGGTGGTAAACATCGTCCAGGCCGCCGACGCCGCGCACAACCTCTCCGACCCCGGCAACGAAATACACCGCACCTCATTGTTCTTCGGCGGCAGCGTGCTGGCCATACTGTCCGCTGCGGCCTGGGGGCTCGGATACTTCGGGCAGCCACACATCATCGTCCGTTTCATGGCACTGCGTTCGCCGGCCGATGCGAAAGCCGGTCGCCGGATCGGTATCAGCTGGATGGCTCTGAGCTCCCTCGGCGCCATCGCCACCGGGTTCGCCGGCCTGGCGTATTTCTACGAACGGGGCGAGACACTCGATAACGCCGAAACCGTATTCCTGCAGTTGGCCCAGGTCATGTTCCATCCTTTCGTCGCCGGCATCGTGTTGGCCGCGGTCGTCGCCGCCGTCATGTCGACCATTTCATCCCAGCTGATCGTGTGCTCCTCGGCGCTGGTGGAGGATATCTATCACGCCTTCGGTAAGCGGGCCGCCCCCAACACGCTGGTCAACTACGGCCGGCTGGGAGTGCTGACAGTCGCAGTGGTCGCGATCGTCCTCGCCCTCGACCCGAGCGGCACCATACTCGACCTGGTCGGGTTCGCCTGGGCGGGCTTCGGCGCGGCGTTCGGTCCGCTGATCATATTGTCGCTGTTCTGGCGCGGCCTTACGACGACCGGCGCGATCGCGGGCATGATCACCGGCGCGGTGGTGGTCGGAGTCTGGGGCCAAACCGAAGCGCTGGCCAGCGCCATGTACGAGATCGTTCCAGGCTTCATCGCCTGCACCGTGGTGGCCGTCGCCGTATCGCTAGTCACCGCACGCCCGGACGAACACATCGACGACGAATTCTCCGAGATGGAAGCGGCCGTCCGGGCGCCGGCAGCCGCCCACTGAGCGGCCCGAGCGCTGCGTCGTCAAACCTGAACTGGCAGTTCGTGTTTCAGCCTGTCCAGGTAGGCGTCCAGGTCGCCGATGGCCGACACCGTGGCGTGCACGCTGACCGCTATCGCGTCGCCGATGCCGTGTACACCATGGGTCAGGCCCATCATCGGGGACAGGGCGGGAAAGCCGGCGGTAAAAAGCACCGGGAGCGATCCGAAGCGGAGATCGCCGACCCCCCGGTTAACGCTGGAGACCACGGTATTGCCGGTGACGGTGCGTGACCGGGCCTCCGGGTCGAACTGTGCCACGCCCCAGCGCAACACCGGCGCGGGCATTGCAGCCATGGCCGAATCCTGCGCTCGATTCGCCGGATGCCCGGCGCGTCGGCGACGTTGATTCAGTTCATCGGCGATTCGCCGGGTCCTCGATCCGATCTCGGCCTCCGGGTAAAGACCGACGGCGACATTGCCGAAGTGGTTGTGCCCCAGCCTGGGACCGGGCTTGGACATGGGTACCTCGGCGCCGAGTCGCGCGGGGTCGTCGCCGAGTTCACCCAGATGGGCCGAAAGAGCTGCGGAGATACCGGCCAGCACGGCCACCGTAACCGTCGGCCCCACCAGCCCGGATCGCTCGCAGATGACCGTCCGGAGCTGACGAGGGCCGTCCGGCCGCGCGTTGGTGCGTAGCGCAGGCCGCGGCGCCACGGCGTCGGGAATCAGCCCGGCGGCTGTCTGGCGAACCAACGCGCGATGCGCACGATGCGCGGCCATCGCGCATCGGAGGAACGCCGCCGTGCTGTACCGCACCGGCTCCACCGGTGCCACCGTATCCATTCGGCCGAACAGATAGCCGGCCAGCACGGATGATCGCGTCCCATCGCCGAGAGCATGGCAGATCTGCAGCACCGCCACGGTCCCGCGGGTTCGGGTACGGGGGATGCCTTCAACGACGGGGAAGACGTGTAACCGCCAGGTCATCACCCCAGGATCGAGCTGGTCCCCGGTCAGGGCTGCTACTGCCGCCAGACAGCTTGCCCAGCTGACGCCGTCCGGCGCATGCACCGCGAACTGTTCCGGACCGATTTCACCCGGCACCCAGATCGGGTAGCGCCGGAACCCGTCGTCGGCGATTCGCAACCGCAGCTCCGGACAACCCCGCACTCTTCCCTGGATCTCCGACAGCGCATGATCCACCCCCGCCGGACCTTCACCGAACGCGTAGAGCAGGAACTGGTCGTTGGGTATCGCGGCCGACATCCAGTAGGTCTGGGCATCGACCGCAGCAAGCCGCCGCGGCGTCCCTAGACCGGGTCGAACTGCGAAATCAGCCAGCGGTCGCCGACCTTCTCCAGCGTCACCCGGACGCTCGACGCGGTGTCGGTGGGCGGGTCTTGGCCCACACTCACCGTCTGGTTGACGAACACCAGGACCACGGCCTCGGTCGAGGTGACCGATACCGACGCCGCCGCGGGAACCGACGCGACCGCGGCGATCTGCTTCTCCTTGGCGCCGGGGATCACCACATCGTTTGTCAGCGCGGTGTACGACTCGCGGAAGTCGCCGGTCAGTAGGTCGCGCGCCGCCCCGAGTTGCTGTTCGACGGTCTCGGGCCGATAGGACAGCAGAGCGATCGTCGTGTCCTTGGCAGCTCGCACAGATTCCTCCGCGGGCGACAGACGACCCGTCGGGTTGGCCTCGATCACTCCGGCACTGTAGGAGTCATCCAACCACTTGAGGTATCCGGCGCCGAGCGCAAGGATCAGCGCCAGTGCCGGGAGCACGCCGAACGCGACAACCTTCGACCACTGGATGCTCCGTTTTGGCGCATCCGCCACAGCGTCCTCGACCGCGTCGTCGCCTTCAACATCCTCGACAGCGTCGTCGGCTTCGGCAGCGCCCTCGACAGCGTCGTCGTCGGCGTCGTCGGCGTCGGCAGCGTCAGCCACGGCAGCGGTATCGGCGTCCACCGCCTTTTCATCCGCATCGGCAGGTTTGTCGACGGTTGTCTCAGCACTCACTGACGCGTCCTTCTCCGACATCGAGGCCACGTTGCCGGCGTTCTTCTGCTTGTCGTCTTCGCTGTTCACGTCCGCTTTGCTCACGGTACGAACTCCACATTGGACACCTTGGCCTCGTCGCCCTGTTTCTGCACGGTGATCCGCATTCGCCAGGCCCGCGCTCCCTGTTCGGGCGCTCCGGCATTCGACGTCTCCACGGTGACCGCGACGAGCACCTGGGCCTCGTTCCCGCTCACAGATTCCAGCCCCGCCTCGGCGATGGTGCCGACCGACGTCGACTGAGCCTGCTTGACGACTTCGACGAACGGCTGGGCACGCTGCTGGAAGTCGTCATAGAAGGTGCCCGTCGCCGAGTCCAGGATGCGCTGGACATCGGCCTCGGCGTTCTCGTAACCGATCGTGGTGAGGTTCAGCGCGCCCTGCCGGCCCACCTGCAGGAAGAGGTTACGTTGGGCCTCGGCCTGATTCGACTCGTAAGTGCGGAATCCCAGCCAGCCGGTCAGTCCCGCCAGGGCCACCACCGCGACCATCCCCGCGATAAGTGCGAGTTTGACGTGCGACATCGGCGCCCGCGAGGCCGGGGCATCCTCGTCGTCCCCGGAATCCTCGCCAGCCTCTGCCTCGTAATCCTCGACAGTCGACTCATCGTCACCCTCGATCGGTTCGACGGCAGCAGACTCCGATTCGACGGCGGTGGTATCCGCGCTATCGGTTTTCGGGTTCGGCTCCGACGTCGACTCTGTCAATTCCCCGTCGGGGGCAGCAGCATCGTCTGCCATGTTTGCTCCTCTGCGGCACTCTGGGCCAGATTGGACTGTGTGTACACACGTCCGTCCGGTCCAACGTACGTGCCGCTCGCCGGGTCATACTCAGCGGCCGCCACCGGAGGCGGGGCCGGCGCCGGTGCCGGAGCCGCTTCTGCTGGTGGCGTGCCCGGCCGGATATGGGGAACGGCCTGTCCGGACAGGGTGGCGTTCGGATCACCCTTCCAGTTGTAGCCGTCGTTCAGCGGCACGTAGTTCTCGTCGCTCTCGCACAGTTTGGCCGTCGGTCCGCGTTTGCCCGGCCTGGTCACGCAGGGCAGGTTACGGGCCCCGCGCACGTTGAAGGCCGAGTCCTGTGGCACGCGGCAGTAAAGGTCGCCCGCCGGACGGTCCGGGTAGTCCTCGAAGGTCGCAGAGCGCTGCTGCTGTGGCGGCAGGAAGCCGGTGGTACACGGCGGCGGCACGTTCAGGTTGAGATTGAGGGTGAGGTAGTCGCCCATGTAGTCCTGCTTGGTGCCCTTCTTGGCGACGCCCACGGCCTGGGTCACCGCGGTGCCCTGTGGGAGGAGTACCAAAAGCTGTTCGAGGTTGGGCTGATAGGTCACCGCCACCTCACCCACGCTGACCAGGTTGGCCAGCACGATCGGCAGAGTGGGTTGCAGTTCGTCGAACAGCGCCCGGACCTCCTCGGCCGCTCCGGGCGCGTTGCTGAGGATCCCAGACACGGCGGGGTCCTGGCTCTGCAGCTGGCTGGTGATGCTCGCCAGATTGCCGGCCCACGCCCTGATCGAGCCCGCGGTGTCGGTCTGCGAGTCCAGAATCGGCTTGACCTCGTCGATCACCGTGATCAGCGAATCGAGGTCCTTTCGGGCGTCGATCGCCAGATTCGACGATCCGGTGACCAGTCGGCGCAACTCGGGACCGAGCCCGCCGACCGCGATGTAGGCCTCGTCGATGACCGTCCTGAGGTTTTCCTGCGGGATGGCCTCCAGGCCGCGATTGGTCAGATCCAGGACGTGGTTCACGTCGGTGGGAACCCTGGCCCGATCCTGTGGGATGACATCGCCGTTGCTCAGGGTGGGGCCGTCCGCACTCTGCGGCAGCAGCGTGACGAACAGTTCACCGACCGCCGACCTGCTGCCCACCTGGGCGATCAGGTCGGCCGGGATCTTCACACTCGAGTCGAGCGACATCTCCGCTGCCACCCCGGTATCGGTCAGATGAACGCTTTCCACGATTCCAACCTGTGAGCCGCGGTAGGTGACATTGCTGCGCTCGTAGAGCCCACCGGTCTCGGGCAGTTCCAGCGTCACCTTGTACTGTCCGATGCCCACCATCGCCGGTACCCGCATGTAGCCGAACACCATGATGGCTATGGCGATCAGGGCGACCACCGAGAAGATCGCGAGCTGGATGAGCATCTGTCTGGTCACACGCATGTCATCGCCCCTGATCCCAGCGGTATGGCGCAAGCAACGGGTTCCCCTGCGTCGTACCCGGCGACTTCCATGCCACCGACGGCGAGTTGGGCGCGGTACACGGGCTGGGCATCTGCCCGATCGTCCGGCCCCACTGCAGCTCCAGCCAGGTCAGATCGCACTCCCACCGGGTGCCGGTGAAGAAGGCCGCGTCAAGGCGGCTGAGCGTCAGGTCCAAGATCAACGACAGGTTGGCGTAGTCGCCGCGCAGCCAGTTGGTCAGCGTCTCCTTGGGGAAGGGGAAGGTCGGCAGGAAGCTCAGCGACCGGGTCAGGGCCGGGCCGGCGTCTGCCAGCGACTGGAGCACCGGGCCGAGATCTCTGAGCTCCTGAACCAGCGATTCCCTAGTCTGATTGACCGAGTCCGCCGTGACCGCGCTGAATCGGCCGAGCTGCACCAGCGCCTCGGAGAGGGTGTCGCGTTGGTCCCGCAGCACCGCCAGCGCGTCCGGGATCGTCTCCAGCGCCCGGTCCACCACCGGCTTCTGCTCGGCAATCTGGCCGACCAGACTGTCCAGGCTCTCCGAGGCGGCGATGATGTCGTCGGTCTGATCGTCGAGGTGTCCGACCGCGATGTCGAGCTGCTCGATCAGGCTGCGCAGATCGTTCTCCCGGCCGGTGAACGCGATGCTGAGCGCCGCGGTGACGTCCTGGACGTTGCCCAGTCCCCCGCCGTTCAGCAGCAAGGCGACCGCGGACAGCGCTTGCTCGGTGGTCGGGAACGCGCCCGCCGATGCGAGCGGGATTAATGCGCCTTCTTTGAGCCGACCCTCGGCCGGGGCGTCGGCAGGCGCCGCCAACTCGATGTGCTGTGAGCCGAGCAGGCTGGTTTGACCGACTTTGGCGGTCGCGTTGGCCGGCAGTACGACGTTACCGTCCAGCGACATGGTCACCAGGGCGTGCCAGCCCTGGCGTTCGATCTTCGTCACGGTGCCGATGTTGACGTCGCCGACCCGGACCCGGGAGTTCTGTTCGACATTGTCCACGTCGGGCAGCTGAGCCTGAATGGTGAACGAGTTCGGACCGGTGCCCTCCACACCCGGCAGCGACAGGGAGTTCAGGCCACGCCATCCACAGCCCGAGGCGACCATCGCCAGGGCGAGCAGCGTGATGACGAACCCGGTGCGGGTGCGCCTTGTTTGCATCGTGACTGCCGACCTCATGATCCCGCTCCAGCCGGGACCATCATTCCCATGAGTCCGTCATTGGGGTTCGTCGCGACGACCGCTTCAGCGGGCAGCGGAGGCGGGTAGCTCGTCACCGCCCCCGGCGGGGGAGGTGGCAGCGGGACCGCCGGCGGGGGGGGTGGTGCGGCGGCCGGCGGAGGTCCGCCCGGCGGAACGTAATCGGGTCGCAGCCAGTCCTCGCTGTAGGTGAGCTCGTTGGGCCGGGTGGTGGCGCCGTTGAGCTGGTTCAGTGCCAGTGGCAGGAAGTTGTATTGCCTGTTCTTCATGATCGGCGCGAGATACTGCACGCACAGCTTGGCCGACTCCTCGGCCCCCAGGCGGGACGCGGCTTGCACCGCGCCACAAAGGAACTGGATCGGGTTGGCGAAGTTGTTGATCGCCAGAATGGCGCTGACCGCCCCCTGAGCAGGCTGATAGATGTTGTTGTAGTTCTGCAGCGCGGACGGCGTGAGGTGCAGGAACTGCTCGATATCGTCCAGGCTCTCGTTGAGCGCCGTGGTCACACCGGCCAGCTTCTCCGACGTGGTGCCCAGCGCGTCGCGGTTCTCGGCGACGAACGATTGCACCTCACCCACAACCGCGTTGAGATCCCGTACCGCAGCGGCCACTTCGCCGGGATCGTCGGCGAGTAGTCCGGTGACCGAGGCCAGGTTCTGGTTCAGTTGCCGCATCAGGTTGGTGCTGTCCTGCAGCGCGGACACCAGGGTTGCCAGGTTCTTGATCGTGGAGAAAATGTCGGTGCTCTTGTCGCCCAGCGCCGAGAACGCCTGCGACAGCTTGATCACCGTGTCGCGGATGTTGGCGCCCTGACCCCGCACGTTGTCGGCGGTGGTGTTGATCACCGAGCCCAGTGGGCTCACCCCGCCGGGTTCGGTCGGCTGAAGTTGTTCGCTGAGTCGCTGCAACTGAGCTCGCACGTCATCCCACTCGACGGGTACGGCAGTCCGCTCCTCGGGGATCACAGCGTTGTTCTCCATCACCGGCCCACCGGTGTAGGCGGGCGTGAGCTGGATCGCCCGCGAGGTCACCAGAGCCGGCGACAGAATCGCGGCCTTGGCGTCGGCCGGCACGTCGTAGCGATCGTCGTACCAGAACGAGATCTTGACCCGCTCGGGTTGCGGCTCGATCGACTCGATGCCGCCGACCCGCACCCCGAGGATGCGGACGTCGTCACCGACGTAGAGGCCGTTGCTGTTGTCGAAGTAGGCCACCACGTTGACCCGGTTGACCTTGTCGGTGGTCCGCAGCAGCACCGCCACCCCGGCGACCAGCAACACCGCCAGTGCCACCGCGATCAGGGTCCTGGGATTCTTCATGGCGTGCCCTCCCCGGCCGGCGCCGACTCACCCGGTGCGGGAACGGCGACCGGCCTCGGCGTCGGCACCGGTATCGACTCCAGCCCTGCCGGGGCGGGCGCGGGCGGGCCCGGCGGCGGACCGCCCGGGGGCGGTGCGGGCAGCGGCTCCCGATAGGGGTAGCAGCCGGTCGGGCCGGGCAGCGGCAGTCCCGGCGGGCCGCATCCCTGGTCGCCGGGGTTGCCGGTGATGGCATCGGGGATCGTCATGTGCGGATCCCCGCCCTGGCCGGTCCTCGGGTACGGCACCGGCATCGCGGGCGTGCCCTGCTGGCCGACCGGCGGATCGGTGCGCTCGGACGGCAGCAGCACGTTCGGGTCCAGACCGAGATCGGAGAACGCCACGTCGATGAACGGTTGCAGGAACTGTCCGGGCAGCAGGTTGGCGATGTAGTTCTTGAAGAACGGGCCCGACGAGACCGATTCGCCCAGCGACATGTTGTACTGATTCAGCAGCGTGAGCGACTTCTGCAGCCGTTCCTTGCGGTTGTCCAGGATCGTCAGCACACCATTGAGCTTGTCCAGCGCCGGTCGCATGGTCTCCCGGTTCTCCCCGATGAAACCCTGCAGCTGCTGGCTGAGCGATGAGATGTTGCGCGAAATCTGATCGATCGCCGCGCTCTGGCTCTGCAGTTCGGCCAGCAGAGCGGCGGTGTTGGAGACGAGGCTGACCACCTCCCCGCTACGTTCGGCCAGCACGGTGGTGGCCTTGTTCGCGTTGCCCAACAGGTCGCGGAGCTGAGCGTCGCGCTTGTTGAGGGTGTCGGAGAACCGCGCCACCCCCTCGATCGCGATCTTCAGCTGCGGTGGCGTGTCGGCGAACGTCGCGGATAACACCCGCAGCGAGTCGGACAACTGGTCGGTGTTCAGCCCGCTGATGGTGGTCGCCAGGTCGCCCAGAGCGTCGGGCAGCTGGTACGGGGAACGCGTCCGCTCCAGCGGTATGGTGGCCTCCTGCTGGCCGTCGCCACGCGCGGTGACTTCGAGGATTTTGTTTCCCAGCAGCCCCTTGGTCTTGATCGCGGCTTCGGTGCGATCACCGAGCCGTATGTTCTTGTCCACCGTGAACTTCACCAGCACCTGGGGGCCGTCCAGCTCGATCGACCTGACCTGGCCGACCTTGAACCCCGAAACCTGCACCGCTGCATCGGTGTTCAGTCCACCGGCCTCGGCGAAGTAAGCGGTGTACTCGCGGCCCTGGTTGAAGAAGGGCAACTTCTGGTAGTTCACCGATCCCAGGATGATCGCCGCGGTGACCACCAGGCCGACCGCGCCGATGACGAACTGATTACGCTCGGCGAAAGGCTTCATCGCGGCGCACACCTCCCGGTGGACTGACCGGCCACCTTGATGTACACCGGCTGTCCGCCCTTTCCGTTCATCTTCAAGACGAGGTCACACAGGTAGAAGCTGAAGAAGTCGCCGTAGATACCCTGCCGGGCCAGCGCCTGGTATGCGTCCGGCAGCGTGTTGATCAGGTTGTCGAAATACTCGTGGTCGGCAACCACGATGCCGGCGGTCCGGTCGGTTTCCTGGATCGTCTTCTGCAACGGCGGGCGAGCCTCGGACAGCAGATCGCTGATGCTGCCGGCGGCCGCGTTCGTGTAGGCCAGCCCGCTGCTGATGTCCTCGCCGCGGGCTTCCAGGCCGGCCACCAGTTCCGACAGCGCGTCTACTGCCTTGGCGAACTGGTCGCTCTGGTCGCCGAGAGATCCGAGCACGGTGTTCAGGTTGACGATGACGGAGCCGATCAACTGATCGCGGTCGGCCAGCGTGCTCGTCAGCGCCGCCGTCTGGGCCAGGAACGAATTGATGGTGCCGCCCTGACCCTGCAGCGCGGTGATGAGCTGCCCGGACAGCGCGTTGACCTGCTCGGGATCCAGCGCCTGGAACAGCGGACGGAACCCTCCGATCAGCTCGTCGAGGTCCAGAGCCGGAGAGGTCCGCGAAAGCGGGATGGTGTCGCCCGGGTTGAGCCGCTGCGTAGTGCCCGCTCCCTCTTCGAGTGCCAGATAACGGCCACCGATCAGGTCGCTGTAGCGGATCACCGCCCTGCTGCCCTCGGTCAGCACCACCGAGTCGTCGGCGCTGAACTCGACCAACGCGGTGGTGTCTGGCTGGATCTCGACACTCTTGACCTTGCCGACCTCGACCCCGGCGATCCGGACGAAGTCGTTGGCCTTGAGCCCGGTCACGTTGATGAACTCTGCCCGGTAGTCGTGGTCCTTCTCGCCGAACCGCATCTGCCCGAACACTGCGAACAGACCGAACACGCCGAGCAGGCACACGGCCAGGAACACCCCGAGACGCACTGCGTCTGCCCGGACATTCATCGGTTACCTCTCATGGTCATGGGTCTGCTCGGATCAGGGCACTGGGTAGAAGGGCGGTAGCGGTACAGGCTGTCCGGGCACGGCCGGGACCGGTGGCGGGGGGGCCTGCCAGGGAACGGCCGTCGGCTGCATCGTCGCAGGGTTGGGAACCACGAACGGTTCACTGCCCGGCGTCGGTCCCGGAGCCCGGGGCGCACCCGGCGGGGGCGCCGGCGGCAGACCCGGCCACAGCGGGGTGCCGTCGGGAGCGTAAAGCTGGGCGCCGTAGGGCGGCGCAGGCGGCCACGGTGGCCCGCCACGCTGCATCGGTCCAGGCGCGGGCCCGCCGAACAGGTTGCGCACGCTGGGCGGTTCCGGATAGCCCCGGGTGGCCGGGAAGTAGTTCGCGTACATCGGGAACGCGATGCCGGGGTTGGGGCGGTAGTCCAGACCGGTGCCGAAGCCGGTGTTGGTAACGAGCTGCCGCACCGGCCAGTTCTTCGCGACATCCGGCAGCGAGCCGCAGCTGGGCTTCCCGCCCGGGCCGCCCTTGGCCCCGACGATGGGGAGATGCGTCGGGTAGTGGTACGGGTCGTCGCCGAAGGCCAGCGAGGCGTCCAGCAACAGGCTGCGGCCGTTGCCACCGGGGCCTTCGTACCCACCGTTGTCGAGCAGCGTCTTGGCGCCCATCAGCAGGCAGGTGTATTCGGGGCTGTACTTGTTCAGCAGTCCGGTGGTCGGTGCGAGCACGTTGATGGCCTTGACCAGGTTCTCCTGGTTAGGCGCCAGCAGGCTGATGCCGCTGTTCGAGAGGCCGATGGTGGACAAGAGCAACGAGTCGAGGTCCCTGGACTGATTGACCACGGTGGTGCTGGTGGTACTCGCGGCGCCCAGCGTCGTCAGGATGTTCTGCGCCGCGGCGCTGTATGTCTCGTTGAACGCGGTGAGTGCCTGCAGATCCGACCGAATGGTCTCGTTGCGCGGATTCAGGGCGAGCAGTACCTGGTTGGCGTCGGTGGTGGCCTGACCCAGGCGCTCGCCCTGCCCGCGAAAGCCGTCGCCCAAAGCCGTCAGCGTGCTGTTCAGTTTCGCGACGTCGATCTGGTTGAGCACTCCGACCAAGTTCTGGAACACGGTGTTGACCTCAGTCGTCACGTTTCGCGACTGCAGGACCTGACCCGCTTGAAGGCGTTGCGAGCTCGGGTTCTCCGGATACACCAGGTCGACGTATTTGGCGCCGAAAACGGTGGTGGCACGGATCTGGGCCTCGACGTTGGACGGGATGTACTGCAACTGGTCGGGGTAGATCTCGAGTTGTAGAGCGGTGAGTGGCTCCTCCTGGCCCGTCACCGCAATATTGGAAACCTTGCCGACCTGTACACCGCGCAGTTTGACCTTGGCGTTGTCCTCCATCACCAGGCCCACACGCTCGGAGGTCAGGGTCACCGGGACGGTGGATTTGAGCGTTCCCGCGAACAGGGCGTAGGTCAGCCACACGGCGGCACCGACCAACGTGACCAGGATTAACGTCCACCAACCGGGATGCAGACCTTCGTCGTCCATTCCTCAACCCGCCAAATTGAAGTTGCCGGACTGTCCGTACACCGCAAGCGAGATCATCACGAGTACGAACGCTGAAATGATCAAGGAGGTACGCACTGCGCGGCCCACGGCCTCGCCGACACCGGCCGGTCCGCCACTGGCGGTGTAGCCGTAATAGGTGTGCACCAGCATGATCACGATGGCCAGCGCCACGCACTGACCCAGCGAATACCAGAGGTCAGTAGGGTTCAGGAACGTCGTGAAGTAATGGTCGTAGACGCCCGTCGACTGACCGTAGAGCACGGTGGTGCCGAATCGGGCGGCCCAGAACGACGCCAGAACACCGACGCAGTACAGCGGGATCACCACGATCAGGCCGGCCACCACCCTGGTGGAGGCGAGGTAGGCGATGCTCCGGATGCCCATCACTTCCAGTGCGTCGATCTCCTCGTTGATCCGCATCGCTCCCAATTGCGCGGTCGCGCCCGCGCCGATGGTGGCCGACAGCGCAATGGCCGTCGTGGCGGGCGCGATCAGACGCACGTTGAAAAATGCGGAGGCGAACCCGGTCAGCGCCTCGACACCGATCTCGGCGAAGTCGGTGTAGCCCTGCACCGCCACCAGCGCGCCGGTGGTCACGGTGAGGAACCCGACGATCGCGACCGTTCCGCCGATCACGATCAACGCCCCTGCACCCAAACCCATCTGGGCGATCAGGCGGAAGAGCTCCACTCGGTAGTGCCCGACCGCCGCATAGATCGATCGCAGCGTCTCACCGTAGAACTTCGCCTGCACGCCGATCGCGTTCCAGGGATCGGCGACCGCCCGAAAACGGCTCTTGAGCCAGGGGAACTGTGAGCGCGGCCGCGAGACTGTCACATCGTCACCTTCACCGCGACGGCCGTTGCGACGATGTTGATCGCGAACAGCGCCATGAATGTGAACACCACGGTCTCGTTGACGGCGTTGCCGACACCGGCCGGACCACCGCCTACCGAAATGCCCTTATAGCAAGCGATAAGCCCTGCCGAAAGTCCGAACAGCGCGGCCTTCACCAGAGCGATGATGACGTCGGTCGAGCCGATGATCAGCGTCAGCCCGGACGCGAAGGCACCCGGCGAAACGTTCTGGACGTACACCGTGAAGAAGTATGCGCCGGTCAGCCCCACCAGGATCACCGTCGCCGAGAGCGCCAACGACACCAGCATCGCGGCAAGCACCCGCGGAACGACCAGCGCGCGAATGGGATCGATCCCCATCACGCGCAGCGCGTCGAGCTCCTCGCGAATGGTTCGAGCTCCCAGGTCGGCGCACATGGCCGTCGCACCTGCACCCGCGACCACCAGCACCGTCACGATCGGACCGATCTGCCGCACGGTGCCCAGCGCGGCGCCGGTACCGGAGAAGTCCGCTGCGCCGAACTCCTTTAGCAGGATGTTGAAGGTGAAGGTCAACAAGACCGTGTACGGGATGGTCAACATCAGGGTCGGAACGATGGACACCCGCGCGACGAACCAGGACTGCGAGATGAACTCGCGTCCGGCGAAGGGCGGCTTGAACATCGCCACGAACGTGTCGAGCACCATGGCGAAGAAGCCGCCTACTGCGCGCACGGGTTTGGCAACAGCGCTGGAAGCAACCATCTACCGGGTCCTCCCTCGTGTGCACATCACCGCCATAGACCGTCGTCCCCCAACGCAGCCCGCGCCAGTCAGGCTTCGGGTGACCTTACACATCGGTGGACGTTGACGAACCGTATATCACCAAATATCGGCGCGGAAATCGGGGACCGGTTCCGCGCGTCGCGCTGGAAAAGGCGGCCCATCCGGCGTTGTCACGGCCCCGACGCCCTGCCGTTCACCAGCGCCAACAGCCTGTTCGGGCTCTCTGCGCAGGGCCGTACCGCGGGACAGCGGGCCGGACATGCCCGGTGCGGCCCAGAGATCGCCGGGGAATGTCTACCTGGGTAACGTGATGGCCCGGCCAGCGAGAGGACGTCCGTGAGCAACAGCCACATCCAGCCGGCAACGACGACGTTCCGCGGCGCAGATGATCTGCACCTGGTTGCCGACGAATGGAACAACCCGGACAGCGTCACCCGGTCGGGCGGGGAATTCGACGACTCCAGGCCCTCGGTCCTGATGTTGCACGGCGGCGGCCAGAACCGCTTCTCCTGGAAGAAGACCGGGCAGATCCTGGGGTCCCGGGGTCTGCATGTGGTAGCCCTGGACAGTCGAGGGCATGGCGACAGCGACCGCTCCGCGGAGGCGAAGTACACGGTGGAGGCGCTATCCGCCGATACCCTCCGAGTGATCGAGCAGATCGGGCGGCCGGTAGTTCTCATCGGCGCCAGCATGGGCGGGCTGACCGGAATCCTCACGGCACGCGAGGCCGGTCCGGAGGTGGTCCGGCGACTGATCCTGGTCGACGTGGTGCCGCGATACGAGAAGGACGGCAGCGCACGGATCCGCGACTTCATGTTCAGCCACGTCCACGGGTTCGAATCGTTGGAGGACGCCGCCGAGGCGGTCGCGGCCTACCTCCCGCACCGGGACAGACCGCGCAGTCCGGAGGGGTTGAAAAAGAACCTGCGACGACGCCACGGCCGGTGGTATTGGCACTGGGATCCGGCCTTTCTGACGAAACCCGACCAGGATCCGTTCCAACGGGTCGAGTTGCTCGAGCAGGCCGCGATCGAGTTGACCATTCCGATCCTGCTGATCCGCGGCAAGCTCTCCGACGTGGTCAGCGAGGAAGCGGTCCGGGACTTCCTGCAGAAGGTGCCCCATGCTGAGTTCGCCGAGCTGTCCGGGGCGGGACACACCGCCGCCGGGGACGACAACGACGCGTTCTCCGATGTGGTCGTCACGTTCGTGCTGCGATAAATGGCTGCCGGAGTGAACGATTCACGTCCTGCTTGAGAAAGAAAGTGCCGATGAACGGTTGCTCAGGTTTCAACTTCTTCGAACAAAGCGAGTTACCCGCACCCCGGGTCAGCGAGGTGGAGGCGCAGGAAATCTTGCGCGCCCATTACGGTCTCACCGCTCGTGCCACGTCGCTGGGTAGTCAGCAGGACCGAAATTTCATCGTCAGCGACGGGGATTCGGTTCTCGGCGTACTCAAGATCGCCAACGCCGCGTTCAGCCCGGTCGAGCTGCAGGCCCAGGACGACGCAGCGCAATTGATCGCCGACACCGACCCGACATTGCGCGTCGCGGTTGCGTTGCCCAACTCTTCGGGCGAGCGGTGCACCACGGTAACCGGTTTGGTCGACGGCACCGCGTACGTGCGCCTGTTGCGTCACCTAGCGGGCGGCACACTGTCCGAGTCGGGTTACCTGCCTCCGGCCGCGGTCGCCGGGCTCGGTGACATCGCGGGCAGGGTGAGCCGTGCACTGCGGGCATTCACCCACCCCGGGCTGGATCGAATCCTGCAGTGGGATCTGCGGTTCGGGATGGATGTCGTGAACGCGCTCAGCTCGCATGTGGCCGACCCGGCGCTGCGCCGACGACTGGAGCAGACCGCCGAAGAGGCTTGGTCACGGATCTCGCAACTGGAGGCTGCGCTACCCCGCCAGGCGACCCACCTGGACCTCACCGACGCCAACGTCGTGGTGTCCCGGCATCCCGCCGGCGCCCGACCCGACGGGCTCATCGACTTCGGCGACCTGTGCACCACCTACGCGGTATCCGAACTCGCCATCACGGCCTCGTCGGTGCTCGGCCACGTTGGCGCCGAACCCGTCGCCGTGTTGCCGGCGATTCGGGCGTTTCACGCGGTGCGGCCACTGTCCGCGGTCGAGGCAGCCGCCGTGTGGCCGTTGCTGGTGCTGCGAACGGCCGTGCTGATCGTCAGCGGCGCCCAGCAGGCCGGCCTGGATCCCGACAACGACTACCTCACCGAGCAGTCCGGCGCCGAGAGCCGGATGTTCGATCTGGCGACCTCCATTCCGCTGGACGTGATGAGCGCGGTCATCACAGCCGATCTGGGGCTGGCCCAGCCCGCCGCGCCACTGGCCGTACCGAATCCGATCATCACGGCGGATCCCGCCACGGTAGTGACCCTCGATCTGTCCAGCACCTCCGAGGTCTACGACGATGCGTTCGACGAAGCCGGAAGACTGCCGACAGACGTGGAGGACCGATGCGCAGTCGCCGCGTTGCAGTCCGGCGCATCACTGGTTCACACCCGCTTCGGTGAGGCCCGGTTCAGCCGCGCACCGCGACTGAGCCAGGAGTCCCCCGACGTCGTCGCAACCGGAATGAGCTTCTGGCCGGCGGCGGCCACCGCAATCAGCGCGCCGTGGGACGGTCATGTGACCGCCGAAGAGGGCGGGATTACATTGCGCGGCGACGACTTCGAGGTCACGCTCGTCGGGCTGTCGGAGCCGTCAATCGGTGCGGTGCGGATGGGTCAGCCGCTCGGGCAGGCAGATGCGAACGCGCGTATCGAATTGGGGGTCCGTCCGGTCGGAGCACCCGTCGCGCCGTGGTACACCACGGTGGACTTGGCGACAGGGTGGCTCGGCCTTACCCGTGATCCGTCGCCGCTGTTGGGCCTGACGCCGGCGACGGACATCGACAGCAAGCGGGGACAAACCCTGCTGGCGCGGCGCGAGGCCAGCTTTGCACCGGTGCAGGAGTTCTACTACCGGACTCCGCCCCAGTTCGAGCGCGGCCGGCGGCACTTCCTGATCTCGACCGCAGGCCGCAGCTATCTGGACATGGTCAACAACGTCACCATGCTCGGTCACGCGCATCCGCGGGTTGCCGACACCGCGGCACGCCAGCTCCGCCGGCTCAATACGAATTCCCGATTCAACTACGAAGCGGTCGTCTCCTTCAGCGAACGTCTCGCAGCGCTGTTGCCGGAGCCCTTGGACACGGTATTCCTGGTCAATTCCGGATCGGAAGCAAGCGATCTGGCGATCCGTCTGGCCACAGCGGCCACCGGCCGGCGTCATGTGGTCGCGGTTCGCGAGGCCTATCACGGATGGACCTACGGCACCGATGCGGTGTCCACATCCAGGGCCGACAATCCGAACGCCCTTGACACCCGGCCCGAATGGGTGCACACCGTCGAATCACCGAACAGCTTCCGGGGCAAGTACCGCGGCCCGGAGGCGGGTCGCTACGCGGGCGAGGCGGTGGACCAGATAGCAGCGCTGGCCGCGTCCGGCAAGGCCCCCGCCGCTTTCATCTGCGAGAGCGTGTACGGCAACGCCGGCGGTATGGCGCTGCCCGACGGCTACCTGCAGCAGGTGTACGCCGCCATACGAGCGGCCGGTGGCCTGGCGATTTCCGATGAGGTGCAGGTGGGTTACGGTCGTCTCGGCCAATGGTTTTGGGGATTCCAGCAGCAGCAGGCGATCCCCGACATCGTGTCCATTGCAAAGTCGACGGGCAACGGCTATCCGCTGGGCGCGGTGATCACCAGCCGCGCAGTCGCCGAGGCGTTCTCGTCGCAGGGCTACTTCTTCTCATCCACCGGAGGCAGCCCACTGTCGTGTGCGATCGGTATGACGGTTCTGGACGTGCTGCGCGAAGAACGATTGCAGGACAACGCCATGCGAGTCGGCGGGCATCTCAAGCACCGACTGCTGCAGCTCGCCGACAAGCATTCGATCATCGGAACGGTGCACGGTTTCGGGCTCTACCTCGGCGTCGAATTGGTTCGTGACCTAGCCACATTGGAGCCTGCACCCGAAGAGACATCGGCGATCTGCGACCGGATGCTCAATTTGGGTGTGATCATCCAACCCACCGGCGACCACAAGAATGTTCTGAAGACCAAGCCGCCCTTGTGCATCGATGTGGAGGGGGCCGACTTCTACGTCGATACGCTGGACCGGGTTCTCACCGAAGGGTGGTAGGCGAAAGGCTGGACCCGTGACCGGAATCCATATCACTGCGTACGCGATGACGGCCGTCGTCATCGCCGAGACCATCGCATTGACCGTGCTGACGCTGCGCCTGAGGGCGGCACGCGAGGAGTCCGCAGAACTGCGTCGCCGCGCCGATACCCGAAACATGCTGCTGTCCGGCGGCACCAAGGCTGTCAAGACGGTATGGCAGACCGCGAACATCATCCGCACGGACGGATTCGGTGCGGCGGTCCGGTCCTCCATCGAGGATCTCGCCGACTGGGCCGAGGTGGAGAGGCCCGACCTGGCGCGACTGGCACCCAGCGGCAACGTGGCGATCATGTTCTCCGACATCGAAGACTCCACGGCCCTCAACGAACGAATCGGCGACCGAGCCTGGGTCAGGTTGATCGCCAAACACGACAAGGCCGTGCACCGGTACGTCGCCAATAACTCGGGCTACGTGGTGAAGAGCCAGGGCGACGGATTCATGGTCGCATTCGCCAGGGCGGATCAAGCGGTTCGGTGCGGGATACAGATACAACACTCACTACGCAAGCACCCCAACCGCATTCGGGTGCGCATTGGGATCCACGCCGGCAAGTCGGTGCGGCGCGGCGATGACCTGTTCGGACGCAACGTCGCGATGGCCGCGCGAGTCGCCGCCCAGGCCGGCGGCGGCGAGATTCTGGTCAGCGGTGCGGTTCGCGACGCTATCCGCGATCGCGCTGACTGCGCGGATATCGCTATCGATGAAGGTCGCGAAGCCGAACTCAAAGGGTTCGCCGGCGCCCAGATGCTCTATGCGGTGGCGATCCAGTCGTGACCTAGCTGCGGTCGGCCTCGGCTTCGGCAAGCCGCTGATGCAAGCGGCTGCGAATATCCTCGGGGGTATAGGAATTGCGACGACGCTGATCGCGCGCGACGAGCACACCGCCCGCCACCACACCGGCGACACCGGCAAGTCCCACCCACTTCCAGATTCCACGCACGCGTCCAGTCTGCCTAAGCTGACGGGGTGGAGCAAAGCACGGTGTCACTGCAGCGCGCGCTGGACGAGACGCGTACCGGCGACATCTGGCTCTTCCGCGGACAATCCCGCCCCGACCGCGCCATCCAGTCGATGACGAACAGCCCGGTCAATCACGTCGGGATGACCGTCGCGATCGACGACCTGCCGCCCCTGATCTGGCATGCCGAACTCGGCGACAAGCTGCTCGACATGTGGACCGGTACCAATCACCGGGGGGTTCAGCTCAACGACCTACGCCAGGCCGCGCTTCGTTGGGTCAAGACCTATGGCCAACGCTGCTGGCTACGCCAGCTCACCCCCTACGCCAGCCGAGAACAGGAGGACCGGATGCTGCGGGTGATCGCGCGAATGGATGGCACCCCTTTCCCCTCCACGGCACGGTTGACCGGTCGCTGGATGCGTGGCCGGGTACCCAACGCCGCGGACTTCACTCGGGGAATCCCGTTCGTGCACAAGAAGGTCCGCCAAACCGTGGAGCGACAGAAGGCGAGAAGGGTCAGCGCCGGTTTGGAGACCGCCTATTGCGCCGAGACGGTCGCCATCACCTACGAGGAGATGGGACTGCTCACAACGGAGAAACACTTCAATTGGTTTGATCCGGGGTCCTTCTGGAGCGGCGACACGCTGCCGTTGACGCCCGGATATCGACTCGGTGACGAGATTGCCGTCCTGCCGTGACCGAACGCCTCGCCTTCGACCAGTTCAGCCTTCGCTGGCTATAGCGTTGCCGAATTGGGGCCCAGCAGTTGGCATTCCGGTGCGGGCAACTGTCCGATCCAGGTGCTGCAACCCCGGCCGGTCGCGATGTAGGTGGCTCCGGGCACATAGGGCGCTAAGAGAGCCTGCGCGCTTCCCGAGGCGTCACTCGGAAAACAGCGAACGACCCGATCACCCGTCTGTATCTGCAGACAGGCCACGCTTTGAGCCGGAGCGGCCGGCGGTCCACACACGTCGGGCGCCACCGTTGCCGCCACCATGTCGACGCCGGAAATCTGCACCACCCGAGGCGGCGACAGCGTGAAGGAACAAGGTGGCGGCGGCTGCGCCCGAACCGGAGTAACCCCCGAGGCTCCGGCGAACAGGGCCGCCGCGGCGATCGCAGGAACGAGGCCGAGCCGAGTCATACCCCATGATAAGTCGGCGGCGAGTACCTTCGGACGGATTTGCCATCGCGTCACCGTCCGCAGCCGACGCGGCGTGGAAAGCACCCGCCTAAAGCGGGCGGCACAGTTGATACCCTCCGATGCGATGAGCGGAGCCGGCGCGTGACGATCGTGGTGATGGATGGCCCAACAGCCTCCGCATTGGCGCAGATCCTGCCGTTGCTGTTATTGACACTCCTGATCGAGCTGCGACGTACTGCCTTGCATCGCAAGGTTTCGCGGACTCTCTTCGGGGCGTTCTTCGTGTTATTCGGCGTGATCGAAACCGTGCTGGTGCTCTCGATCGACGGTGAACTCTACCCGTTTCAATGGGGCGATCTGCTTTCGGCGCTGACCATTTTCGGATTGCTCGGGATGATTTTGGCGATTTCTTTCGTGGAACCGCGCGACACCACCGGCTAGACGTCACTGCCGGCGTCGAATCGATCGCCGTCAACCCGAATCTGAACGCCTCAGCGTCGGGGGTGACCAACGGCCCTCGAGTATCTCCGCCCTTGGCCGGTAGAGCCGGATGAGGTAGTTCCATCCGCTCGGGGTGACGATCGCATTGGCAGGCGTCTCGGCCCCGTTCGATCCGATGAAACGAACCGTGACCGAACCGTCGTCGTTCGGCGTGCAGGTGACGCTGTTGACCGAGTAGAGGTTCTGCGGGTTCGGCTCGAAGAAGCCGCGCGCGTTGTACACCGACACAGACCAGAAGGCATCGACGGGAACCTCGGCGAAAGTCAACTCGTAATCGCCCGGCGGGAGCCCCGGGTCGACGCCGACATAGGCCGCCTCTGAGGTCGGAAGCCCACCCCAGCCGGCCGCGCATCCGATCAGGTGGCGAACCGGGTCGACGTCCCCTCGCGCACCGAAAGTACGGTCGAAGCGGTCGAGCCCGCGGGCCAACTCCAGCAGCGCATTCCTGGTTGCGTCGAGGCTTTCGGCGTCATAGTCGGGCATGGCGAACCTCTGTTGGGAACCTGAGGTGATGGCCAGTGCATCCTGGAGTCTGCCCACCGCCCGCACGTCCTCGGAATCGTCCGGGTTGACCAAGATGCGGACCGCTACGAATACGTAACGAGATCCGTGTTCATCGCGGCTGAGCACGTGCTCACCGGGCTCGTGTATGACCCGGTTTATGTAGTGATCCTCATTCACGACCATTGCGGAGAGGTAGCGGCCGCCTGGCTCCGGCAAGGTGAGGCGAGCAGGCTCGGCCAGATCCACCACCGCGAAGCTATAGAGCGTGTCCCGGTTGAGCCTGATGACCGTCTGCTCCTCGATGCGAGCGGGCGTTCGGTTGTGCCGAAGCTTCCCGACCCCGCCGGCCAGAGCCTGGTTGTCGGCGAACATCCGGTGGGTCTCCGCACGGACAAAGTTGTCGACGTTGACTCGGATCGTCATCTCGCACACCCTACTTCTTCAAGATCGGCGAACCCGCATTGCTTTGACATGGTCCTGCTCGCGACCGAGGCGACAACGAGGGTCGTTTCGACGTTCGCCAGACGATACGTCAATAGCGTTTACACGTTGAATCGGAACTCCACCACGTCGCCGTCTGCCATCACGTAGTCCTTACCCTCCATGCGCACCTTGCCCGCGGCTTTGGCCGCGGCCATCGAGCCCGCGGCGACGAGGTCCTCGAAGGACACGATTTCGGCCTTGATGAAGCCCTTCTCGAAATCTGAATGAATGACCCCGGCTGCCTTCGGCGCGGTATCGCCCTGATGAATCGTCCAGGCGCGAGCCTCCTTCGGGCCCGCCGTTAGATACGTCTGCAGTCGCAGGGTGTGAAAACCAGCCTTCGCCAAGGCATCCAGGCCACGCTCGGTCTGACCGATCGACTCGAGAAGCTCGGCAGCCGACTCGTCGTCAAGTTCCTGTAACTCCGCTTCGATCTTGGCATCCAGAAAGACCGCATCGGCGGGTGCGACGAGTTCACGCAGTCCGGCGATTCGCGACGAGTCGGTGAGCACCGACTCGTCGGCGTTGAAGACGTAAAGGAATGGCTTGGTGGTCAACAGATTGAGTTCCTTGAGCAACGACACATCGACCCCGGCCGAGCCCGCGGTAGTCGGATCAGACGCAGCGAACAGGGTCTTGCCGGTGTCGAGGACCCGCTGCGCCGCCGTCGCCGCGTCGTACACCGGCCTGCGTTCTTTGTGGGTCCGCGCCTCCTTCTCCAGTCGCGGCAGCGCCCGTTCCAGCGTCTGCAGGTCGGCGAGGATCAATTCGGTTTCGATGATCTCGATGTCCGATTCGGGGTCGATCCTGCCGTCGACGTGCACGACATCGTCGTCGGCGAATACCCGGACGACCTGGCAGATGGCGTCACACTCGCGGATGTTGGCCAGGAATTGATTTCCCAGGCCGGCACCCTCGGAGGCCCCTTTCACGATGCCCGCGATATCGACGAACGTCACCGGCGCGGGCACCACTTTCGCGGAACCGAAGATTTCGGCCAGCTCGCCGAGTCGCGAATCCGGGAGCGCGACTACTCCCTCATTCGGCTCGATGGTCGCGAAGGGGTAATTGGCGGCCAGCACGTTGTTCTGTGTCAGTGCGTTGAACAAGGTCGACTTTCCTACGTTCGGCAGTCCGACGATTCCCAGATTCAGGCCCACGGACCCAGAGTGTAGGAGACCCGGAGTCGACGAGACCGGCACGCCACTGTTGGCTGACGGCGTTCTTGGCCACCGAGCCGGTACGGTCGATCTGTGTCAGGACAGCGCGCGCGGTCGTCGGTACCGGCCCATTACCGTTCTGCGCACCCCAACATCCCGGGGGTCCCGTGGTGGGGCGCGGTCCTTATCGCCGTCGTCGCGGCGGCGACGGGCTTCGCAATAGACGCGGCATCCGGCGACAAGGAGTTGACCGGTGTCTTTGCGGCTCTCTATGCGCTCGGCTGCCTGGCCGCAGTCGTTGCGGTGCGGCAGGCCGCCGTGTTCACCTCGGTCATCCAGCCGCCGCTGATCCTGTTCGTCATGGTGCCCGGGTCCTACTACCTGATGCACGCTTCGGATATCCACGGCATCAAGGACGTTCTGATCAACTGCGGATACCCGTTGATCGAGCGTTTCCCGCTGATGTTCTTCACCTCGGCGGCCGTGCTGGTGATCGGTGCTGCCCGCTGGTACCTGGGTGCATCGTCCCGGCAGGACACCACGACAGCTGACCGGGGGGCGAAGGCCGCCGACGGTCGCCTTGCCGGGAAGTTGGCGGCACTGATGGGCACCGGGACCGGAGTCGAGAACGAGCAGCGTCGTCGCCATTCGGTAGGCCGCCGGCCCGGCGGTGCGGGCAAGCCGGCCGGCAACCGGGCTGCCCGCCCGGCGACCGGCCGGCCGGTGAAACGTGGCGCCCCGCCTCGGTCACGGCACGCCCGTCCACCCGAATCGGATGTCGCCCCGCCCAGAATGGACGCCAACCCGCCCCGCGCTCGGCGACCCCGGCCCAATGACCCGATGCCACCCACCGAACCGCGCCGACGACCCCGGCCCGCGGAACGGGAGCCCGGCCGGGCCGCCCCGCCGAACGAGCGCCGGTCAGCCTACGATCGCGCCGAACGGCGGGACCGCACGCCGCAGCGCCGTCGTCATGACGACTACGAGCCGCTGGAGCCCCATCGCCCGATGGGCAACGGCTCGCATCACCCGGTCTCCCGGGTGCGTTATCGCGGCGCAGACGGCTCCGACGATCGGCCGGACTACCGGCGGCGCGGCCAGCGCAGCGGCGGAGCCGACCAGTGGGAATACGACATCTGATCGGCACGAACTAGCTTCGTGCCGGCCGAATCTCCCGTGGCAGGGCGAACACCAAAGTCTCGTTGGCTGTGGTGACCGGCTGCACGATGTCGAAGCCGTATTCGGCCAGCCGCTCCAGCACCCCGCGAACCAGCACTTCGGGAACCGAAGCGCCGGAGGTGACACCGACCGTCGTAACACCCTCCAGCCATTCCGGCTCGATGTCCTGGGCGTAATCCACCAGGTGAGCGGCGTCCGATCCGGCTCCCAACGCGACCTCGACCAACCGCACCGAATTGGAGGAGTTCCGCGAACCGACCACGATCACCAACTGGCATTCCGGTGCCATCGCCTTCACCGCAACCTGGCGGTTCTGGGTGGCGTAACAGATGTCGTCGCTGGGCGGGTCCTGCAACGTAGGGAAACGTTCCCGTAGCCGGCGAACGGTCTCCATCGTCTCGTCCACACTCAGAGTCGTCTGTGAGAGCCAGATGATCTTCTGCGGATCGCGGACCGTGACACGGTCGACGGCCTCCGGACCATCCACCAGTTGCACATGATCCGGGGCCTCCCCGGCGGTACCGACGACCTCCTCATGACCTTCGTGCCCGATCAGCAGAATGTCGTAGTCATCGCGGGCGAACCGCTTGGCCTCGTTGTGCACCTTGGTAACCAGCGGGCAGGTGGCGTCGATGACCTTGAGGTCACGCTCGGCCGCGTTCTGATGCACGGTGGGCGCGACCCCGTGCGCGGAGAATACGACGATAGCGCCCTCGGGCACCTCGTCGGTCTCGTCGACGAACACCGCACCGGCCTTGGCCAGTGTCTCGACGACGTGGCGATTGTGCACAATCTCGTGCCGCACGTACACCGGGGCGCCGTGCTTTTCCAGCGCCCGTTCGACGGTTTCCACGGCGCGGTCGACGCCCGCGCAGTACCCGCGCGGTTCGGCCAACAGCACCCGCTTGCTCGAAACCGCGGCGCCCACCGGGTTCACCGCGCTCTGGCTGGCGCCCGGAATCCCCATGTTGACAGTCGGCGGCATGACTCCAAGGGTACTGACCCGCCGTCGGCATCGCCCAGCCGTAGGCTAAGGGCCATGGCAACAGCACCGTACGGGGTCCGTCTGCTGGTGGGTGCGGCGGTAACCGCCCTGGAGGAGACCCGCAAGCTCCCGCAAACCATCCTGATGTACCCGATGACCGTGGCGAGTCAGATCGCTCAGCTGGTGATGAAGATGCAGCAGGACGTGGCCGACCTGGTCAACAAGGGCGACGAAACCCTGGGGTCGCTCTTCCCGCCGAAGGACGAAAAACCTGAGTGGGCGACCTTCGACGACGACGTCTCCGATGACGGTAACGGCGGAGCCGACGTGCTTGACCTGCCGCTTCGGGACGGGGAGCGGCTCACCGAGGGGCGCTTCGCGCTGTTCAGCGAGGAGCCGGAGAAGCCGGCCGGTACTGCTACCGGGGTGTCGTTGACCGGAGAGGCCGCCGGCGCCACGCCGGACACCGTTCCGGAGATCGTCGCAGAACTCGAATACGAGGAGTTGACTCTGGCGCAACTGCGTGCCCGGTTGACCTCGATGCGGGTTTCGGAACTGGAAGCACTGCTCGCCTACGAGGAGTCCACCAGGGCCCGCGCTCCGTACCAAACCCTGCTGGCCAACAGGATCACCCGCGCTTCGGCCAAGTGAGCGCTGCCGCGCCGGGGCAGTCGGCGGATAACCCCTTCCCGGTCCGAGGCGTGGCCATCCGCGTCGCGGGGTGGATCGACAAACTCGGCGCTGTGTGGGTGGAGGGCCAGATCGCCCAGCTGACATTGCGGCCCGGGTCGAATACCGCGTTCATCACCCTTCGTGACCCGGCCGCCGACATGTCGCTTGCGCTGACCTGCCCGCGCGATGTGGTCGTCAACGCCCCGGTGAAGATGACCGACGGCACCCGGGTGGTGGTGTTCGGTAAGCCCAACTTCTACACGGGGCGAGGTAGCTTCTCGCTCCGCGTCAGCGAAATCAGGGCGGTGGGGCTGGGCGAACTACTGCTCCGGATCGAGCGGCTGCGCAAACTGCTGGACGCCGAGGGTCTGTTCGACCCACGGCTGAAGCGGCCGATCCCGTTCCTGCCCAACACCATTGGATTGATCACCGGGCGGGCTTCGGCCGCCGAGCACGATATCACCGCGGTAGCCACCAGCCGCTGGCCGGCAGTGCGGTTCGCGGTGCGAAACACGGTGGTCCAGGGCCCCAACGCAGTGCCGCAGGTCGTCGAGGCGCTGCGGGCACTGGACGCCGATGCCGACGTGGACGTCATCGTGCTCGCCCGCGGCGGCGGCACGTTCGAGGATCTGTTGCCTTTCTCGGACGAAACGTTGTGCCGGGCCATCGCCCGATGCTCGACACCGATCGTGAGCGCGATCGGCCACGAGCCGGACAACCCGCTGTGCGACCTGGTCGCCGACCTGCGGGCGGCCACGCCGACCGATGCCGCCAAGCGGATCGTTCCCGACGCCGCCGCCGAGCAATCGCTGGTGAACGATATGCGCCGACGCAGCGCCCGCGCACTACGCAACTGGGTGAACCGGGAACAGCACACTCTGGCGCAGTTGCGTAGCAGGCCGGTGTTGGCCAGGCCGCTGGAGGCGGTGCAAGGTCGGACCGAAGAGATCCACCGGGCCCGGGCGGCCGCCCGCCGCGACATCACGCGGCTGGTGGCGCGCGAATCCGAACGCATTGGGCACCTCTCGGCGCGACTGACCACCCTTGGCCCCGCCGCGACCTTGGCCCGTGGGTATGCCGTTGTACAGATCGCAGCACAGACCGCAGTACAGAGCGGGGTGCAGACGCAGGCTGCCGTTGCATCCGGTAGCGCACATGTGCTGCGCTCGGTGGCCGATGCGCCGGCCGGCGCCCGGCTACGGGTGCGGCTGGCGGATGGAGCCGTTACGGCGATCAGCGAGGGCCCAGCGACCGAGGATTGGGGAAATTGACGATGAAGCCCATTAGTGAGCTCGGGTACGAAGCGGCGCGGGACGAATTGATCGAGGTGGTACAACAACTCGAACACGGCGGGCTGGACCTGGATTCATCGCTGAAGTTGTGGGAAAGAGGCGAGCAACTGGCCAAACGGTGTGAAGAGCACCTAGCTGGAGCGCGCAATCGGATTGAGCAGGCGCTGTCCTCCGGCGAGGACGACGCCGGTTGACCGCGATCGGCGGCGGGTAGGCGCACAGCCCGAAAAATATCGCGGCTATCGAAATTGGAACACGTTTCAGTTATTCTCCCAGCATGGTTGATGCATCGCCGACGACCGAACTCGGCCGAGTTCTGGTAACCGGTGGCTCCGGTTTCGTCGGCGCCAACCTGGTGACCGAACTTCTGGACCGCGGACTGGAGGTTCGCTCCTTCGACCGTGCCCCCTCGCCACTGCCCGCTCATCCGCGGCTCGAAATATTCCAGGGCGATATCACCAACGCCGACGACGTCGCGGCAGTGGTAGCCGGTGCCGACACCATCATTCACACCGCGGCTGTCATCGACCTGATGGGCGGCGCGTCGGTTACCGAGGAATACCGCCGCCGTAGCTTCGCCGTCAACGTCGACGGCACCAAGAATCTGGTTCGCGCCGCGCAGAAGCACGGCGTCAAGCGGTTCGTCTACACCGCGTCCAACAGCGTGGTGATGGGCGGCCAGCGTATCTCGGGCGGCGACGAAACCTTGCCCTATACAGAACGTTTCAACGATCTTTACACCGAGACCAAAGTGGTCGCCGAGAAGTTCGTGCTGTCCCAGAACGGGGTGGCCGATGTGCTGACCTGTTCGATCCGGCCCAGTGGTATCTGGGGCCGCGGTGATCAGACGATGTTTCGCAAGCTGTTCGAGAGCGTGCTCGCCGGACATGTGAAGGTTCTGGTCGGCAACAAGAACGCGAAGCTGGACAACTCATACGTGCACAACTTGATTCACGGCTTCATCCTCGCCGCGCAGCACCTCGTTCCGGGCGGCTCAGCCCCCGGACAGGCGTATTTCATCAACGACGGCGAGCCGATCAACATGTTCGATTTCGCCCGCCCGGTGGTCGAGGCGTGCGGCCAGCGCTGGCCTAAGCTGCGGGTCCCCGGCCGCCCGGTGTGGCTGGTCATGTCCGGCTGGCAATGGCTGCATTTCCGCTTCGGCCTGCCCAAACCGTTACTGGAACCCACTGCGGTGGAACGGCTTTACCTGGACAACTACTTCTCGATCGGCAAAGCCCAGCGCGATCTCGGTTATCGGCCGCTCTACACCACCCAGGACGCGCTGAAGCACTGCCTGCCGTACTACGTCGACCTGTTCCACCAGATGAAGGCGGAGTCACGCCAGCCGGTGGTGGCGGCAGCGATACCGGCCCCGCCCGAAGGCTGAGACCGCACAGCGCGCCCGAAGGCCGCGACGGGGACTGGCGCGGGGATTAGGGTGGGCACCATCGGACGGCGACAGTGAGGGGGCAGCGGATGCCTGACGGAAAACCCAACATCCTGGTGATCTGGGGGGACGATATCGGGATCAGCAACCTGAGTTGCTACAGCGACGGCTTGATGGGTTACCGCACACCCAACATCGACCGAATCGCCGCCGAAGGAATGCGGTTCACCGACTCCTACGGAGAACAGAGTTGTACGGCGGGCCGGTCCTCGTTCATCACCGGCCAGAGTGTCTACCGCACAGGCCTTTCCAAGGTCGGCATGCCCGGCGTTGACGTCGGGATGTCACCCGAGGACCCGACGATTGCCACGCTGCTCAAACCGCTCGGCTACGCGACCGGCCAGTTCGGCAAGAATCACCTCGGCGACCTGAACAAGTATCTGCCCACCGCCCACGGCTTCGACGAGTTCTTCGGCAACCTCTATCACCTCAACGCCGAGGAAGAACCCGAGCACCCGGACTACCCCACCGAGCAGGAGGCCCCGCGGTTGCGCGCGAAGCTGCTACCCCGCGGCGTGATCCACTCCTGGGCCACCGACGAAGCCTCCGATGAGGTGGACGAGAGGTTCGGGCCGCTGGGCAAGCAACGCATCGAGGACACCGGTCCGCTGACCAAGAAACGCATGGAGACCATCGACGACGAGACCACCGCTGCTGCCATCGACTTCATAAAACGCCAGACCGAAACCGACACCCCGTTCTTCGTCTGGATGAACACCACCCACATGCATTTCCGAACACACACCAAACCGGAGAGCCTCGGACAGGCCGGCCGCTGGCAGTCCCCGTACCACGACACCATGATCGACCACGACAAACACGTAGGCCTGCTGCTGGACACTCTCGATGAACTCGGTCTCGCCGAAGACACCATCGTCATCTATTCCACCGACAACGGTCCACACGCCAACACCTGGCCCGACGGGGCCACTACCCCATTCCGCAACGAGAAGAACAGCAACTGGGAGGGCGCGTTCCGGGTTCCGGAGATGATTCGCTGGCCGGGAAAGATCCCAGCGGGCGTGGTGTCCAACGAGATCGTCCAGCATCACGACTGGTTGCCGACCCTGGTGTCGGCGGCCGGGCAGCCGAACGTGGTGGAGAAACTCAAGCAGGGTCACACCATAGGCAACCGGACGTATCACGTGCACATCGACGGCTACGACTTGCTGCCGTACCTGACAGGCGAGGTCGACAAGAGCCCTCGCCGCGGCTTGATCTACTTCTCCGACGACTGCGATGTTCTCGGCATCCGGATCGACAACTGGAAAGTCGTCTTCATGGAGCAGCGCTGTCAGGGGACGCTGCAGATCTGGTTCGAACCCTTTACTCCCTTGCGGGCCCCAAAGATCTTCAACCTGCGTACCGACCCCTACGAGCGCGCCGACATCACCTCCAACACCTACTGGGATTGGTTCCTGGACCACGACTACATCGCGTTCATGGCGAATGCCGTTGTCCTGCAGTTCCTGGAGACCTTCAAGGAATTCCCGCCGCGCCAGAAACCTGCCTCGTTCACCATCAGCGACGCCGTCGACAAGCTCAACGATTTCCTTGAGCGGATCGGAGGCTGACCGTTGGGCGCGTTGGATTCTTGGACCGACGGGCCCACGAAGAAGGCAATAGTCGACTTCACAAGACGGGTCACCCTCGATGGCGGACCCGATTACGTTCCGCCCGAGGAACGAGTCGCGGTGTTCGACAACGACGGCACCCTGTGGTGCGAGAAGCCGGCGTACATTCAGCTGGATTTTCTGGTGCGCCGTCTGGCGCAGCAAGCCGCGGCGGACCCGTCGCTGACGGACCGGCAGCCCTACCAGGCCGCCGCGGCGGGCGACCTGGAATGGTTCGGCGATGCCGTCACCAAGCACTACCAGGGTGACGACTCTGCGCTCAAAATTCTTGCCGGTGAGGTATTTTCGGCGTACGCGGGCCTCACCGTCGACGAGCACGCCGAGCGGGTCACATCATTCTTCGACAGCGCCACCCACCCGACACTTGGACGCCCCTACACCGCATGTGGCTACGTGCCGATGGTCGAGTTGCTGCGGTTTCTCGAAGCGAACGGGTTCACCAGCTACATCGCCTCCGGCGGTGGTCGGGACTTCATGCGGCCGGTCACCTCGCAGATGTACGCGATACCGCCGGAACGGGTGATCGGCAGCTCGGTGGGGCTCGAGTTCGAGGAAGGCCACATCAAGACGAGTTCGAAGCCGGAATTCCTCAACGACGGGCCGGTCAAGCCCGTCAAGATCTGGGATCGCACTGGACGGCGGCCGATACTGGCCGCGGGCAACTCCAATGGCGATATCGAGATGCTGGAGTACACGCACGCCGGGCCGGGGCCGACGCTGCCGATCCTAGTGCGCCACGACGACGCGGAACGCGAATTCGACTATGTCGCAGGGGCAGAGCGAGCGCTCGAGTTAGCGAAGGGTCGGGGATGGACGATCGCCAGTATTCGCGACGACTGGACAACCGTCTTCAGTGACTGACCGCTGGGCGTGGATTCCCCCGCAGATCGCCACGGTCGGATCTGACCGCCACTACCCCGAGGAAGCCCCCGTGCGGGAGGTCAGCGTAGGTGGATTCTGGATGCAGAAGCACCAGGTGAGCAACTCCCAGTTCGCCGCGTTCGTCGACGCGACCGGGTACGTCACGGTGGCCGAACGTCCGCTCAACCCGGTCGACTATCCCGGAGCGCCACCGGAGAACCTTCACCCCGGCTCGATGGTGTTCCGTCGCACCGAGGGCCCGGTGGACCTGCGCCACATCAACCTATGGTGGCGGTGGACACCGGGTGCCTGCTGGAATCACCCGCGCGGACCCCGCTCGTCGTTGAAGAACCGCGGCGACCACCCCGTGGTGCATGTCGCATTCGAAGATGCTGCGGCATACGCCGATTGGGCCGGTCTCGGGCTGCCTACCGAGGCCCAGTGGGAGGTGGCCGCGCGTGGCGGGCGAGCGCACAGCACCTACACCTGGGGTGAGGTCCCGGAGGGACCGAACCAGCGGCTTGCCAACTACTGGCACGGCGAGTTTCCCTATCTACCCGACACCGGGTACGGCCAGACCACGCCGGTGGGCAGCTTTCCGGCCAACGACTACGGCCTGTTCGACATGGCGGGAAATGTGTGGGAATGGACCCTGGACTGGTACTCCGAAAACTCGGCAGCCGGATCATGCTGTGCTGCAGATAGTTACGATCCGGACCAGACCCAATTCCGTATTCCGCGAAAGGTCGTCAAAGGTGGTTCATTTCTCTGCGCCGACAGCTACTGCCAACGCTATCGACCCGCAGCACGCCGTCCGCAAATGGTCGATACCGGTATGAGTCACATCGGCTTTCGCTGCATCAACGCCGTCGAAGGGCCAGCTGAATGAATGGTAACCAGGCGCTGCGATCGGCCGCACCGTCGTGAGCGCCGCGGGAAAGCGGGCCATCGTGACTGGTGCGGGCTCGGGGATCGGTGCGGCACTGTGCCGCGCGCTGGACCTGGCGGGCGCCCACGTGGTCTGCACCGACATCGAGGGTACAGCCGCCGAAGCGACGGCCGCGATGTTGGGGCCGAGGGCCCGTGCCGAGTGCCTCGACGTCACCGACGCGAAAGCGGTACAAGCCGCGGTCGACCACGTGGTTGCCCGCGAGGGGCGACTCGACCTGATGTTCAACAACGCCGGAATCGTCTGGGGCGGCGACACCGAATTGCTCACCCTCGATCAGTGGAATGCCATCATCGACGTCAACCTGCGCGGAGTGGTCCATGGAGTCGTCGCCGCATATCCGCATATGCTCCGGCAAGGCCATGGACATATCGTCAACACCGCATCGATGGCAGGCCTGACCGCCGCAGGCCAGGTCACCAGCTATGTAGCCACCAAGCACGCCGTCGTCGGGTTGTCGCTGGCGCTGCGATCTGAGGCGGCCGCGCACGGCATCGGGGTATTGGCCCTGTGCCCGGCGGCCGTCGAGACCCCGATCCTGGACAAGGGTGCGCTGGGCGGTTTCGTCGGACGGGACTACTTCCTGCGGTCCCAGGGCGGTAAGCCCTACGACGCTGACCGGCTGGCGCGCGACACGCTTCGCGCGATCGATCACAACAAGGCGATTCTGGTCAAACCCACGGTGGCACATGCCCAATGGCTGTTCGCGCGTGCTGCACCGGTGCTGATGAACCGGCTGTCCATGCGATTTGTGGCCGGGCAGCGGTCACGGCAGCGATCGAGATTGCGCTCCGGGCCGGGCGACGCGAGATAAAGTTGCGCTCGGCGGTTAGGGGAATACGCGCATGACACAGGATTTCACTCTCAAACAGAAGCGGGCGCTGGCCGTCCTGACCCTGATCGCCCTGGGTTTCGGCGCCTACTTCGTGCGCGGATACGTCTTGCTGATCGCGGTGGCCGCTGTGCTGGCATATCTGTTCAACCCGTTGTACCAACGCCTACGGACGCGGAACAACGTGGGCCTGTCGGCGACCGTGACACTGCTGGCCGCGATCGCGATAGTGGCCGTGCCGTTGACGGGCGTGGCGTTCCTGGCCTTTCTGCAAATCAGCCAGATGGTCACCAGCGTGAGTCATTGGGTGGAACGAACCGACTTCACCGCGCTGGCTCAACGACTGCTCGACTCCGCCAACCACGCGTTGGACCGCATTCCGCTCATCGACGTCACGCTGACCCAGGACTCCGTTCGCGAGGCGGCCACCAAGCTCGGCCAGAACGGCGGGCAGTTCGCCCTCGGGATATTGCGCGACTCAGCGGGCAGCGTGGTCACCATGGTCACTTCGCTGATCATTTTCCTATACGTGTTCCTCGCGTTGCTGACCCGCGGAGACCGAGTTCTGACGTTGTTTCGCGACCTCAATCCGTTGGGCGATCAGGTTTCCAATATCTACTTGGCCAAGGTTGGGGCTATGGTGTCCGCCACGGTCAAGGGCCAGTTCATCATCGCTGTGTGCCAGGGAGTTTCGGGCGCGGTGTCGATCTACATCGGCGGCATTCACGACGGCTTCTTCATGTTCGTCATCTTTCTCACCGTGCTGTCGTTCATCCCACTGGGCAGCGGAATCGTCACCATTCCGCTGGGAATCGGCATGGCGGTGTTCGGCAACATCGGCGGCGGGATCTTCGTGGTGGTGTTCCACGTCATCGTGACGACCAGCATCGACAACGTGCTACGTCCGTTCCTGGTGCCCAAGAGCGCGCACCTGCATCCCGCACTGATGTTGTTGGCGGTGTTCGCCGGCCTGAAGATGTTCGGCTTCTGGGGGATCGTTCTGGGGCCGGTACTGATGATCGTCATCGTGACGACGATCAGCGTCTACCTGGCCGTCGAAAAGGGGACCCCCCTTGACTCGCTCACCAGCGTCGATCCGTCCGACGAAGCAGAGCGTGAAATTCCCTGGTGGCGAAGAATTCTCCCGGGAAAAAGCCCCGAACCGGCACCCGAAGTCCAGCCCGCGAACGCCGTGCCCGAACCTAAGCCAGCCGAGACTTGAGGAATTCGACAACCCGTTTGCGCGCCTCGTAGGCCGGCTGCCCATCCTGTTCGCGCACCTCTAAAGTCAGCACCGAGTGCGCCATCTTGCCGAACCCATGCTCGTTTCCCCGTCTTGAGTCGATCTCGATGACCTCGAAGGCATCACCGAGACGGGACTTGAGCGTGCGGAACCTGGCGGCCGGCGACAACGGGTCCTCGCTGAAACGCAGTCCGAGAGCGCACAATCCATCCTCGGCGGCCCGGCGTTCGACGACCTGAAGTTCGGCCTCCGACAGTCCGGGATCGGCTTTCTGCTTCGCGGTCAGCCCAATCGGAAGCGACGGTTGACTCAGAACCGGGGCCACCACGCTATCGTCCACGGCGGCCGCCAGAGCGAAGCCACCGCTCCAGCACTGCCCTATCACGCCGACACCGTTGCCCGGAGTCCGCGCGTTGAGGTCGCGTGCCAAACCGCGCAGATAGTGGGCGATCGGCCGGTCGGCATTGGTCGCGAACGCGGCGAACTCTTTGGCGACACACCCGCGAAGCATGACCGGGACCGCACCCGGCCTGACGCCCGGCGCCCCGGGCGTGCCGTAGAGCGACGGGGCCGCGACCGTAAAGCCGTTGTCCACCAGATGATTACCGAGGGCCAGCACGCCCGGGTGAAGCCCGGGCATCTCGGGGATCAGCACGACGCCGGGCCCGGCACCCTTGCTGTAGACGTCGTAGGTGAGGCCGGCGGCCGAGAACGGCGCCATGGTCCATCCGGTGAGGTCGGCCTCGGGTGCAGTCATGACGCCTCCTGTGTCAGGTCACCGGTAGCGGCGACTGGGCTTGGGTCGCAGCCGCCAGCGTACGGTACTCGTCCGTACCCGCTGCCCCCTTCAGCGCGACCTGGGCCGGTCCGGTCGGGCCCCGTAGCTGCGCCGTCCAGACCGGCTCGCCCGGTCTGCCGTCGCGCTCGCCGCCCTGGTAGACGACCCAGGTGACGCCCTCGACGTCTTCGGTTCCGGTCGGGACCAAGTCCGGGCCGAACGAGGCGATCAGCTTGTCCTCGTCGGCATTGCTCTGGGTGAGCCCCAGATAGTTTCCGCTGGGTGCCAGGTAGCCGACGGTCGAGCTGACCGCACGAACCGGCTGCCCGGTCACCGGGTCGGTGCGCCCACCCTCGATCCCGGCGCGGCTGCCCGAGTTGGCCCGCCAACCCTGGGGCAGTGCCGGCAACCGGATGGGGATTTTCAGCGCCTCGGCATCGGCCCGCAGCGCAGCCGGTGCGTCGTAGTTCGGTACCGGACCGGGCCCGGGACCGGTCGGCGCGAATGAGCACATACCCAGTAGACCGGCGAGGACGACACAAGCCAGCACCAGCGGTGCGATCGACCAGAACATGTCGCGGCCGTCTTGCAGCACGCGGGCCTTCGCGGGCCGCGCGACCGGGGCCGGGTAGCCGACAACCTGGGCCTCGGGTATCTCGCGGCCTGCGTCTTCAGCTCGGTTGCCCGAATCCCCGGTAACCCCGTGACCCGGGTCGGGCGGCGTCGTCATGGCTGCCAGTATCCCAGCTCCAAAACGCGGACCCACTAATGGGAGAATCTTGCCCATGAGCGCCGCACGCCGTGAAGCCCCGGATCGAAACCTCGCCCTCGAGCTGGTGCGGGTGACCGAGGCCGGCGCAATGGCGGCGGGTCGTTGGGTGGGTCGCGGAGACAAGGAAGGCGGCGACGGCGCCGCCGTGGACGCGATGCGCCAACTGGTCAACTCGGTCTCGATGCGTGGTGTCGTCGTGATCGGTGAGGGCGAGAAGGACAACGCGCCGATGCTCTACAACGGCGAGGAAGTCGGCAATGGCGACGGCCCGGAGTGCGACTTCGCCGTCGATCCGGTCGATGGCACCACGCTGATGAGCAAGGGCATGCCCAACGCCATCTCGGTGCTGGCGGTGGCCGAGCGGGGCGCGATGTTCGACCCGTCGGCGGTGTTCTACATGAACAAGATCGCGGTGGGGCCCGACGCCGTCGACGTCATCGACATCACGGCCCCGATCGGCGAGAACATCCGCGCCGTCGCCAAGGCCAAGAACGTGACCGTCGCCGACCTCACCGTCTGCGTGCTGGACCGCCCCCGCCACACCAAGCTGATGGCCGACATCCGCGAGGCGGGCGCGCGCATCCGGTTGATCTCCGACGGCGACGTCGCCGGCGCCATCGCCGCCTGCCGTCCGCAATCCGGAACCGATCTTCTCGTCGGCATCGGCGGCACCCCGGAGGGCATCATCACCGCCGCGGCGATCCGCTGTATGGGCGGCGCGATCCAGGCCCAACTCGCCCCCACCGACGATGCAGAGCGGCAGAAAGCACTGGATCGTGGCCACGATCTGGACCGCGTGTTGCACACCAACGATCTGGTCTCCGGAGAGAACGTGTTCTTTTCGGCCACCGGCGTCACCGACGGCGATTTGCTCAAGGGTGTGCAGTACTACGCGGGCGGCTGCACGACTCAGTCGATCGTGATGCGCTCGAAGTCCGGGACGGTCCGGCTGATCGAGGCCTACCACCGCTTGTCCAAGCTCAACGAGTACTCCGCGGTCGACTTCACCGGCGACACGTCGGCCGCATATCCGCTGCCGTAATCACCGACACCAGAAGGGCATACATGAGCACCGACGGCGCTGTTCAGCAGGAAACCGGCGAGTACCGGATCGAGCACGACACCATGGGCGAGGTCCGGGTGCCGGTCGACGCGCTGTGGCGCGCGCAGACCCAGCGCGCCGTGCAGAACTTCCCGATCTCCGGACGCGGGCTGGAACGCACCCAGATCCGCGCGCTCGGACTGCTCAAGGGAGCTTGCGCGCAAGTCAACAAGGACCTCGGACTGCTGGCGCCGGAGAAGGCCGACGCGATCATCGCAGCCGCCGGCGAGATCGCCGACGGCCGGCACGACGACCAGTTCCCGATCGACGTGTTTCAGACCGGTTCCGGCACCAGTTCGAACATGAACGCCAACGAGGTGATCGCCTCGATCTGCGCGGCCAACGGCGTAACCGTGCACCCGAACGACGATGTGAACATGTCGCAGAGTTCCAATGACACCTTCCCCACCGCGACGCATATCGCGGCAACCGAAGCGGCTGTGCGCCATCTGATTCCAGCCTTGGAAGTGCTGCACGAGTCGCTTGCGGCCAAGGCCCGCCAGTGGCGAACGGTGGTCAAGTCCGGGCGCACTCACCTGATGGATGCCGTCCCGGTGACGCTGGGGCAGGAGTTCGGTGGTTACGCGCGCCAGGTTCAGGCCGGCATCGAGCGGGTGAAGGCGACCTTGCCCCGGTTGGGTGAACTAGCGATCGGCGGTACCGCGGTAGGCACCGGACTCAACGCCCCGGACGGATTCGGAGCGAAGGTCGTCGAAGTGCTGGTGGACCAGACGGGAGTCGCTGAACTGCGCACCGCCGCCGACTCTTTCGAGGCACAAGCGGCGCGTGACGGACTGGTCGAAGCATCCGGTGCGCTGAAGACCATCGCGGTCTCGCTGACCAAGATCGCCAATGACATTCGATGGATGGGTTCGGGACCACTTACCGGCTTGGGTGAGCTGCAGCTGCCCGACCTGCAGCCCGGTAGCTCGATCATGCCGGGCAAGGTGAACCCCGTCATCCCCGAAGCGGTGACCCAGGTGGCGGCACAGGTCATCGGTAACGATGCCGCGATCACCTGGGGCGGTGGCAACGGGGCGTTCGAACTGAACGTCTACATTCCGATGATGGCGCGCAACGTCCTCGAGTCGTTCACGCTGCTGGCGAACGTCTCGAAGTTGTTCGCCGCCAAATGCATCGACGGTCTGGTGGCCCACGAGCAGCGACTTCGCGAGCTGGCTGAGTCATCGCCGTCGATCGTGACCCCGCTGAACTCGGCGATCGGCTACGAGGAGGCCGCGAAGGTCGCCAAGGAAGCCCTGAAGGAACGCAAGACCATTCGCCAGACCGTGATCGACCGCGGCCTGATCGGCGACAAACTGTCGGAGCAGGAGCTGGACAGACGGCTCGACGTGCTCGCGATGGCCAAGGTCCGCGACGGCAACTGACACTGCCCGCGATTTCGGCGTGTTTGTCGTCGCTCGTCAGCGGCGATAAACACGCCGAAATCGCAGTTCAGGGCAGTGCGCTCGGGCTGATCTCCTCGAGCATCTCGGTGACCAGCGCCGCGATCGGCGAACGCTCGCTGCGCAACAGGGTGATGTGCGCGAACAGCGGGTGACCCTTCAGTTTCTCGATCACCGCGGCGACGCCGTCGTGCCGGCCGACGCGCAGGTTGTCCCGTTGAGCGACATCATGAGTCAGCACCACCCGGGAACCCGAACCCAGCCGTGAAAGCACGGTCAGCAGGACGTTGCGCTCCAACGACTGTGCCTCGTCAACGATCACGAACGAGTCGTGCAGCGAACGTCCACGGATGTGGGTCAGTGGAAGTACCTCGAGCATGCCGCGAGACAGCACCTCCTCCAGCACCGCCGGGCTGGCCAGGCCTTCGAGCGTGTCGAAGACGGCCTGAGCCCACGGTCCCATCTTCTCGCTCTCACTGCCCGGCAGGTAGCCCAGTTCTTGACCACCGACCGCATACAGCGGGCGAAACACCACCACCTTGCGCTGGGTGCGACGCTCCAGCACCGCTTCCAGCCCAGCACACAGCGCCAGCGCCGACTTACCGGTGCCGGCCTTACCGCCGAGTGACACGATGCCGACGGACTCGTCGAGCAACAGGTCCAGCGCCACCCGCTGCTCCGCCGACCGGCCGCGCAGACCGAACACCTCGCGGTCCCCGCGGACCAACTGCACCCGCTTGTCCGCGTTGACCCGGCCCAGCGCGTGAGAGTTACTGCCCAGCAACCGAATTCCGGTATGACAGGGAAGGTCACGAGCGGCTTCGAGGTCGGCATCGCCGCAGGCGAACAGCCCGTCGATCTCCTCGCTGGAAACCTCGAGCTCGGACATACCGGTCCACCCCGAGGTGACGACGTCCTGGGCATGGTACTCGTCGGCCGACAATCCGACCGCGCCTGCCTTCACGCGCAGCGGAATGTCCTTGCTGACCAAGGTGACTTGCTTACCCTCGGCGGCCAGGTTGGCAGCGCAGGTGAGGATTCGCGAGTCATTGGTGTCGGTCCGGAAGCCGGCGGGCAACACGGTGGGATCGCTGTGGTTGAGCTCCACGTGCAAGGTGCCACCGTAGTCGCCCACCGGAATGGGCTGGTCAAGTCGCCCGTGTTCGAGCCGCAGGTCGTCGAACATCCGCAAAGCCTGGCGGGCAAACCAGCCGAGTTCATGGTGATGACGCTTGGCTTCCAGTTCGCTGATGACCACCAGCGGGACCACCACCTCGTGTTCGGCGAACCTCGTGCACGCCCAAGGGTCGGACAGCAGTACGGAGGTGTCGAGTACGTAGGTCCGTCTCACTCCCGATTGCCGGCCCCGCCAGCCCTGCGATTCAGTCACGTAGCGCTCCTGAGACTGCGCGACTTCATGCGGCCCCACACGAACGTCTCGGTGGACACACGGCGGTCTCCAGGACCGGGGCCGGCCCTCTGTGATCGAAATGATCGGGACCGCCCGGACAGCAGAGCATGTCGCTAGCCATCGAAAACGACGCTACTCCGGGTGTGGCTTTCGTGCCTCGCAGACGCGCCGGGGCGTACCGGCTCGCCGGTTACGAGCTGATGAATTGCTGTAGCCGGGGCTCATCGGTCAGGCCCCACCCGGCGATGCGGTCGGAGATGACGCGCCGTAGCTGGTCGCGGTCGAAGATGCCCGCTTCGGCGACGACGGCAACCTTGTCTCGGTAGGCGACGATATCGGCGCCGACCACGTCGAGTTCGCCGGCCCGGCGCGCGATCGCGTCGACCGCCTCATCGCGCGAATAGGTCAGACAGTGGCCGATGAGGTTGGCGAAGAATTCCTCGTGGCGTTCCTCATCCCGGGCGATCCTTCCGATCAGCGCCTTGAGCGTCGGCTCGGTGATCTGGTCCTGCAGGTTGCGGCAGAAGACGGCGTGGGCGCGTTCGAAAAAGGCCATGAACGCCAGGGTTTCCAGCTGGCTGTAGGTATCGGCGCGGTATCCCTGCATCACATGCTCGACGCGGACATCCTCGTTGGCCGCGGGGTCGACTTCGCGGGTTACCACCAGGTAGTTGCGTAGCGCGATAGCGTGCAGGTGCTCCTCGGCGGTCCAACGCCCCATCCATCGCCCCCACTTCGCCTCCAGGATGAAATGTTCGACGAGTTCGCGGTGGTAGCCGGCCAGATTGTCCTTGGTGATCAGCAGAATCTCGAGCGCATCGGTGATGTGCTTGGGCAGCGTCACCGCTGATGGATCCCAATCCCGTCCGCCCAGGAAAGCGAAGTTCTCGCCCTGATCGAAGGGCACGTAGTCGTGGGCGTACCACAGGTCCTCGGAGTCGAGGTGACGCCGCAACTCCTGTTGGACGACCGGCTCTAGTTCGATGGTCAGCGCGTTAGCGACAGGTTTCTGTGCCATAAAGTAACTGTAACCCCCATACACACATTCTTGGAAATCAAGGACCGGGGTGTCGGGTGGCTTTTCGGTGTTAGAGCGTCAGACCGGGATACAGCGGATTGGCGGCAAGTAGTTCCGCCGATGCCGCATGCACCCGATCGGCGGTGCCGTCGGCAAGGACGTACTTGGCCTTGGAGGTCTTGGCGGTTCCGGCGGGGCCGTTCGACGCCGCCGACGCCTCGGTGTTGGCGAGCACCTCGACCACGAGTTCGGCCACTCGGTCGAATTCGCCCGTGCCGAATCCCCGGGTGGTCAGGGCGGGGGTGCCGAAGCGAATGCCGCTGGTGTACCAGGCCCCGTTGGGGTCGGCCGGGATCGCGTTGCGATTGGTCACGATCCCGGCGTCCAGCAGAGCCGATTCGGCCTGACGCCCGGTCAGACCGAACGACGTCACGTCCAGCAGCACGATGTGATTGTCGGTTCCCCCGGTGACCAGGCGGGCTCCCCGCTTGAGGAAGCCTTCGGCCAGCGATTTGGCGTTGTCGGCGACGGCCTGCGCATAGTCCCGGAATGCCGGCTGGCGGGCTTCTGCCAGCGCAACGGCCTTGGCTGCCATCACGTGTGACAGCGGACCGCCGAGCACCATCGGGCAGCCCTTGTCGACCGCGGGGGCGAACTCCTCGGTTGCCAGGATCAGACCGCCGCGGGGACCGCGCAGCGACTTGTGCGTGGTCGTCGTCGTGATGTGGGCGTGCGGCACCGGATCCTCGTCACCGGTGAACACTTTCCCTGCGACCAGCCCGGCGAAGTGGGCCATGTCGACCATCAGGATGGCCCCGACATCGTCGGCGATCTGCCGCATCTTCGCGAAGTCGACCCGCCGCGGATAAGCCGAGTAGCCGGCGACCAGCACCAGCGGCTTGAATTCGCGAGCCGCGGCAGCGACTGCGTCGTAGTCCAGCAGTCCCGTTTCGGGATCGGTGCCGTACTGGCGCTGGTGAAACATCTTGCCGGAGATGTTGGGCCGGAAACCGTGGGTGAGGTGACCGCCGGTGTCCAGTGACATCCCCAGCAGCCGCTGGTTGCCGAGCTTTGCCCGCAGGGCTTCCCAGTCGGCCTCGGACAGGTCGTTGACATGCTTGGCGCCCAGCTCGGCCAGCCCCGGCGCCTCCACCCTGGTGGCCAGGATCGCCCAGTACGCGACCAGGTTGGCGTCGATGCCGGAGTGCGGTTGCGCATAGGCGTACGGGGCGCCGAACAGTTCGCGGGCGTGCTCGGCGGCCAGCGCCTCGACGGTGTCGACATTCTGGCACGCGGCATAGAACCGGTGGCCGATGGTGCCCTCGGCATACTTGTCGGAAAACCAGGTGCCCATCGTCAGCAGCACCGCAGGCGACGCATAGTTCTCGCTGGCGATCAGCTTGAGTGAATCCCGTTGATCGGCAAGCTCTTTGCGGGTGGCAGCGGCGATCCGCGGCTCGACGGTCTCGATCACCCGCAGCGCGGCGCGATACGCCTCGCTCGCGGTGTCGGAATACTCGGCACCCAGGGCAGACGCCGAGGAGATCGCCGAAGAGGTCACGGACTCTGCAGACATACCGACGAGCCTAATGGGCTAGCCGGCCCGCAGCGACGACGGGATCAACGGCTCGTCCAGCAGGGTCGAAAAGCGCTCGGTCAGGCTCACTCCGACCGGTCGGGCGTCCAGCCATCCGCGCAGCAGACGGTATCCCTCCACATAGGTACTGGTATAGGCGCGCCACAGCGGCGAGCAAAGAAATCGCAGGGTCTGTCGGGCACGTTCGTCGTTGACCAGCAGCCACCGCTTGAGAAAGCCGATGACCTCGTCGACATCGCGCCCCTCGTCGTGCAGCATCAACGCGGCGTCCTGGCGGACGTCGGCCAGCGCTGCGGTCGCCTCCGCAACCCGCTCGGCCCGGTCGGCGTCGAATCGCAGTCCGAGGTCGGCGTAAACCTCGGCGGCCCAGCTCCCCCAATTCGGCCCGACTGCAGCATAGAGAGCCAGGTCAGCCAAACCCTCGGCCATCAGGCATTGCGGGGTGTTGACCAGAAAGATCGTCTGCTCCGCCTGGCCCAGGCCCTCGACCAGGCCGGCTTCTTTGCGGCAGTGCTCGGTGTGATGGCCCGGGTAGGACTCGTGGGCCACCAACCTCGGCAGGTTGGACATCTGCTGCTTGAGGTCGGCATTGACGGCGACCGTCGAGCGGTAGCCGCCGAGGTAGTAGTTGAACCCGGACCACGGCTTGTCGGTGACGACCTGGTACTCGACCGTCTCGCCGCTGGGCAACGGGAACGCCGTACGAACGCGATCGCGCAGTGCACTGGAGAACGCGTGGATACAGTCCCGGAGGCGCTCGGGTGGGATCTCCTCGGATATCCGGAATGCCTGCATCCGCTCCGACAGCGCGCCCGAGCCGCCGAGCGCATGATCCAACTTGGCATGGGCCTGCCGATATGCGTCCGGCTCCCCCTTGCTGATCCGGACGTCGAAATAGGACTCGACCTCGTCGACGAATCCGACGTGCTCACCGGCAAGTCTGCGTCCGGCGCAGGCCAGTGCCCGCAGATGCGCCCCGAGAAATGCAGCACGCGCATCGTCCAGGTCAGCCGGCAACTCAGCGCGCAGCCGCTCGGCCTGGCGGGACAGATCGGCCGGATCGGGGCGCGGTTCGGCGGCCACCAGTGCCCTGAGCCGCGGGTCACCGGTGAACGAATCGACATAACCCTTTTCGACTCTGTCGAAACGAAGTCCGAGCATCAGATAGTCATCGACCAGCGAAGCCGAGGCGCTGGATTCTGTACCGCTCCGGATACCACGTTTTCGGATACCGCGTTCCATGCCGACCCACGCTAACTGCAAGACTGTCTCCATGGCGCGGCTGAGCGAACCCAGCCCCTATGTGGAGTTCGACCGAAGTCAATGGCGCGCACTTCGGATGTCCACCCCGCTGAAGCTGACCGAGGAAGAACTGGTCAGACTGCGGGGTCTGGGCGAAAAGCTGGATCTACTTGAGGTCGAAGAGGTGTACCTGCCGCTGGCGAGGCTGATCCATCTGCAGGTCGCAGCCCGGCAGGCGTTGTTCGCCACCACCGCCAACTTTCTCGGCGAGCCACAACAGAACCCGGACCGCCCGGTGCCGTTCGTGATCGGGGTCGCCGGCAGCGTCGCGGTGGGCAAGTCGACGACTGCCCGCGTGTTGCAGGCATTGCTGGCGCGCTGGGAACACCATCCACGGGTCGATCTCGTCACGACGGACGGTTTCCTGTATCCGAACACCGAACTGAATCGCCGAAACCTGATGCACCGTAAGGGTTTTCCGGAAAGTTACGACCGCAGAGCGTTGATGCGGTTCGTCACGGCGGTGAAGTCCGGGGCGGACGCGGTGTGCGCACCGGTGTATTCGCACCTGCTGTACGACATCGTTCCCGGCGAAAAGCAGGTCATCCGGCACCCCGACATCCTGATTCTCGAGGGTCTCAACGTGCTGCAGACCGGACCCGCACTGATGGTGTCCGACCTGTTCGACTTCTCGGTGTATGTCGACGCGCGCATCGAGGACATCGAGCAGTGGTACGTCTCCCGCTTCCTGTCGATGCGTGCCGGAGCCTTTGCCGATCCGGCGTCTCATTTCCACCACTACTCCACCCTGAGCGACGATCAGGCGGTTTCCGCCGCCCGCGGCATCTGGCATTCGATCAACCGGCCGAATCTGATCGACAACATCCTGCCGACCCGACCGCGGGCCACGCTGGTGTTGCGCAAGGACGCGGACCATTCCATCAACCGGTTGCGGCTGCGCAAACTCTGAGCCCGGCGCTATACCCGGCCGGCCTTGGCAATACGGCGCACACCCTGGTACTGCAATTCGGCCATGATCAGCGTGTACACGCCGGTACCCAGCACCAGGGCCACCCCGGCCGTGGTCAGCGGCCACACGTCGGCGAGCACCACGACGACGGTGGCGACGCTGAAGGCAAGGTTGCCGATCGCCAACACCAGTCCGGACAACCGAATCGCCGGTCGAGCCGCAAGAACGAGAACACCGACGCCGAACGCTACGAAGAATGCGCCGATCGTGTATTCGACGGCGACGGTCGTGCCGGACAGTTCAGCGAACTGAAGCGCGAAGATCAGCGTGGCGATGCCGGCCAGTCCGCTGACAACGGCGTCGGCTCGCATCGCAAAACGCAATAACGAATCCGTCGATTCGTTGAGTCGGGTGGAGATGGTGGCGGTCATGGCGTTTTCCTTTCCGTTGGGATTTCCGTCGACGACCGGCGCCGGGGTCGACACCGAAACCTCGGCATGCGAGCAACCGCTCCTCGCACGCCCGGGGCCGACCCCGGACCAGTCATGCGGGGGTCGCGCCGGCCGGCGGACCCCGAGGTACTGCAGGTCACATCGGCTACATTGCGCGGAACTCACTGCCAGTTCGACACCGGACGCTGCCAAGCGCTGCCAACCGCAGGTCAGCGGGCCGCAACCAGATGGCTGCGCAGATCGGTGGCGATGACGCGGGCCGCGGCGTTCTGCCAGTTGTGCAACGACCGCTGCGGCACCTCGGTGACCAACCACTGCCAAGCCTGACGCGCGACGGGATCCAGCCCCGCAGCCGTCGCGTTCTGGGCGTAGGCCCGCACACCGACCACATAGGGGAAGTACAGCGAGTTGTAGTGGCGCCACTGCTCGGTGGTGCCGAAGTCGCCGCCGCCACGCGGCTTGAGGCCGGCAATCCGTTCCGCGAGCAGCGCCCGGAGTTCGTTGGCCCGCTCCAACGGCTGGTCCGGCGCTCCCCGGCTGTTCAGTCGCTCGTCGATGAGCGGCAGCGCGGCCAACGGGCTGGCGACCAGTTTGGAAAGGTCGCCGTAGTGCCCGAGTGCGCGCCGGGTGACGCGAATGAACGTCTCCTCGTCCATACCGTCCAATGGGTTTTCCGACCGCAGCGGCAATGCCGCCTCGGTGCTGCGCAGCGCCGCGCGGTCGGCGCGCAACCGCGGCGAGCGGGAGAACGCCAGCCGGTCGAGCAGCCCGGCCAGTGGGTCGGCGAGCACATTTATCGCTATGGCCACCGCAAGGCTGGTGAACAGCAGGACCACCATGGTCGAACTCTGGCCGGCCACCGCCAGACCGATCAGCATCTGACCACCGAACAGCACCGCCACAACCGCCGTCCCGGCGAACGAGCGCAGCATGTCGTCGCGCAGCGCGTGGCCTTCGTCGAAGGCATCGCCGATGGCGACCGCGATCCCGAGCAGCGCGACGTCAAAGCCGGTGGACGCCAAAGCCAGCCAGCTGGGCAGCAGCCCGAGCGGGATGATCAGGATCGCATTGCCTAGGGCGAAGAACAGTGTGGCCACCACCACGAAACCGACCACCGGCCCCGGTTGTGAGCGTCGCCGCACCGCGTAGCTCATCGCGGCCAGCGAGGGAATCGACACCGCGGCGAACATCACCCAATGCCCGGGTCGCAGCGGACCGCCGACGTCGCCGGCCATCACCGCGCCGGTGAACGCGACCACCCCGACGCCGGCCACCAGAGCACCCCCGCCGGCCCGGCCGCGCCAGGTATCCCTCGGCCGGGACAGCTCCAACAGGACCGCGAACCACGCGATTCCGGGCAACGCCACCACATAGATCTCGATCCGGCTCAACATCTCGGATCCACTCACCAGGCGGATGGCGTCCAGGGCTACCACGGCAGCAAAGCCGGTCAGGCCGAAGGACGCCAGCGCCAGCGCCGGTTTGCGGGGGTCGCGGGCCAGCAGGTATAGCCCGAGCCACCAACTCAACGCGAAGACAACGGCGGAGAGCGCTACCACGACGGACGTCCCTACAGCCCGTAACGTCGGTGCCTGGCGCTGTAGGCGCGCAAGGCGCGGAGAAAGTCGACACGTCGGAATTCGGGCCAGTAGGCGTCGGTGAACCACATTTCCGAATAGGCGCTCTGCCACAGCAGGAACCCCGAGAGCCGCTGTTCGCCCGAGGTTCGGATCACCAGATCGGGGTCGGGCTGCCCCGAGGTGTACAGATTCTCCGATATCGCTTCGGCGGTGACGGCCTCGATCAACTGGTCGCCGGTGGCGCCGTTGGCCAACTCCTTGCCCAGCAGCGCGCGCACCGCGTCGACGATCTCTTGACGGCCGCCGTATCCGACCGCGACGTTGACGTGAAAAGACGCGCTCTGGGCCACGATTCCGGTCGACTGCACGGCGTCACGCAGCCGGCGCGCCGGTTCCTCGCCGATGAGTTCCAGATCACCGACGGTGCGTACGCTCCACCGGTTGGCCGGCGCACAGATTTCCTCGACCACCTCGGTGATGATCTCGATGAGCGAAGCCAGTTCTTCGGCGTCGCGTTGCAGGTTCTCGGTGGAAAGCAGGTAGACAGTGGCCATCTCGATGCCCGCCTCCTGACACCAGCGCAGCATCTCGGCGATCTTCTCGGCGCCGGCACGGTAGCCGTAGATGACATCGTGGTGGCCGAGCTGGCGGGCCCAGCGCCGATTACCGTCGCAGAGCACCGCGATGTGGCGGGGCAGTTCCGACCGGGCAGGCGACAACCCCTGCCGCAGCCGCATCTCATAGAGCCGGTACAAAGGCCCTTTGAGGCGTCGCGGAATGAGGTCCACGAGGTTCAAGACTACTGTGACGCGGGGGAACACTATGCAAGTCAGCGGAGGTGAAGTGGCCAAATCTTTTGAGCCGGCGTCCCTCGACCCGGTGTCCTTCGATCCGGTGGGTACCGCCGGCGCCGGCCCTGCGGGCTCGCCGCACGAACCCGAGGATCTCCCCGAAGCGGTCGTCGAAGGAGTCGCCCAATTCCTGGGCAAGCCGAGGGCGCGGGGCTGGATTCACGTCTACTCGGCAGCGGTCGCGGTCGTCGCTGGCGCTGCCCTGGTCGCGGTGTCGTGGTCGGTGGAATCCATCCGCGCCGGGATCGCCACCCTGATCTACACACTGACCATCGTGGCGATGTTCGCGGTGAGCGGTACCTACCATCGGGTGACCTGGAAGTCGGCCACCGCACGCACCTGGATGAAGCGCGCCGATCACTCGATGATCTTCGTGTTCATCGCGGGTAGCTATACCCCGTTCGCGCTGCTGGCGCTGCCAGAACGCAGCGGAATGACGCTGTTTTGGATCGTCTGGGGGGGTGCGCTGGCCGGCGTCGCATTGAAAATGTTGTGGCCGTCGGCTCCGCGGTGGCTCGGCGTGCCTCTCTACATCCTGCTCGGCTGGGTGGCGGCCTGGTTCATCGGTCCGATCGCGCATGGTGCGGGGGTCGCCGCCGTGGTGCTGTTGATCGTCGGCGGAGCGCTGTACAGCGTCGGCGGCGTGCTCTACGCGCTGAAGTGGCCAAACCCGTGGCCAACGACATTCGGACACCACGAGTTCTTCCACGCGTGCACGGCCGTCGCGGCGATCTGTCACTACATCGCGATGTGGTTCGCGGTCTTCTGAGCGCGCTCAGCCGGGCTGGGTCACGTCCTGGGGGCCCCAGTAGGCCTTCATCGACGTGATCAAGCCGGCCGCGTCGAACGACATGACCTCGATGGGCTCGATGCGCATCGCACCCCCGACTGTGATCGCGAAGACGAAAGCCGCCTCGTGACCGCCCGCGCGAAACGTCAGCAATTCGGTCGTGACCGCGGCATTCTCCATGATCTTGTAGAAGCCCGCGATGGCACGCCGCCCGATATGCACCTCGCCGCCGCCCACCGGATCTTCCAGGGTGGCGTCCTCGGCGTAGAGCGCGGCGACATCGTCGGCGGTGCCGTTCGCGCAGGTGTCGAGGTAGCGCCGGACCAGTGCCTCCAACTCGGCCGGCTCAAAGCTCATATGCGGTCACGCTACACGGGAGCTCCGGACTGAACCTGACTCAGCGCGGATCACCGTCGGGCGGGGGCTCGGTGGTGATATCCGGATCGCCCCCGGCCCGATCGTCGGTGTCGAAGGATTCGGGCAGCCGGCGCAGATGCCGATTCATCGACCAAACCAGAGTGAAGGTGCCGATCAACAGCAGCACCACGACGATGAGTCCGAACGGGCTGGCCTTGCCGAAGTCCGGCCCCGTCTGCCTCGGTGCGTCCTGGGCGAGCACGGCGATCACCCAGTCCAGGTGCGGGGCCATCGCCTCCATTGCGGCCATCGCGGCTGTCATTCGCGTTCCTCAATCCCGGCGAACAGATCGGCCTCGGGTAGCCGCACCGGAACCCGGGACCTCGCCAACTCGAACTCCTCGGTCGGCCACAGCCGCTGTTGCCATTCCATCGGCGTGGTGAAGAAAAAGCTGTTGGGGTCAATCTGGGTGGCATGGGCCAGCAGGGCCTCGTCACGCCGGCCGAAGTACTGCGAACACTCGATCCGGGTGGTCACCCGCCGGGCGAGCAGGTCCTCCTCCGGATCCCAGCTTTCCAGCCACTTCGCAAACGGCCCCTCCTTACCGTGCTTGACAAACTCGTCCTGCAGCACCTGCATCCGCTGTCGGAGGAACCCGTGGTTGTAGTACAGCTTGAGCGGCGCCCATGGTTCGCCGGCCCCGGGAAAGAGCCGGTGGTCGGCGGCCGCCTCGTAGGCGGCCACCGATACCTGATGACAGCGGATGTGGTCGGGGTGCGGATAGCCGCCGTTCTCGTCATAGGTGGTCATCACATGCGGCTTGAAGTCGCGAATCACCCGGACCAAGGCTTCGGTGGGCAACTCGAGAGGCTCGAGTGCGAAGCATCCTTCGGGCAGCGGCGGCAACGGATCCCCCTCGGGGAGTCCGGAGTCGATGAATCCCAGCCAGTGGTGTTCCACGCCGAGGATCTCGGCGGCCCTGGCCATTTCGTCGCGGCGAATGTCGGTGATCCGGCCGTGCACCTCGGGGAGGTCCATTGCCGGGTTGAGGATGTCGCCACGCTCTCCCCCGGTGAGAGTCACCACCAGGACACGCACCCCCTCGTCGACGTAGCGCGCCATTGCGGCCGCTCCCTTGCTGGACTCGTCGTCCGGGTGCGCATGCACGGCCATCAACCGCAGTTCGCTCAACCTAGTCCCTCTTACTAGTCCCTCTTAGCTGCTCACCGGTGTGGACAGTCGCGCTCGAACTCACGCTGAAACCCATCGCGAAGCCCGGCCACGCTGACTGGCCCTATAGTTCCAGTCCTAGTACACCCATCCGACCGACGGGCATGCAAAACGAGATGATCGAGCGTCCCGCCTCCCGCTATGGGCGGCAGCGACTGAACCGCCGGGCGCGCCGTCTGGTCGCCATCGGTTTGTCGGCGGCGGTGCTGGCAGCGGGGGTGGTGGTCGCCGTCGTCGCCTTCCAGCGGTTCGGGGCCGGCGAGGTCCGCGGCGAGCTGAGCGGCTACCGGGTGATCGATGACGAGACCGTTGAGGTGATCGCGAGCGTCACCCGTGACGACCCCTCGCTACCGGTGGTGTGCATCGTGCGGGCCCGCGCATATGACGGCACCGAGACGGGCCGGCGCGAAGTTCTGGTGCCGCCTTCGCCGGCTGAAACGGTGCAGGTCACGACAGTGGTGAAGACGAGCAGACCCGCTGTCATCGGCGATGTCTACGGCTGTGGCAGCGACGTGCCGGCATACCTGGTGAGCGAATAGCCGCCACGACCCGCAACAAACGGCCAACGTCGAAAACGTGAAAACCGGGTGACCGCCCGGTGGTAGCATCGATTGATACACGGTTCCTGCTGGGGCCGTGTATTGCTGCTTCTGCGCGCGGGATTGAGCGCCCGCGTTCGCGGCAATACACACGGTCGACACCAGCGCGCACCGTGTCCCAGCTTCTTACGCGACCAGCGCGGGAGCAACCGGGAGCAACAAGGACAGGAGCGCGACGACATGACCGACACCCAGGTCACCTGGCTGACCGAGGAGGCACACGATCGGCTGAAGGCGGAGCTCGAGCAGCTGATCGCCCATCGGCCCGTGATCGCCGCGGAGATCAACGACCGCAGAGAAGAGGGCGACCTCCGGGAGAACGGCGGCTACCACGCCGCCCGCGAGGAGCAGGGCCAGCAGGAGGCCCGCATTCGCCAGCTACAGGAACTGCTCAACAACGCGAAGGTGGGCGAGGCCCCCAAACAGTCCGGTGTGGCCCTGCCCGGCTCGGTGGTGAAAGTCCAGTATGGCGACGACGAGAACGACACCGAGACTTTCCTGATCGCCACCCGGCAAGAGGGCATCAGTGACGGCAAGCTCGAGGTTTACTCGCCGAACTCGCCGCTCGGCGGTGCGCTGATCGACGCCAAGGTCGGCGACGTACGCAGCTACACGATCCCCAACGGGAGCACCCTCGTGGTCAAGTTGCTCAGCGCGGAGCCCTACCACTCCTGAGCGCTTAGCTCATGGCGCAGATCGCCGAGGATCTCTTCCTGCTGTTGGTGGACAACGCGTCTGCGCGACCGGGGTTGGACAGCCCGCGTCGTGACCATGTCCTCGCGGCGGGGACTCTCCTGGATCTGGCATACGCGTGCCGGATTCGACCCGCGGTCGAGGGCGAGGCAGTGCCGCCGGGGCGGTTGATCGCATTAGACGGTGCGGCATCCGACGATGCCATCACCCAACCCGCGTTCGAGTTGCTCCGGACAAGGCCACTCAGGCCGGCCACCGCGATCAAGAAGATTGGCAAGAAAACCCGGGGCCGCCTGGTCGACCACCTGGAGCGCACCGGTCAGATTCGTCGAAATGCCTTACCGTCCAAAAACTTCGCCCGAAACCACGGGTATACCCTGGCTAATCGGGATCGGGTCGGGCTGGCCCGCGCCGCAGTATTGTCGGCGGTCTTCGATCGCACACCGCCCAATGCGTCGACGGCAGCGATCATCACCATCCTGCATGCCGCCGACGGACTGGGCGCGCTGCTCACCCTCAACGACCGCGGCTGGCGTTGGGTACACGCGCGCGCCGGCGAGATCGCCGGCGGTAGTTGGATCGACGAGTCACCGTCGGCGCTTCCCGAGGTGAATCTCGCCGTCACCGCGGCAACCGTCCGCCAAGCCCTGACGGAACTGGCCTAATGGTTTCGCGGCAGCCGGGCGAGCGCCTGTTCGATGTCGCCGAGAAGGTCGGCGATGTCCTCGATGCCGACCGATAGCCGCACCAGGTCGTCTGGGACCTCGAGCTGAGATCCCGCGGTCGAGGCGTGGGTCATCGCGCCCGGATACTCGATCAGGGATTCAACGCCACCGAGTGACTCGGCGAGAATGAAAATCTCGGTCCCGGCGCACAGGTCGCGGGCGGCCCGCGGACCGCCCCGCAGCCGCACCGACACCATTCCGCCGAACCCGGTCATCTGGCGCGCGGCGACCGAGTGGTTGGGATGCGACGGCAGTCCGGGGTACAGCACCGTGCCGATCGCCGAATGGGAGTCGAGGAACTCCGCGATCGCGGCGGCGTTGGCGCTGTGCCGCTGCATCCGCAGCGGCAGGGTTTTCAGCCCACGGATGGTCAGGTAGGCATCGAAGGGTCCGGGCACCGCGCCCGCACCGTTCTGCAGGAAGGCGAACGCATCGTCGAGCGACTCGTCATTGGTGATTAGGGCGCCGCCGACGACATCGGAATGCCCCCCGATGTACTTGGTCGTCGAGTGCAGTACCACGTCGGCACCCAACGACAACGGCTGCTGCAGGGCCGGTGACGCGAATGTGTTGTCCACCAGCACCTTCGGGCTCTGCCCCGATGCGCCGGCGGCTCCGGCCGCGATCGTGCAGATCGCATCGATATCGGCGATTGTCAGCAGTGGGTTGGTCGGGGTCTCGACCCAGATCAGTTTGGTGCGGTCGGCGACGGCCGCCCGCACCGCGTCGAGGTCGTCGAGGGCGACCGCGGTGTAGTCGATCCCCCACTGACCGAACACCTTGTCGATGAGACGGAAGGTCCCACCGTAGGCATCATCGGGGATCACGACGTGGTCGCCGGGCCGCAACAGAGCCCGCAGCGCACAGTCGGTGGCGGCCATGCCGGAACTGAAGGCACGGGCGTAGCGGCCGGACTCCACGGCTGCCAGCGCCGTTTCCAGCGCGGCCCGGGTTGGGTTGCCGGTGCGGGCGTACTCGAACCCGCCCCGCAGACCGCCGACACCGTCTTGAGCGAATGTCGAGCTGGCATAGATGGGCGGGTTCACCACCCCGGTGGCGGGGTCGGGCCGGTAGCCGGCGTGGATCGCCGTGGTGGCGGGACCGTAGTGCCGATCTCGCCCGGTCCGTGGATTCACTTCGCCCATGATGGACCAGCGTAGCGGTGTACAACTGGAGCATGCCCGGCTCCGGAACCGCGTCCGTCGACAGCCTGCTCGATCTCGATTCGCTACTCAGTCCCGAGGACGTCGAACTTCGCTCGATGGTCCGCAGGTTCGGTGACCAGCGCCTGCGCCCGCATATCACCGAGTGGTTCGAGACGGCTCGTGTCCCGGTCCGTGACCTTGCCCTGGAAATCGGCAAGCTCGGCCTGCTGGGCATGCATCTCACCGGTTACGGCTGCGGCGGATCGACCGCGACGGCCTACGGCCTGGTGTGCCAGGAACTGGAGGCGGTCGACAGCGGCGTGCGCAGCCTCGTATCGGTGCAGGGTTCGCTGGCGATGTTCGCCATCCACCGGTGGGGCAGCGACCAACAGCGCGACCGCTGGCTGCCCGGTATGGCGGCCGGTGAGCTGATCGGTTGCTTCGGTTTGACCGAACCGGACTTTGGTTCCAATCCCGGTGGCATGAGGACGACGGCCCGACGGGACGGCTCGGACTGGGTCCTCAACGGCTCGAAGATGTGGATCACCAACGCGTCGGTCGCCGACGTCGCGATCGTCTGGGCGCGCGAACAGGACGGCGAGCGCAACAGCATCGTCGGCTTCGCGGTACCGACGTCCACCCCGGGGTTCACCGCCACCGAAATGACTCACAAGATGTCGTTGCGGGCATCGGTCACATCGGCGTTCAGCCTCGATGACGTGCGCCTGCCCGAGGACGCCAGACTGCCGGCAGCCCGGGGTTTGTCGGGGCCGCTGAGCTGTCTGTCCGAGGCGAGATTCGGGATAGTGTTCGGCGCCGTGGGAGCTGCCCGGGATTGCCTGGAGACCACGCTCGAGTACGTCGGCGCCAGAGAGGTATTCGGCAGAACGCTGGCGGGGTACCAACTCACCCAGGCCAAGATCGCCGACATGGCGGTCGAATTGGCCAAAGCTCAATTGCTGGCACTCCATCTCGGGCGTCTCAAGGACGAAGGCCGCATCCGTGCCGAACAGGTGAGCGTCGGCAAGCTGAACAACGTGCGGGAGGCCATCAAGATCGCACGTCAGTGCCGGACCTTGCTGGGCGCCAGCGGGATCACGTTGGAGTATCCCGTCATCAGGCACGCCAACAACCTGGAATCGGTGCTCACCTACGAAGGCACGTCCGAAGTCCACCAATTGGTCATCGGAGAGGCGCTGACGGGAGTCAGCGCCTTCCGATGAACGGCTACCGGTGGTGCGCCGGCCCGGCCCCGGGTGACGCCGATTGCGGATCGAGCGGGACACACACCGTCGTCATGATCTTGTCGGCCAGGGTCTGGCGCTTGTCGTCCCACAGCGGGAACAGGTACCCGATGTAGCAGATGATGGCGTCCACGAAGTGGGCCAACTGGCGCACCACTGAGAGGCCGAAACCGATTGGCTGCCAGGTCTTCTCGCTGACCACCTTGAACTTCATCACCGACTTGCCGATGCTTGAGCCCGTGGTGCCCTGTCGGTAGCCGTAGTTCCACACGACGTACGCCAGCGCCAGAACCGATCCCAGGAAGGACACCAGCGACCCGACGAGCGAATAGCTCGAGGTGCACGCCACCCCGCCGCCGTAGGTGACGCATTCGTTGTCCCCGGTCAGAATCGCGATTCCCTGGGCGATCCCAACCACGATGATGGCCGGAACCGAATCGATGAACCAGGCAGCCACCCGGGTGATCCACGGTGTGTAGGCCTCTTTCGGCAGTGCCGGGCTGGACGGGGCCGGGTAGCCCGGGGACTGCGGCGGGTAATTGCCCTGCGGCGGAGGCGGATAGCCACCGGGAGGCGGCGGTGGGTATCCACCCTGCGGAGGCTGGTAGCCGCCTTGCGGGGGCTGATAGCCACCCTGCTGCGGGGGCTGGTAGCTGCCCTGCGGCGGAGGCGGATATCCCCCGGGTGGTGGATATCCACCCGGGGGCGGCGGATTGTCGGGCATGGCTTCTCCTCTTCGTCTCTGTGCGGCGTCTTCTACAGCGGAACGCAGACGGTGGTCATGATCTTGTCGGCGAGCGTCTGGCGCTTAGCATCCCACAGCGGAAACAAGTAGCCGATGTAGCAGATCGCGGCATCGATCACGTGGGCGAGTTGCCGTACGATCGACAATCCGAAACCGATAGGCTGCCATGTCTTTTCACTGACAACACGGAATTTCATCAGCGACTTGCCGACGCTCGAACCGGTGGTGCCTTGCCGGTAGCCAAAGTTCCAGATGACGTAGGCGAGGATGACCACGCTGGCAAGGATGACCGCGGCCTGGCCGAGCGTGGAGGCTCCGGAGGCGCAGAACTCGCCGAGTTCATACTCGGAGACATCGGTGATGCAGACCGTCTCCTGCGTGCCCACCAGGATCGCCCAGGCGATGCCCTCGATGAGCAGTATGGGAATGAAATCGATCACCCAGGCGAGTACCCGGGTGAACCACGGCGTGTACGACTCCTTCGGCAGCGGCGCGCCCGGCATTCCGGCCTGCGGCTGAAAACCCCCATGCGGCGGCTGGAAGCTGCCGCCGGGCGGTGCCGGATACCCACCGGGAGGAGGTGGCGGATACCCACCGGGAGGAGGTGGCGGATACCCACCGGGGGGCGGCGGCGGATATCCACCGGGAGGCGGTGGCGGCGGAAAATTCCCCGGGGGTGGCGGTTGATCAGTCATGAACGCCTTCCAGTGCGGTATCGCTGCCAGTGCTGGTCAACAGAACACGAGCGTGCTTACCCTACCCGAGAACCGCCTGACGGACCGTGCGCACGAGGTTGGGAAATAGTGCCCGAGCCGTTAGTGGCGGGCCGCAGCTTCGGACAAGAACCCAAGCAGGTCGTGACGGGTTAGGACACCGATCGGCTTGCCTTCCTCCACCACCATGACCGCGTCGCTGTCGCGAAGGGACTTCGCGGCGGTGCTCACCAATTCGCCCGCCCCAATCAGCGGCAACGCCGCACTCATGTGCTGGGAGACGGCGTCGGCGAGCTTCGCGCGACCCTCGAACACCGCGGACAAAAGCTCCCGTTCGGAGACGCTGCCGGCCACCTCGCCGGCCATCACCGGCGGCTCGGCCCCGACGACCGGCATCTGTGAGACTCCGTATTCACGCAATATCCCGATGGCGTCACGCACCGTCTCGGACGGGTGGGTGTGAACAAGGTCGGGCAGCGCACCGGACTTGCCGCGCAGCACATCGCCGACGGTCGATTCCGCGATCGTGCCGTCTAGCCGGCTGCGGAGGAAGCCGTAGGACGACATCCAATCGTCGTTGAAAACCTTCGACAGGTAACCGCGTCCCCCGTCCGGCAACAGAACCACCACCAGCGCGTCCGGACCGGCGCGCTCGGCGACCTTGATGGCGGCGACCGCTGCCATCCCGCACGATCCCCCGACCAGCAACGCTTCCTCGCGCGCCAACCGCCTGGTCATCTCGAAGGAATCGGCGTCCGAGACAGCGATGATCTCGTCGGGCACCTCGGGATCGTAGGCCGACGGCCAGAAGTCCTCCCCCACCCCTTCGACCAGGTAAGGCCGTCCGGTGCCGCCGGAATACACCGAGCCCTCCGGATCCACCCCGATGATCCGGACCGGGCCTTCGCGACGCCCGCGAGACACCTCCTTGAGGTACCGGCCGGTGCCGGTGATCGTGCCACCGGTGCCCACCCCCGCGACGAAATGAGTGACTTTCCCATCGGTGTCGGCCCATATCTCGGGTCCGGTCGTCTCGTAATGGCTCTCGGGGCCCATCGGGTTGGAGTATTGGTCCGGCTTCCAGGCCCCGTCGATCTCGTTCACCAGCCGGTTCGACACGCTGTAGTAGCTGTCTGGGTGGTCCGGCGGCACGGCGGTCGGGCACACGACCACGTCCGCGCCATAGGCCCGCAGGACGTTCTGCTTGTCGCCACTGACTTTGTCCGGGCAGACGAAGATGCACTTGTAGCCGCGCCGCTGGGCGACCAGCGCCAGTCCGACCCCGGTATTTCCCGACGTCGGTTCGACGATGGTGCCGCCGGGCCGCAACTCCCCACTGTCCTCGGCGGCATCGATCATCTTGACCGCGATGCGGTCCTTGGCACTTCCGCCGGGGTTGAGGTACTCGATCTTGGCCGCAACGACGCCGGCCCCCACAGGGACCACGGAGTTCAGCTGTACCAGTGGGGTATTGCCGATGAGCTCACTGACGTGCCGGGCGATCCGCATAGGTCCATCGTGTCAGGCCCGGCGAGGCCGTTACCAGGTGGCCTCGCGGATGTACTCCCCGATCTGCTTGATGGACCGGCTTGCCTCCGGCACGGCGGGGGCGCCGAGCTGGAACACATGCATCTGCCCCGGCCAGACATGCAGCTCGACCGGCACGCCAGCGGCCGCCAGCAGGCGAGCCGCCTTCCGGGCATCGCTGAGCAGCACTTCCGAACCGGAGACGTGAATGAGAGTGCGGGGCAACCCGGGCTCGATATGGTCGAGCGGCTCGTAGACGGCCTCAGGTTCACCGTTGGTGAGGTTGCGCCCCGCGGCCTCGCTGATCAATTCGACCAGCGCGTGGAAAGCCTTATGCGGGAACATCACGTCGGTGCGCACGTTGGGGTGGTCGCCACGTGCCTCGTTGTCGAGCTCGAACAGCGGCGACATGGTCGCGATGGCGGCCGGTGATTCGCCCACGTAGCCGTTGATGCCCTCGACCTGCAGCCGTTCAGCAAGGGCCAGCGCCAGGTAGCCACCCGCCGAATCGCCCGCCAGGACGATCTGGTCGGGCTCGTATCCAGTCTCACGAAGCCACTTGTACGCGTCATAACAGTCATCGAGCGCCGTTCCTACCGAGTGCTTGGGCACCATTCGATAGTTGACGACCAGGATGGGGCTGTCCGCGCACTTGGACAGCGCGGCCACCAAACGTCCGTGGGTGTTGACACCGCAGGTCAGAAATGCCCCCCCGTGCAGGTAGAGGACGACGCTGCGCTTTCCATCGGCAGGCAGCACGCCGGCGGCGCGTACCAGCTGCGCTGTGCAGTGCGGCAGCGAGATCGTCGCTCGCACGGTACCGGCGGGCGGACGCATCAACTTGGCGGCGATATCAACCAGACCCCAAGGCCACGGCAGCCGCGGAGCGTAGCTACCAATGGTCAGGGTGGGTTTGATCGTCAGCAGCGCGGCCAATCCCATGAGACGGCCCGCGATGCTCGGGCCGTCCTCCATGACCTCGACAGGAGCGCCGTCGCTGACCGGAAACCTGCGGAACTTATGCCCTCTACCTGGCCTTACGCCCAGGTGCGCAGTGCTGGGCACCTTACTCGGAGCCGTCATCCCCACCACTTCCTACAACGTCGTAGTCCGCAATAAGTCGAGTTACTCAGACAACCTCGTAACTTAGCTTGTCAGACGTAATCAGTATCACAATTGGTAAAACTCATTTGGTACCGGAGTTGATACCGCACTGTGATCGTCGATGTGCGGCGCCACGCCAGTAACCGTTCGAGTTCGCTCTAAACTGGCTGGCGTGGGCTTCAGTGCACCGCGTCGGTCGGCCATCGCGCTGGCGGCAGCGGCCACTCTCGCGTCGACAGGCTCCGCCTACGTCGGAGCCCGCAACCTGCTGACCGGGCAGGCCGAGCAGGCCCGACGGGTGATACCCAAGTCGTGGGAAGCCCCGCCCCGGGCTGACGGCGTCTACTCTCCCGGCGGCGGCCCAGTCGAACGCTGGCACCGCGGCGTACCGTTCGACCTGCACCTGATGATTTTCGGGGATTCCACCGCAACCGGGTACGGCTGCACGAGCGGTGACGAGGTCCCGGGCGTGCTGCTGGCCAGGGGTTTGGCCGAAGCGTCGGGAAAACGGATTCGGCTCAGCACCAAGGCGATCGTCGGTGCGACCTCCAAAGGGCTGTCCGGCCAGATCGACGCCATGTTCGTCGCGGGTCCGCCCCCGGATGCCGCGGTGATCATGATCGGGGCCAACGACATCACCAAGCCGAACGGGATCGGCCCGTCGGCCCGTCGGCTGGGCCGGGCGGTGCAGCGGCTGCGTCACAGCGGAGCGGTCGTCGCGGTCGGCACCTGCCCGGATTTCGGCGTGATCACCGCCATACCGCAACCGCTGCGCTGGGTGGCCCGCGGCCGCGGGCTACGCCTGGCCCGCGCCCAGGCTGCGCAGGTGCGATCGGCCGGTGGCGTCCCGGTGCCGTTCTCCGACCTGTTGGCGCCGCATTTCCAAAAGACCCCGGAGTTGTTGTTCTCACCGGACATGTTTCATCCGTCGGCGGCCGGCTACGAATTGGCGGCCATGCAGCTACTGCCGGCATTGTGCAGTTCACTGGGAGCGTCGGTCTCCGGGATGCCCCCCGCGCAAGCACTGCGATCGCGGACCGGTGAGCGTGGATCGCTTGTCGCACGGCTCAGCGGGCTCAGCCGGCTTTGGCGGCGCTCGACCGGTGTCCCCGCCCCGGTGCTCGGGATGTCCCCCGATGACACCCCGCAGCAGAGCCCCGCCCCCGTCGCGTTCGCAAGCGGGCATTAGGTTCGGGGTAGTGCTCTAGCCGTTGCGCACGGTAATGCGTCCGCTCGATTCCCAAAGGAGCCTTCATGCCCGAAGCCGTCATAGTCGCCACTGCCCGTTCCCCCATTGGTCGAGCCGGCAAGGGCTCCCTGGTCTCGATGCGGCCCGACGATCTTGCTGCGCAGATGGTCAAGGCCGCGCTCGACAAGGTGCCCGCCCTGGATCCCGGGGAGCTTGACGACCTGATGTTGGGCTGCGGACAGCCCGGTGGCGAGGCCGGCTACAACATCGCTCGCGTGGTCGCGGTCCAACTCGGGTACGACCTACTGCCCGGCACCACGGTCAATCGCTACTGTTCATCGTCGCTGCAGACCACCCGAATGGCTTTCCACGCCATCAAGGCCGGCGAGGGCGACGCCTTCGTCTCAGCCGGAGTGGAGACCGTATCCCGATTCGGCAAGGGCGCCGCCGACGGAGCACCGGATTCCAAGAACCCCCTGTTCGACGCTGCGCAAGCTCGCACCGAGCAGGCCGCGGCGGGTGCGGACGAATGGCACGACCCGCGCGCGGACGGCAACCTCCCCGACGTTTACATCGCCATGGGGCAGACGGCCGAGAACGTCGCGCTGCTCACCGGTATCACTCGCGAGGATCAGGATCACTGGGGCGTGCGCTCGCAGAATCGCGCCGAGGCGGCCATCGAAAGCGGATTCTTCGCCCGCGAAATCTCCCCGGTGACGCTGCCGGACGGCACCGTCGTCACCACCGATGACGGACCGCGGGCCGGCACAACTTACGAGAAGATCAGCCAGCTCAAGCCGGTGTTCCGGCCCGATGGCACGGTCACCGCGGGCAATGCGTGCCCGCTGAACGACGGCGCCGCCGCGGTGGTGATCATGAGCGACGCCAAGGCCAGGGCGCTCGGGTTGACCCCGCTGGCGCGCATCGTGTCGACGGGTGTGTCCGGATTGTCACCCGAAATCATGGGGCTGGGGCCGATCGAGGCCGTGCGAAAGGCGCTGGCCGGTGCCGGCATGGGTATCGCGGACATCGACCTTTTCGAGATCAACGAGGCATTCGCGGTGCAGGTGCTCGGATCGGCCCGGGAGCTGGGGATAGACGAGGACAAGCTCAACGTGTCCGGCGGCGCGATCGCCCTCGGTCATCCGTTCGGGATGACGGGGGCGCGCATCACCGCGACGCTGCTGAACAACCTGCAGACCCACGACAAGACCTTTGGCGTCGAAACGATGTGCGTTGGCGGCGGTCAGGGCATGGCGATGGTCGTGGAGCGGCTCACCTGAGGCCCGTCCGAGCATTGCGCCAGGCCCGTACCTAGTGTGCGAAATGATCGCGATTTCAGGCAATTTCGCGATCTGGTCGCACACTAGACGCCCAAGCCCTCGCGACTCGGTCGAGGACCTCGGCAGGAGACTGCCCGGCGACGACCCGCACTCGTTTCCAATGGCGCTCGGCAATGAACTCTGCACGAATGATGTCCCGGCCGAAAACGGCCGGTTCCCGATGGTGCGCCCCGTCGTATTCGACGGCCACCATCGCATCCTCCCAGCCCATGTCCAGGTAGTACCGCGCTCTTCCGTAATCGTCGAAGACCGGGATCTGCGTGCGAGGCTTCGGGAAACCGCCACGGATGAGCAGCAACCGCAACCAGGTCTCGCGGGATGACTCGGCCCCACGATCGTGCCGTTCCAGCGCCGCACGCAATCGCGGGATGCCGGGGGTGCCCGGATGCCTGCCGGCCATATTGAGAACCGCATTGGGATCGAACCGGGTGGCATTTCCAAGTGCGTCCAGACGTGCGACTCCGGACTCGCCACGCACCAGTCGTGCGCGTGGTGTGCACTGAGATCGTTGATTAGCACGACGATCTGAGCGCACACTGCGCACGAAAAAAGGGCGCCCACCCCGTGGACGCCCCTCTTCCGAATCGGTGCGCTAGTTGTTGTTGAAGTAACTCAACAGGCGCAGGATCTCGATGTACAGCCAGACCAGGGTCACGGTCAGGCCGAGCGCGATGCCCCAGGCGGCTTTCTCCGGCGCACCCGCGCGCACCATCTGGTCGGCCGAATCGAAGTCGATCAGGAAGCTGAACGCCGCGAGGCCGATCACCACGAGGGAGAAGATGATGGCCAGCGGGCCGCCGCTGCGCAGACCGAAGCCCTCGCCGCCGCCGACACCGAATATCGCAAGCGCAAAGTTCAGCAGCATCAAGGCGAGCACGCCGAACATCGCCGCCACGATGAAGCGGGTGAACTTCGGGGTCACCCGGATGGCGCCGGTCTTGTACACGACGAGCATGCCGAAGAACACGCCGATGGTGCCGACGATCGCCTGCGCGATCATGCCCGGACCGCCGTTGGAGATCAGGTTGGCGAAGATGAACGACGCCGAACCCAAGAACAGGCCCTCGACTGCCGCGTAGCTCAGCACGATGGCCGGATTGTCCTGCTTGCGGCCGAACGTGGCGAAGAGCACCAGCCCGAGCCCACCCAGCGCGCCGATCAGCATGAACGGCATGGCAAGGTTCAGGTTTTGGGCGACGATGAAGTAGGAAACGACCGCGACCGCGGACAGCACTGCCAACGTCATACCGGTCTTGGTCACGACGTCGTCAATGGTCAGCGGGCGCGACACACCCGTCTGCCGCTGGTCGGGATACTGAGTGACGTACGGGTCGGCGTGGACCGCCTGCGCACCGTAGCCGGCGGCTCCGGTACCGAATTGCGCATATCCGCCCTGCCCCTTGGGCAGGCTTCGAAATACCGGGTTGCTGCTCTCGCGCACCGTCGGTTCCTTCCTGTGCTGGGTTGGTCAACCTGTGACGAACAAAACCTCAACGTATGAAACCCCGGGTGAGTTCCCAACCACTCGGAGCGCTTTTTGAGGGTCACCGAACCTTACCCGCGCTGCGTCGCCGGGTGAGCAGGAACTAGATTGCAGTCGTGGCCGAAAGCGAGGATGTCCTAGTTTCTGTGGGCGGGCCAGCCGGCAAGGGAGTCGGGCTGATCACCCTCAACCGCCCGAAATCCATCAACTCGTTGACCCATTCGATGGTCGGCCGGATTTTTGCGGCGCTGCAGGATTGGGAAGCCGACGACGCGGTCCGCGCAGTCGTGATTTCGGGGGCCGGTGATCGCGGCCTGTGCGCGGGTGGCGACGTGGTCGCGATCTATCACAGCGCGAAGGCCGGTGGGGCCGAAGCACGGCAGTTCTGGTTCGACGAGTACGTACTCGATGCCTACATCGGCCGATACCCCAAGCCCTACGTCGCACTGATGACCGGCATCACGATGGGTGGCGGCGTCGGGATCAGCGCTCATGGCAGAGTCCGGGTCGTCACCGAGACAACCAAGATGGCGATGCCCGAGGTCGGTATCGGATTCATTCCCGACGTGGGCGGAACGTTCATCCTGTCGCGCACACCGGGTCTTCTCGGCCTGCACGCCGCCTTGACCGGTGCCCCGTTTAACGGCGCAGATGCCATCGCGATGGGCTTTGCCGATCACTTCGTGCCGGACGACCAACTCGGCGCATTCACCGATACGATCCTGTCCGCCGACATCGAGACCGCGATCACCACATTCGCGGTGGAACCACCACCGAGTCCGCTACTCGGCCAGCGGGACTGGATCGATGAGTGCTACGCGGGTGCGACACCATCCGACATCATCGCGGCGCTTCGCGGCCACGGCGCCGGCCCCGCCAACGAGGCCGCCGATCTGATCGCATCGCGCTCCCCCATCTCGGTTTCGGTTGCGCTGCAAGCGGTACGCCGGGCGGCGAGCCTGCCCACTCTGGAAGACGTCCTGCGGCAGGAGTTCCGGACCTCGTGCGGAGCCCTGCGTTCACACGATCTCATCGAGGGCATTCGGGCGCAGCTGATCGACAAGGACCGCAACCCGCAATGGTCACCGGCGTCGCTGGCGGCGGTGACCGCCGAGGACGTCGAAGCCTATTTCGTCTCCGCAGATCCCGACTTGACGTTCGTGCCCTGAGCCGGACGGTCCAGACAGACCGAAGAGGAGAAGCAATGACAACCACCGATTTCGAGACGATCCTGGTCAGCTGCGAGGGCCGGGTTGCCACCATCACGTTGAACCGACCTAAAGCACTGAACGCGCTCAACAGCCAGGTCATGTCCGAGGTCACAACTGCCGCAGCCGAACTCGACGGTGACCCGGGTGTCGGGGCGATAATCCTGACCGGTAACGAAAAGGCGTTCGCGGCCGGGGCGGACATCAAAGAGATGGCAAGCCTGTCATTCGCCGATGTGTTCGCAGCCGACTACTTTGCCGCGTGGAATCGTTTCGCGGCTACCCGGACACCGACGATCGCGGCGGTCGCTGGATACGCATTAGGGGGCGGCTGCGAACTGGCGATGATGTGCGACATTCTCATCGCCGCGGACTCGGCGAAGTTCGGCCAGCCCGAAATCAAGCTGGGTGTGCTGCCCGGCATGGGCGGATCGCAGCGTCTCACCCGAGCAATCGGCAAGGCCAAGGCGATGGACCTGATCTTGACCGGGCGAAACATGGACGCCGAAGAGGCCGAACGCGCCGGTCTGGTCTCGCGCGTCGTGCCGGCCGAGTCGTTGATCGATGAGGCTAGGGCGATCGCCGAGACGATCGCCGGTATGTCGCTGTCGGCGGCACGGATGGCCAAGGAGGCGGTGAACCGGGCTTTCGAGACGACCCTGAGCGAGGGCCTGCTCTACGAGCGGCGACTATTCCACTCCGCCTTCGCCACCGACGACCAGACCGAAGGGATGAACGCCTTCACCGAGAAACGGGCCCCGAACTTCAGCCACCGTTAGAGTGCGTTCGTGACCGATACCGAAGAAGGCGCTGTAGCTACCGAGAAGACCGCGCCGCCGAATGAGGCTCCGCGGGACGTCCCGGCCGGTAAGGCGTGGTGGACCAGGCGATACACCTTCACCGGTACCGCGGTCGGTCTGGTGTTTCTCTATTTTTCGATGACGCCGTCCCTGCTGCCCCGGGGTCCGCTGTTCCAGGGGCTGGTCAGCGGCGGCGCGGGTGCGATCGGCTACGGCATCGGCGTTTTCGCGGTCTGGCTGGTGCGTTACATGCGCTCCAAGGACACCAGCCCGGCAGCGCCGCGCTGGGCGTGGATCGGGCTGGTCGTGGTCGGGGCGATCGGCCTGACGCTTGCGATCGTGTGGTTCCATGAGTGGCAGGACGATGTCCGCGATCTGATGGGCGTGCCCCGGCTCACCTTCTGGGACTACCCTCTTGCAGCGCTGATTTCGATCGTCACGCTGTTCGTGTTGGTCGAGATAGGCCAGCTAGTCGGCAAATTGGTGCGTTTCCTCGTCCTGCAACTGGATCGCTTTGCGCCGCCCCGGGTTTCGGCCGTCGTGGTAGTCACACTATTGGTAGCACTGACCATCGCACTGCTGAACGGCGTGGTGGTCCGATTCGCAATGAGCACCATCAACAAGACTTTCGCGGCGATCAACGATGAAACCGATCCCAACACCGCCGAGCCGCAATCGCCGCTGCGTTCCGGCGGTCCGGAATCCTTGGTGAGCTGGGAGTCACTGGGGCATCAGGGGCGCATCTTCATCGGCGGCGGCCCGACGGTCGAGGAACTGACCGAGTTCAACGGCAGCCCTGCCATCGAACCCATCCGGGCCTACGCCGGCCTGCATTCCGCGGACGGCATCAAGGAGACGGCCCAGCTGGCGGCGCGGGAGCTGCAGCGCACCGGGGGGCTGGACCGTGCCGTCGTCGCCGTGGCCACCACCACCGGCACCGGCTGGATCAACGCGGCCGAAGCCGCGGCACTGGAATACATGTACAACGGCGACACCGCGATCGTCTCCATGCAGTACTCGTTCCTGCCCAGTTGGTTGTCGTTCCTCGTCGACAAGGAAAACGCCCGCCAAGCCGGGCAGGCGTTGTTCGAGGCAGTCGATGCGCTGATCCGCGAGATGCCCGAGGCCGAGCGGCCAACCCTGGTGGTTTTCGGCGAAAGCCTGGGCTCCTTCGGCGGTGAGGCACCCTTCCTCGCGCTGAACAACCTCATCGCGCGTACCGACGGCGCCCTGTTCAGCGGCCCGACTTTCAACAACACCATCTGGACCGATCTGACCCGAAACCGCGATCCGGGGTCGCCGGAGTGGCTGCCGATCTACGACAAGGGCGAAAACGTCCGTTTCGTGGCCGAACCGACCGACCTCCAGCGGCCGGACTCACCGTGGGGCGAACCCCGGGTGGTGTACCTGCAGCACGCTTCGGATCCGATCGCCTGGTGGAGTCCCGATTTGCTTTTCGCCGAACCGGATTGGCTGCGCGAGCCGCGGGGATCGGACGTATCGCCGGACACGATGTGGATTCCGATAGTCACTTTCCTGCAGGTGTCGGCAGACATGGCGGTGGCGGTGAACGTCCCCGACGGCCACGGCCACGTATACGTCCGCGACGTCGCCAACGCCTGGGCGGCCATTCTGTCGCCGCCCGGATGGTCAACCGAGAAGACCGAAAAGTTACGGCCGCTGCTTCGAAGCAATGAGAACTCCTAGACCGTTCCTCGCCCTCGGCGGCACCGCCGCGGGCCTGGCGTTGCTCTCGGGTTGTGCGGCGGGAAACGAGTCGACGCCGACGTCGGCCGCGCCATCCACCTCCGCACGCGGCGAAGCGATGACCCCGACATCGGTCGCACCCGGTGAAACCGGGGTGTCCGGCGACGGAGTGACAACGGCAGTCGGCGCGCCGGCTGAGTCCACCGAAGACGACTACTTTCACGCCTGCCGCGCAGCCCGGACATGGATGGAATCTCACGGCGGTGACCCGGACGCACTGGTCGAGCCCTACTTGAAGACGATCCAGAGCGCGGGTTCCGCGGGTCCCGGAACCTTCGGCATACCGTGGGCCCAGCTTTCCCCCGGGCAACAATCCGCGGTCATCGTCGCGGTCCAGGCCGCAGTCGACGGGCTTTGCGGGTAGCGAAGGCGCAGAATTAGATCCATGCGGGTCGCATTGGCGTTGGGCAGCGGCGGTGCACGCGGCTACGCCCATATCGGCGTCATCAACGAGCTGCATGAACGCGGTCACGAGATCGTCGGGATCGCAGGATCCTCCATGGGTGCGTTGGTCGGTGGCCTGGAAGCCGCCGGAAAGCTCGACGAATACGTCCTGTGGGCAAGCGCTTTGACCCAGGGCGCCGTGCTTCGCCTGCTAGATCCCTCGATCACCTCAGCGGGTGTGCTACGCGCGGAGAAGATCCTCGAGGCGGTGCGCGAGATCCTGGGCACGGTCACCATCGAGGAATTGCCGATACCGTTCACGTCGGTGGCCACCGACCTGATCACCGGGAAGCCGGTGTGGATGCAGCGCGGGCCGGTGGACGACGCAATCCGGGCGTCGATAGCCATTCCGGGAGTCATCACCCCGCATGTGCTCGGCGGCCGACTGCTCGCCGACGGCGGAATCCTCGACCCGATCCCGATGGCGCCGATCGCCGCCGTCGTTGCCGATGCCACGATCGCGGTGAGCCTGTCCGGGGACGATCCGCACACCCGACGGGGAGCCGGCGAGAGTCTGACCTCCGACCTGCTCAGTCGAATGTGGCGAAGCACATCGTCGCTGCTCGACACCAAGACCGCGCGGTCGTTGCTCGACAGCCAGACCGGTCGCGCGGTACTGAGCAGATTCACCGCATCCGAGGAAGATGGCGACGAACAGCAGAGCCTGCCCATGGTCCCCAAACTGGGCGGCTTCGAGGTGATGAACCGCACCATCGACATCGCGCAGAGCGCATTGGCGCGCCACACCCTGGCCGCCTACCCACCGGACCTGCTGATCGACGTTCCGCGAACGGTGTGCCGCAGCCTCGACTTCCATCGCGCAACCGAGGTGATGGAGATCGGGCAGGAACTGGCCAGTGTGGCACTCGACGCGCTGGAGGAGTCGGGGTCAGAACCCTAGAAATCCGGCCACCCGGGCGGCCTCGCGGCGACCCTGGATCCGGCCCGCCGCCGCCGATGGCACCCGGCACGCGGGATCCAGCGAGTTGGACCCGAACGCCGCCAGAGACCCGGAATCTGCGAACACCGCCAGAGTCGCCCCGGGAAAGGCGTCGATCTCCGCTCTGGTGGTCAATCCCCAGGGCGATGGTGCGTCAGCCCCGGACGGGACCAGAGCCACGGCCACATCACAATCCCGCACCGCCGACATGTTCACCGCGCTGCTTACCCCACCGTCCATGAACCGTCGATCACCGATCGTCACCGGTGGCCAGGCCCCGGGCACCGCGCAACTCGCGGCGACGGCATCGACTAGACCAACCCCTGATTCCTTATCGAAAACCACCAGTTCGCCTGTGGCGATGTCGATTCCAGTTACACGGAGGGTTCGATCCGGCCATTGGTGCGAAGGCAGACGATGGGCGATCACCGATTTGCGCACCGGCTCGGGCACGCTCTCGGACCGCCTCGAAACATCCAGCGCCACCGCGCCGATCTGCTGCAGTTTCTGGGCTTTGGATTCCCCCGCGGTGAGCATCGCGGTCAGAAACAACTCGCTGATGGCTTCCACGGAAACGCCCGGATGCATCTCACGAGTCTGGCCGGACCCCGCCTGCCGCTCGAACAACTCGGCCAGGGGCAGTCCGCTGCCGATCTGGGCGGCGACAGCCGAACCGGCGGACGTTCCAAGCAAGACATCCGAATCGAGCAGTGCCCGGGCGGCATCCGGTCGCTCCTCGGAAATTCCCAGCAGGACCCCGATTTCCCAGGCGATCCCGGCCAATCCACCGCCCGCGAGCACGAGTGCGCGCGTTTCCATGCCGGTACGCCGATCAGCGGAGGAGTTCGCCGGAAAGCTCTTCCAGCCCCTGCCGGGCGAAACCGCGCCACAGCGCAGCGAATGCCGGCATGGCCAGCCCCGCCGCCGTTGACTTCGGATAGACCGTCCAACGCCAGGTCACGGTGGTACCGGTGCCGGCGGGAGCGAACGACCACTGCCCTTCGATGTGGTCGACCAAGGGCGCTAGCGGGCCGGTGAGCCCCGAGAGGGTGTACCCGAAAAGATTCGGAGGATCGACAACCGTGAGTTCCTCACACATGCTGCCGCCGCCGACCTGAACCACCGTGCGGGTCTCTCCGGCGGTGGTCCAGTCCCCGGTCTGGTTGAGCACCTCCTTGACCGGGCTGATGGGCCCGTACCACCGGCGGAATATCGTCGGCAGCGACACCGAAAGCGTGCGCCTGAAGGCGGTGTCGAGGTCGACGGGTATCGCCCGGGACTGCTCCATCACATGTGGTCTGGTCATGCAGTGAATGCTAGTCAGTCCGGCGCAACCAGCGGTGGGCGGAAGCGGGGAGCAGCTTTCCCGCTGATCATCGGCAGGTCCAGATAGGTAGCGATGCCCGGCGGCGCCGCACACACCGCGGGGACCGAGTTCACGCAGTGCGCGGCCGTGCCTACAACCCCGGATTCGGGCCCCTGGTCACCGTGCTCGGATTGAAATCCCTTGACCGACACCGTGAAATCCGGGTTGCCCCGTACTTCCATCTCGTAGCGCTGCCCCTCGAATCCGAATGTCCATGCCGGATCGAGATTCTCCTCACCCATCAACCAATTCACCGCCACTTGTACCACGACGTCACCCTCGACCAAAGCCTCCCACCGAAACCTGCGGGCCGCGACCTGCCCGGCTTCGATCAGACCAATCGGCGAGTCGATCGTTGTGGTGGCGACCGCCACCTCCTGAGCGGAACGTACCCGTGGTTCGGCGGCAAACCCCAACTGGTCCACACACATCCGGACCGCCTGGATGAAGCCGGCGTCCAGCATCTTCTGCATGGGTCCGGTCAGAGCCTGTTCGGGTGGGCCGCCGAAACCCATCACGTGCCTGAGTACGTTGGGCGCCTGATAGGTCCGCAGATCGGAGAATTCTTCCGCCCGTACGAATGTCACCCCGGTCGACATCGCCGACAACATCAACGGGAACTTCTCGCTCATGCCGCCGGGCGCGATGCCGGTGCCGTGCAACGTGGCGCCCCCCTCGAGTGCGGCGGCCCGCAGTGCGGCGCCGCTGCGTTCACTGGGATAAAGCCAACCCACCGGGGTGACGACGTTCTTCCCCGACCGCAACAGGGCCGCGACTTCGTCGGGGTTGGCCATCAAAGGCGTGTACACCACCGCGTCGGCGTCCAGCGCCAAGATCTCGTCGATGCTGTCAGTCGCGGTGACACCGAGCCGGTCGCCGCCGATGATGTGTCCGACGTCTCGCCCCGCCTTGTCCCCCGAATACACCCGGCACCCGACCAGTTCGAGATCCGGATGTTCCAGAGTCGCCCGGACGGCGGCCGCGCCGACTCCGCCGGTCGCCCACTGCACCACCCGTAGGGCCACGCCCCTCCTCACCGAGACCAGAAACGCTGGAAAAACCCGACTCTAGACGGCCGCCGTGGCCTTGTCCCCGGGCGGTGGTCGGCGGTCGAGACTGGGTGATCCAGTGTCGTCGTCAAGCATGGTGAGTTCGTCGAACGGATCCTCGCCCCCGAGCACCGCATCGACCTTCTCCTTGTCGACAGTGCCGGTCCACGACCCCACCAGCAGTGTGGCAACGGCGTTGCCGGAGAAGTTGGTCAGCGCTCGCGCCTCGGACATGAACCGATCGATGCCGACGATCAGCCCGACCCCGTCGAGCAGTTCGGGACGATGCGCCTGAAGTCCGCCGGCCAACGTGGCCAGGCCGGCTCCGGTCACGCCCGCCGCACCCTTGGACGCGACGATCATGAACAGCAGCAATCCGACCTGCTCACCGACCGACAACGGATCGCCGAGGGCGCCGGCAATGAAGAGCGACGCCATCGTCAGATAGATCGCGGTGCCGTCCAGATTGAACGAGTAGCCGGTCGGAACGACGACGCCGACGGTGGAACGGTCGACACCCAGGTGCTCCATCTTTGCGATGAGACGGGGCAATGCCGACTCCGACGACGAGGTCGAGACGATGAGCAGATACTCGCGCGCGAGGTAGCGCACCAACTTGAAGATCGACACACCCGACACCACCCGAAGCAGTAAGCCGAGCACGCCGAACACAAAAATCGTGCAGGTGAGATAGAACCCGAGCATCAACGCCATCAGCTGACCCACAGCGGCCCAGCCGGTTTGGCCGACGACGTTGGCGATAGCGCCGAAGGCGCCGATCGGCGCCAGCCACAGGATCATGATCAGCACCTTGAACACCAACTTCTGCAGGTGTTCGACCCCCCGCAAAATCGGCTCGCCGGCCGAGCCGAGGCCTTGCAGCGCAAAGCCGACCAGCAGGGCGACGAACAACGCCTGCAGCACGCTTCCCTCGGTCAGGGCCGAGAACAGCGTGGTCGGAATGATGCCCTGGATGAAATCCAGCATGCCGCCGGATTCATGGGCCTGCTCGGCGAGTTCTGCACCCTTGCCCGCGACGCCCGCAGAGAGGTTCAGGCCGGTGCCGGGGTGCAGGAGGTTACCCACGGCCAGACCGATCGCCAGCGCGAAGGTGGACATCGCCAGGAAGTAGGCGAACGCCAGCCCACCTATCTTGCCGACGGTCGCGGCCTTTCGGACCGATCCGATACCCAACACAATCGTGCAGAAGATGACCGGTGCGATCATCATCTTGATCAGCGCGACAAACATGGTGCCGAGCACCCCGACACTCTTGCCGACGCCCGGCGCCAAGATGCCGACACCGATGCCGGCGATCACCGCGATGAGGACCGCGATGTAGAGCCAGTGGGTGCGGTCCCGCGGGTTCGTCTCAACCGCAGCGGGCTGCGTCGCGCTGGGCGTCATGGCCACTCCTCCGTCGCGCTCAACCAGCGCTCTGCCGGAAGTGCGACGTCAGATCCTAGCTGGCTGCAACTCCCGCGCGCGGGGAACACTCAGGGCAACAGGGTCGGTGGCGAGGAAATGCGAGTACTGCATCTCGATCGTCGACTCGACGGAGAATTGGTGCATGACACCGGAATAATCGGCGACGTAGAGATGCGTCCCGTCCGGCCCCAGCGCCACGCAGGACGGGCGAGCCTGGAACGACAACGCGTCGACGACTTCCAGGTTCAGCGTGCACAGCACGGCCACCCGGTCATAGTCGACGATGTAGGCGCGGGCGTGATCCGGACTCATCACCAACTGCGTGGGCGCCCCTCCGGTGATCACGGTATCGGTGACCCGCCGGGTCGACAGGTCGACCACGTGGACCGCCCCTCCCACCGCGCGGTCGGAGGTCAGCACGTAGATCGTGTCCCCGGCATGAGCAATGTCGCGGATCGGGGAACCGACCACGACGACGCGCTGTACGCCCGGATTCTCGGGATCAATAATCACCAAGCGGCTGCCACCGACGTCGGTGACTGCCGCGTAGAGCCGCGTGCCATTCGGGTCGACGCAGAGGGCGTCGACGCTGGCCGCCGGTCCGTAGCCGATCTCAACTTCCGACATACTCTCGGCAGCGGTGTCAATCACGGTGATACCGACGCGATCCCGGGCGGTACGCCCGAGGAAGACGCGCTTGCCGTCGCGGCTCACGGTCATTGCGGTGGCGGCGAACGCCAACGGAAAGGTCGCGGCGATGGACCGGGTCCCCAGATCGATCACCGACAAGGTGTCCTGGCCGATGGAGCCGGTGACAACGTACGCGCGGTCAGCGCCCGCCACGACGGCGACCGGCTCGCCCGATAGGCCGATCTCTCCTACCACGTCAAAGTCATCGCCGGTCGGTCGTGCTCCGCAACCGATGATCGACAGGTTCTGATCGGCGACGTTGGCCGCCACAACCGTATCGGTCCCGGAATCGGCTACCGAAATGTCGCCGATAGGGCCGCGTCCCAACACAACTCGACGCTCCAGGGCCACATCACCATCAACGATTCCGACCGAGTCGGCGATATCCACATCCTGACCCACTCGCAAATCAATTGTGTCCGAATGCTTTTCGTGCCTCAACGGCGCCAGCAAGTTCGTCATTTGTGCAGTACCTCCACCGGCTTCGACTGCACCGGTTCTAGATTCGCTGTCTCAACCACCCGATCGGGCGCGACCTGAGACGAGTCTAGCGGCGGAGACCGAGCGCCCGCCGGTCCGAAATCGGCCATATTGCCCAGCGGCCACGGAATCTCTTAGACGACACTAAGGATCTTCTTGGTTACCCAGTCGTTATCTTCTGACCGTCTCGAAACGGTGTGCCCCTGAAAAGGGCCTTCGCCGCCCAACGCAACCCGTGACTCCCGATGTGACCAAACGTACAGCCGGGCAACTTCTCAGGATTGGCGCCGCCCGATGAGCGGTAAATCACATCGGCCGCGGCGGCCGGCATTGCGATACTAGGCGGCCCTGGCGCGCCTATCGCTGCATGTACCGCATCCGGGGCTAACATCCGCACAAGCAGCCGACAGGGAGGTCATATGTACAGGCGCTACGCCCCGCTGGGGAGCATCGCGGCCGCATCGATGGCGGCGACTTTCTTCATGGGATCGCCGATCGCCCAAGCTAACGAAGCTGACGATCAATTCCTCGCCGTGGTCGCGAGCCTGGGCCTCGAATTCGGCACCTTGGACGAAGCGGTCGAGGCCGGCAACAACATCTGCGACATCGTCGCCGAGGGCAGTGCGAACAACGTGAGCCCGGCCGAAATACGCGACCGCATCGTCGACTCGCTTGAGGGAGAGGGCGTGAACGCGTCCAGCTCCACGCAACTGATGCGCGGCGCGGTCAACGCCTACTGTCCGCAGTACCACGCCGTCGTCGGCGACTGACGCGATAACGAGTCGCCAGAGTTCTTGCGCGCGCCTCCCGCAAAACTCTCGACCTCGACTTTAGCCTTAGTGACCGTGACTACTTTGCTCGAGCCGTCGCTGGCGCACCTCGACTTCGAGCACGACATCGCGTGCGCGTGCCATAGGTTGTGCAATCCCCTTGCCCATCCGGCGCAATGGTGGGTGACGCTGTCTTGCGGATGTCCCTATCCCATGTGCCAGCAGGCGCTGCGGATCGCGAACGTGCGTCTCAAGATCCGCACGCTGAACTGCCGGCTCTGCCAGACAGAGCGCATCTCCATCCGCCGCGTGGTCCGGATCTGACCCCAATGCAGCTGATTCGAAAGATGTTTCAACGCGGGTAGATTCGGACAATCCTCGGGTAAGGATATGTCGACGAGGTTTGGAGCAGTATCCGTGAACCACAATAGGGTCCCGGCCCCTATACCGACTGATGCCACCCGGGCCACCGAACACCAGCGTGACGTGCAGGAGAAACTGGACCACCGGGACGACGATCCCGATGCCCCTGGTCGCTGGCAAACCCGGCAGCAAATCCCGGATGAAACATAGCGCTCCGTCAACGTGGCAGCGAGAAATTACACCGCTACGAGGAGCCCCAGAGGAGATAACCTGTTGCGCAGAACTCTTGCCCGATCGAGCTGCAGGCCGTGTTCATCGCGTTAATCTGGTTCGCAAGAGCCTCAGCGGACCATGCTTTCAGGATGGTAATTATCTTTGCGTCGCCACTAATGGTGTCCGTCCAGGTCGAAAAATCAATACTGGACCCAGACGTCGGAACGATTGCGGCATCCCAGCCATCATGATAGAACTGAGGTCCAAAGAAATCGACATTTTTGCTTGCGAGGATTCTTTTCCATAGCTCGTCGGTCTGCTCAATCGACACTGAGTTGGCGCCGTAGGGCGCGGTGTACGAAGTGCTGACAAACACCTTCAATCCGAAGTTTTTGGCCAAGGCGAAAGATTCCTCGAATGCGGTAGCGAGCTTATCGACGTCGAAGGATTGCGGGTCGAAAGTCTCAATATCGTAGAAAACGCCCTGGTAGATAGTCGAAACCGACTGACCAGGCGGGGGTTCGCCTTGGCCAATCAAAGGCTCAAGCAACGTGAGCATATAGTTGTTCAAGTTGGTAATCGCCGCTTCGTTCCACCACTGGTTGTCGCTAGAGTTTCCTCCCCCGAAACCGTAGTATCTATCGCCGGCTCGAAAATTAAGTAATTGGAACGGAATGGTATCCAAATTACCTTCTATTCGGGTCGTATAGTTGACTGTTTGCTCGAACGCTTGCGCACCGGACGAACACGCCACGTTACCGTCGGCACTATTGGCACCGCCGAAGCAGACCATAATCGGCTGCTGGGCGCCTGGTAAAGCGTAGGCCAGCCCTGGCTGCCCGGGGAGTGCCCAGGGGATGATGAATTGGCCCAGGACTGGCGCCGAATTGTCGCTTCCCCCCAAGGCCGGCGAGTACTGGATTGTGATGGTCTTGGTGTTCGGGCTGCTGATCAATCCCCACCGGGCCAGAAGATCGGTGAGACCAGCGAACGGATGGAAGTGGCGAGGATTGGCGGCACTGTCATCACTGACCCTGACGGTGAAGGAGTACTCGCCCGGAACGTCGGCGAGTTCCTCGGCAATCGTGTAGGTCCAGGTGCCGTCCTGCGCGATGACCACGGTCCCCTGGCTGGGCGGGTCAACCACGGTGTAGGTCAACACATCCCCATCAGCGTCATAGCCCCCCAACGAACCGGTGAACACCAACGGATCGGAGATATCCTCAACCGGCTCGGTGGGATGCAGGCTCGGGACAGAGTTGAAGAACGTGTAACGCAGCTTGCGCACCCCCGTCCACAACCCCGCCAACCAGTCCGGCGCCAGCGAATCAGGGATCGGCACAAAAGGATCAGACAACCCCAACGTCCACGACAACCCCTCGACCACAATCGAACGCCACGTCACCGGCGCCAGCACCGCCGCGGGATACGACGCCCCCGTAGCCGCCGCGGCGGCGAACGCGACCCTGCCCGGCGACCCGCCCGCCACAGCCACCGCATCCGCCACATCCACGCCGGTAGTACCCGACGACGCCCCAGTAGACCCCCCGGCAGCCTCACTAGAGGCGGCCGGCGACTCCACCAAGCTCCTCACTGCAGACGCCTCAGCATCAGAGCCGATGTCCGACACCACCTCTCCGACACCATCAGAGCCGCGCTGCCAGCCACCCCCCGCCGCGCCGTCACCCGACGCGACGGCCGGCGCAGAGCTCGACAACACGCCAACACCGTCTGCCTCTTCGGCGGTCGCTTCAGGCTCAGCCGAAGCGCCGCCATCTTGATGTCCGGGTTCCTCCGCGATCTCATCGACAACAGCGTCGCCGACCTCGACCTCGCCACCGTGCCGAGTCGACGCACCGGCCCCCGAATCCCCCGCAGCATCCCCCGCAGCCGCCTCCGAATCCCCCGCAGCTTCCCCCGAATCCCCCGCAGCCGCCTCCGACGCCGCAGCCGGACCCCTCGACGCATCAACTCCAGTCACCGCACCGTCGTCAGCGGCAGCCAACCCCGGCGCCGCCATCAATGCCAGACCCGCCCCGGTAGCGGCCGCACCCACCTGCAACCACCGCACCACCGGCAACTGCCGCGACCGAGCCCCCGCCCGCCGCCGCGAACCCCCCACACCCGCCACCGTCGAACCCATGATTCTTCCCCTAACCTAAGTGAGTTACCTCACACTCGACCGCATCACTGTACAACAGCGGCACCTTCAGATGTCATCGTTGTGACAATTTATTATTGGCGCCATCGCGCGCGAAGTCGTCAAGCTGAAATTCAACAGCCGTCAAGCCGTCGGTACTGCAATGCATCTCGCGAGAGTGGTGGGCACCTCGAAGACGTCGTGATCGTCCAGATCATGTGCGATTGATGTTGCTGTGTCTGATCGCGAACAACGGTTGATGATCGTCACCCTCACAAAATCGTTCGGGCACAGCGCCATGTCGTCCAAATCCCACCGGGCGGCCAATCGACCCCGGATCCTGTAGGCACGGCACCGCGGTGCACCGGCAGCAGGTTCATGGCACGACCTGCAGAGCCCACGCCAGCCTGCCACCGAAAGATGGTTCAGCAGACCGGGTCTCTTCGACACTTTCTTTCACGCGATGTCAGGTGGAACCCCAGAGTAGATAACCCGTAGCACAGAATTCTTGTCCGATCGAACCGCAGGCTGTTTCCATCGCGGCAATCTGGTTCGCAAGAGCGTCAGCCGACCATGCCTTCAGCAGGGTGATGATTTTTCCGCTGCCACTGATGGTGCTCGTCCAGGTGGAGAACGTAATGCTGGAACCGGAGGTTGGCTCGATCGTTGCCGTCGTCCCATCGCCATACAGTTGCGGTGAAAAGTAGTCCACATTGTGGCTTCCAAGGATCATTTTCCAGAGCTCATCGGTCTGCTGAATCGGCACGGCGGGGCTGACGAGCTGCGAGGTGTCATAGGGCGCGGAATAGGACGTGCTAACGATCACCTTTAATCCGAGACTTTTGGCCAACGCAAACGAACCCTCAAAGGCGGAGAACATGCTTTCTACATCGAAGGATTGCGCGTCGAAGGTCTCGATATCGTAGAAAACACCCTGATAGTTATTCTGCAGCGATGGCATATAGCTGTTCAGTTCGGTAATCACTGCTTCGTTCCACCACTGATTCCCTTGGGGGTACCCGCCCCCGAAGTCGTAGTACTTATCGCCCCCCGCTGTCGTACGTTGCCCCGTCGTCACATAAACGGTTCCGCCGGGGGCACACGCTTGGTTTACCCCGGTGCTGTTGCCACCGCCGAAACAGATGCCAATTGGAGCGGGTGCCGGGAGCTGATAGTGCGGCGTCAAGTCCCAGGGGATGACGAACTGTCCGAGGACTGGGGCACTGCTTCCGCCGCCGCCCCCCAATGCCGGCAGGTACTGGAATTCGATGGTCTTGGTGGTGGGACTGGGAATTACCCCCCACCGGGCCAGAAGATCGGTGAGACCAGCGAACGGATGGAAGTGGCGAGGATTGGCGGCACTGTCATCACTGACCCTGACGGTGAAGGAGTACTCGCCCGGAACGTCGGCGAGTTCCTCGGCAATCGTGTAGGTCCAGGTGCCGTCCTGCGCGATGACCACGGTCCCCTGGCTGGGCGGGTCAACCACGGTGTAGGTCAACACATCCCCATCAGCGTCATAGCCCCCCAACGAACCGGTGAACACCAACGGATCGGAGATATCCTCAACCGGCTCGGTGGGATGCAGGCTCGGGACAGAGTTGAAGAACGTGTAACGCAGCTTGCGCACCCCCGTCCACAACCCCGCCAACCAGTCCGGCGCCAGCGAATCAGGGATCGGCACAAAAGGATCAGACAACCCCAACGTCCACGACAACCCCTCGACCACAATCGAACGCCACGTCACCGGCGCCAGCACCGCCGCGGGATACGACGCCCCCGTAGCCGCCGCGGCGGCGAACGCGACCCTGCCCGGCGACCCGCCCGCCACAGCCACCGCATCCGCCACATCCACGCCGGTAGTACCCGACGACGCCCCAGTAGACCCCCCGGCAGCCTCACTAGAGGCGGCCGGCGACTCCACCAAGCTCCTCACTGCAGACGCCTCAGCATCAGAGCCGATGTCCGACACCACCTCTCCGACACCATCAGAGCCGCGCTGCCAGCCACCCCCCGCCGCGCCGTCACCCGACGCGACGGCCGGCGCAGAGCTCGACAACACGCCAACACCGTCTGCCTCTTCGGCGGTCGCTTCAGGCTCAGCCGAAGCGCCGCCATCTTGATGTCCGGGTTCCTCCGCGATCTCATCGACAACAGCGTCGCCGACCTCGACCTCGCCACCGTGCCGAGTCGACGCACCGGCCCCCGAATCCCCCGCAGCATCCCCCGCAGCCGCCTCCGAATCCCCCGCAGCTTCCCCCGAATCCCCCGCAGCCGCCTCCGACGCCGCAGCCGGACCCCTCGACGCATCAACTCCAGTCACCGCACCGTCGTCAGCGGCAGCCAACCCCGGCGCCGCCATCAATGCCAGACCCGCCCCGGTAGCGGCCGCACCCACCTGCAACCACCGCACCACCGGCAACTGCCGCGACCGAGCCCCCGCCCGCCGCCGCGAACCCCCCACACCCGCTACCGTCGGCCCCATAAACCGTTCCTGACCCGTAAGTGAGTTACCTCACACTCGACCGCATCACTGTACAACAGCGGCACCTTCAGATGTCATCGTTGTGACAATTTATGGCAGGCCATGGCTTCCCAGCCCATCAGGCCGCCAACCGGCCGCCGTCTGCCCGAGCCTTGTGTACCTGAATTGCACCACTCGTAAGACGGGAGGCAGACCTTCGCGCAGCCAACCATCGCCCGATACAACTGAGCGCAGCCGTCGGCCAGAACCACAGATGGCTGCCCGTCAACCCGGCTACCCTCCTTCGAGGGTCACCGCATGGCTAATCGACGGCGAAGGAGACGGCTGCTGGTGCATCGACGACGCCGCAGAAACGACCAGATTCAGCACCGACCGACTCATCCCGCACCATGACACAGTCGACGCCAGGCACCGGCGAGCCAGACGATTCGATCCAGGGATCGGTGTTGATCTGCTGCACCGCTGTCATCGCGGGCGTAGTGATCGGATTCGTCGGTGGTGGATTCCGCTGGTGTCTGCAGGTGGCCGATCAGCTGCGCGTCGATTTGGTCGACTGGGCGCGGCTGCTACCCGGTCCCGGCTGGCTGGTTCCGATGGCGGCCGCAGCGACCGGAGCCACCTTGGCCGCGCTGGTCGTCAAGTGGATGCCGCTGGCCGCGGGCAGCGGCATCCAGCACGTCGAAGCCGTGTTTCGTGGTGAGGCGAAGCCCCCATCGATTGCCCTGCTGCCGGCGAAGTTCCTTGGCGGCGTATTCGGGATCGGGTCGGGGCTCGTGCTGGGCCGCGAGGGGCCGACAGTCCACATGGGAGCCGCTATCGGCGCGGAGGCGGCGCGTCGGGCACGGCTGCCCGACTCCGAGGTCAGAATGATGCAAACGGCGCTGGGAGGCGCCGGGCTGGCAGTCGCCTTCAATGCGCCGATCGGCGGAACCCTGTTCACCTTGGAGGAGGTGACGAGGTCGTTCCGGGTCAAGACAGTGTTGGCGACGATCTTCGCCGCGGTGACCGCGGTGGCATGTTCCAGGTTCGTCCTGGGGAACAGACCGGACTTCCTGGTAGAGCCGATACACGCCCCGGCGCTCTCCTGGCTACCACTGTTCGTGGTGTTCGGCCTGCTGACGGGGTGCCTGGGCGCGGTCTACAACGTGCTGGTGCTGTGGTTCCTCGACCACGTCGGCCGGGTACGCCGCATTCCCAAAGTAGTGAAGGCAACCGTCATCGGCGCAATCATCGGGTTGGCGATGTTCGTGTACCCGCTCGCCGTCGGCGGAGGCGACACTTTCACCCAGCTGATCCTGGGCGGGCATCGCATTGTGTTGCCGGTCGTGATCGGCTACCTGCTGGTGCGATTCATCGCCGGCCCGTTGTCGTATTCGGCCGGGGTTCCGGGCGGCTTGTTCGCGCCACTGCTCGCCGTCGGCGCGCTGTGGGGCCTGCTGTTCCTCGGGATCTTCAACACGGTGTGGCCCGGAGACGAAACGGCCCTGGGGATTCCGATGGCACTGGTGGGCATGGCGGCGTTCTTCGGAGCCACGGTCCGGGCCCCGGTAACCGCAATCGTGCTCGTCATCGAGATGACGGCCACGACCTCCGTGGCGGTACCGATGATGGCGGCCACCGCCGCGGCAGTGCTGGCCGCATACGCCGTCGGATCCTCGCCGATCTACGACAGCCTGCGTAGACGGATGCCCGCCGAAGAGCCCCCGACCGAGAAAGCCTGAGGAAGAACCGAATCGGCCTACTTGTAGGCGATCGCTGCGCTTGACGGGCCGTCCAGCGGAATGGTTTCGAACGTCCGGAATCCGGCCTCTGAGCACCACCGCTGAAAGTCGGCGGCGGTGTAGTCGAAGGCATCGCCGAACTCGATCAACATGTTCAGCGACATCGTCAGTCCGACAGTGTTACTGCGTCGGGCGTCGTCGATCAACGTTTCGATCACGATGAAGGCGCCGCCTTCGGGCAGCGCCTCATAGGCCTTGGCGACCAACGTGCACTTCTGGTCGAGGTTCCAGTCATGCAGGATCATGCCCATAGTGATCACGTCCGCGGCGGGCAGCGGATCGGTCAGGAAGCTGCCGGCAATCACCTCGATTCGGTCAGCCAAACCCGCCTCGATGACTTTTCGGCCGGCGATCTCGGTGACCACCGGCAGATCGAAGCTCGCACAATTCAGGCCCGGGTGGGCCGCGGCCACGATTCGGGTCAGCAGGGCGTCGGCCCCACCCACGTCGCACAGCGATGAATAACGCTCGAACGGAAACCGGGTGGCGAGCATCTCGAAATTGCGACGCGACGAGGCGTGCATCGCCGCCATGAAAGCCTCAAGCCGCTGCGGGTCGGCGTAAAGGGTCTCGAAGAACGGTTGCCCGGAGCGCTTGATTTCACTTTGCGCCTGGCCCGTCTTCAGTGCCTCGGTGAGATCCGCCCAGAAGCGATAATTGCGGTCCTCCCAGATCTTGAGCAAGCCGCCCTGATATGCGGGGCCGTTTTCGTCCAGAAAGTATGCCGTTTCGGCGGTGTTTCGATAGCGGGCCCGCGGACCGTCGCCATCGCGCGCCAGCAATTCGACCGAAACCAGCGTGTCGAGAAAATCAGTAGCCGGGCGCGGCACCAGACCAAGCCGGTCGGCGATCTCGGCGGCGGTCATCGTCCGCTCCCCCAGCAACGTGAACAGCCCCAGTCCCACCGCGGACAACAACACCTTGGCCTGTCCGTAGCCGCCACCGATCGCCATGATGCGATCGGGCCGCAGTTCGTCGTCGGTCATCCCAACCCAGTCACCGGGACTCAACCCGGGAATACGAGGACCGGCACCGGGCTGTGCCGCATGATCTTCGTACCGCGTGAGCCGAGGAAGACGCGGGCGATGTCGGAGCGCGGAGACGTACCGACCGCGAGCATTTCGCCGTCCTGCCAATCGGTCGCGTCCAGCGCATGGTCCCACCCGATGCCGTTGACCACCAGCGTCTCGACGTCATCGCCGATTACGCCGGTAGTTCGCAAGCGGCCCAACATGTCCCGCGCGTGTTCCTCCCATGCCGCCAAGATGGAATCCTCGGCGTGCAGACCGACTTCCGGCGGGTACATCGTCCGGCCCCGGACAGCGAAGGTGATCACCCGCAAGGGGACTTTCATCCGGGCGGCCAATTCGGCGGCCCGGGCTACCGTATCGACCGCTTCCGCCGTGCCGGGATAGGCACACGTCAACCGCGTCAACTTGGCCGAGCGGGCCCCGCGATAGCCTCTGGGGGCGATCGCCACCGGCACCGGCGAGGAATGCAAGAGTCGATCGGCGGTCGACCCGACAACCACCTGGCCGAGTTGACCGTTGGACGAGGACCCCAAGATGAGGAGATCCGCCTCGGAGTCCGCTATGGCTTCCAGTAGCCCGCCCGAGGCGGATCTGTTGGCGTGGCTTCGGTAGGACACCTCCCCACCGTCCTCGGCCATACGCGACAGGAACTGCTGCGCTTCGGTCGCCGAGTCGGCCGCCAACCTGCTCGCCCACGCGGCGTACTCGGCGTCGATCTTCGCCGGCGAAGGGGTGGTCCACGATTTAGGAACAACTGTCGCGACCGTCAGGGGGGTATCTAGAGATCGGGCCATCATCAACGCCAAATGCAAAGGGGCCGTGCCGCTTTTACCGGCGAGGTATCCGACGACGATCGTCATGGCGCACCTGCGGATGTCGTGGGGACGGCCACCCCGTCGCTGTCCGGCGAGTTGAGCGCACTGTGACGACGACCCCAAAACAGATAGAACACCAGAACCACGGTAACCCAGGCCGCGAACGCCAGCCAGGTGTACCAATGCAGGCTGTAGAGGATGTAGAGGCACGCCAACACCGACAGCACGGGTGTCACCGGATAGCCGGGGACCTTAAAGGCCCGAGGCAGGTCCGGCTCTCGGACGCGCAGAATGATGACACCGACGGAGACGACGATGAAGGCGACCAGCGTGCCGATAGACACCATGTCAGCCAGCTTGTCCAGCGGGATGAAGCCCGCCAGGATGGACACCACGATCGCGACGATCACGGTGTTGTTCACCGGTGTCATGGTCCGGGCGTTCACCTTGGCGAACATCGAGGGCAGCAGTCCATCTCGGCCCATCGCGAACAGAATCCTGGTCTGGCCGTACATCGTCACCAGGGTGACCGAGAAGATCGAAATCACGGCACCGGCCGCCAGCACCGAACCCCAGTAGTCGGCACCCGTCACCCTGTCCAGTATCGCCGCCAGACCCGCTTCCTGGTTCGCGAAGTCGCCCCAGTCCTGAGCGCCGAGTGCCGCGATCGTGACAATGAGATAGATCGCGGTGACCACCAGCAGAGCGGCAATCAGGGCCCGTGGCATCGTTCGCTGCGGATTCTTCACTTCATCACCGGCGGTGGACACCGCGTCCAGGCCGATGTAGGAGAAGAAGATCGTTCCCGCGGCCGCTCCGATCCCGGCGACGCCGAACGGTGCGAAGTCGGCGAAGCGGTTGGTCTGGAAAGCGGTGAACGCAACGATCGCGAACATCACCAGCACGCTCAGCTTGATCACGACCATGATGGTGTTGACGGTCGCCGATTCACTCGCCCCGCGAATCAACAAGACCGCACACAGCATCACCAGTATGACCGCCGGCAGGTTGACGATTCCCGGCGTGGCATCCCAGGGAGCCGCCGAAAGCGCCCTCGGCAGACCATGACCGGTGAAATTCTCCAGCAGCTTGTTGATGTACTGACTCCACCCGACCGCCGGCGCGGCCGTGGCCACGCCGTATTCGAGTAGCAGGCAGGCCGCTACCCCCATCGCGACGAATTCTCCGAGTGTGGTGTATGCGTAGGAGTACGTCGAGCCGGCAACGGGCACTGCAGAGGCCAATTCGGCGTAGCAGACCACCGCGAGTCCCGCCGCGAGGCCGGCGATGAGAAACGAGACGATCACTCCCGGGCCGGCCTCCGGGGTGGCCACCGACAATACGAAGAATATGCCGGTCCCGACCGTGGACCCGACGCCGAACATGGTCAGCTGGAAGGTACCGATGGTTCTGCTCAGCTGTCTGGATGCACCGTGAGCGACCGGGGCGCCGATGACGGGCCGACGGCGCAGCATCTGTTGCGCGAGGGTGTTCGCCGCGGCCGTCATAGTGTTCTCCCCTGATCTTGTGCAGAGAATATGCTGGCCCGGCGTCGATTGCCGGCCAACCGGGCTATTCGGCTACGCGGGTTGGACTGTTAGTGACGCCTCGGCGGGCAACCCGAAGCAGCCAGACTTCCTCCGTGATGCCCTTGAGGTGGCGAGCACCGACGATCGACCAGGCGAAATTCTCGTCGTTGCCGCTTTGCTTCCATACCGACTCGGCCACCATCACCGACCCCGGCGAAGCTTCGGCCGTCACCCGACTCGCCAGGTTCACCGCGCTCCCGAAAACGTCGCCGGCGCGGCTGACGACGGGGCCGTATGCAACTCCCACTCGCAGCGGAGGAAGATCTCCGTCCGCGCTGACCGAGTCGATCAAGTCGAACACGGCAGACAACAACGCCGACGGGTCCGTGGACACGAGCATCACCGCATCGCCGATCGTCTTGACGAACTGGACCGGTTCGACAGCGACCGCGCGCGCGGCGTCGCCCAAATGTTCAGCCAGCCGGACCAGTTCTTCGGGACTGACAGCCTCGCCCAAGCTAGTGAAGCCCACCAGATCGCAGAAGGCGACCGCCATCCTGCGCGCGCCGGGCAACGCTTTGCCCGCGGCCCGCTCGCCCGCATTGACCGCCTCCTTCTCCATGGTGTGTCTCAGCTGCAGAAGAAGCATGTCGTGAATCATCTGCCCGAGCAGGGGCGCGGCGGCGCTGGTCAGCGCAAGATTGCCCTTGGCGAACTCCAGTTCGGTGACACCCGGCCGCGTGACCGTCGTTAAGCCCGTATAGCGCATCATCTCTGCGACCAGGGACAAGCCGTCGGCGAGCGCTCGCACGGTGACCAGCAATCGCTCGCGATCCATGCCCAGCTCGATGAAGCGCTGAATATGGTGGGCGGCCTCGCCGTCGGCACGCATGTATACCGGAGCATCGGGATCGTCCACGGGCGCCAGACCTACCGCCGTAAACACACGGGCCAGCACTTCCAGGCCGATTCCGGTTCGCTCGCTGATCTCGCGCGCCGAGACATATGTTCCGTCGTCGCCCAATACCCGTCGCGACGGAAGGGCGGTCGGCGCCAGGGACCGGCGAATCTGTTCAACCGAAATTCCCTGCTCCAGCAACCAGCCGATCAACTCGGCCCGTTGCACCCGTGCGTCGCCGGCCAGATCATCGAGCAGCCCGGACGCTTCGACATCAACGCCCGCTGGCACCGCTCCAACCTATAGCTCGAGGTGCTAGGCCGCACCTCAGCGCCGGATCGCACGGACGAGCGCTCAGCGTGCACCTGCGAAGGTCAATGCAAGAAAGAGCGCGGCCACTCCCGCCAGCAGTGCGACCGGCACGGTCAGCGCCCCCAACAGCAGAAATTCGCCAAGGGCGGGAGCGGCGGCTCGCCGGGCCAGGACCCGGCGCCACAGCAGGGTGGCCAGGGAACCGACATAGCTGAGATTGGGGCCTACGTTGACGCCGATCAACATGGCGAGCACAAGCCCTGGGTGAGAGCCGCCACTCAGCACGCCGAGCATCACCAGGGTGGCGGGCAGGTTGTTCACGACATTGGCCAGCACCGCTGCGATCAGGGCGACGCCGAGCAGCGCCGCGAACGACGGCTCGGTCGGCAGCAGCGTTTTCAGAATCCGCCCCATTCCGTGGCCGGTCACACCGGCCACAACAATGCCCAGAGCGAAGACGAACAGAAGGAATAGCGGTGACGCCTCGCGGAGCAACCCCCACGGGGTAACTTCCCGGCGAGTCAGGGATCGCGCCGCAAGGACACCGGCGCCGGCCACGGCTACCCATACCGGCTCGATGCCAACGAAGCCGGACACACCGAAGCCGGCCAAGGTAAGCGCCAATACCGCCAAGACGAAAACAGGCGGAGCCGGAGCGGGGTCGGCGGATCCGACTCTGGGATCGGGTGCCACGCCGGGATCACCTGCAGCACCCGACGAAGGCGTTCGCAGGTCGTCGCGAAAGAACAGGCGGAACACCGCATACTCCACCGCGATCACCGCCAGCCATGGCAGCCCCATGAACGCCGCAAACTGTAGAAATGACAGACCGGTGGCCGAAAACGCCAGCAAGTTCGTCAGGTTCGACACCGGCAGCAGCGTCGACGCGGAGTTCGCCAGGTGGGTGCACGCGTAAACGTGCGGTTTGGCCGGGAGCCCCAAACCGACGGCGGTGCGGAACACCACCGGTGTCAGGAGCACAACGGTCGCATCGAGACTGAGCACCGCCGTGGTGGTCGCCGCCGCAGCGAAAACCAGCACCAGGAGCCGAACGGGTCGGCCGGCCGAAAGCCGGCCCAAGGCTGCGCCCAGCCAGCCGAACAGCCCGGCATCGTCGGCCAGGTGGGCCAACACCAGGATCGCTGCCAGGAACCCGACCGTGGGGCCCAGCGTCTGAAGCTGCCGCTGGGCTTCCGCCGGGGGGACGATCCCCAGCGTCACGACTAGGGCCGCCGCGGGTACCGCAACCGTGGCCTCCGGTAGTCCCCGCGGCTGCACCATCGCGAAGACCAACACGGCGGCAAGCAGGCCCAGGGCAACCACCGTCGCCGCGGCGCCGCTCACCACGGGCGAATCACTTGTCAGAAAAGAACAGTCGCAATTGCTCGGCGATCGCAGCCGGATTCCCACCCTGGTCCTGGGCGGCGCCGTGGTTACAGCCCGGCAGCTCCACCCGAGTCGATTGCGGCAACACCCGCTGCAGCGCATCCGCGGTTCCGGTGAACAGCGTCGGGGCGCCGCGACCGCACATCAGCAGGCATTCCGCGGTCACCCGGCGATAGTCCTCGATGGTGCCTTCGGTGGCACGGACCTGCTGCAGTTCTGGTATCAGCGCCGGCACCAAGTCACGCAGCGGGACCTTGTCGCCCCGGGCCGCGACAGCGTCCAACCACAACGCCAGTCGACAGGCCCAGGGCTGCGTCGCAAGTCCTCCCAGTAGCCGATAGGCTGCCGAAACATCTTGTGTTCGTGGATCTTTACCCGCGTCAGTGGCTAAGCTGGACATCGCCCCAGCGATGTCGCCGCTGGCCATTAGAGCCTCGCCGCGGCTGATCGTCTGCTTGAACTCCTCCAATCCCGGTTGCCCCACGAACACAACAGGTTCGAACACCGCGACCTTGCGAACGGCCGGGATCGACATCGACCCGTGCAGGGCGAAGAGCCCACCGTCCGCGGTACCGAATACACACCGAGCGCCCGTCTCGGCGACGACCGCCGCGAGGTCCTCGTCTTCCCGGTTGATGCTGTAATCGGGACCATATGGCCCGCTCATTCCACGACCGCGCCGGTCGGGGATGCAGACGGTGAACTCGTCGGCCAACGCAGTACCGAGCTTCATATAGTGCTGCGACGCCAGTGCGCCGCCGTGCAAGATCACCACCGCGGGACCCCGGCCAAACTGGCGGAACCCGATCGTCGTGCCATCCTTTGAAGTGACCGACTTCTTGGAATACTCCACTGGACCCCCTGCTTGTCTCGCTGCGCGGCACCCTGGAACCGACTTAAGTTAGCAATTGAGCGAATCGGTGCGGGCGTGATTTAAAACCCGGACAACTTGGAAGTACCCGGCGCACCATTAGTCATGACGAATGTCGACACCTGCGTGATCGGCGCAGGATTTGCGGGATTGACCGCAGCACTGCGACTCAAGCGGGCGGGCCAGAAAGTGGCCCTGTTGGAGGCCCGCGACCGGGTCGGGGGGCGCACCTTCACCGTGGACGGCCCCAACGGCTGCTGGATCGATCGCGGTGGCGCGTGGATCGGACCTGGGCAGACTGCCATCTACGGACTGATGCAGGAGTTCGGCGTGCCGAGCTACAAGCAATACGTTGACGGCAAAGCCATGATGGTGGTGGACGGCAAGCAATACCGATACGAAGGCACCATCCCCCTCACGATGAGTCCGTGGGCGGCGGCAAATATGGGCGCGGTGTTCCTGGAACTTGGGCGGCTGGCGAAGTCGATACCGCTGGAAGAGCCGTGGGAAGCCAGGAATGCCGAAAAGCTGGACCAAACCACGCTTTCGGGATGGCTGCACAACCACACGCTGTCCAAACCCGCGCATGCGCTGCTGGAGGCCGCACTGGCGGGGTGTCACACCTCAGCGGCGTCGGAAGTCTCGATGCTCTTCGTGCTGTATCAGATGGCTTCGGGCGGCGGGCCGGGATTCCTGCTCGGGGTCAAGGACGCCGCCCAGGACTCCCGGCCGGTCGGCGGGATGGGCGCCATCTATCGTCCGATGGCCGCCGAACTCGGAGAATCGCTGCGCCTCAATACCCCTGTGCGCGAGATCATCCAGGATGGTCAGGGAATCACGGTGCGCGGCGAACAGGTTTCGGTGCGAGCACGCCATGTAGTCGTTGCGGTGCCCATCGCGATCGCGAGCCAGATCCGCTACGAACCGATGCTTCCGATGGACCGCTCGTTTCTGCACCAGCGGATGCCTAGTGGGGCAATCGTGAAAATCAACATCGTCTACGACGAACCGTTCTGGCGCGAGGATGGTTTGACCGGCCAATCGTTCTCGCCGGACTCACCGGCCACCCTCACCATCGATGCTTCGACCGACCAGGCGCGGCCGGGGGTGATGTGCGTAATCACCGAAGGGCCGGCAGCCCGAAAACTCACGATGATGGGCGAGACACAACGCAGGCAAGCGGTCCTCTCAGAGGTGGTTGATCGTTTCGGCGCGAAGGGGGCCGGCCCCATCGATTACCTGGAACAGGACTGGAGCGTCGAAAGATATTCGGGTGGCGGCATGTTGAGCCATGCGCCGCCCGGTGTGCTCACCGAATTCGGACATGCCTTGCGGGAGCCGTGCGGTCGTATCCACTGGGCGGGAACGGAATCATCGGCTGAGATGTGTGGGTGGGTGGACGGCGCCATCCGTTCCGGCGAGCGGGCCGCCGCTGCGGTTCTTAGCCGTTCAGCCGACCCTGATCGCATCGATGCGACACTTGATGAACTCCGATGAGGTCACCGGCGGCAGCCCGCGCAACTTTCCGATCGGCGGCTCCAGCGGTGTGACGACCGCATCGTGGTTGGCCTCATAGAAGTAGATGAGCGACACTAGATCTTCCTCAGGAGCGTGCGGTTGCGGAGGCAGTACCCGGTGCCGACCCGACGTCCAGCGTCGTCCGCTCCAGTACTCCAGCAGGTCGCCGACGTTCACGGTGAGCGCTTCCGGGTCGTATGGGGCGTCCTGCCACCCGGACGAGGGTGAATAGACCTGCAGCCCAGCGATTCCGGGCTCCCGGTCCAGAATCGTGACGGTGCCGAAGTCGGTATGTGGCCCGATCCGAAACTGGCCTGGTTCGGGCTCGCCGATGACGCTTACGGGCGGGTAGTGATTGATGTTCATCGTCCAGGTAGGCCTACTGGCCATTGTCTCGAAGGGGTTGGTGGACAGCCCTAGCGCGTGGGCGAACAATGCCAGCAGATCATCGGCCAAGCGCCGCATCTGCTCGGCGTATTCCGTGACCAGTGCCTGCAGCGAGGGCACCTCGCTCGGCCAGACGTTGGGGGCGAACCAGACCCGGTCGACGTCCGCGTTCCCGGTCGCAGTTTCCGGACCGAGGCTGAAACTCTCCTTCAGATCCGGCGGCGTTTCGGTTCCCTCGACGTATGCGTTGGCCTCGGCACCAGGTCTAAGCCAGCCGCGGCCGCCGACCGGTACCGAATAGGCGGACTTGACATCGTCTGCGAGGCAGAAGAATTTGCGTGCGGCGACGCGAACGGCTTGAGCCAGTGACGGATCCACTCCATGTCCACGCACCAGAATGAATCCGACACGTTGCAGACCGGCATCGATCTCGGCGGCAACCTCGTCCGCAGCCGGCCCGCCCTCGTGCCAGCGAGAAAGGTCAACCGTGGCGATGGCGCCCATCTGCAAAGCCTCACTCACCCAATGTCCGAAATCGTGCATCATCGTATCCAAGGCCCACTCCGAGAAACGGGATCGGTGTGCCCCGTTTCCGCTCAGGCGGCGTCGAAGGTCACCAGGTCGACGCTGAGTCGGCCTTCGAGCAGACTGACACGTCTTCGTACCGGCGGGCCGGGCAATGATGGGGCGATGGAACGGTAGACCGCCCCGGTCGGGGTTCTGAACTCAGCGGTGTGGCCACCATCGGCGTCGCTGGTACGGACGATCCAACCAGGTGCTTCCTTGGTGTAGTTGCAGGCCTCGCACATGCCCAGACCGTTGAGTGCGCTGGTCGGCCCGCCCCGGCTTTCCGGAATGGCGTGGTCGTGGTGGCGGATCGGGGCGTCGCAATGCGGGGTTCGGCAGGTTTGATCGCGACGGCGCAGCAGCGTCGCCAGCCCTTTGGGGAAGGTTCTCGAACGCGATTCCATTGCGACCAGTCGACCGCTTTGGGGGTGGCGGTAGAGCCGGCGAAGCGAGGCTTTGCATTCAGCGTCGGCGATCGCATCGCCAGTCAACTTGCGAACGAATCCTGCCGGGACCGGCCCGTATCCGTCGAGCCAGCCGGGGCACTCGTCGTCGCCGGCGAGGGTCGTGTCTGCCATCACCAGATTGAGTTCAATCGAAAACGGCTCTGCCGCAGATCTTCCCGTGATCCGTTCATAGGCGGTATCGGCCATAACCTGGCCGCCGGAGCGCTCGTCGAAAATCGTGTCGGCTGCGCGCTTGCATGCTGCGTACATGGCCACGCCCTGGGCAACTGGAAGCAGAACGGTGAAATACACCATCGTGTTCGGTGCCGGCCTAACCGTAACGCATCGGTCCTTCTCCGCCTTGGCCGAGCGTTCGACCACCGCCGTGACATCTAACCGTGCGGCGATCCTCTTGGCTTCAGCTTCTACCCGCCGGTTGCCCCACCCGGCCAACCTGGAGGCGTCCGCGCACAGTTCGGCGTCCAGTGACTGGCGGTGTTCCACACTCAGGCAGGCGGATTCGCGCACGATCAGGGTGGCGCGGTACTCCGAGAGCGCGCCACAGTCCAGTGCGGCCAACGTATGCGGCATTTCGTGGATCAACGCCTTGGCAAAGCCAAGGTACCGACCACCGGTGTGCGGCGCCTCCCGTCTCGCCAGCGCCACTTCGGATGCCAGCCCCGCGCCGCGCTTATCGGCTCGGATTCCCGCCGCTTGCTCGACGGTCTGGCGCTTCATCGCCCACAGAGCGGTTGCACGCGCCTGCGCCGCCGCCGCGGCGCACTTGAGGCGCTCGCACTCCTCGACCAGGGCTCTTAGCTCGGCTTGCGACGCCGAAGGATCGATATCGAACACATTTTCGAACATGTCTCCGACGCTACCCGCGGCCTCCGACATCTTGGGGTCGCATGCCCGGGCGGCCTAGCTCGCCGCTATCTGCCATCTCGAGCTTGCTGGATCTGGTTCTTGATCTCCCGGTATGCCTGAACCCTCGCCATCACTGCGTCGGCCGTCGAGTCCGCGGGGGCGACATCGGGTGCCGATTCGATTCCGTAGAGCATGCCCCTCAACTTGGCGTGCAGCTCTGCGCGTTGCTCGGCAGTCCGCGCATCGTCGCGCTCGTCGCGCAGCGATTCGTCGATGAGCTGCGCCTCGGTGGCGCACCTGCCGATCAGTTCCACCCGTTGCACGGCAGCACGCTCCAGATCTGCTGCCGTGGCCTCCGCCTCGGCGAGGATTTTTCGGTCGTCATCGCTCGGGTCGTCCAACGCCGACAACTCGCCGGCAACTTTGCGCAGTGCGTGCGCCTTCGAGAAGCTCTGTGTTATCGACCGGATATCTGCGGTGAAGTCCACGTCACCGAGCCAGCCCGCAACGGCAGCTTCGGATTCGGCTATCTGCTTCACTGCAGCAAGAGCAGACTCGGTGAGATCGGCATTCCTCGCGCCGAGGTCTTTCACCCGCCGCTGCCTTTCCCGCCGTTCCCGTCGTTCCTGCTTCTTTTTCTCGGCAGCGGATTGAACAGCCTGTTGCTGGCGTTCCCGCTTTGCCTTCGCCGAACTCCGATCCTGGTAGACCGAGACGCCGACCGCGATGGCGCCGATCACAACGACGACGCAGACGGCGCCGCCGATGCCGATCCACACATACTTGGGTGCCGCGATGAGCACCACGACGACAACGAGAGCCCCGACGACCATCTGAGCACATCCATCGACGCCGCGTTTGCTTGCTCCCCGCCCCTTCGCCACCGCGGCCTACCTTCCTGGCTGTTGTGCCGAATGCTAACGTCCCCCGCCGCTTTCCAAGCCGCGAAAGCCCCTGAGCAAAGCGAATGCGCCCGCCAGCGCTGCCGCGACCATACCTATGGCACCTATGGCGACCCCGGGACCGGAGGCTTGCGAACGTCGGTGACCGTCGCGCCGTGACGCTCGGCCAACTTGGCGATCACCGGATCGTCGCAGAGAAAGTCTCCCCGCGCAGGTGGAATCCACCACCGCACGGATGTCGAAGCGACTGGTGCCGCGAACGAGACCGTGCGCGATCTTGGCGCGGGAAGTCTGGAAAGCCCCCTCTGCGAGGATGATTGCGGGCTTGCAACGGGATGCTGCCGCGTCCAGCACCGCACCCCGCCGGTCACGCAGTACCGTCGGCAGCCCTGCCGTCGCGGGTCTGGTGCAAGCCACCTGTCGTTGCATGCGAAGCCCCTCGCCCATGTCGCGTTTCTTACTCGCTACCAAGCCTCGTGGTGCGGCATGGGAGCAAGCGGAATCGCAGATGAGCGGCTTCTAACCCGGGCTTGCGCTTCCCGCACACATGGTGATACACATGTATCACCAATAGTTGCAACTGCCGTACCATTGGGAAGAATCGAGGTGAGCGTGGCAACTCTGACGATCCACCGCAGGCTCGACGCACGGCAATCGGCAGTGCGTGCCAAGATCCTGCTGGCAGCTCGGCAGCTGATTCACGAACAGGGCCACGAATCGGTGGGGATGGAACTGATCGCTACCACAGCCGGCGTATCCCGGGCGACCATGTACCGCTACTTCGCCTCCAAGGAGCACGTGGTCTGCCAGGCCGCCCTGGAGTGGGGCCATCAAGTCGCGGCGCGCATCCCCGAGGCCATCGCGGCATCCGAGCCGATCGCTGCGATCGATGTTGCCATCGAGCAAGTGGTGCACGAAGCGGCGTCAGATCTGCCCATGGTTCGAGCCACCATGGCATCCGTACTGGCTGAGGGGCCGGTGGCCGACGAGTTTCGCCTGGGTGTGCGCGAGATGTTCCAGGCCCTGTTGGCCGGCGCCGTCGACGGCCTACCGGAATCTCTCGACCTGCCGATGAGATTACTGGGACGGGTGTTCTTCGCGGACCTGGCACTGCTATCCGTCGACGATCTGACCGTCGAGGAGTGCATCGCCGAACTCAAGGCCGCGGCGGCGCGGCTACTGACCTGAACCAACGATCCGACTAGGAGTGGACAATGGATAAACAATCTGTCCTGCAGCCGATTTGGCATTGGATGCTGAGCCACCTGGGAGTGGGATTCTTTGAGTTCCCGCTCTACTTCTTGCCGGTTGTGGTTGCCGTCGTGTTCGTGACCGGTGTCGGCTTCTCGATTCTGGATGTCGCCGTGCACAAGAAGATCTCCGCCAAGGCGGCGTGCTTACTCGGACTTCGCATCATGTCTACCTACATCGGTGCCGCGGTGGCACTGTACGTGCTGCACGCGAAGTTCAGTCCTTGGGTGGCCGACGTCCCCGCCGCCGCACCATCCCTGACCGCATTCGTCACCCAGCTCGTACTTTTCATGGTGCTGGGCGAATTTCTGACCTATTGGTGGCACAGGCTGGAACATGGCAGCCGCTTCGTCTTCGAGAAGGTGCACTACCTGCACCACCGGGTCGAATCGCCGCTCACCATCTGGACCAACTTCGTCGTGCATCCAGTCGAAGGCTTGATGGTGATGCTGTGTCTGTATGTGCCGCCGTTGATCCTGGGCGCGCACCCGTTGGTCGTCGTCGCCTATGCCGTGGCGAACACGACCGCGATGGTGATCACGCACAGCGGCTACGACGCGAGGTTCTATCCCCGTTGGCTTCTGCCGGCCGCGTCCAATCACGAATTGCACCACATCGAGCGCAAGCCAACCAACCTCTCGGTGGTAATGACGTACGGCGACAAGCTTTTCGGGACATACAAGAAGTCAGCCGGTGCTGCGCTGCCCGACCCGGTAGCCTCTTCCGCGTTGTCCGGGTAACCGGGTGAACATCGCACTACCCGCTACCCCACCAACGAAGGGAGATAACGCATCGCCGGGGCCGCATGAGCCACCGCAGTCCGGATCTCATCCACGCGTGCCTCGGAGTGGCCCAACAGGATTCGGTCCTGCCAATTCCACAGGGGCATTCCTTCATGGTCTGCGATCAGGCGGCGGAAAATCTGCGAGGGGTGATTATCAGCCGCCCAAACCACGCCCGGTCTTCCGGCCGCTTGGGCGTAAAAGTACTCCCGATCGCCAAGTGAACTCAGATCGGCTAGATGGTTCGGCCGCTCCAAGACTGTGGCTTGCCGCTCTTCGAAATAGCTCCAGACATCGGCTGTGGTGGGCACGGCGTGCAGATGCACATGGTCAAGGCAGCATTGGTACTTCTGCATGTTGCCACCGGTTCCATGCTCAAAGACAACTACCGGTTGCGAAAAGACCTCAGCGAGACCGCGACACAACGCCGATAGGACTGGCTGCAGTTCGACCAGGTCCCGCCCCAACAGCGCCGCGGACCGTTCGTGACGGTCTGGGACGACGAGTACGTGCCCGGGCGCTACCGGGGCGTTGTCACTGAGGATGCGGACGCCGGGCAGCCTGGCGAGCAGGTACGAGGGACTGCTCTCACCGAGATCCTCGTAGGTCTCCATGGTCTCGCACGCCTCGGAGCAGAACACGCACCCAGCGGCCGGATTGGTCGTCATGCGGCCACCGCGCTCAGGCAGGTGACCGACTCGTGAGGTAGTCCGGCGAGATCCCAACTTCGGTTTGACCGGGCCGACCGAAGATCCATCTCGTGGATGCGCAACGGATTCTGGGTGCACACCAAGGCACGATCGTTCCCACACAGAACCAGCGCCCGAGGAAACTCGCCGTCGATCCGAATCCGCGAGCTCACCCGACCATCGGCGATGGCCGTCACACATCCGCTGTCGGTGTCGGCGAACCAGATCTGCTCGCCGGAAGGCAGTACGTCGTGATTGGGCCAATTCGACGTCGGCTGTTGCCAGCACACGGCAGCCTCGCTGAGTTCGTAGTCCGGTGACACGTCGAAACTCATCACCATGTGACTGGTGGTTACCGGCGCCGAAGGGAGCCATCCTGGTGGACGTACACCCGAGAAGTCCCGCGCCTTTCCTTCAGCGTTGTGCGTCAACACCATTCCCAGATTCGCCCACAGGGTCTGGCCTCGGATGGTGAGGCAATTGAGGTGTGTAACCCCATGTACATGGGCTGCCAGAATCCGCGGATCGCGGTAGTCCTCCAGCGCATCCGGCTTGAGCACGGTCACGGCTTCGTTGAGCGTCGGCGAATCCGCGATCGACCATTGGGAATTTAGGTTGCCCGACCAATCCAGGCGGGCGATCCGGTCGGCCGCGGTCGCGGTTGCCCAAAAGCCACGCTCATCGGGCACTACGCAATGCAAGTAGCTCAGAATGGGGTGCTGAATAACTTCCTGCAGAACGCCATCGGACCCCAGGATATGCACTGCCGCGTAGGTGGCGACGACGATGTGGTCGCCGAGGGTATCCACCCAGCGCACTCCCCGTGTCCCGCCGCGCGGATTGGGGTCCCGGAATCGCCACCGCGACTCCGGGATCGCGATCTCGCGGATCACCCTGGCGTCGTCGTCGAGATCGATGAGGAGCAGACGACCGCTGCGCTCGTCGGCGCTGACGTGGCGAATGACCGTGCTTGCCCAGATTCGCATCAGCACTCCTTCGGTTACGTTGACGCGTCGAAATGCAGGTGACATTTCGGCTACCCAGAGAATCGGTTGGCGGGATGAGAACTGGCAGAGCTGACGATGAGTAACTTTTCACGCGGTTGTCTTCCAGTGAGGGGTTGACAGCTCGAGCACCGTCAAGCAAATCTTGACGCATGAACACCGTCTGCGTATCCGACGCTCACCCGCACCTACCCGCGCCGGACAGCCATTGGCGTGTCTGGGTCGTCTACGGGCTGGCCTGGGCGTCGGCCCGTCGGTGGGCAGCCGACGCTGCTGACCCCGCGGTGGTCGGCGGAGGGCGCTTCCTCACGTTGCACGCCTACCGAGAAGCTGAACCCGGCCCTCGGTGGCGGGCGCTGTACGACGCAACCTGGCCGGCCTACCGTCGTTGGTACACCCGGGAGGGGCTGGCTGTCCGGCCGTCGCTGCGGGAGTGCCGCGATGCGCTCATTAGATACCTCCCCGAACTGGTCCCGACCTGGGAACGGCTGTGCCGTCTCAGTCGTAACGACTCTGTCGCCGCACGGATGCTGTCGATGTGGCGCATGCCGGCATTCGCGGTGGGCTGTTCCCAAGCGGTGCTGCCCGGTGAGCAACCCGCACTCGTGCGCAACTACGACTACGACCCGTCGCTCTTCGAGGCCGTCATCGCGTCGACCGACTACTCACGACGACGGCGCGTACTCGGCACGAGCGACATGCTCTGGGGGCTGCTGGACGGCATGAACGAAGACGGACTCGCGGTCTCGCTCGCATTCGGAGGTCGCCCGGACGTTGGTGCCGGCTTTGGCATCCCGATTGTGTTGCGGTACGTATTGGAGACCTGCGCGACGGTGGAGCAGGCGGTCGGGGCACTTCGCCGGATCCCCGTCTCGCAGTCCTACAACGTCGCCCTGGTGGACATTGCGGGCGAGCATGCGACCGTTTTCGTCGCGCCGGGACAACCTGCCGAAGTGAGTGGGCTGCATGCGACGACCAACCACAGACTCGATCAGGTCGAACATCACGCCCATGCGGCTCGCTTCAACAGTGCCGGACGACGAGCCCGATTGGAGGAAGTACGAGCCGGCGAACCGACGAGCAGGAAGCTGGTCGCGGCAATGTTGGCGCCCCCGATGCGCAATGACCAGTTCGAGCTAGGCTTCGGCACGCTCTACACAGCGGAGTATCGGCCCGCGGCGGGGGTAGCCACCTGGCACTGGCCCGAGACGTATTGGAGCCGGGGGTTCGACGATACGGACGAAGTCCGAAAGATCTCGTTGGCATGAGCACACACCCGATCGAAATCGAGGCCGAAATCCGCGAGCGCCTGGATGCGCTCGCCGCCAACAGCGACCCGGCGGCTTTCCAGGCGCTGCTCGGTCTCAGCCGCTACCTGGGTGAGTGCTTGGGGCTGTCGGCTCGGGCTATGGCCGAAGCGAGTTCGTGGGGCGATGTCGCCGGCGTTGCAGGAACCACCAAACAGGCGGCGTGGTCGAGATGGCACCACTACCCGCCACGACGGCCATCTGGTTAGGTTCGGGTCGCAACCGACTACTAGAGATCGCGCAAGAGCAGGTTGGCAAGCGGTTTCAACTTGCGCGCGGTGGGTATCTGGAACGGTACCCGCACCAAATCAGTTCGTAAGCGAGCGAGTTTCGTGACATCTTGAGACGATCGGATCACGGCCCATTCGCGAGGCCAACGCGCACGTCAGGAGCCGCGCACATCAGGAACGGAGACCCGAGATGTACACCCGCATCCATCTTCTGCTTTCGGTCGCCCTCCTTGGCGCGGCGCTCCTATTCGCGCCCAGCTCATCCGCTGAGACGATCCCCGGAGCGGACGCCGCTATCGCCAAGGCTGAAAGGGCGCTGGGATCAAACATGTTCGGACCATACGGATGCGAGGCTTTCGTGGCCTACGCCTACGACGTGTCGCAGGAAGAGTACGGCTGGGACGGCGCCGCAGAAACCATGTATCAAACACTGCTGGGCCAAGGTCGGATACGCACCGATATGAATGCCCCGCGGGGAGCGCTCGTCTTCAGCAAGAGCCCGTACGGCGCCCACATCGACATCGCCCGCGGAGACGGAACATACATCTCCGGCGGTGTTCAAGGACTCAAACGCGGATACGGCGACGGCAGCAACATCCAAATTCTGCCGACTCCCCACGTGGGATACGACTGGACCTACCGGGGCTGGAGCCTGGGCTACCCACAATGACGCCGTAGCCCTTGACGTGCCCCCAGTCGGACTCGAACCGACACTGGGCGGATTTTAAGTCCGTCCCTCTCGACGTTTGGGTGAATTGACGTTGTTGGCCTGATGAGAAACCCGCAGGTCAGGGCGTTGACCCGGTTGGGGAGATATGACCGGAATCGAAACTACTGCGGACGCACTGCGGACGCACTGCGGATCGCATACCGCGAAAGGAACCTAGAAATGACCACTACGCACGACCAAACCAATTGGCGTGATTACGCCGACAAGCTCACTCCCAACCAGCTCGCCTACTTGGAGCGTTGGGAGGCGAACCCGAGCTTGCCGGTGGCGCAGGCCGAACACACCTGGGCAGTGGAGACGCAGCACGACGCGATGCTGTTCACCGCAAAGGAATGCGCGGAAACCAACGCTCTCAATGCACGGTTCGCGGACTTCCCGGCACCGCCCGACGCGCAGACCGTCGACTCCTGGTCGCACTGGGGCGGGGACGAGTACTACCGCCCGTTCACCGGGACGGTTCGCCGCGACGGCGGTGTAACGGTGTCGATCACCGGCCGGCAACAGAACAGCGGCGCGGTCGAGCGTGAGATCCAGGTGACCGGATCGGCTTTGTCCGATGACCGGCTAACCGCCACCGAGGCCCGGATCGCGGCGCCGATGCTGCTCGCCGCAGCCGACGAACTCGACCGAATCGCACAGACAGGGGCACTGCGATGAGCACCATCCACGAACCCACTAACGTCCCAGTACCGGCCGGGGCAACGCCTGACGGCTGGCATTCCGTAGACCATGACGGGGTGCTCGTCCGATCCCTGGAATGGTCCCGTTATGACGCCGGGAAGATCAGCGTCAGCATCGACGGTTCACAGCGCGCAACGGGTGAATACGACAAAAGGATCGCCTTCTACGGGGCGGCGGAAGGCGAGACGATCACCGCGGATCAGGCACGCCGATTCGCCGCGGCACTGATCGAGGCCGCCGACGAACTCGACAAGCTCGGCTAGGCCCTCTCCAATTGGAGAGAACTTCGGCCCGTCGCCCATCCACGGTGGCGGGCCGAAGTCGTGTCCAGGCCGCCAGCAGGCTCTAGGCGGAAACCAGCGCGTCCGTCCGAACGAACCGGTCGATTGACTCATCAGCGCCGTCCGCCGGCACGCTGATAGTCATGTAGTCACCCCGGACCCGGAGCACCGTTCCCTCGATAATGCGAGGGCCGAACTGCACACTGACACGGTCGCCTGGACGGGGCTGACGACGCTTACTCATGTGCTCTGCACCCCTCTCCCTCTCACCACGGCTTCCTACCCGTTAGATCCAACAAGTATGTACCGACAACCCTATCCATCGCGGCAGAAGCGCCGTTGAGAGAGCTACGCCACTTCCGAAACGTAGCCAAGGTCAGGCCGTGCTCGCGCTCCGCCGTGATGAGTTTGTCGGTGTCGCTGTGAGCAATGCCATTGCGTGCGCCGTTCAGGGCTGCCAGTGCCTTCTCCCATTTTGGAAATCGCGCCGGATAGCCTTGTTTGAGCTCCTTGCCAAGATGAATTCCGAGAGTCGCGTAATCCGTAACCAAGGCACTGAAGTCGGCATTCCCTTTGTCGAGGCGGCGGTCTTTGTCGGGCGCCTTATTAGGGTTGATGGTCCGTTCCCGCACCAAGGCGTCGAGGACTATTGGCACCAACCCCGCATTGGTCGGCACAGTGTCCAAGCTGCTGGCGATGTGGATTGCCGCATCCTCATGTAGGTCGCGGCAGAACCCCTGAAACTCCGCCGCCAAGGCGAGGAATAGGGCGCGGTTCAGGTGCTTAGTGTTGTACTTCCGCCCCCGCGTGCGTCCGGTAACCGTGCCGTGGATGGCGTCCAGACTGTCGAGCGCTTCGGCCCGCTCCGTTTGCCATTTTTCCAGGGCATCTGACACGCGCATAAGTATTACGGCTGGGTTGGTGGAAAAAAGCAGGGGGGGCGGATGCCTATGCCGCGAGGGGCGCTGGCGCGGCCGGGGAGGATCCGGGGGCCAGTGTGGTGGTCGGGTCGCCCACGCTTGTCCAGTTACGTGGGCGGCCCGACCGTCCCCTCCCCCGGGGCTGAACTTACCGGGCTATGAGCCAGGCTGCATGCTGAACTTCCCTATCCAGCTCGGCCGGGTGACACCCCAGCCGATCCGCCACGTGGCCCGCATCTGCACCGCATCCCTGGAGAACAGGGCGTGTTCACTGGTGGCGACGGTGACCGGACCGATCGCACTGACCACGGCCCGCTGGTCGATGACAAGACCGTGATATGCCGGGATGAATCTCGACTTCAGGACTGGCAAGGACAGCAGCCTGGGCACCACATCCTCAGTTCCGGCGCCCAAAAGGGTTGCGTTGTAGTTCGTCCCGATCTTCAGATTCCGAAGGCTGGCCCAGCCCATCGGATCCAGCACGATGTGCGATGGTTGCGCCCCATTGACCTCGAGGGTGGCGATCAGCTCGACCAGATCATCGAGGTCGCCGTACACCCCGGCATCAGCCGAGACGGTGTCGACCACGTTGATCAAACCCGTCGGGTTGGTCACGTCCGCGATGTAGGAATTGTCGGCCTTACGGACCAGGTCGCGGGCAACGGATTCGGCGACCTGTGGGCGGTCATCTCCTGACGGAACTGCTCACTGGACAGGTTGACCAGTCGGGCCAACTTCTTGGTCCGGACAACCACCTCGTTCAGAGTGGGGTCGTCCTCGGTGATCTCAGCGTTCTCCGCGTAGTAGGCCGCGCTCTCTGCGTCATCGACGTAGGCGACACGGACGGCGGGCTGGTCACCGTCGACATTGCCGGCAATGCGTCATGCACCGTCGCCATCTGATCGGGCTCCAGCCGCACATGCACCCGCCCCATCGGCGGCGGCAATTCCATAATCAGATGGCAGGCATCAGGCGATCACCATGACCGACGAGCAGGTTCGTGAGTTCGTCGCTCATGTGCACGCTGGAACCGAGAAGGGGCAGCCATGAGTGATGTGCAGACTGAGGAATCCCCGGCCGCCGAGGATGTTACGGAATCCGTTAATGACGAATCCGCTGATACCGAGGACCAGGACGAGGCGCCCGAGGTCGAGGTCCAGGACGAGCAGCCTGATCCTGATGAGGATGCGAATCCGAACCATGAGGCCGCCAAATGGCGCCACAAGTACCGGGATGAGCAGACCGCTCACAAAACCACCCAGGAGGCGTTGACGGCGGCGACGACGAAAGTGGAAGCCCTTCAACGCCAACAGGTCGAAGCGATGCTCTCGGCGGCGCATGTGAAACCCGCGGCAGTTTGGGCGATAACCGAACTCGGGCAACTGTTGTCCGAGGACGGCACCGTCAATGTTGAGGCGGTCCAGGAGGCGGTCGGTAGGGCTCGCGAAACGCTGGGCATCCAACCGTTAGGCAAGGGCACCTTCATCGCGAACCTCGGGAACCGCCCGGATCGGCTGCCCGCGGCGTCGAATCCGTGGCGCGACGCGTTTGCACCGAAAGCCAAGCGTTAGGCCCGACAACCAGTTTCGCGGTAAGATGATGTTGACCGGTCAGACGCCCGAGATGGGAAAGTCTGGCCGT
>JBFXJE010000006.1:0-269291 GCA_050175175.1 Mycolicibacterium sp. | reverse complement strand
TCGGTGATGTCGGGCCCCGACGTCGAAACCAGGTAGATCGTGCCGTCACCGGGCTGCGGATCCGGGTCGGGATCTGGATCCGGGTCGGGTCCAGGATCGGCGACGTCGTCGTTGGTGATGGTGCCCACCGCGGTGGCGTCGGCGAGGGTCGCCCCGGTCGGGTCCGACAACGTGACGGTGAACGTCTCATTCGGCTCGACCACCGCGTTGCCGATGATGTCCACATGCACCATCTGCGAAGTGACACCCGGCGCAAACGTTAACGTGCCCGAAGCTGCGACATAGTCGCTACCGGCGGTCGCCGTGCCATTGGAGGTCGCATAGTTCACCGTCACGGTCTCGGGTGACGCCTTGTCCAACGTCACCGAGAACATGAAGTGCCCGTGCGAACCATTACCCTCGGACACCGACAAATCAGCAATCGAGACACTCGGCAGCGTGACCGGCGCCGCATCATCATTGGTGATGGTGCCGGTGGCAGTGGCCTTGGAGATCGTGGCCCCGGTCGGGGTGGACAGCGTCACCGTGAACGTCTCGTCGGACTCCACCGCGGTGTCACCAAGTACCACGACGTTGACCGTCTGGGAGGTCACTCCCGGCGCGAAGGTCACGGTGCCCGAAGCGGCGGTGTAATCCGATCCCGCCGTGGCGGTCCCGTTGGAGGTGGCGTACTTCACCGTCACCGGGGTGGTCGCAGCCTTGCTCAGGGTCACCGTGAAGGCCAGGTTGGAGCTACCGCCATTTCCCTCGGCCTTGGAGACATTGGCGATCGAAATCGTCGGCAACACCGGCGTGCTCGCGCTACTGATGAGGGTCTGCCATTTGGCCGTGGTGTTGGAGTCGAGGGCCACGATGTTGCCCATCGACAACTCATTGAGGCCCACGCCGTTGAGTGTGTAGGTCTGGTTGTTGTCGACGATGGCGATGCGGGTTGAGCCGGCCGCCTCGGTGACCTCGAAGTTGCCGGGCTGGAACCAGCCGAAATCCAGCTTGTCTTTGGCCGGGTCGAAATTCAGCACCGTGTCGGTGCCCCACATCCAGCCGATCACCGTCGTGGTGCCCCCGGTGACCGGGCCACCGCCGCCGGTGGTGCCGCCCAGGTCCATCTCGTTGAGGGTGCCGTAGTCGTTCCAGACGTTGCTGAAGCTTCCCGCGGGGATGTCCAATCCCGATGCGGTTGGGGAGGCCTGGCCCAAGCTGCCCGGCTTGTCACGGCCCACCGACCACATCGACACCATGCCCAGACCCTTGGCCCGGGCGAAGTCCTCGAAGGCCTGGGCGTCGGCGACGGTGAAGATCTCGGTGATCACATCGTTGACCCCGATCATCGGGGTGACCCCGAGTTGGTTCCAGCCGAACTGCTCGCCGTGCTGGGCGAACAACGTCGACATCTGGGCGTAGGTCGACTCGGCGGCCAGGATTGCATACGCACCCATCGTCTTGGCGTTGGGACCGCTGGTGGGTGCGGCGGATTCGCCGTAGTCCATCGCCATCACGTTGACGCCGTCGAGCTTGACCCCGGCCTGCAGTGCCTTGTCCACCACGTTGATGCCGTCGTGGGTGAGACCGCTGGGCAGCACCGGCAGCGTGTACCAAACCTCCAGATCCGGTCGCTGCTGCTGCAACAACGCGATCGCCTGGCTGCGCAGTGCGATCGAGGCCGGATCGGCGACAGCGTGGCCTTCGATATCGAAATCGACCCGGTTCAGGCCATAGGTATCGACCACATCGGCGTAGGCGTTCGCCAAAGCCTGTGCGCTCAAACCGCGTTGAGTGTGCCACTGCGCGAGTTCGGTTCCGTTCGCCCCGCCGAACGAGATCATCACGTCGCCGCCGGCTGCTTTGAACGCCGCGATCGAGGCGTCGATCTTCTGGGCCTGCTCATCAGAAGATCCGGGCGTCAACGTCGAATACCCGCCCCATGCCGCCTTGCCGTCCGATGTTGCCTGCAAGAACCCAAGGGTCAACAGCGAAACCCCGTAATCCTTGGCGATCTTCATCAAATCCGGCGGCGGCCAGCCCGCCATGTCCACATACGGAGCGAAATGCGCCTCACCCCACAACTCGTCGCCGGGATTACCGGAATTCGCTCCGCCCGAAGCCGCCGCCGCGGCAGCCAACGGAGCTACGGACTTGGCCGCCAGCAACCCCGACGGGACACCCGCGCCGATGGTGACCGTCACGGGAACCTCGACCGTTCTGGGGCTCAACACATTCAGCCGGAAGCCCGCATCGCGAACCCGAACGACGAACTCATCTGCGCCGCCCGTGACGGCCAGCTCCGCGCCAGGGGTGTAGGTGAAATTCCCGGCCGCATCCACGACCACGCTGCCACTGGACGGAGCTTGGATCACCGTGTACTTCAACGGATCGCCCTCAGGATCCACAGCACCTATCGAACCCGACACATCCCCGTCGCCGCTGTGGGCGACCTGCACCGCGGGCCCGATCGGCGCCTGGTTCTTGAATAGCCGGTTCATCTCCCGACGGATCACGTCCAGCACCGCGGTAATGAAAGTCGCCGGCGCCAACGGACCATCACTGCCGGTCAACGACGGCGAGATGCCCAACGCCGCCAACAACCCGGACAGGAATCCCACCGGCTTGGTGTCCACCGCCGCCGACTGCGCGGCCAACGCGGTGGGAATCTTCTGTGTCGACGTCGCCGCCGACGCACTGCCGATTGGAGCCGCTTCTTGGGCCAGAGGATCGGCCGCCGAGTCCTCGAGTTGAGCTAGGTCGGAGTGTGCACCAGCCGGCTCCTCGTCCTCACGAACCCGGCCCTTCTCGTCGGATTGCAGCCCGGCGGAGGCATCGGAATCATCGGCACCCTCACCGGTACGGGCAGCACCCGTCCCCGCGGCCGGCGGATCCTCCGAATCAAAGGGGGAATCCGATCCGGAGGATCCTGACTCGGGCTCGGCCGGCTCTACTTCGCTGGCGGGTTCGTCGACTGTCGTCTTGGGGTCTGACTCGACAGCGTCCTCGTCCGACACAGACGCGGCATCCCCGGCGTCAGGTGGGGCGTCCTCGACATCCGGCGATGCATCGATGGCACCCGAGTCGGTGTCGGCGCCGGATTCCTTCGCCGGAGAGGTCGACTCCGGCGTCGAACCGGAGTTCTGCGATGTAGACGATTCCGTCTCATGTGACGACGAGGGGGAGTCCGACTCGTCGGCGGCAGCCGTGCCCGGACTAGTTGCCACCACCAGACCCAGACCGACCGCGAATGCAGCGGCACTTACACGTGAATTAAAAGAAGAAGATTCCATGTAGCCCCGATGTCGCCGGAAATGTGTCGTCAACGTTAATAACATTCCCAGTGTGATATACGCAACTCCGGGGAGTAACTGCGCTGGTCAACTGAAAGTTCCTGTACCGCTCTGATTTAGAGCATTCGCTACGGCACCGTAGTGATCATTTCAAGATCGGAATGGGTGCTACAGAAATACGTCTGGCTAAGTATTCCAAAGAATAATTCGGAGAAGAGTCGCATCCTAGCAGACCGAATTCGACCCCCGATCACGCTGCTCGAAATTCAAATTTCCGGGCTCTTGAATTGGGAGTGACAACCCTTGTCAGGGTTGTGCCCATCCCCGACACTGCAGCGTGAACGGATCACAGGTGACCGGCCCATTGGTCCAGCCGCCGTAGTACCCGGGGGTGTTCCACGTCGGCATCAACTGCCCATTCCACGGCTGGGGCCGACATCCGCTCTGGTTCAGCACGCCCCTGCAGACGTCGTTGTCAGATAGCGCGATCGGGGCGTCCAGCACCGAAGTCAGGATTGCCGCTACCAGCGAGAAACTGGTGAATAAACATCGCATCGTCGTTCCTTTCTGAGCACTTCTGGCCGGGTCAAAGCATCTGTCGTCGAGGTGCACTCGTCGATGGAGTGTCCGGTGACGGTCCGTAGGACATGTAGCTGCAACGGACTGAGGGGTCGTTCGCAAAGGTGCCCGCCGCTGCCACTACGGCGGTCAGCGCTGCGGCCGAGGTGTCTGCCGCTACCGCGTGCGGGCGGTTGAACGGCTGGCCGGCATCCCAAACCACAGCAACACAATTGGGGCCAGAAGCCAGAATCCGACAGTCGTCGGCGTTCTGCAACGCCGCGCATTGTCGAAGTGCCCCCGTTTCGGCGGACTGGCGGTTTGCGCCGGTGTACCAATCCAGCGCTTCGTGTGAGGGCGAACTCGCCACTGCAATCCAGCCGTATTCGGCGTGCGCCGTGGGTAGTGCAGCCACCACCACGATCGCGGCAAGCAGGCCAACGACATTCAGCGGAAGTCGGCCATTGCGTCGCATGAGAAGATCCTGACAGCACCCACCGACAAGTTCCCGATGCGCCGGGCCGCGGCCGCGCTGCTGCTCGGCAGGTTGGACGGGGGCTACGGTGAGCCACCGTGTCGGATGGGCTTGACGGCTGAGCCCGCCAGATGAAAACCTGCGGCGCATGAGCATCGCAAAGCTGCGCCAGATGTTCTCCGAGATGGTGGAAAACAAGGATGCCACTGCCATCGAGCGCTTCTACGATCCGTCGTTCGTGATGTATTCCAATGGTGTGACTCAGGATTTCACGACGTTTTCGGAAAGCCATCGAGCCATCTACGATACCCCGATCAGCTACTCGGTTGAATACGACGAAGAGGCCTGGGTGGAAGCGCCCGATAGGGTCGCGGCCCGAGTATGGATCACCACCAGCCGCCCCGGCGAGAGCGCAACTCGGATCGAGGTGGTGCTGATAGCAGTCTTCAAGGACGGCCGCATCAGCCGTGTTTGGGAGACGACGTGGCCGAGCTGGAATACGCTCTCCGCGTTTGAGACCTACTGATCGCTTTAGACGTCGGTTCGACTCGTTTCCGAACGTGTGGTACTGCGCCTATGGTGTCCGCTCCTCGCTTCCACGGCCTCAACGCAGTCTGAACGCCTGCCTGGGGTTGCCAAGGGGTCCCGTCGATGCGTCACTCCACCCTATTCCCTGCTGACTTCCTTGAGGCGCTTAAAGATTCGCTTGAATAAGCGGTCGTCACATTCGAGTTCCATCACGATGTTGCCGAGGTGGATCGGGCCAGTGGCGTGCTCGAATACTTGGGGCAAGCTCTCGACTACTTCGACGTACTCGGCGATGAACGTCCGGTAGGTCTGCAGTGGCATGTCGAGCAGGCGTGCGCAATCTGCCAGGAGGTCGGAGTACTCACACGGAGCAGACAGGCCGCGGCATCGCTCGGACAGTTCGAGGAATCGGTCGTGGTAGTCCATCAGGCGGTTCGCGGTGTGCGTAAGGGCCCCGGGATCGGCGGTCGAATTATCGGTTGGATCGCCGAACGATTCCATGAATGCAGGTGCCGACATGAAGCTCTGCACCTGCCCCACCGTCGATGACAACTCGTCGAGCAATTCAACGAGGATCTGCGCGAGCCGGGCTCCGGAGGACACCCGGGTTCTGCGCGACGAGGGGGTGAATCCGAGTGCGCTGTCCCGGATGCGGGGCAGCAGCGGATTCATTCGCTGCACCAGTACGGATCCAAAGAGCGCCACTGGCCAGGCCACCGGCTTGTCGGTGATCAGCCTCGTCATTTCCCGGTCGGTGGTCGCCAGCGTCGCCACCGCCGTATTCTCCTGTGTTTCATCATCTTCGGCGGATGGCTCCGGGATGACTGCTCGCATCACGGAGGCTCCTTCGGCTCCGTACAGACCGCGGCTGTCGCCGGAAAGCAACCAGCGATGCTGGCGGTCGGCTTGGCGCCGCAAGGCGAATTCGCGCTCCTCGGCCAACTCCCGGCGCCGGGCCACTTCTCGAAGCAGCGCACGGCCGCCGAAGAAGAGGCCGATCAGGGCCGCTCCGCCGGCCAACGCGCCGACAAACCACCAAAAGTACTCAACGATCACCCCGAGGATCAGCAGCCAGCCGACCACGGCGAGGAACCCGCCGGAGTTCGAATGCCGCCTCGTCATGGGCACACCGTACGAGTCGGTACCGACAACTTTCGGTGACCGGCCGCGGCGCAGGCCAGAGCATCAGCAGCGGAACCCGACAACTTGCCGCCGCAGCCGTAGGATTGCGTGCCATGGCTCAGATGCTCGGCAGATGTTTCGGCGCGGTGATCGCCGTCATCGGCGTGGTGACTTCCGCGACGGTGCCGGCGTCGGCACAGCCTCATGAGCTCGCGCCGGCCGACTTCGTCGCGCTACAGGACGTGGACCCGACGATCCTGCAGGAGATCCGCTACTTCACGCCACACAATTTCACCGGCGATCCCGTCGACGGCTATGCCGCTCCGATGTGCATCCTCACCCGTGCGGCAGCGGAGGCATTGGCCCGCGCTCAGCAGGACTTCCTCGAGAGTGGCTACACCCTCAAGGTGTATGACTGCTATCGGCCGCAACGGGCAGTCGATGACTTCGTGGGCTGGGCGGCCAATCTCGACGACCAGACTATGAAGCCGGAGTTTTACCCCCGGGTCGATAAGTCGGCGCTGTTCGCCGACGGCTACATCGCCGAGCGGTCCGGCCACAGTCGGGGTAGCACCTTCGACGTGACAATCGTTCCCCTGCCGGTTGGCCAGACCCCGCCCTACTTTCCGGGGCAGCCACTTGTCGATTGTGCTGCGCCCGAACCGGTGCGTTTTCCGGACAATTCAGTCGACATGGGGACCGGGTTCGATTGTTTTGACACCCTGGCCAACACCTTCGACGACAGAGTCGCGGGCGACCAGGCGAAGAACCGTCTGCTCTTGTTGGAGGGTTTGCAGCGGCAGGGTTTCGTCAACTATGACAAGGAGTGGTGGCACTTCACCCTCCGTGTCGAGCCATATCCCTACACCTATTTCAACTTTCCGGTCGACCCGCGATCGGTCTCCTAGAGCTGGTCTCCGCCGCTGTGACGACGCGGGACGGGTCGGACGGCGCTCACGCGTTGCGACGGCACAGCCATTTCAGCATGCCAGGATGACGGGTATGAGCGTTGTCTTCGTGCACGGAAATCCTGAAACCTCGGCGATCTGGGGACCTCTGGTCAGCGCGCTCGGCCGCGACGACGTCGTGCTGTTGTCACCCCCTGGGTTCGGAGCGCCGTTGCCCGGGGATTTCGGCGCTACGTTCCTGGAGTACCGCGACTGGCTCGAGGCTGAGCTGGCGACGATCGACGGCCCGATCGATCTAGTCGGCCACGACTGGGGCGGCGGCCACGTGGTCAATGTGATGATGCATCGGCCCGAGCTGGCTCGCAGCTGGGCCAGCGACGTAGTCGGCCTCTTCGATCCCGACTACGTGTGGCACGACATGGCCCTGATCTGGCAGACCCCGGGTGCGGGTGAGGAACTTCTCGAGAACATGATGGGCGGTGGGCTGCCGGGGCGAACGGAACTGATGACATCGCTCGGTATCCCGTCGGATATCGCCGCTAACATCGCCCAACATCAGAACGACGACATGGCGAAAGCCATTCTGGCGCTCTACCGTTCCGCCGCGCAGCCCGCGATGGCCGAGGCCGGACGCAACCTGGGGTTGGCCGCCGCGCGTCCCGGCCTGTCTCTACTCGCCACCGATGACCCCTATATCGGAGCCGCCGACACCCGCTGTCGCGCCGCTGAGCGTGCGGGTGCCCGCACTGAAGTGCTTGACGGGCTGGGCCATTGGTGGATGCTCGAGGATCCGGATCGCGGCGCGGCTGCGTTGACGGAGTTCTGGAATTCCCTCCAGTAGCAGGTCATTGAGACTGTGCTAGGGGCGGTAACTATTCGCACTTCTCCGCCGCTGGTGCAGTGTCAACGCCGTGGAGTTGACCGCAACAATTCTGGAACGCTGGCACTTCAGATTTGCAAGCGTTCGACCGACAGGCCCGTGATTTCGGCAATCAGCTCAAAGTCCTTATCCAGAGAAAGGACTGTCAGGTGGGTGGTCTCTCCGATCTTCGACAGTGACCTTGCTGACCGAAGCGACCCGTTCGGACTCGAGCTTGCGCCGAAGATATTCATTGCGCAATAACCCTAGCGAGGCCGCTTCGGTGTCGATACGGGCAACAGTTACCTCGGAGAGGCCCGAATGAGCAGATCTGGCATCTCTACCTCCTGATATCGTTGATGTCGATCACCCCCAATCCGCTGCGCTCGAAGTGCAGCTTGCCGCGGAACTGCAGAAGCAGCGCGATGGTTGCGGTCCAACCCGTTTGATGACTGGCCCCCAGGCCGCGGCCGGTGTCACCGTCGAAATATTCGTGGAAGGGAATCAGGTCCTTCCAGTGCTGATCGTGCTGGAAATAGTCGTTGTCGCCGAACACCGCGCGCCGGCCCGACCCGTCACGAACGAAGAGCCCCGTCAGCCGTCGGGAAATGCGGTCGGCCATCGCGACCAGGGAAACCCGCGCGGCGGGGTCGGCTGGATCGGTGATGGTGAACGTGTCGCCGAGGAAGCGGCCGTAGCTGTCGAGTGCCTGCACGAAGAGAAAGTTCATCGGCATCCAAATCGGACCGCGCCAGTTGGAGTTGCCGCCGAACATCCGGTCGCGTGATTCGGCCGGTGCGTAACCGACCGCGTAGTCGCCGTCGGTGACGTGATACACGTAGGGGTGCTCTCGGTGAAACTGAGACAGGGATCGGATCCCGTTGGGCGACAGAAACTGTGCGGCATCGAAGACGCGTCTGAGGATCGATGCGAGGCGGTCTTGGTCGACCACCGCATACATGTGGTGAGTCCCGTCGCCGCCTGGGAGCTCCAGCTCGACGTCCTGGTCGGTGTGATCGTAGGCGCGGGAAAGTTCGGCTAGCATCCGGCGCGCAGTGCGCACCGTTTCCGTGGCGGTAACCGGGATCGCGATGCCGGCGAACAGCGGGATGAGGCCTTCCATGGAGAAGACTTCAAGAGATTGCGCTGTGCCGTCCGGCAATTCGATCACATCGTGATAGAAGCCGGTGTCATCGTTCCAGAAGCTGACGTGGCCGGTCCCTTTCTCCAGTGCATTGGCGATGAGCCAGGCGTCCCACAGCCATCGGCCGAACATCCGCAGGTAGTCGGGCTCTTCGACGGCGAGCTCGATGGTCATCTCCAGCATGTGGAAGACCAGGGCGGCCATCCAAGCGGTTCCATCCACCTGAGCCAGGTTGCCGCCGGTGGGCAGCGGTTCGTCACGGTTGAAGACGCCGATGTTATCCATGCCCAGGAATCCGCCGCCGAATACGCCGCGGTCCGCGGCATCCTTTTGATTCAGCCACCACATGGCGTGCAAGGTTGCGCCTCGGTAGGCGGTGGCCAAGAACGCCCTGTCGCCGATACCGCTGCGAAGTCGATCGAGTTGGTAGACCTGCCAGGCGGCCCAGGCGTGCACCGGTGGATTCGTGTCGCCGAAAGACCACTCGTAGGCCGGTATCTGTCCGTGCGGATGTTGCGTTGTGGACTGCAGCAGAACCAGCACCTGCTCCTTTGCGAACTCCGGGTCGATCAACGCCATCGACACGCAGTGAAACGCCAAGTCCCACGCCGCGAACCACGGGTACTCCCAGGCGTCGGGCATCAGCAGGACCTCGGTGAGGGCGAAATGCTGCCAGTCGATGTTTCGGTCGGCCCAACGCTGCTCAGGTGGCGGTGGCCCGGCCGGATCGCCTTTCAGCCAACGCCGCACGCGGTAGTTGTAGAACTGTTTGCACCAGAGCAGTCCGGCCAGAGCCTGGCGCTGAACCAGCCGCTCGTCGCACGTCAGATCGGGGGCCGCAATGGCGTCGTAGAACTCGTCGGACTCCGACTTACGTTCCGCCAGAACCGTATCGGCTTCAGCGAAGGCCATTGACAACTCGGCAGGGGAGAGGCGCGCAGTGACGGTGAACGATGCGCCCGGCTGCAAGGTCGCCGTCACGTGCGCCGCGACCTTACTACCTTGGGACAGACTCACGCACCGGGAATCACCGCGGACGACGTAGTCGCCGATGCCGTCCTTACAGGTGGACGAGGCGTTCGGCGATCCGAACAATAGCAAGTTGTTGGTTTCGTTCTCGCAGAACAACATCGGCGGAGTCGCGCCGGTCGATGTGCTCACATGAAGCCATCGATCGCCCAGTGCGGGATGGCTGGTCTTGACGACCGCATTGCCCGTCAGCATGATTCGAGGCGCCGCACGGTCGCCCGGCCAGGACCAGGTGTTGCGGTACCACAGCTGCGGCAGCACGTGGATGGGCGCCGCCTCAGGTCCGCGGTTGGTGACCGTGATTCGGCAGAAGACGTCCTCCGGCGTGGCTTTCGCGTACTCCACCTGCACATCGAAATAGCGTTGTTGCAGCCACTGTTCACGCATGGCGTCGAAGAGCTCGTATTCCCCGATGTCCTGGCCTCGGTCCTGATTCTGCTGCCGCAAGTCCTCATACGGGAAGGGTGCTTGCGGATACTTGTAGACCATGGCCGCGTAGGCATGAGTGGGCAGATTGTCGGTGTAGAACCAGTAGTCCTTGACGTCCTCTCCGTGGTTGCCCTGCGCGTTGGAAAGGCCATAAGGCCGCTCCTTGAGGATTGCGTCACGACCATTCCACAGCGCGAGCCCGAGACAGATGGTTTGCTCGCGGTCACACCAGCCGGCAAGTCCGTCCTCGTTCCAGCGATATGCTCGGCTGCGGGCTTGTTCGAACGGAAAATACGACCAGCTGTCACCGTCGGCGCTGTAGTCCTCGCGGACCGTTCCCCACGCCCGCTCGCTCAGATAGGTACCCCAGCGACGCCAGTCCGAGCTGCCGGCCTTCACCTCGTCGAGGCGGTCCTGCTCTGCAGTGCTCACACCGCCAATCTTCGCCGAGGGGGCACTGCGATCGGCTTGAAACGTGGTGAACTGGTCGTGCCGCGTGAACGGTCGTGCCAAGCTGCTCGGGTGAGGACTAATTCTGTCGTTCGTGCCACAGCCCATCCACTCGACCACGAGCCCGTTCCCGACGAGCAGTCCGTTGACGGGGCGCCGAGTACCGCGACCGTCGATCTCGGCGTGTTCGGCGGCTTGGCCGTCGGCATTTGGGAGATGACTCCCGGAGTGATGCGCGATGTCGAAAGCGATGAAGTATTCGTGGTGCTATCCGGCTCAGCCGCGGTCGAATTCGAGGACGGCACAGCGCCACTGCTGCTGGGTAGTGGCGATGTGGTGCAGCTGGCCGCCGGTACCCGGACCGTGTGGAGGGTGACCGAGACTCTTCGGAAGGTTTACCTGAGCGCCTAGCCGGACCGAATCACAGCCGCCAGGCCCGTCCCCGGGCAACGGTTTGGCAGCAGTCTGACAGTTTCCTATCAGATGCTTGACAGTGACTTGACAGCGAAAGTGACTCCGGTAAGCAAACTTTGGCGACATACCGGTCGGCGGGCCGAACTTGAGGGGCGATTTCGTGTCTATTGTGGTCAAAACCTTGCCGGAGCAGAAGACGAGTGCTAGGCCTAGAAGATGGGCCAGCAAAGCGACGAAGGGGCCTTCGAGTGCTCCGCGATGGACGCGTCCAAATATCTCGGCCGGGCCGGCGGATTGGCGGCGATGCTGGCGGTGGCCGCCGCGCTCAGTTCCCCTGCGACCAGTTGGGCGGAATCGAGCGAATCGGGCTCCGGCGACACCTCTTCTGGCGTCAGTTCTTCGCAGTCCTCCGCCGCGGGCACCGCGAACTCGAGTGACGACCCGCCGCGTGACGCGGACTCGACGGAGCAATCGTCCATCCCGGCAGAAAGTTCATCGGGTTCAACGGTCGATGATGATGATCTTGATGACTCTGATGACGCGGCCGATCTAGCGGAATCCGAAGTCGCCACGCTTCTCGATGACGAGGCAGTCGAGGACTACGTCGCGGTCGATGCGGCAGATTCCGACATCGCACAGTTTGACGGCGGTTCGGATTACGGTGACGACGCCCCGGTCGTGACCGATTCAGTAGAGACCATTGAACGCACGGTGGCGTTGTCGGAGAATTTGGCTCCGACGGTCCCGAGTGCGCCGCCGGCGTCGCCGGCGCCGGTGCTGCTGTATGCGGGGCTGCGCCGGGAGGCCGACCAATCGCTGGTCGAGCAGAGCGTTGAGGCCCGTAGCGCCCGAGCCGACGTCATCACCGCCGCCCCGCTGACCCCAGGGCCGGTCGCCGCGGCGACAGCCAGCACACCGGTGTCGATCTTCACGCTGATGGCGCAGTGGTGGCAGCGCACCTTCTTCGCCGCCTCGCCGGTGTTCGCGCCGCAGACGGTGTCGCTCACCCTCGGTTCCGGCGTCAGCAGCGAGCCTTTCGAATTGGGCGCCACCGACGCCGACACCGACACGTTGATCTACACCATCGCGCGCAAATCGAGCGGGACCGGGACCGCCGGCGGCACGTTGAGCATCGTGGGCGAGTCGGCCAGCTACACCCCCGTGTCCGGCTGGGACGGCGTGACGGCCTACGCCGACGTCTTCACCGTCACCGCCTCCGATCGCGGCGGCGGCTTGCAGATCCACGGTTTCGCCGACCTGCTGTACCGCTTGACCTTCGGGCTGCTGGGCCGACCCGGGCACCTGGCCACCAGCACCGTGACCGTCAACGTCAACCCCATCTCGCAGCAGCCCCCCACCGAACCCGAATCGCCCACCGAGCCCCCGGCACCCGAACCCGAACCACCGGCACCGGGACCCGAACCAGAACCCCCCGCACCGGAACCCGAACCAGAACCCGAACCACCGGCACCCGAACCCGAACCAGAACCCGAACCAGAGCCTGAAACCCCGGCGCCCCCAACCACGCCCACAACACCTCAGCCCCCAGCCCCAGAGCCGCCCGCGACTCCGAATCCCACCTCGACAGCTGCGGACCGAGCATTCTGGGCATTGCAGCGGGGGGTGGGCTTCTCGGTGGGATCGCTGGGCGCGCTTGCCGGCCAGGATCGGCTCGAGGAAGCGCTGCATGAGGTTGCGGACCTGGGCTTCAACATGATTCGCACCTGGGGTACCGATGAGTACACCGGGCGGATCCTGGAGGCGATCACCCGATTGAACCTGCCGCTGAAGGTGCAGCCAGGAATTTGGATAACCGAGGATGCCGGCTCCCGCCAGCAGATCGACGCCGCGCTCGCGACCATCACTCCCTACGCCGACAAGGTTGTGGGGGTGAGCCTGGGCAACGAGCAGATCGTTGATTGGAATACCTGGTCTCCTCTCACGGTGCCCCAGGTGATCGGTCAGGTGCAGTACCTCAAGAGCAAGTCCTCACTGCCGGTCACGTACAACTTCGCCGGCGAGACATTCTTGCCCGGCGCCAGCCAGTGGGGCCAGAGCCTGGCCGGTCTGATCCAGGCCCTCGACTACATCAATGTGCACAGCTACGGCGGGTTCTTCGACAACCGCAACAATCCGGCATGGACGCCGGCACTGCAGCTCGCCTCGGTCAAGTCTTTCGAGACGATGCTGGCAACCACTCTCGCATCGATCGGATTGGGCTCCAAGCCGATCGTCCTAGGCGAAACCGGTTGGCAGAGCACGGGTTACAACTCAAATGTCACCAACCCGGCCAATCAGCAGCAGTACTACGAGCTGATTTCACGGTATGTCTACGGTCCGGACGCCAGATTCGACGGAATGTTCTACTTCAACTTCACCGACGAGACCTGGAAGGGCGGTGACGACAACTGGGGCCTTTTCAGGGAAGGCTCGATCAACGCGATCGGATCCTCGAAGTTCACCATCTTGCCGATAGCCCAGGTCCTGGCCGGCGAATCGCCGCCTTCGCCGACGACACCCGAACCTGAGCCGGAGCAGCCTGAAGTGCCCGGTGTTGCAGGTACGTTCCCGGTGTCGTTTATCAACAACACTGGTGTGTATAGCAATAACCAGATTCACGTGATCGTGTTGGGCCAGGCGACGCCAGGGCAGTGGTCGTGGGTCGACCGCAACGGCGTCGCCCATCGGCTGGATTCCTCGGCGGCAAATGCGCCCGGGCATTTGGTGAAGAACGGGGTGAACTATGCGAACATGTCGTTCACTTTGGCTGAGGCTGCCGGTTTCCGGATCCCGCCGGAATTGTTGGGGGCCCGAATCTATGTGTCGCTGGGGTCGCCGCTGTATGTGGGGATAGCCCCGGATAACAGTGGGTGGGTGGGGCCGGATCCCGCTAATCCCAGCGACCCGAACTATCAGACGATTTATGACTGGTACGAGTTGAGTTTCAAGAATGGTGCGGTTCCATACGGCGGCAACACTACTCAGGTTGATGCGTTCGGGCTTCCGTACACTTTCACGATCACTCAGAACTCTACTGGGTATTCGGGTACGCGTGGGATTACGTTGTCGCGCGAGGAGGTCTTCGAGCAGTTCGAGAGCACCATGCCGGCCGCGTTCCAGGCGTTGATCATCAGGGACAGTTCCGGGAATCCGTTGCGGATTCTGGCGCCGCGCAGCCATCAGCCCGGGGCACTAGCGACGTGGTTCGACGCACCGGTAAACGCGTTCTGGACCAAGTACGCCGGTGAGCAGTTCCTCTATAACGGGCCGGGTTTCAGTGTGACCGGCGGCGTCGACTCCAGTAACCGGTTCGCCTACACGGTGACCAGTGCGGCCGGGGCATCCACGTCGCACACGATGGTCAAGCCGACGACCGCTGATGTGTGGCGCGCTGATGGGCCGTTCATAGGCACCGGGTTGCAGGGAGCGTTCTTGGCGCATCTCGACGCGGCATTCCATCGTGGGGTGGCGACCTCGCCGCAGCACTGGGACACCGCGTCGGCTTATTACCCCGTCGGTGGGCGGTGGAACAACTGGGCCCAGTTCTTCCACCAGATCAGCGTCGCCGGATTGGCGTACGGATTCCCCTACGACGACGTCAACAACCAGAGCTCGGTGCTGATCCTCAACAACTCTCAACCCCTGACCAACCTCACCCTCAACCTCGGAGGGTGACTTGATCAGTTTCGCTCGCCGAAACTGAGCTTGTGCTCCAACTTCTTGCGAAACATCGCACACAGCTTCAGATTCGGCGGTCAGGGATGACGCGCCAGCCGGCGATGCACAGTCCGCGCGTCAGTTCCCGTATTCGATGCGGTGACGCATCTGTTGCAGTCCGGCTTCGATATGCCGGGCCAAGATACCGTCGGCGAGCAGCCCGGTGACCCAACCGGCGAGCAGCCGGCCGGCGAACTGGATGGAGATCGTCATCGTCACCGTCGCGCCGTCGGCGGCGGGCGCGACGTCGATATGCGCGCTGTGCTGAATACCGCGGATCGAGTGCCAGTCCAGGCAACAGTCAGACGGCGGCTCCACCAGTACTCGCCCACCCGCATGGATCGTTCCGACGTCCAGGTAGAGGTCCCATTCCTGGGATCCGTCCGGATGTCGCTGGATGCATTCGAACCTGCCGAAGGCGCCCATGATCGGGAACACCACGTCCGGGTCGGTCGCGATCTTGGCGACCTCGTCGACGCCGGCCCGAACCAGCGTCGATCTGGTGACGGTGCCCATCAGCCCAGCACCGGGACGACGGTCTTGGCGGCCAGGTCCGACAGCGCCACCTGCATCACCGAGGTCACGTACCCGTAGGCGCGGTCCCAGTCGGGGTCGTCGCCGAGCAGCTCGTGCAGGTCGATCGGCGGCAGCACCTGGATACGAATCTTCGCCGGGAACGGTATGTGCGGGAGGTCGCCAGGTAGCAGGCCCCATGGAAAGCTCAGACTTAGCGGCAGCGATTTCACCCTGAGCAGCTTGTCGAATCGCAAGAGTTTGGCGACCTTGCGTCCGTCGTTGAAGACGAAGAACGTCTCCTGGCCGCCCACCGCGACAACGGGGACGATCTTGACCCGCTGCTCGTAGGCCAGCTTGAGGAAGCCCTTGCGGCCATCGAAGACGATCTTGTTGCGGTCTCGCCAAGGACGCAGTGCCTCCACATCGCCACCTGGGTAGACCAGAACGTTGGCACCTTCCTTCAGCAGATCGGCCGCGACGTTGCGGCCGGCCTTAACCATGCCGAACTTGCGAGCCATGTCGCCGATTACGGGCATGCCGACCACGATCTCGTGGGCGAGCGCCACCAACGGACGCCCCTCCACCGTGAAGTACGTGTGGTAGGCCAGGGTGAATACGAACGTGTCCGGGATGTTGGCGCCGCCGCTGTGGTTTCCGACGAAAAGCACCGGTTCGTCGGGGACGTTCTCGAAGCCGTGCACCTCGGCCCTGAAATAGATCTGGGCAGCCAGCCAGAATCGCGGCAGCATCGCGCGAATGAACTCGGGATCACGACCCTTGAGCCCTTCGGGGGTCCTTGCCAGCGCGCGGCCGAATTGGTCCAACGGTCTAGTCACGGCGGTTCCATTCTGTTGCGGCGAGATCTGTCGACCGTACCCAAACCGCCGTCCGGATCTGGCAGTCTCAGCGATCGGGTTCGTTGTCTCGGGTCGCGCGAAGTGAACCCGGATGGGCCTTGGCTGTCGGGTCGCGGTGCGTCTTGACCAGACTGGCGACGGTCACCACCGCGAGGATTACCACGATCACCACCAGACTCACATAAGTGTCGATCTCCGGCACCCTCGGGTCGATGTCGACGTGGCCCCAGTGCAATACCAGCTTGACCCCGATGAACGCCAGGATGATGGACAACCCGGTAGACAGGTACACCAACCGGTCCAACAGACCCTTCACCAGAAAGAACAGCGCGCGAAGCCCCAGCAACGCGAATGCATTCGCGGTGAACACGATGTACGGCTCGGCGGTGATCCCGAAGACTGCGGGAATCGAGTCCAACGCGAACAGCAGGTCCACACTGCCGATCGCGACGAGCACCGCGACCATCGGGGTGAACATCCGCTGCCCATCGATGCGGGTGACCAGCTTGCCGCCGTGGTATCCGTCGGTGACGGGCAGGAAGCGTCGGGTGGCTCGGACCATGATGTTGTTCTCGATGTCGGGGTCCTCGTCGCGGTGCCGGAACAACTGGATCGCAGTGACGATCAGCAGGAGGCCGAACAACAGGAACATGAAGGAGAACAGCGAGAGCAGCGCCGCGCCCAGGACGATGAAGATCGCCCGCATGATCAGCGCCAGGATGATGCCGAACGTCAACACTTTGTGTTGATGTTCTTCGGGCACTGCGAACGTCGCCATGATGATGACGAACACGAACAGGTTGTCGACGGACAGGCTCTTCTCGACGATGTAGCCGGCGAAGTACTGGGTGCCGAAGTCGCCGCCGTAGGTCATGGCGAACCACACCCCGAATGCGACAGCGACGGCGATGTAGAACACCGACCATGCGGTGGCCTCACGGAACCCGACGCGGTGCGGCCGCAGCGCCGCCAGGGCAAGATCGACCGCGAGCAACACGATGATCACCGCGATCGTCGCCCCCCAGGTCCACGGCGTGATCTCGAGCATGCGTTCGTTCACCTTCGAATCGGTCGGACTGCCAACGGCTAAAGCTGAATGGCAGGGTTGATCTCCGCCAGGCCCTCGAACGACGGCTTGGCCAGGTAATAGCCCTGAAACAAGTGGACGTCGATGTCTTGGAGACACAGTAGCTCGTCGCGGGTCTCGACCCCCTCGGCGATGACGCCCATCCCCAACTCCCGGCAGACCTGGACGACACCCTTGCAAATGATCCGGCGAGTCTTGTCCCGATCGATGTCACGGATCAAGCACATGTCCAGCTTGACGAGGTCCGGCATCAAATCGGCCAACCAGTTCAATCCCGAATGGCCGGCCCCGAAATCGTCGAGCGCAACCTGAAAGCCGCGCTGCTGGTAGTCGGTGACTATGGCGCGCAGGTGCGCGACATCGGCGACGTACTCACCTTCGGTGATTTCGAAGACGATGCGATCGATCGGGAAGCCGTATGTCTGCGCCGCATCGAGTGTCGTGCGGATGCACAATTCGGGCCGGTAAACCGCGTTGGGCATGAAATTGACGTTCAGATGCGTGGAGACACCCAACTCTGCGGCCAGCTTTATCGCTTTGACCCGACAGGCCTGATCAAAGCGGTAAAGATTGCTTTCATTGACGTGGGTGAACACTTCCGCGGCCGACTCGTTCTGCAGCCCGCGCGCCAATGCCTCCTGCGAGAAAACCTCGCCGTTCAGGGTGTCGACGATGGGCTGAAAAGCCATCGAGAAGTCGAAACCCAGTCCGGCGCCATCGGTACAGGCAGCGCAACTCAGCGGCCGATAGTCGGTGGGTCTGGTGATTCGTGCCACCTACCTACCCTCGCATGATTTCGGAGAGACCGCGCCGCTCCATCCAACGCTGCTCCAGCGCGCGCTGCGCCTGGTAGTCGATCAGCGTTGGGTAGGAGGTGAGATCGGTGAATTGCAGCCTCCCGGACTGGAACCCGAGCATCGCACTGGCCCGGCCACCGGACTCGAGTTGTTCAGCGAGGAACTCGATGCATCGCGCCGTGAGGCTGGTTGCGTGTATCCGATCGAACGGCGAAGGGTCACCGCCCTCCTGGATATGGCCCAGGATCGCCTGCCGGGCGTCGAAGAGTGTGCCGCCCTCCTTCTCGAAAAGCGAGGTGAGGAAGTTGGTGGTGTAGACGGGATCAGCGCCCTCACCGCGGATGATCAGGCCCAGCCGCTTTCCGGAGCGGAAACCCTCTGCCAGAGTGTGGATATCGGTGGTCAGAGAGTCCAGCGTGATGCCCTCTTCGGGAAGATAGATTCGCTCGGCTCCCGAGGCCAGGCCGCTGAGCAGGGCCAGATAGCCGCAGTCGTGCCCCATCACCTCGATGACGAACACCCGGCGGGTGGCCACCGCGGACTGCCTGATCTTGTCGACATCGGCGACGATGCTGTTGAGCGCCGTGTCGCTGCCGATGCTCAGTTCGGTGCCCGGGACGTCGTTGTTGATCGTCATCGGCATGCAGGCGATCGGGATGTCGAGGGCGGGGTACTGGGCCCGCTGCCGATGCAGTTCGTGCGCCGCCTGGTAACCGGACCACCCGCCGGCCATCACCAACCCGTCGATCCGATGCGCGGCGATCTGTTCGGCGATCTGGGCGACCGGCGCCCCCCAGGGCACGTACCTGTTCGTGCCGATCTCGGCACCACCGTCGGATACCCAGCCGCTGACGTCCATCCAGCCCATCTCCTGGATGTCGCCGTCGCGAAGCCCGCGGAAACCGTTCTTGACCGCCATCACCGTGTAGCCGCGGTCCAATCCGAGGCGGACGAAAGCGCGGACGGCGTTGTTCATTCCCGGCGCCGGGCCGCCGCTGTGCACTATCGCCAGCCGAAAGCGGCGACGGCCGGCCGGGGTGGGACGGGCAGCAGCCTGCTGGATGGTCTGCAGAATCTTGTAAGACTGCCGAAAGCTGCCGCCGCGCAACAGCATTGCTCCTTCGAAGTCTTTCGCTTCGATACGCTCGGCGATCGCCTGGGTCTGCGCGATGCACTCCATCAGAGGTGCGGTGACCACCCGGTTGCCCTTCAGCCCGATCAGCTGCGGGGCCGCATCCCGATCATCGGCAAGCAGCCTTTCGACGGCGGCATGGCCCAGTATCGTGGCCAGGTAGCGGTCGAAAGCGCTGGGGGCGCCGCCGCGTTGCACATGGCCCAGGATCGTGATGCGGGTGTCCTCGCCGAGTTCCTGCTCCAGCAGTGACTTGATGTGCTCTGCGGTGATGGGGTTACCGTTGGTGTCTTGGGCACCCTCGGCGACGATGACGACGCTCTGCCGCCGGCCGATGTCCCGGCCGGCCTTGATGTCCCGGCACATCTGCATATCCCAGTCCTCGGCCGGGGGCTTCTCGGGGATCAGGAGCCAGTTGGCCGCGGTGGCCAGTGATGCCATCAGGGCAAGGTAGCCGCACTGGCGTCCCATCACCTCGACAACGAAGGTGCGCTGATGGCTGGAGGCGGTGCTGCGCAGCGCATCCATCGCCTCGACGATCCGGTGCAGCGCGGTATCGGCGCCGATCGTCATATCGGTGCCGGACAGGTCGTTGTCGATGGATCCGGCCAACCCGACGAGCCGCAGGCAAGGGTGATCCTCGACGACGTCGGCTGCGATTTCGCCGGCATCGATCAGCTCGGCGAGCAACTCGGGCCATTCCCGGCGAAAGATGTCGGCGCCGGTCAGGCTTCCGTCACCGCCGATCACGACCAGCGCGTCGATCCCGTGCTCGACCATGTTGCGGGCCGCGGTCCGGCGCCCCTCGCGCGTCCTGAACTCCTGAGACCGCGCGGTTCCTATCGCCGTGCCGCCGCGATGCAGGATGCCGTCGGTATCGGCTGGTTCCATCCGTCGGATCAGGTCACCGCCCTTGACCAGGCCGTGGTAACCCTCGTGAATTGCGTAGACATCGATGCCGTGGTGCGCGGCGGTGCAGATGACCGCACGTACCGCCGCGTTCATTCCTGGGGAGTCGCCGCCGCTGGTCAGTACTCCGATGCTGGCCGGCGCGCAGTGGACGTCAGACACGTTGTCTCCCCGTAGCAGATCAGGATCAAGCAAGCTGGGACCAACCTATCGGGCCGGAGCGGTGCTGGGGCCGAGTTCGGCCTTCACCGGCGCGCGACCGGAACCAGCGATAGTGTCGGCGGGTGACTGGCAGCGTCTGGAAGCTCGACGAATCGGCTGGCGAGCTGTTGGTTAGGACCGGTGTGACCGGCCGGGCGGCCCGGATGGGGCACCGGCTGACTCTGGCGATGGACAGCTGGCGGGCGCAGGTGAGGTGGGCCGCAGCTGAACCGACCGGGGTGGAGTTGAGCGTCGAGGTCGACTCACTGCGGGTGGTGCGGGGCGAGGGGGGCGTCAAGAGCCTTTCCGGACCGGAGATGACGATCGTGCGCTCGAACGCAATGAAGGCGCTCGAGGTCGATCGATTCCCTCATATCCTGTTTCAGGCGAACGATATTCAAGTATCTGCCGACGGCTACCGGCTCACCGGCTCACTGCAGATCCACGGCGAGACGCGGGAGCGTACCGTCGATGTTCAGGTGCAGGATCTCGGTGATTCTTGGCGAGTCTCGGGCGAGGCCGATGTCCGTCAGACCGAGTTCGGCGTCAAGCCGTACTCGATTCTGATGGGCTCGGTACAGATCGCCGACATCGTGACCGTCTCCTTCGCCGCGCAGCACCCCAAGGGCCGCTGAGCGCGACCACTCCGGCGCGTCCATGAGGACGCCCTCATCTTCGTCTCCGGAAGCTCTCACGTCCGCTCGGGATTCTCTCCACAAGGACGCAGATATGGGTGGGGCAACGGAGAGAGACTTAGCATGACGCGCAATTGGAGATCGAAGGTCACTGCCGTCGCCACGGCCGTTCTCGTGGCGATCGGGACGGGCGGTTTCGTAGTCAAATCCCACCTGTCCGAGGACCGGGATCGCGAGCCCGCGGCAGAGGTCCTGGCATCCGTGATGGATCAACGCGTGTCCGACGACCGGTATGAGGACCTGTTGTCGGAGCTGGAGACCGCGCTGGACCTCAAGGGTGCGGACACGGTGCAGATCCGCGCAATGGTGCTTGCGCAGCTGGGACATGAGTCGGGTGGCTTGCGATGGCAGCGTGAGTTGGCCGATGGGTCAGCCTACGAGGGACGCGCTTGGGATCTGGGTAACTATTTTCCCGGCGACGGACAGCGCTTCGTGGGCCGCGACTTCATCCAAGTAACGGGCCGTGCGAATTACGCCCGGCTGTCCGCATGGGCATACGCGCGTGGTCTGGTGCCGACGGCGACGTTCTTCGTGGACAATCCAGCCGCACTGGCGACCGATCGATACGCGTTCCTCGGTGTCGTTTGGTACTGGACGACCAAGCGCTTTGGCGGCAAGACGCTCAACGAGCTGGCCCAGGCCGGCGACATCGAGCGGGTGTCACGCGCCATCAACGGCACCAACGAACGCACCGGGCGAGCCAACGGAATCGAAGACCGGATCGAGTTCTACCGGCGGGCTCTGGCGGCCGGTGAGGCGCTGTTGGATCTAGCGCCCGAACCGGGGTCGGTCACGGCACCTCTTCAAGCCGATAGCCCATCCCGCGCAGGGTGGTGAATCGCTCAGCGCCCAGCTTCTTTCGCAGGTAGCGGACATAGACGTCGACGACGTTGGAACCGGGGTCGAAGTCGTATCCCCAGACATGGCTCAGCAGTTGTTCGCGCGAGAGAACTTGACCTGGGTGCCTCAGGAACGTCTCCGCGAGGGCGAATTCTCGAGCCGACAGGTCCACCGAACGCTCCCCGACCTTGGCCCGGCGGGTCCGCAGATCCAGTTCAAGCCCACCGTAGGACAGGGCGGTCATTTCGGCAGAGCGATCAGTGGACAGCCGCACCCGCACCCTGGCCAGAAGCTCCTCGAACCGGAACGGCTTCGCCATGTAGTCGTCCGCGCCACCCTCCAGCCCGGAGACGGTGTCTTGCACGCTGTCTCGCGCGGTGAGCATGATGACCGGCATCGTGTTGTGCGCGGCGCGCAGCTTACGGAGCACCTCGAAGCCATCCATCCCGGGCAGCCCGATGTCGAGGATCATCAGGTCGAACTCGCCGGTGGACGCGTAGTCGTAGGCGGTGATGCCGTCCTCGGCCACGCTGACGCTGAAGCCGTTGGCGGACAGTCCTTTATTGACGAACGACGAAATCCGCGGTTCGTCCTCCGCGAGCAGGATCCTTGCCATTATTCAACCCCCCGAAAAGGAATGACGACGGTGAACGTGGCCCCGTGGCCGGGGACACTGTCGAGCTCGACGCGGCCGTTGTGCGCGGCCGCAATCGCTGCCACGATACTCAACCCTAGGCCGGCGCCCTCCGAGCGGCGAGCGCCCGCGCCGCCGCGGGAGAAGCGCTCGAAAATCCGGGTGCGGTCCTCGGCGCTGACACCGGGACCGGTATCGGTCACCCAGAATCGAAGGGAATTATTAACTACGTTGGAGCCCAAAGTGATTCGATCGCTCTCCTCCGTGTACTGGCAGGCGTTATCGGCTAGAGCAACCATCGCTTGGGTGATCCGCTGCGGGTCCAGCACCGCTGTCACCTCGGCAACGGACTCCAGGCTGAAGTCGCGAGCACCGAGTTGACGGACATTGTCGAAGATGCTCCGGGTGAGTGCGCCGACGTCGACCGGCCGCGACTGAACGAACGAGGGCTGCTCCGATCGGGCTAGCAACAACAGATCTGAAACCATTCTGCTCATTCGCTCCAGCTCATCATCGACCAGCGCCAAGGTGTCACGGATGTCGGCCGGGTCGTTGGTGTCCAGCAACTCCAGGTGACCTCGCACGATGGTGATCGGCGTCCGCAGTTCATGGCCGGCGTCGTCGATGAACCTTCGCTGAGTGGAGACGCCTGCTTCGATCCGGTCGAGCATTCCGTTGATCGTGCGGACTAGGTCGTCGAGTTCGTCGTCGCGACGGACAGCTGGTACGGGGATGCGGCGAGAGATATCGGAATCGGTGATGCTGCGCGCGGTCTCGGCGACGTCGTGCAAAGGACGCAGAATCCGGCCGGCAACCAACCACGCCGCCGCAGTCGCCAACAGCATCGTCCCCGCACCGACGGCAAGCATGACACGCGCGGTCGCGTTGGCGCCGGCGCGTTCGGCGTCGGCCTGGAAAGCGGCGACGATGACCCCTCGGGACGGATCGTCTGCCACTTCCACCGGCAAAGCCAGATAACGGATCTCGCCCAGCTCGGGGTGGTCGTACCGCCCGGATACCAGTTCGGGTACCGAGCCGACCTGTGCGGTGAACGCCTCGTCGTTCTCGAGCGTCTGGGCCTCTTCGGAATGAAGTCCACGCTGGCCGCTGGCGTCCACACAACGACACTGGGCATAGAACACACCGTCGACGTAGCCGAGGAAGTATTCGTTCGGACGAGCGACATTGAGTTCGATCGCCACATCGATGAGGTTCTCGACATCTTCGAAGGGCAAACCGGTGTTCGGATCGACACCCGATTCGGTGAGGGCCCCGAACTCTTCGATTTCCAGCCATAGAGCGTCGTCCATGCGGGCGTCGACGGCGGCAACCAGCAATCGCCACGTCACGAACGTGAGGATGCAAAGCGCGGCCAATATGAGCAGCAGCACCCACGCCAGGATCCGGGTCCGGGTCGCCGAGAGGTGTAGGCGCCACCACCCTCGCCCCGCCGTTTCGGGTCGGTCACCGCCGGTCGAGCGGTCGGCTGCAGGGTGTAGCGGCCGAGCCGGCGCCGTCGGCAGCGGGTTCTCCAACATGAGTGTTAGATGACCACACTTTCCATGAATTCGCGGCCAGATCGTCGATGACTCTTGTGCGCGCGGACAATCGTGGCACTGCTCTCGGTTGGCCGCGCGAGCAGACGTAAAGGTTCCCGTTCGTCCGGCGTGTCGGGAACTTTTGCGTCTTCTCGCGGGTCTCGTGGCGGCCCCGGGGCCGCGTGGAGCCATTCGCCGGATCGGGCTTCTGGTCGGACGCCGTGCCGCCATGCCGTCGCTCGCGGATCTGATCGGATTCACGACAATCGTTTCTTGGCACTGTGTTTCGCATTTCTGCCCAAAGCGATGGACCGTTGTGCCATATGAGATAGCGCTCATTCTCGGCTTCGGTTGCGCTCATGTGGAGAAGCCAACCTGAACCTACGCGGAAAACCCGCGCTTCCAAAGAAAGGAGTACAAGATCATGGGTAGTACGTGGAAAACCATGACCGCGAGCGTCGCGATAGCCGGTCTTGGCCTGTTCGGAGCCCAAGCCATCACCGCCTCGGCAGCGCCAGCCGACTCGTCGGCTGCAGCGAATGAGGCGGGGTTAGACCCGGACTGCTGCATACCGGCCGCCCCTGCGGATGAGGTCGCGCTTCCTACGCCTGCGGCCGATGAGCCTGGTTTTCGGCCCCCGCTTCCTTGGGCCCCGCCCCCGGCCGGTGGGGTGGAGCTTCGTGATACGGCCGATGAGCCTGGTTTTCGGCCCCCGCTTCCTTGGGCCCCGGCCGGTGTGGAGCTTCGTGATACGGCCGATGACGTGGACCGCCCTGCCCCGGTCGACGCGACGGCATCCCAGTAGGCGATCCGCTGGCCGCGCGATCAGACGCAAAGTTCCCCGCACGCCCTGCGTGTTGGGAACTTTTGCGTCTGCTCGCGGATGAGGGGGGCACTTTACCCGGGCAGGTTGGTGTCCCGCTCGAGGTCTACAGAAGTCCGCTGAGTGTGGTGAGTGCGGCGTCGACATCGCTGTCGAGGGTTGACCAGGAGCAGACGAATCTCACCACCTGTTCTGTGGGATCGGGTTGATGCACGACGTATCGGTGCGCGAACGCACGGCGTATATCGGGAGCCAGAATCACGAACACCTCGTTGGCCTCCACGGGCGATGCCAGCTTCAGTCCAAGGGCCGCCATCCCGTCGCCGAGCTTGCGGGCCATCGTGTTGGCGTGTGCCGCGGTGCGCAGCCAAAGATCGTCCTCCAAGAAGGCCATGAACTGTGCGGCGATGTAGCGTTGCTTGCTTGCCAACTGCCCGATCTGCTTCTGTACGAAATGTATTCCGGCGAAATACTCGGGGTTGCGCACCAGAATGGCGTCACCGAATAGCATGCCGTTCTTGGTGCCGCCGACCGTCACGACGTCTGCGCTCCCGATCGCTTCAGCCGGTGAGACATCTAGTGCGGCAATCGCATTGGCGATTCGTGCACCATCGACATGCACCAGCAAATCATTGGCGTGCGCATGCGCGACGAACTCTGCGATTCTCGGTGTCGTCCATACCCGCCCGTTCTCTGTGGACTGTGTGATGCTGACGATGCGCGGTTGAGAATTGTGCACGTCGCCCCGGCGAGCCGCCCGGGGGCTGAGCTCATCGGGTGAAATCAGACCATCGTCGCTGGGTAACCGGGTCAGCTGGGCACCGGAGACCCGTACGGGTCCGCCGGCCTCGTCGACTAGGACATGGGCGACGTCGCTGCACAGAATTTCCTGCCACGGCTGGACAGCCGCAGCGAGGGCGATGATGTTGGCCGCGGTGCCGGTGAACGCAAAGAGCACCTCGGCGTTCGGCGCGTCGAACGCCTCTTTCAGGGCGTCGGCGGCTTGCTCACTGACGGGGTCGCCGCCGTAGGACGGGGCGGGGCCATCGTTGACCCGCTGCAAGGCCTCGAGCGCCTTCGGATGTGCGGGCGCAGTGTTGTCCGAGGCGAAGGCAGTAGAGGCACCTGACACGTTAGCCATGATCGCACCCGGCAGGTGACGAGAGTTAAGCCATGGTCGCGATCGAGGCCAGATCACGACCCTGGATGCACTTTCGCGGCGAAGCGGGCGACCAGAGCGACCCGAGCGACCCGAGCGACCCTAGCGACCCTAGCGACCCTAGCGGCCCTAGCCTCCCGAGCGGCCCGAGCGCCAGGATCGCCAACCCCGATGAGCCGCGAAAGCCCCGAATACCGCGGTGACGCACCATACCGCGATCGCAGCGTAGGCCAGCGGCGCCGAGAAGTCTCCAATCGAAGCCCCCAGTGCGGTGTAAACGAACGCCCTTGGTGCCGATCCGATAAGGGCCCCGACTGCCATCTGCCACAACGGAACTCCAAATGCTCCGAATGCATAAGCGGCCAGCGCGTCGGAAATCCCCGGCACGAACCGTTGCCCGACCACCGCCCACAACCCGCCGCGCGCGATGAGCCCGTCGATGCGTTCCGCCCGTGGCGGCCCCAGCAGCCCGCGTGCGCTTTCGCGGCCGGCGCGTCGCCCCGCCAGACTCGCGATGACCGCGGTGCCGACCGTCGCGCCCAGGGTCACGAGCATCCCCAGCACCGGGCCGAAAAGGAACCCGCTGCCCGCGGCCAGCAACGGGCCGGGGACCAGGAGCGCGCCCAGCGTCGCCGATACCACCACGTAGGTCAGCGGTGCCAGCGGACCTGTCGACGCCACCAGGCTCCGGATCTGGTCAACATCGACGACCCGGCGTACCGCGACCAGATAGAAGAGCACCGCCAGCGAGACAGCGAACAGCATCAGCCGTCCAATGTGCCGTCGACGAGATGTCTCGGCGGTACTTTCGCTGCCAATCATGTCGAACGCAATCCTGCCGCACCGGTTGACAAGGGTGCGATGTGCCCGTGTCCGGAACTGGACGGGGAATACTGTTTCGGGGCTGAAGGAGACGTAATGGGTGTGCGTGACGACGTGCTGATCACCGCCGATGAGCTTGCGGGTCGGCTTGCTGCGGGCGAACCGATCACCCTGCTGGATGTGCGCTGGCAGCTGGGCCAACCCGACGGTGCTGCGGCATACAAACGCGGTCATCTACCCGGCGCGGTGTATGTGTCGCTCGAGGACGAGCTCACCGATCATTCGGTTCCGGGCCGGGGCCGGCATCCGTTGCCGTCCGGGAGCGATGTGCAGGCCGCGGCGCGGCGATGGGGCGTCCGCGAGGGCGTTCCCGTGGTCGTTTACGACGACTGGAACCGAGCCGGATCGGCGCGCGCATGGTGGGTGCTGACAGCCGCAGGAGTTCCGGATGTCCGAATCCTGGACGGTGGCTTGTCCGCATGGAAGGGCGAATTACACGCGGGTACAGTGACTCCCGATGCCGGCGATGTCACCGTTGACCATCATGATCTCTATGCAGCGGCTCGAAAGACGGTGACCGCCGACGAGGTGCTGGACGACGCGCACGTCATCGTCGATGCCCGGGCGCCGGAGCGTTACCGAGGTGACGTCGAACCCGTCGATCCGGTGGCCGGCCACATTCCCGGCGCGATCAACATTCCCAGCACCAGCCTGCTGACCACGGCGGGTAGTTGGCTGCCCGGACCCGAACTCAGCCGGCTGCTCGACGACCGGGGCGCGGTCGGCTCGGAGCTCGTGGTGTACTGCGGATCCGGTGTCACCGCTGCGGTCGCTATCGCGGGGCTGGCCGCCACCGGAGTGGACGCTGCATTGTTTCCCGGCTCATGGTCTGAATGGAGTTCGGATTCGGCCCGTCCGGTCGAGACGTGCCAGGATGGGCTCATGGCCGGGGATGCGATGAGCGACGAACGCGGTTTCAACCAGCGCACCATCGAGGAGTTCCGCGCCAACGGCGGCCAGGTCGGTGGCCAGTTCGCCGGCTTCCCGTTGCTGCTGCTGACCTCGACCGGCGCGAAAAGCGGCGAGCAACGGGTCAACCCGGTCGCTTACTTCGACATCGACGACAAGATCTACATCGTCGGCTCGTCCGCCGGTCGGGAGCGGGATCCCGCCTGGGCGTTCAACATTCGTGCTCACCCGGATGCCAGCGTGGAGATCGGTGCCGACCCGCCGAGAAACGTGACAGCACGCGAACTACCCCGAGACGAACGGGACCGTATTTTCGCTGTCGTCACCGACCGTGCGCCTGGATTCGCGGACTACGAGCAGCGCACCGACCGCGTCATCCCTGTCTTCGAGCTGGTGCCTGACCAGTGACGGGAATCTGATGACGCTCTCGGTCGTTGGCGACTGATATGGCAAAGATGACGCGTGCCGAGCGCGAGCAGTATCTGGCCGATGTCCACGTAGGCGTGATCGCCGTCGAGCGAACCGGCCGCGCCCCGCTGGCGGTGCCCATCTGGTACGGGTACCGGCCCGGTGGCGAAGTGCTGCTGTGGACAGAGTCGGAGTCATTGAAACACAAGCTTATTCGTGACGCAGGACGGTTCTCCATCACAGCGCAGGATGAGCAACCGCCGTACAAGTACGTGACCGCCGAAGGTGACGTCACGGGTATCGGGCCTGCGAGCGAGGCCGATGTCCACGCGATCGCGGTGCGCTATCTCGGAGAGCATGCCGGGGAATCGTTTGCCGCGCAGAACCTGACGCCGACTTCGATCATCATCCGGATGCGTCCGCGCCGCTGGTTGAGCACTGATTACTCCAAGTAGCGCCCTCGCGTCGCGCTACTCTGCGCTGGTGGAACCGGCGAAGGGGCCGCGATGAACTCACGAGCGGTCACAATCCTGGCGGTAGGTGTGCTGTTGACGAGTTGCGCGGGCGCTCAGGAGCTCCAGCCTTCGGCGCCTTTTTCGTCAACTGCATCCCCGCCGGCGGCGGCACCGAATCTGGATCCGGTCCCCGTGGACGACGAACCGGACAGCTCCGGCACCATGACCGTCAGCTACCAGGACGCCCAGAGCCCCGATGCGATCGCGGGGCGCACGCTGATGCAGGAAAACAACCTGCTCGAAGACCTCGCCGAAGACATCAACCAATCGCTGAAGCTTCCCTATGACATCGCACTAATCGGTTCGCAATGCGATGAGGCGAACGCGTTCTGGGACCCAGAGCAGAAGTCGATCACGCTCTGCTACGAGGACGCAGCACTCGCGCAGCAGGTCTTCACCGACGCCGGCGACCCGGACCCGGACGCATCGGCGCTCAACTCCGAGTACGCGACCTTCTACCACGAGGTCGGGCATATGGCGATCAACGTCTACGACCTGCCGGCCACCGGGCGTGAGGAGGACGTTGCCGACCAGTTGGCAGCCTTCGTGCTGCTGTCGCCGGGCGCGGACGGAGCTCCGGACCCGGAGTCGGTGCAGGCTGTAAAGGATTTTGCCTACACATTCGCGGCGTCCGGAGCCCAGCACACCGACCTTGATGACGAGGATTTCGCCGACCCGCATTCGTTGGACGAGACGCGCATGTTCAACCTCGAGTGCTGGATCTACGGATCCGATCCCGAGGCCAATGGCGACATGCTCACCCAGGGTCAACTGCCGCAGGACCGGGCCGACGGATGTCCGGACGAGTGGGATCAGTTGAACCGCGCATGGTCGACGCTGCTCGAGCCTTATTTCAAGTAGCCGCTATCCGGGTGTCGGCACAGCGGCCGGGGTCGCCGCTGCCGGGGCCGCCGCTGCAGGTGCACCGGGCGCTGCCGCCGCTGCAGGTGCACCGGGCGCTGCCGCCGCTGCAGGTGCACCGGGCGCTGCCGCCGCTGCCGGGGCCGCCGCTGCAGGTGCACCGGGCGCTGGTGGGGGTGGCAGTGCGGGCGGAGGTGGTGGTGTCAGGATGCGCACGATGTCGGGCTTCATGGCCTGTAGCTGGGCGCCCCAGTAGCCCCAGCTATGGGTGCCGTTGGGCGGGAAGTTGAAGATGGCGTTGCGTCCGCCCGCGGCAAGGTACTTCTGCTGAAACTCCTTATTGGTGGACAAGGTGATGTTCTCCAGATACTGGGCGCTGAACCTGGCACCGAAGTCCCCGGCGGGATCCATGTCCGAGGTGACGCCGTTGCCGCAGTACACCCACAGCGCGGTGCCGTTGGCGACCAGCCTGTTGATATTCAGCGTCGGGTCGTTGCGCTGCCAGCCGCCGTCACCGGGTTTGCCCCACATGTCGAAGGCGTCGAAGCCACCGGCGTCCTGCATCGCGATGTCGATCAAGGTGGGCCACAATCCCTGCGACGGCGCGAGGTAGCCCGACAGCGAGGCCGCGAAGATGTATTGGCGTGGATAGAAGGCGGCCATGTTCAGCGCTACGCCGCCCGACATCGACAGTCCGACAACGGCATTCCCGAACGGGTCCTGCGCCCGATTGGCGGCCAGCCAGTTCGGCAGCTCACGGGTGAGGAAGGTCTCCCACTTGTACGTCACCGTTCCCGCGTAGTTCGTGGCCGGCCGGTACCAGTCGGAATAGAAGCTGGACTGGCCCCCGACGGGCATGATCACCGACACACCGGACTGATGGAACCAGTCAAACGCCGCGGTGTTCATATCCCAGCCGTTGTAATCCTCCTGGGCGCGCAGACCGTCCAGCAGGAGAACCGAATGCGGTCCGCCGTACTGAAATTCGACCCGGATCGTGCGTCCCATCGCCGGTGAGGGGACGTCGAGGTACTCGACGGGCAGGCCGGCGCTGGAGAATGCTTCAGCCGCGGGCTCGGGGCCGACCGCGCTCAGGCCGGCAGCCAGCAGCAGCGCGACGGCTAGTCGCGCGCCTACGCGGCGGACCCGCCGCCCAATCATCGCCACGGGCGCGAAGGTAGCAGCGTCGCGCGCGACAAGAGCGGGGCCGCGCGGCTCAGTGACCGTGTTGTGATGTGAGTTGGGCGCGCTAGGCGACCGTGAGTGGCCTGCAAGCGCGCCGAATTCGCATGTAGAAGGGTTCGGGTCAGTTGGCGAGCAGGTTCACCATGGCGGTGAACACGCGTGGCAGGCCGCTGGCCGCGGGCACTATCAGAGAGCGCAGCGGCGACGTGCTCGCGTGCAGCATCGCCGCCGTCATCACCCGGTAGCGGCAGGTGGTTGCGCGCCAGCGCTGCTCGTAGTCGGCGGGGCGGTCCGCGAGCACACTATCCACCAGCAATCCCGCCGCCGCGAACGCCAACCCGAGTCCTTCCCCGGTAAGGGCGTCGACATAGCCGGCCGCGTCGCCGACCAGCAGCACCCGCCCGGCCACCCGCGCGCGTACTCTCTGCCGCAATGGACCGGCCGCCCGGTCCTGCTGATGGGCGAGCCCGGAAATGCGTTCGTACAGCGCCGGAAAGGCTTTCAGGTGCTGATCGAATCGACCCTGTTCCGAGGTGAGCAATGCGATGCCCACGCAGTCGTCGGCGACCGGCGTCACATATGCCTCGGCGTGTTCGGCCCAATACACCTCGACGTAGTCGCTCCACGGCGGACAGGCGACGTGCCGTTTGATTCCCCAACGCCGGGTCCGGGTCGGCGGGCGCTGCAGGCCCAGGCCGGCCCGGATCGGTGAATGCAGGCCGTCCGCGGCAGCCAGATAGCGGGCGCGAATGCCGTTTGTCGTCACCGATTCACCGTCCTGGCTGATGGCGCCGACCTTGTCGTGCAGCAGAGACACGCCCGCCGCGGCGGCCTCGTCCTGCAACGCAGCGTGCAGGGTGCTGCGCCGCACCCCGAGACCCGGCGCAGAGGCGAATAGTGCTGTGACGCAATGGCTCCGGTCGATATAGGACACACCTCGGAACTTCACTCCGGCCGGTTGCGCCCCGAGCAGGTCGAGTTCGCGTACGGCGTGCGGCATCAGGCCCTCACCGCAGGCCTTGTCGATCGGGCCGCTGCGCTGCTCGATAACGGCTACCTCGAGCCCGGCCCGGGCCGCGTGGATGGCGGTGGCCAGACCTGCAGGACCACCGCCGGCAACCAGCAGATCGAGCATCTCAGTGGTCCCGCCGTCCGGTACCCAGGGACTCCAGCGCGGTGTTCTCGACCGAGATCCTGACCCGCAGCAGCACGGCATTGAGCACGGTGAACACCAGCGCGGTGATCCACGCACTGTGCACCAGGGGCAGCGCGACGCCCTCGATCACGACCGCCAGATAGTTCGGGTGCCGCAGAAACCGGTATGGTCCACCGACTATCCGCCCGGCACCCGGGATGACGACCACGCGGGTATTCCACTGGCGGCCCAGCGTGCCGATGCACCACCAGCGCAGCGCCTGGGCCGCGACCACGACGGCAAGCATCGGCCAGCCCAACATCGGGATGAACTCCCGATGCGCGGCCTCGACAAGGCAGCCGGCCAGCAGCGCGGTGTGCAGCGCCACCATCGCCGGGTAGTGGCCGGGGCCGAACTCGCTGCCACCATGGGCCTTGCTCCACTTCAGGTTCCGCTGTGAGACGACGAGTTCGGCGATCCGCTCGATCGCCACCACGCCGATCAGAAGGCTGTAGGCGAGCATGGTCAGCGCCAGCGCAGCAGGACGAGTTCGGCGCAGAAGCCGGGCCCCATCGCCATCAACAGCCCCGGCGCTCCGGCGGCGGGTTGGCGGGCCCGGGTATCCCGCAGCACGTGCAGTACTGAAGACGACGACAGATTGCCGACGGCGGCCAGCGATTGCCAAGTCAACTCGAGGGCGTCGTCGTCCAGCCCGAGGGTTTCGGTGATCGCTTCGATGACCTTGGGGCCGCCCGGGTGTGACACCCACGTCTGTACATCGGAGACGGTGAGGTCGTGGTCGCCGAGGAAGGAGTTCACGTCCTCGGCGAGGTAACGCTCGATGAGCTCCGGCAGATCGGGGGACAGGATGAGCTGAAAGCCGGTCCGTCCGACCTTCCATCCCATCGTGTCCAGTGAGTCGGGATACATCCTGCTGCGAGTGTCGAGGACTTCGGGCCCGACCGTGTCGATGTCGGCAGCACGGTGCTCGCCGACCGCGATCACCGCCGCCGCACCGTCGCCGAACAGGGCGCTGCCCACCAGACTGGCGAGGGTGGGTTCGGCGGCGGGATAGGTCAGCGAACACAACTCCACCGACACCAGCGCGGCCACCTGATCAGGCGCGCCACGCAGAAAGTCGTGCATTCGGGCGATTCCGGCCGCACCGGCAACGCACCCCAGCCCGAACAGCGGCACCCGGCGTACGTCGGGCCGAAGTCCGAGCCGGCCCACGATGCGCGCGTCCAGCGACGGCACCGCGACACCGGTGACCGTCGTCGACATGATCAGGTCGAGATCCGTTGGGCGCAGCCCCGCTTCGTCGAGCGCGGCGGCCAGCGCCTCGCACGCGAGGTCCAGGGCGTGTTCAAGGTAGATGTCGTTTGCGTCGCCGAAGTCGTCGAGCGAAGGATAGTCCTGCAGCGGCAGCACCAGGTGGCGGTAGTTCACCTTGGCGCTGGCATGCAGCCCCCGCACCACGTCGCCGAGTCCGGCGAACGCCGGCACACTGAGAAAGGTTTCGGTGATCTGCTGCTGGGTGTAACGATGGGCGGGTAAGGCGCATTGCACCCCCGCTATCACACTGATCGGCTGCTGGACTGTCATGAAATACGTTCCAGCTCTGCATGTCTGGCAGATTCACTGAATCCGAGACGGTCATGCACGCGCTTCAGCCAGTGCGGGGCCCACCAGTTGGTCTCACCCATCAGGCGCATGAACGCCGGCACCAACACCATTCGTACCAGGGTGGCATCCACCAGGACGGCCAGCGTCAGTCCGAGACCGAACATCCGCATGAACGACACACTCGAGGCGATCAAGGCTGCGAACGAGATGGACATGATGAGGGCGGCGGCGGTGATGACCCGGCCGGTGTACGCGATCCCCAGAGCGACCGACTCCTCGTTGGCGAATCTCGGGGCTCCGCCGGATTGCCGCAGTGCCAGCCAACATTCGCGGATGCGTGCGACCAGGAAAACCTCGTAATCCATCGAGAGTCCGAAGGCGATGCAAAATAGCAGCACCGGCATGTTGGCGACGAGCGTGCCCGTCGGTGTCGTACCAAGTCCGGACAAGTGGCCGTCCTGGAAGATCCACACCAGCGCGCCGAAGGCGGCAGTGAGTGACAACATGTTGAGGAGCAACGCTTTCAACGGCACGACGACGCTGCCGGTCATCAGGAACAGCAACGCGAACATGATGACCGCGATGACTCCCAGTACCAAGGGCAGTTTGGATGTGATGGCGTCCACGCTGTCGCTGTTGACCTGGGCATTACCCGTCATCTGCACCGGCCTCCCGCCAGGCCCCTGGATTGCGTGCAGCCGTTCGAGTTGGCTCGCAGAGGCGTCGGAGAACAACGGAGTGGTGCTGGCGACGGTGAGGAAGGCGCTGCCGTCGCGCTCGCCGGTCGGTGCAGACGGCGGTCCGGCGAGTAGCCCGTCGACGAACGTTCCGGTCGGTGCTGACACCGCGGGAACATCGGGGACCCGGGACAGTTCGGCCGCATAGCCGGACAGCTCGGCCGTTGTCAGTCCTCGGCTGTCGGGCACGACGACGGTGACCGCGGTGTTGGAGTTGTCGGCGAAGTCGCTGCGGAGCAGGTCGCCGACCTGGTGGGCGGAAGCGGACTGCGGCAACACCCTGTCGTCCGGAAATCCCCAGCGCACACCGAGAAACGGTGCGCCGAGCGCAAGCAGCAGAACGACAACGGCCATACCGAGCGGAAGTGCCCGGCGCATTACGGCTTTCGCGCAGCGGTACCAGAACCGCTGCCCTACGGGAACCGGTTCCGGGTCGGGTCGGCGCAGAATTCGGCGGGCCAGGCGGCGCACGTCGAGCGAGTCGAGGCGACCGCCGAGCAGGAACAGTGCCGCGGGCGTCACGGTGATCGCCGCGGCCGCTGCGAAGCCGACAGTGGCCACCCCGGCGTAGGCGAAGGATTTGAGAAAGTGCATGGGGAACAGCACCATTGCCGCCATGGACAGCGCGACCGTGGTGGCCGAGAAGATGACGGTGCGCCCGGCGGTGGTCATGGCGCGGGTGAGGGCTTGGCTGCGCGCGGCGCCCGTGATCTGTCCGTCGGGTCCGGCTTGAAGTGCCAGTTCGTCCCGGTAGCGGCTGATGATGAGCAGCGTGTAGTCGATGGCCAGGGCCAGGCCCATCGCGGTGGCCAGGTTCAGCGCGAAGATCGACACTTCGGTGCTGAAGGTAACCAGCCGGAGCACCGCCAATGCGCCGATGATCGCCATCCCACCGATCGCCACCGGCAGCGCGGCGGCCAGTAGCCCACCGAAGACCCAGACGAGTACCAGGAAGCTCAACGGGATTGCGAGCGACTCCATCACCAGCAGGTCGCGTTGCGACTGTTGGGTGATCTGGACGTTCACCATCGCGGCGCCGCCGGTGCGCACCGTAATTTCGTCGCTCTCGCGGCTGACCTCTTCGGAGATCTCGCGGGCATAGGTTTGTTGCTGCGGTTCGGTGCCGTTGATGTCGGCGATGACCAGCCCGGCGGTGCGGTCCTTGCTGACCAGGTCCGCGGCAACGGCAGGCGGGGAGGTCCAGGCCGAGGAGATGTTCACCACCTGGGGGCGCGCCTTGAGGCCTTCGACGATGGCTATGCCGGCTTCGCGCGCCCTGCTTGTGTCGATACCGTCGGCTGCGGATACGGCGATAATCAGCTGGACGTCACCATGGCCGAACTTGTCGGTAAGGATTTCGGTGGCTTGCGCCGATTCGGAGCCGGGGTCGTGAAAGCCGCTGGGCGACAGTTCTTTGGCTACCGGAACTCCGAAAACCGCCAGCGCGACCGTCAGCAGCGCTGCGGCGGCCAGGATGCGGCGCGGCGCTGCTTGAGCGGCAATGGCGATTCGGTAGAGCAGGTTTGCCCCCAGGTCTAGGAAGGTCATCTAACCGTACGACACGTGACCGGGGGCGGCGAGTGTCTAAGGTCCCAGATCACCCATCGGTCACAAGTGACGAGAACCGGCGCTCAGATCATGTCGTTGCGGGTCAGCCAGCGCATGATCGGCCAACCTACGAACACCGGAAGCCAGCAGGTCAGGATCCGATAGAGCAGGACGGAAGGCACCGCCACCGCCGCAGGCACGCCGAAGGCCGCGAGACCACCGATCAGTGCGGCCTCCACGGCACCGACTCCACCGGGCGTGGGCGCCGCCGATGCCAATGTGCCGCCGACCATCGTCACGATCGTCACGGTGACGAAGTTGACGTCGCCCCCGAAAGCCCCGATGCTTGCCCACAGCGCCAACGCTGCGCCGAGTGTGGTTGCCGCACAGCCGAGTACGATGACCGCCAGGCGCTTGGGCTCCCGGGCCAGCTCGGCGAGGTCGTCGATCACCTCCTTGAGGCGGGGCCGTACCGCGTTGCCCATCCAGCGGCGCAGTTTGGGCACGAACAGGAACACGCCGACGGCTCCCAGTGCCGCGCCGGCGATCAGGTAGAGCACCGTGCTGCTCGGCACGAACTGGGAGAGATCGGCCGACACCCCCACCGCGGCGCTGAAGATGATCAGCAGAGCGACATGCGTGATTACCTGCACCGACTGCTGTAGTGCCACAGCGGTGGTCGCCCGCAGCGCACCCAGGCCACCTTTCTGCAGAAATCGGGTGCTCAGGGCCAGCCCGCCGACTCCGGCAGGTGTCGTCGTCGCGGCGAAGGTGTTCGCTACCTGCATGATGGCCAGATTGCGGAACTTCACCATGCCGTCCGCGCAGGCCCACAACGCGGCGCCGGCACCGAGGTACTTCAGCGCCGAAACAGCCAGACCGGCCAACGCCCACCACCAGTTTGCCGAACTCAGCTCGGAGAAGAACACCGGGACCGTGGCGATGAACGGGTACGCGACGTAAACCAGTGCTATCAACAGCACCAGCTGAATCAGCTGGCCGCGGGTGAACCGGGTAATGGTCGCGGTCTTGATCTGGTCCGCGCCGGTCTGGCGCTTCACCTCGTCGCGCACCGTCGGCAACGCGGTACCCGCGTGCCGCACCGACATCCGAACCCGTTTTGGCACAGCGGCTTTGGTAAGGCGTCGGGAGGCTGCCAGCACCGACTCCTTACCGAACACGGTGATGGCCGCCCGAACGGCCGGTTCGGCGCCGTAGAGATCTGTCGTGGTCAGCAGCAATTGGGCAATGTCGCTGTGCAGGTGGGCCTCGGACGCGCCGTACTCGGCGTAGGCGAAGCCGCCGAACATCGGTGTGCCGTCCACCACGGTGATCTTCTTGCCGCGCAGATCGCCATGCGAGATCTGCTGACTGTGCAATACGCCGAGCGAGTCCCAGACCCGCGTGACGGGAACCTGTGGCACGCAGTCGCCGATCGTCGCGCCTCGGGAGGTCCGCTGCGCATAGAGGGTCCAGCCGCGGTCCAGCGACGCCACCGCAATCGGCGAGGTGTTGGCCAGCGCGAGATCGCCGACCGCGATGGCCATCAACGCTTGGTGTTCGACGGCGCGACGCATCGAAGCCTGCAACGGCGCGGTCTCGCTGTCGCGCAGTCGAAGCTTGCTCCAGAACTGACGCAGGAACCCGCCGCCGCGTTGGTGCGGTCCGTAGAGTTCGACGACGGCGGTGTCGACGCCGGGTTCGGGGTCGGCCGCGTGCTTTCCCGCAGCGCTCAGCAGCAGCGGCCCGCGTCCGGCGGGCCGCACCACCGTCAGCGCGGACACGGTGAATCCGCGCCGCGCCATCGCCCGCACCGCGCCGTCGAGTGGCACCTCCAGCGCGGGTGTCCCCACCACCAGGACGACGAGCGCGCCGACCAACCAGCCGACGGCCAGTCCGAGCAGCGAGCGCACCGGAATGACGGCGCTGACGACCAGATGGATCGGAACGAATGCCAGCAGCAGCGCCCACCACCAGTGCCGCCAACGCGCCGGTAGCCACGGGCCAGACACGGTCAGCACGGCGGCAAGCATCGCTATCCATCGCGGATCGTCCAGGAACTGGGACAGCATCGTGTCCAGCCGCTCGGTCAGGTCGAAGTGCCATTGCGGCGCGGCGATGCCATTACCGGTGATTGACAGCGACAGAGTGGCGATGATGCCGGCCGCGGCGTAGGCGCCGAGCAGTTTCCATTGCCGCCCGACGATGAGTCCGATGAGGATCATGAACGGCAGCGCCAGGATCGCCACGCCGTAGACGAGGTAGACGGTGTTGGACTGGGCCGGGCTTAGCACCCCGATGATCTCGGAGACCGACCTTTCCAGCGCCTCCCACTCGCTTCGGGTGATCACCGAGCTGGTGATGACGACGACCAGGAACGCCGCGGCCAGCGTCACCCGCAGAATGTCGTTGGTGCGCCGGGTCAGCGGTTGGAGCAGGCTGCCGGCGACGACGATGTCCCGCCCGTCAACTCGCATGTGGCTCGATCTCTCGGATTGGCTGGTAGGTGAACGCCTCTCCGCCAACTTAGCGAGTGTCGGGAGTCGAAACGGCGTTCCAGTGGCGAAACGTCAGCCGGGGCCCTGTTCAGGTGTCAGTTCGACGGCCTCAGCCCAGCAGCTCGGCGGCCTCAGCCCAGGCGCCGGGCCAGTCCGGACGCGCGTACCACGCGTCGTGAGATCGCCGCCCGGATGACCGCCTCCGAGCCGACCACCCGCACCCGCTTTTGGGCCCGGGTGAGCGCCGTGTAGAACAGCTCCCTGGTCAGCAGCCGTGATTCCACCTGCGGCAGCAGTACGGTGACCTCCTCGGCCTGGCTGCCCTGGCTCTTGTGAATCGTCATCGCGTGCATGGTTTCGACTTCGGCGAGCCGCCCGGTGGCGAACTCCCGCGGTCCCCCGCCCGAACCCAGCACAGCGCACAACCGGCCGTCGCTGATCACCGCCACACCGGTATCGCCGTTGTGTAGACGCAGACCGTAGTTATTCGCCGTGACCAGGATCGGCCGCCCGGGGTACCAGTCCGTCCAGATCGGCGCACCCGTCGCATCGGTCAGCCAGCGCTCGATTTCCCGGTTCCAGTACTGCACGCCATACGGGCCGCGTCGGTGCGCGCACAGCAACCGGTGTTGATCCAGGGTCGCCAGCCCCGCCGCGCCGTCGCCGAGGATCGCCGCCTCGCGCAATCGAAGCGCGTGCGGCAGCAGCACCTTCTGCAGCTGTTCGCCGGGGTTGTCGGTGTCGATCCATTCGATGTTCGCGCCGCCTGCGGCAAGCAGGTCGATCACCCGATCGGGAACACCGTCTCGGACGGCGTCCGCCAACGCGCCGATCGACTCACCGAACCGGTGCGAGGTCGCCAACGTGGCGATGCGCACATCGTCGCGCCCGCCGAGTCCGTCGACCAGATCGGCCAGCACCGCGCCGGCTTCCACTGAGGCCAGCTGATCTGCGTCGCCGACCAGCAGCAGACGGCTGTCCGGGCGAACCGCCTCCAGAAGCCGGGCCATCAATGTGAGCGAAACCATCGAGGTCTCGTCAACCACGATGACGTCGTGGGGCAGCCGGTTCTCCCGATGGTGACGAAATCGGGCGTTGTTATCGGGTCGCGGACGCAGTAGCCGGTGCAGCGTCGATGCGGTCAATCGCGGCAGCCGTTCCCGGTCGGCCGGGTCGAGCTTGTCGACCTCCGATTGCACCGCCTCCAGCAGCCGGGCGGCGGCCTTGCCCGTGGGGGCCGCCAGCGCGATCCGAAGCGGGGGATTCCCCGCTAACGCAGCCTGTTCGGCCAGCAGCGCCAACAGTCGAGCCACGGTGGTGGTCTTGCCGGTGCCGGGCCCGCCGGTCAGAACCGTAAGTGCTTGTGTCAGAGCGACCTCAGCGGCAGACCGTTGTTCGTGCCAACCGTCCGGGAACAATCGCTGCAAGCTGGGCATAGGACGGTCAGGCATCGTAGCGGCGAGCAAGGACCGCACGTCGTCGCAGACTTGCTGTTCCTCGAGCCAGTATCGGTCGAGATACAGCAACTCTCCGGTGTCGTGGCCGAGCAGTCGCAGCACCGGCGGCCGGCCCAGCAGCGGGCTGGCCCTTACCGCGGCCAGCCACTCGTCGGGTGACGGCCATGGCAAGTCGGGCTTGCCAACCAGATCGGCGAGCGAACGCAGATCCACGCACACCGACCCGGCCCGCACGGCCCGCACCACCAGCGCGACAGCCAGTGCAACGGATTCGTCCGTATCGCCGGTCAGCGCGGACAGCCGGCGAGCCACGTGAATGTCGGACGCCTCCAACACTTCTGCGTCAGCGAACGTGCCGAGCAGGCCCGTCGCCACCACCGATCGGACGTTCACGGCGCCACCACGCTCCCCCCGAGCAGATCCGACAGCGCCACGATCAGACTCGCCGGCGGGCGCCAGCTGAACACTCCGGTGGGATGCCCGTCGAGGACCGGCGTGGCTTTGCCACACATCCCGCGCAGGAACAGATACAGCACACCGCCCAGATGCATCTCCGGCGTGTAGCCGGGTTTGCGCCAGCGCAAGAAGCGATGGAGCGCGACGCTGTACAGCAGGGCCTGCAGCGGGTAGTCGGAGTGCAGCATCGCCTCCGTCATCAACACTTGACTGTAGTCGGCTGAAGTCAGTCGCTTTTCGGGTTCCCCGAGCCAGTTCGTCTTATAGTCGGCGACCAGGTATCGATCGCCGATCCGGAGTACCACGTCCAGGGAGCCGGTGAGGTATCCCCGTAACGGCTGGCCGGCAAGAGCCCCCGTCGACAGTCGTCCGGCGTACCGCGACAGTGGGTCGTCGGCGGGCAGGTGCTCGGCGAACAGCCGCCCGACGTCGGCCAGCGAAATCCGGGGCGCGCCGCCGCGCCGACTCCCCTGGCGCTCGCTCCGCAGGTCCCCTCCGGCGAGCGGGAGCTCGAAGTCCAGCTCCCGCAAGCGATCACGAAAGCCGATCTGGCGCAGTGTCACCCCGGGCGCGAGCGGTCCCAGCGGTGTGTCGTACGTCGGCACCAGTGCCTCGGCCAGCACCTCCGGGGGCACGTCCACCGGCCACCAGACGGAGTGTTGGCGAACCTGTGTCTCGAGGTCGGCGGTCAGGTCGACGGCGAACGGGTCCGCGGCCTCCAGGACGGCGTGCACGAGTGTGCCGAACGCCGCTCCCTTGGGCAGGCCGGCCATCGGTGATGGGATTGCGGTCATCCTGTCGCGGTCCGGGACGGACGGACCGATGTCGTCGACCTCGTCGTCCTTGTCGATGATCTCCGGTTCGCTAGACACCCCGGCGTCTGTTTCGGCGGCGCGGATCAGCCCGGAGTACGACGTCCGCCGCCAAGATGTGTCGATGTGGCGGTGGAAGTGGCGGGCAGCGAGATCCGATGGTGGAGGTGGTGATTCAACCGCGGCACCAGAGATGACAACCGAATCCTCGAGCACCGGTCCGCCCCGGTCGGACCAGGCGCGAAGTGCCGCCCTCGCGTCGGCGTCATCGACAGTCGCTGGTTCGCAACGGTCCGGCACCACCGGGTCTTCCGGAACGCGGCCCCGCAGCAGCCGCGACAGCCCCCCGTTGGGTTCATCCCAGGAGGGTGCCCACCACGCCACCACCTGTGACTGCGCCCGGGTGAGTCCGACATAGGTGAGCCGGACGTCGTCTGATGCGGCCTCACGCCGTCCCAGTCTGGTCACCTCGGCGAAATCCGGGCTGGATTCGCCGCCGATGTGCAGACACCGCAGTGCATCCTCGTGGAAAAGCACTGCTTCGCCGGTCCGGATGTTGCGATTGAAAGCGAAGGGCAGATAGACGATCGGATACTGCAGGCCCTTGCTGACGTACACGGTCATGATCTGTACCGCGGAGGCGTCGCTGTCGAGGCGGCGACTGCGTTCCGTCGCGCCACGGCGTTCTGCACGCTGGCTGCGCAACCAGTCCCGTAACGCGGGGAGGCCGAAACGCTCGCGATGCGCGGTGTCGTGCAGCAATTGCGTCATGTGTGCAAGGTCGGTCATCTGGCGCTCTCCGTCGGTCCAGGACAGCACGCGGCGGCCCATCCCGGCGAGCTGTGCCGCTTCCAGGACTGCGGCGACGCCGCGTTCGCGGGCATGGTCGGCCCACTCCCGGATCTTGTCGGACACTCGGTCGGTCAGGCCGTCACCCTGGGCGGCCAGCTCTTCGGCGGTGTGGCCGAAGAACATGGTGGTGGCCGCGGCTCGGACAAGTCCGCTGCGGTGCGGAGCGTCGAAGGCCTCCAGCAGGCACAGCCAGTCGTCGGCGGCGTCGGATTCGAAGACGTCGGAGTCACCGGTATAGACCGCGGGAATGCCCGCCGCTGTCAATGCGTCGAAGCATCCGCGCCCGTCTTTGTGCGTCTCGACGATCACCGCGATGTCGGCGGCCCGTAACGGCCGGCCGTCGTAGCTGGCGCCGCTGTTCAGCAGCGCCCCGATGTCGGCGGCCAGATCACGAGGAATGTGCTTGCGCAGTAAGTCGATCGATATGGTCCTGTCCTGCCGGGTCGGGATCGTGTCGCGGGACACCACTCGCAACCGGAACGGTTCGTTGCGCGGAGCACCTGCCAAACGGCACCCTTGCCGGTGGGCCCGTACCGGGTGCACCACGATGTCGGCGTTGCCGAGTTGGGCGTCGCCGAGTACCGCCTGCAGGCTGTTGACCAGCGCGGCATCGCTGCGCCAGTTGATTCCCAGGGTTTGACGTTCACCCGCTTTGCTGGCCGCTTGCAGGTAGGTCATGACGTCTCCGCCGCGGAACGCGTAGATCGCCTGCTTCGGATCGCCTATCAGAATCAGGGTGGCTCTACCGCTGAACGCCCGGTCGATCACCTCCCACTGCACCGGATCGGTGTCCTGGAATTCGTCGACCATCACGATGGACCACCGGCGCAGCATGCGATCAGCGGCCGGTGAGTCGTCCGGCTCGAGCGCGGTGGCCAGGCGGCTCAGCAGGTCGTCGTAGCCGAGGACGCCGCGTATCCGTTTGCGGCGCTCCAACTCTGCGCGCACCGCATTCGCGAAGCCCACCCGCACTGCGGCCTCGGAACCCGGCAGCGGATGCAGCGGGCGCAACTCGGCGCTCGGATTATTCACCACCTCGCGGGCCAGAGCGAGGGCGGTTGCCCGCGACAACGGCGGGTCGTCACGCTGTCGGCCGAAGTGCGCCAGGTAGAGGTCGTCGACGATCTCCGTGACCAGCTCGTCGAGGCTGGCGGCCAGCGACACCCCGGCATCGGTGTCCCCGGCCACCCCGAGGGATTTCAGCACGAGGTGGCAGAACTGGTGCGTGGTCGCGATGGTCGCGGCGTCGAAACCGGCTAGCGCGTCGCGTAGGCGTTGTTCGCGAATGCGAAGTTCCTCGACCGGGCCGTTGAGGAGATGGGCGACCAACTGGTTGTCCCCGACGGTCGAGCGATCGCCGAATGCGGCCACCGCGGCCTGGATCTGTCCGCGGACTCGTTCTCGCAGCTCCTGGCTGGCTGACCTGCCGAAGGTGATGAGCAGCATCTCCTCGAGGGTGGCCGTGCCCTCGGCGATGTAGCGCGTCACCAGGCCGGCCAGCGCGAACGTCTTTCCGGTGCCGGCGCTGGCTTCCAGCACGGTGGTGGTACTCCGGGCCGGCAGCGGGCCGAGCAGATCGAAGGCCTTCGGCGACCCTAGCGGGTCGGGTGGCTGCCGGGTCACCGGGCGACCTCTTCTGCCGCCAGCATCGGTAGCCACAACCGTGCGGAGTAGGCGCCCAGCCGGGTGGTCTCACCGTCGTACTCCTCGCCCGGTCGGGCCGGATCCAAGAGGACGGCCAGTTTCGAGCGGTAACCCCACACCCGGGTGTGGGCGGGCTTTTCGTTCTCGCCCGGGAATCTCGAACTGTGCCAGGCGAAACCGGCTTGACGAGCAGGCTGTCCGTGGGTGTGTCTGGCTTCAGCCCAGGCATAGGATGTCTTGAGCGGCAATGGGATCGGCTCACGCCGTCCTGCGTCATAGATGGAGACCAGATCGCCGAGCGCGCCGGCCGCCGGCATGGTGGGGGGACCGAGCGATCGCTCGACGGGCGAACCGCCGCGCTTCGGGCGTCCGACGCACACTGCCGCCCATTGGCGGTCAGGATAGCGAGCGGTCAAGGCCAGCAATCCGATCCACGATTCCAACAGGTGCCGGCCGTCGAGCTTCGAGTAGGTGACCGTGACGAGCCGGTCACCGTACACGCGGGGCACCGTCCCGGTGAGTCTGCGGCCGCCGCCCAGGTCGATGTCGACGTCGTAGGCTTGCGGCGGTTGACCTCGATGTCGATGCGCCGCAATGGCCAGCGCGGCGGCCTGGTCGCGGATCTCCTTCGCCTTGCGCCAGCCGAGCTGACCGGGCGGCAGCGAACCTCGCCGCCACTCGGCCTGCTGCGCGTCGCTGGGATGCATGCCGCGCTGCATGTCCTCGAGCATCCGATCGCCGATCTTCCACTCCTGCAGCGCGTCGATTTCTACGGGTATCGCATCCTCGACCGTGTCGACCTCCCAGGGCAGGGAGTAGTCCAGGGCACTGAAGAAGCCCTTGACCGGGTCGCGAAAGAAGCCGATCAGATCGTCGAGTACGACGTCAGCCGGTGGTGGTGCCGGCAGCGGCCTGCCGAGTAGTGTCGGCCGTTTTCCGCGCTCGCCGGCGGCCACCGTCGCGGCGGTCAGTGCGGTCGAATCGAAGGTGAAAGGCTGACCCGCGGGCATATTGAGCTCGCCTGGCGTCACATTGCGAACATCGAACGGCTGCAACGGATGTTCGACCACCACCCGGCTGCGGACCGGGTGCGGTGTGGTGATGTCCAGGGCATCCAACAGCTCCATCAGCGGCACCGCCGGAGGCTTGGGCTGGCCGGAGAATTCGTTCGAACCGGTATAGGTGATCACCAGTTTCTCGGTCGCCGCACCGATCGCGTCGAGCAGCAACTGGCGGTCCTCGGAACGGATGTCGCGTTCTCCGGTCATCGGGTTTCGGGCCAGCGCGTCGTCCCCGTCGACGACACCCAGGCGGGGGAAGACGCCGTCGTCGAGCCCCACCAGGCACACCACCCGATGCGGCACCGAACGCATTGGAACCATGGTGCACACCGTCAGCGTGCCGGTGCGAAAGTTCGCGCGGGTGGGTCGTCCGCCGAGGTGGCGGTCCAACAGCGTCCGGACGTCGGGCAGTCGCAGTGTGGTGTCAGCGCGAGATCCGGCGTCGGCCAACACGTCGCGGAACTCCCGCCGCATCTGGCTGTCCTGCCATGCGTCGGCGTCCGGGACCGCGGTCAGCAGGCCGATCCCGGACTCCAGCGCTTTCAGCCAGTCGATCAGTGGCTTTGTGCCCGAGAGTGATTCGACAATACGATGCAACCTCTCGATGAACTCGGCGAGCCGGCCGGCCAACTCGACGCGGTTGCTACCGACGTTGTCGAGCGGCAGCGTGGTGTCCAGCCAGGCGTGCGAGTCGTCGGACATCGCCACCCCGGTCAACACCCGGTCGATACCGAACCGCCATGTGTTCTGCACGAAGTCGACACCGTACGGATGGCGGTGGGCCGCATCGAAACCCCAGCGGATGTTCGCCTCGCGGACCCAGTCTCCGATGGCGTCGAGGTCGTCGTCGGTGAATCCGAAGCACAGGCGGACCGGCCCCGCCTGGGCAAGGTTGAGCACCTCGGTTGCGGTGGCACGTCCGCCGGCCAACTCGAGCAATTGGCAGGCGACTCCCAGCAGCGGGTTGGTCTGGGTGAGCGCCCGGTCGGCGAGCTTTACCCGCAACCGGTGGGCAGGGTGCGCGCCGGGCACGATCTCGCCGAGCCCGAAACCCGCCACGATCAACGGCGCGTACGTTTCGATGTCCGGGCACATGACGAGGATGTCGCGCGGCTCCAGCGTCGGGTCGTCGGCGAGCAGGCCGAGCAGCACCTCGCGCAGCACGTCGATCTGCCGGCCCGGTCCGTGGCTGCTGTGCACCTGAATCGAGCGGTCGTCGGCGGACAACACCCGTCCGGCCGGGCGGACGGCGTTTGCGGCGACGTCGGATTGCAGCCAGCCGAGAAGGGTGTCCGGGCGCTGGGCGGATGCCAGGTACTCATCAGTTGCGGCGTGCCTCGGCAGGCTGCGGCGCAATTCGCGGATGTCGCGTCCGAGGGAGGCCAACAGCGGGTGTTCCGCGACCCGGTGGGAGGTGTCGTCCCGGCGGGGGATGATGCCGCGCGCGTCGCGCAGAGCACGCCACAGCCCCTCGCTGGGGTGGGCCAGCCACAGGTGCAGATCGTGCTGCCGGCTCAACGCGTCGAGCAGTTCGATCTCGGTGAGCGCTAGTCGGGTATACCCGAACAGTGACAGCCTCTGGGGAAGTTCAGACGGTGAATCACGCAGCCGGGCAATGGTTTCAGCGTGTCTGAGGTGCGGTGGGTCGGCGTCGACGCGTTCCAGGAGCGCGCGATAGAGCTCTGGCTGCCAATGCAGGTCCGGGTCGAGGTCTTCGGTGCGACCGTCGACCCAGTCGATTAGCAGCTTTGGGCGTTGTCGCGCATAGGAGGCGAACAGTCCGGCCAGCCGTCTGGCCACGGCGTAGCGCCGTCCCTGGCGTAGCTCTCTCTCCTCACCGTCCTCAAAGTGCCCGAGGTGGGTGGCCAACGCTGTGCACCACGGCGTACCAAGGTTGTCGTCGATCGCCTCCAGAAGCGGCCACACCATCGAATCCGGCGACCATGGATCGTGTTCGGACGTGCCGATGAGTTCTTCGATCAGTGACCGCGGATGTCGGAAAGCCACTCCGGCGCACACGCCATCGGTCGTCGGCCCGGTCGCGCCCGGCCCCCGGCCCAGCAGATGGGACAGCCGCTGGCTCAACCAGCGTTCCATGCCACGGGCCGAGACCAGAACGAGTTCCTCGGCGAACGGATCGGGCAACGGCGTGGCAAGCAGCTCACCGAGGCCGTCGGCGAGCAGATCGGTGCGGTCGGCCCGATGGAGGTGAAGCGACATCGGCCGTCACACTACGGCGCACCACCGACAGGTCGGCGCTCTCAGCCCTGTTCGATGGTGTTTCCGTTGCCCGACGTGGAGATTTCCGGCGAGCCCGTCCGGTAGGTCACCTGATTGTCGAAACCCGAGGCGGTAATGCTCCCGGCATGTTCGACGGTGATCACGTTGTTCATCCCGGAGACCGAGACGGCGGCGCAGTCCCCCCGAATCTCGACGGTGTTTGTCATGCCGCTGATGTTGACCGTCCCGTGGTGGCACAGAACCGTCTTGTTCTGCTCGATGCCGCCGAAGCTGAGGGTGTCGCCGGCTCCGACGGTGAGAACCTGCGCCGCGGGGTCCAGCGGTGTGTCGATCTCGGGCTGCTCGACGTCGATCTGGGGTGGGTCGATGACGACCTGGGGCGGTTCGACCGTTCCGCCGCCGGAGGGCTCCGACTTGAACGTCAGGGGAGCGTCGCGGCCCGCGAAGCCGGCGATCAGGATTGTGCCCACGATGCCCGCGACGACGAGCCCGATCACCAGCGGGATCAGCTTCAGCGCGGGTGACCGCTTGTGCACCACATGCTGCGGTGGGGCGTAGTAGGGCGAGTTGTGCTGGGGCTGGCCGTACTGTGACTGGGCGTAGCCGGGCTGGTCGTACGGGGACGGAGGATACTGCGGTTGGTCGTACGGGGAGGGGCCGTGCTGCGGCTGACCGTACTGGGACGCGCCCCACGAGTAGGGCGGCGGCGGGGTATCCAGAGGCCCGCTCCCATACGGCTGGGTACCCAACTCGCTGGCCCGGGCTCGGTCAGCCAGCGGACGCTCGAGATCGCGGATTCGGGCTTCGGGGTCTCCGTCTGGCTCCATGCGCAGATGTTTGCACACCACCGGACTCCGCTCAACGGTTGGCCGCACCAACGACACCGGCCGCCGAAACCTCACCGACCGCCGAAACTGAAGCTATTAGCCAATTTTGGGCGCGAAACTAGCGAATAAGCTCAGTTTCGGCGGCGTGGTAGGCGGCGCCGGGGTGTTTCGGCGATGGGGTGTTTCTTAGAGCCAGTCTCGCTTCTTGAACATCACGTACAGCACCACCACCAAGACGACGATTATCGCCGTGCTCGCGACGAAGCCGCCGACGGTCTGGATGCCCGGATAGAGCACGTTCTGGCCGTAGAACCCGGTGATCGCGGTCGGCACCGCGATGATCGCCGCCCAGCCGGAGAGCTTCTTCATCACCATGTTCAGCCGGGCGTCCTGCAGTGACAGGTTCGTCTCGAACACCGTGGTGACCATGTCGCGCAACGACTCGGTCCACTCCGAGACCCGCAGAACGTGGTCATAGAGGTCGGCGAAAACGGGGTCTAGGTCGCCCGCGGTGGCGGCGTCCATTCTGCGGTGTTGGATGACCGCCACCACTTCGCGCATTGGCAGCACCACCCGCCGTAGTGCGACCAGGTCCTTTCTCAGGCGGAAGGTATTGCGCTGCAAACCGTTCCGCGGTGCTTGGTCGGCAAAGAGTTCGTCCTCGAGGTCTTCGATCGCATCGTCGAGCGACTGAACGGCGTCGAAGTGGCTGTCCACCACGACGTCCAGCAGGCCGTGCACCAGCGAGCCCACGCCGTGCTCCTGCCCGCCGAGCTCGTCGAAGCGTTTGGACACCTCGTCCAGGTCCAGGTGCGGTGAAAGCCGGACGGTGATCAGCCCCCTGGGCAGGATGAATCCGGAGATCCGGTGGACCTCCAGCGTCGACTCCGAGACGTCCACGGGCCGCGGAGTCTTCACCGTGACCTCGTACACGGTGAAGAACGTGTGCGTCCGGTAGACCACGGCCTTGGTGCGTTCGCCTTCGGCGATGGCGTCTTCGACCGCCCACGCGTTGAAGCCCAGTTCCTGGGCGACCTTCCGAAGGATCTGGCGGTCGGCGTCATAGATGTCACACCAAACCAGGACGCCCTCGGTGTCCAGATACTCCGAGACCGCCGACAACTCGAAGCCGTCCTCAGGTTTGCCATCGCGCCAGATTCGGCCACGGATGTGGGTCACCCGCTCATCATTGCAGCCGCCCTCCGCCGAGACTTCATTCCCGCAGTGACCTGCCGCGGCTGTGGTCTCGACGAGATCGGGCTAACCGAGACTGAACTCCGCAGCCAGGCCGTCGATTCCGGCGCGGATGGCATCGATCGCAGGCTTGCGGGCCTTGAGCTTGGTGGCGACGTGTGCGCCGGTGTGCAGGGTGGTCGCCGATTCCTGAGCCACTTGTTGTGCGCGGGCCAGTACTTCCTCGGCCTCGACGATCTCGTCGAGCCAGCCGGCAGCGATCGCGTCGTCGCCGACGAAGGTCGACGCCAGCGCGGTAGCGCGCTGAAAGGCTGCCGGAGTAAGGCGCATCCGCATGATCTCGATGGCCGAGATCGGGATGGTCATGCCGATGGCCACCTCAATGGCCTGACAGCGCGACCTGGGCGCCCCGACCCGATGGTCGGCCGAAAGCAGCAGGAACGAACCCATTGCGACGGCGGGACCAGTCGCGGCGACGATCACCGGCGCCGGGAATGTCAAGGTCCGAAGGGACAATTCGAAGCCGCCGGCGAGCATCGAATGTGCCGCTTCGGCATCGCCGGACTGGAAAACAGCCAGATCGAACCCGCCACTGAACACTCGCGAATTACCAGCCAGGACCACCGCTTTGGCGGAGTCCGCCTCCGCCCGGTCCAGCGCTTCGTTGATCGCGGCCTGCATCGCGGGCCCCAGCACGTTCACCTTGCCGTCGTCCAAGGTGATGGTGGCTACGGAATCCGCGAGCGCATAGGAAACGGTGCTGGTCATGATCCTCCTGTCAAGCCCGATGAGGCCGCATCGAACCTAGCAGCGCCGCAACGGCCCGCGTCGAGCCGGGCGCAACCGGCGGCCGGCATCGCCCCCCGGCCAAGCGTTATGGCAGCTCAGCTTCGACGCCGGGGCCCAGTGGACCGCCGTGCAGTTCGATGGCTTCCGGATCGGTCCCCGGAGGCACGTCGAAAACCACCGCCACGTCTGCCTGTTCGCCGGGGCTCAGCTCGACGAGCGCCCCGCTCGCGTAGTAGGTGGCCTCGTCGTCGATCGAGTACAGCTCGCCCCCGGCGCGGAGTTTCTGGAAGGTGCCCAGGAAGGTGGCGGGATCGTCGCCGGTGTTCGCCACCGTGAGATGCACCACCACGTACTCGCCGACCGCCGATTTGCCGAGGGGAAGATCGGCCGCCGAGACGGTGGTGGTGACCTCAACGGTGTTCACGGTGAACGCGAACGGGCCGTCGGAGTAGTCACCGCGGGCGCGAGGCGCCGCCGTGGTGGGGGCGCCCGGTCCGTCGTCGGGAGTTGTAGTCGGAATCATCGTCGGCGGGGGGGTGGTCGTCGGATTCTCGAACGCACCGATCTGCAAGGAGCCGTCGTCATCGGCGAAGAACGCCGCATAGATGGCGATCGCGACCAGCACTGCCAAGAGCCCTGCGCACCCCGCCAGGTACCGAACGAGCAACTGCCTGCCGCCGACGACGGGCCTGCCGGAAGGGCCGAAAACGGTTGGTGGCGTAGCGAATACGTTCGGCTCGATCGCCCGTTCACGGGGGTTCTGAGCACCGGTCCAACGGTGGCCGTCCCAGTAGCGCTGGCCGCCCGACCCTTCCGGATCGGGATACCAACCGGCGGGCGTCTGCGGCCTGGTCATCGCGTTACGTCCTCCCGTCGCGCTCCGCCGGCGCCGAGCATCGGGACAATATCGCATTGCCTACCGCGCGTCCGATCTATGTTCCGGCCTCAGCCGCCCATCAGCATGCGCCATTGGTCGAGATCGCGCGCCCGATATACGTAGTTGGTGCTCCGAACGTCCGAAAGCGGCGCGCTGGGTTCTGCGGAGTACCAGTGCCCCGGGAACACCATCGGGTCACCGGGCAGCTTGGCCAGTGCCTGAAGGCTGCGGAACATCTCGTCGGCGTTTCCGCCGGGGAAGTCGGTGCGGCCACAGCCCTCCAGGAACAGGGTGTCGCCGGCGACTAGGCGGCCGTCGAGCAGAAAACACTGACTGCCCGGTGTGTGCCCGGGGGTATGCAGCAACTCGATGTCGATATCGCCGACGCTGACCCGGTCGCCGTGCTGATGAGAGGTCAGTTCGCTCGGTGCGATCCCAGTGATCCGCGACACCCAGTCCACCTCGTGAGCGTTGACGTGCACCGGCACACTGACGCGGTCTAGGAGTTCGGCCAGGCCCTTGAGTTCGAATCCCATCATCGAACCGCCGATGTGGTCGGGATGATGGTGGGTGACCAGGACACCCGAGAGGCGCATGCCGTCGTCCTCGAGGGCGTCGACCAGGTCCTGGGCCGCATAGGCGGGATCCACCACCACCGCGTCGCCGGTCTGCCGGTCGCCGATCAGGTAGGCGAAGTTGCGCATCTGCGCGGCGATCATGTCGCCCGCCGCGAAGTCGCGACCTGAGAGCAGCTGCCTGAAGTACAGGCGGTCCGATTCGGCCATGACGATCAGGGTATGCGCCCCGACGGCGACGTGGTCCCGGGCCGGCAGCGCCCGGTCGGCAGCTGGGTATTCGCTCCTGGGCAGCGGTCAGCGGGTCAGTCGGCAATGACCAGCGGTTTGGCGCCGCAATCGGTGAGAATGTACCCTCTTTACGGCCCATCGCCAGGCGGTGGGCTTCAGCATCACAAGCATCGCAAGCAACCAGGCAATGCAGTTAGGCCCCCTTAGCTCAGTCGGCAGAGCGTTTCCATGGTAAGGAAAAGGTCAACGGTTCGATTCCGTTAGGGGGCTCGGTGGACACCGGGGCGAGACTTCGACGTACGCACCGGCCCGGGCCCATCGGGGCGGTGTAGCTCAGCTGGTTAGAGCGCACGACTCATAATCGTGAGGTCGGGGGATCGAGCCCCCCCACCGCTACAAGCAGGACCCTAGTAACACCCGATTTTTGAAGAACTGTAGAAAGAGGCACCTGACGTGGCGTCCAGTACAGACGTACGGCCGAAGATCACTTTGGCGTGCGAGGTGTGCAAGCACCGCAACTACATCACGAAGAAGAACCGCCGCAACGATCCAGACCGGCTCGAGATCAAGAAGTTCTGTCCCAACTGCGGCAAGCACCAGGCCCACAAAGAGTCGCGCTGAGCGACCCGACCCGGAGCCCGCTATGTCGATTCAGGTCGATTCAGGTCGATTCAGGGTTAGTCAGGCCGACTAGGTAGGGTCAACTCTCGTGTCTTTCCTGGACGCTTTAGTCGGGACGCATTTTCGCTATCCCGACCACTATGTCGTTGGTCGCGAGAAAATTCGCGAGTACGCCGTGGCAGTCAAGAATGACGACGCTGCATTCTTCGACGAGAATGCCGCAGCTGAACTCGGTCATGACGCGCTGTTGGCGCCCCTGACCTTCATCTCGGTGTTCGGCTACCAGGCTCAGACGGCCATGTTTGCCGCCGCCAACGTCAGCATCGCCGATGCCCAGATCGTCCAGGTCGATCAGGTACTCAAGTTCCGCGAGCCGATCAAGGCCGGCGACAAACTGTATTGCGACGTGTGGGTGGACTCGACCCGCAAGGCGCACGGTACCGACATCATCGTGACCAAGAACATCGTCAGCAACGAGAACGGCGACGTGATACAGGAGAGCTACACCACCCTTGCGGGACGTAGCGAAGAAGATGGAGAGAGTGGCTTCAGCAATGGCACTGCGTGATTTCAGTTCGGTCCAGGTCGGCGACCAGCTGCCGGAGAAGATCATCCCCCTCACCAGGGCAGACCTGGTGAACTACGCCGGGGTGTCGGGCGATCTCAACCCGATCCACTGGGACGACGAGATTGCCAAGCAGGTCGGGCTCGACACCGCGATCGCGCACGGCATGCTCACCATGGGGCTCGGTGGCGGCTACGTCACGTCCTGGGTCGGCGATCCTGGCGCGGTCACCGAGTACAACGTGCGCTTCACCGCCGTGGTACCGGTCCCCAACGATGGCACGGGCGCAGAGATCGTCTTCAACGGGCGGGTGAAATCGGTTGACCCCGAGAGTAAGTCGGTGACGATCGCGCTGAGTGCGACTGCGGGCGGAAAGAAAATCTTCGGCCGCGCCGTCGCGGTAGCGAAGCTGGCGTAGGCAGCCGATTATGGCACTCAAAGTAGACATCCTGGGGATGGTGTGGCGTTACCCGGACACCTTCGTGGTCGGCCGTGAACAGGTCCGCCAGTACGCAAAGTCGGTCAAGGCCGACGATCCGGCGTCGTTCGACGAGGCAGCCGCCGCCGAGCTCGGTCACAGCGGGATCGTGGCCCCCCCGACGTTCATGTCGATCTTCGCGGTGATGATCCAAACGCACTTCTTCCAGCACGTCGACGTGGGCATGGAGACGATGCAGATCGTGCAGGTCGATCAGAAGTTCCACTTCCACCGACCGATCAAGGCCGGTGACGAAGTGACCGGCACAATGACCGTCCTTACTGTGGACGAGCGGTTCGGTGCCGACATAGTCACCACCCGCAACGTGTTGACCAACGCCGATGGTGAGGTCGTGATGGAGTCCTACACCACGCTCATGGGCCACGAAGGTGACAATTCGATCTCGGTCAAATGGGATCCGGAGACCGGCCAGGTGGTCCGTAAGGCCATCGGCGAGTAGCGCGCAGGGTGCCCTGCCGCGGGCGGGGGCGGATTAGTAACTCCGACCGTGTGCGCGCTACACTCGGCCCTCGGGGTTTTCCCAGTCCAGCGCGCTGTCCGTCGGCCTAGATCGACCGATCGGGGAGCGCGCGAATTGTGTGGCTCCTGACCCGCTATGAAGGGGCGTAGCTCAACTGGCAGAGCAGCGGTCTCCAAAACCGCAGGTTGCAGGTTCAAGTCCTGTCGCCCCTGCAACTGAATACTCGACAGGTGTGGACACTGGTAGGTGAACCCCACGAGACCTCCGATCAAAAGAGAAAGGCACGCGGTGAGCGACGAGCGCGAAGGTGCCGGCTCCGCAGACACTGGCGCCGAAACCGACGGGACGGACAGCGGTGAGGCCGGTGGCCAGACTGCGGTGGTGACGCGACCGCTGCGGCCCACTGGGAAACGGACACGGCGCGCTCCGGCTGCTGAGGCGGATGCGCAGGACACCGACGAGGCGCCCGACACCGACAGCTCAGGTGGCAAGGACGACGGCAACAAGGGCGGCAGGCGGAGGAAGACCGCCAAGAAGCCCAAGGACGGCCCGTCGCGGAACCCGTTTGCCTACGTCTGGAACTACCTGCAGGAAGTTATCGCCGAACTGCGCAAGGTCATCTGGCCGAACCGCAAGCAAATGGTCACCTACACCACCGTCGTGCTGCTGTTCCTTGTGTTCATGGTGGCGCTGATCGGGTTCACCGACTGGGGTGTGGGTTGGATCGTGATGAAAATATTCGGCTGACCGGGTGGCTGGGCGAGCGCTGACAGTGAAATGAGAGAGGACTACACGTGACGAGCTTCGACGGCGAAACGCCCTCGGGTGACACCGTCGACACCATCGAGGTCGACGGGGCGGAAACCGAGGTTGCCACGGAGGCGGTGAGCACCAGCGACGATACCGAGGATGCCGCCCCTGCTGAGGCTGCCGAGGTGGATGAGGACCCGGCTGTCTCGCTCAAGAAAGAGCTGCGGATCCAGCCGGGCGAGTGGTACGTCATCCACTCCTATGCCGGCTACGAAAACAAGGTCAAGGCCAACCTCGAAACCCGCGTGCAGAACCTCGACGTCGGTGACTACATCTTCCAGGTCGAGGTGCCCACCGAAGAGGTGACCGAGATCAAGAACGGTCAGCGCAAGCAGGTCAACCGCAAGGTGCTGCCCGGCTACATCCTGGTTCGGATGGAGCTCAACGACGAGTCCTGGGGCGCGGTGCGCAACACGCCCGGTGTGACCGGCTTCGTGGGCGCAACGTCGCGGCCGTCGCCACTGTCGCTGGACGACGTCGTCAAGTTCCTGCTGCCGCCGGCCACGGCCAAGAAACCGGGCAAAGCGGCGTCGACATCGGCTGCGGCGGCCGAGGCGGGCGGGCTCGAGCGTCCGGTCATCGAGGTCGATTTCGAGGTTGGCGAGTCGGTGACCGTCATGGACGGTCCGTTCGCGACGCTGCCGGCATCGATCAGCGAGGTCAATGCCGAGCAGCAGAAGCTCAAGGTGCTGGTATCGATTTTCGGCCGCGAGACACCCGTCGAACTGACATTCACCCAGGTCGCCAAGATCTAACCGCGATTTCGGCGTCGTTATCGTCGCTGACCGGCGACCAGCACGCCGAAATCGCCAAGAAAGGAAACGAGTATGGCCCCGAAGAAGAAGAAGGCTGTCGGGTTGATCAAGCTGCAGATCCAGGCCGGGCAAGCCAATCCCGCCCCGCCCGTAGGTCCTGCGCTCGGCCAGCACGGCGTCAACATCATGGAGTTCTGCAAGGCGTACAACGCCGCGACGGAATCTCAGCGCGGAAACGTCATCCCGGTCGAAATCACCGTCTACGAGGATCGCAGTTTCACCTTTGCGTTGAAGACGCCGCCCGCGGCGAAGCTGCTACTCAAAGCAGCAGGGGTGGCAAAGGGCTCCGGCACACCGCACACGACCAAGGTCGCGAAAGTGAGCTGGGACCAGGTGCGTGAGATCGCCGAGACCAAGAAGGAAGACTTGAACGCCAACGACATCGACTCGGCGGCCAAGATCATCGCCGGCACGGCTCGGTCGATGGGAATCACCGTCGAATAGTCGGTGACATCCAGACTGCACTTGGGACGAAGGGTGCAGTCGCAACTCAGGAACCAGTGGGAGGGCCAGCTGCGGCCCGCCAACCACAACTCTGATCCAGGAGAAACACATGAGCAAGAACAGCAAGGCCTACCGGGAAGCGGCTGAGAAGGTCGATAAGACCCGACTGCACACGCCGTTGGAGGCCGCCAAGTTGGCCAAGGAAACGTCGTCGAAGAAGCAGGACGCCACTGTGGAGGTGGCGATCCGGCTGGGAGTCGATCCCCGCAAGGCCGACCAGATGGTGCGCGGCACGGTGAACTTGCCGCACGGCACGGGCAAGACGGCCCGCGTCGCGGTGTTCGCCGTGGGGGACAAAGCAGAAGCCGCTCAGGCCGCTGGCGCCGACATCGTCGGAAGCGACGACCTGATCGAGAAGATTCAGGGCGGATTCGTGGATTTCGATGCCGCCATCGCGACCCCGGACCAGATGGCGAAGGTCGGCCGTATTGCCCGTATCCTCGGCCCGCGCGGTCTGATGCCGAATCCGAAGACCGGCACCGTCACCCCGGATGTGGCCAAGGCGGTGTCAGACATCAAGGGCGGCAAGATCAATTTCCGGGTCGATAAGCAAGCCAATCTGCACTTCATCATCGGCAAGGCCTCCTTCGACGAGAAGTCGCTGGCCGAGAACTACGGCGCCGCACTGGACGAGATCCTGCGCGCGAAGCCGTCGTCATCCAAAGGGCGCTACCTGAAGAAGATCGTGGTATCCACTACGACGGGCCCGGGGATTCCGGTGGATCCGGCCGTGACCCGTAATTTCACGGAGGCGTAGGCGCCAGCCGGGGCCGACCATCGGGACGGAGGCGTAGGCGCCAGCCGGGGCCGACCATCGGGACGGAGGCGTAGGCGCCAGCCGGAGCCGACCATCGGGACGGAGGCGTAGGCGCCAGCCGGAGCCGACCATCGGGACGGAGGCGTAGGCGCCAGCCAGATAGCGAGAAACCCCGCGTCGTAATCGGCTCGGGGTTGCTTGTTGATTTCGGGGAGTGCTCCTCGGTCACCTTGCATCCGGCCCAGGCTGATGCCACCGCCCCCCACGAACGGTGTCTCAGCGCTACGGGCCGGGAGATCGACGCCGCATCCCCCATAGAACCCCGATGTGGTGGCCGAGAAGCACCCCCACAGCAACATAGCACTCACTGCGGCGATTCGTGGACCATCGGCGATTATCGTCCGCGACAATGATTCGGTGGAGGTTTCTCCTGCGGTTTCTGCGCCGTCAACGCATGACGGGGCAGCCGGCCTGTGGAGCTACCTGACGTCGTCGGCCCGTACAGCAAACGCCACTTCGGAAGGGTTTCGCCGATTGTCGAGGCTTTCAGGCGTGGAATGGTGATCCGGCAATGTTTCCTCGTCAACGGCGCCGAGGGCCGTGATGCTAGAACGGGACGCTGAAAGGCTCAGGCGGCGAGGCCCTGCTTGAGGTAGGTCACGAGACTGACGTCGATGGACTCGTCGATGAAGTAGTACTGACAGCCGGTGAGGTATTTCATGTAGCGGTGGTAGTTCTCTTCATCGGTGGCCGCGATCGCCTCATCCTTGGCGGCCTCCAGTCGGCTCGCCCAGATTCCCAGCGTCTTGATGTAGTGGTTGCGAAGTGACAGGGTCTCGGAGACCACGAAGCCGGCTTTCTCGCCGTGCTCGACCATCATCTGGGTGGTGGGCACTCGTCCGCCCGGGAAGATTTCGGTGATCATGAATTTCACGAAGCGGGCTAGCTCGAAGGTCAGCTTCTTGCCCCGTTCGGCCAGATCGTAGGGGTGGTAGCCGACGCTGCTCTGAATGGTCATCCGGCCGTCTTCGGGCAAGATTTCGTAGCAGGTCTTGAAGAAGTCGTCCCACCGGTCTTTACCGAAGTGCTCGAACGCCTCGATCGACACGATCCGGTCGACCGGGCTGTGGAACTGCTCCCAACCCTCGAGTCGCACGTCGAAGGTGCGCTGGGAATCGACCTTGCTCAACAGCTGGTTGCAGTAGGCCTGCTGATTCTTGCTCAGGGTCAGACCGATGACGTTGACGTCGTACTTCTCCATGGCGCGCTGCATTGTCAGTCCCCAGCCGCAACCGACTTCGAGCAGCGTCATGCCGGGCCTGAGGTCCAGCCGGTCGAGGTGCTGGTCGACGTTGGCCACCTGGGCCTCGGAGAGTGTGGCGTTGGGCCCGGTGAAGTATGCGCAGCTGTACTTGCGGGTCGGGTCCTGGAAGACACCGAAAAAGTCGTCCGAGAGGTCGTAGTGAGCCTGGATGTCCTCAAAGTGGGGGGTCATATCCTTGGCGTCGGTGGATTGATCAGACATGTCTTCCTTGCTCCGCTTGCCGACGGTCTGCAGACCGTACCGAAAGCGCGGCCCGACTGGCTGCAAACACGCGCGTTGTTGGGTCAACCCTAGCGTTCGGGCGGTCAGAAGGGCCAACCTGGGCCCACGCGATCACCGTTTCAGGGTGAACTGATTGACGTCGATGTAGCCGACCCGGAACCCTGTCGCGCAGCCGGTGAGGTAATGCATGTATCTGTCGTAGACCTCTTGGGACTGCACGGCAATGGCCTGGTCCTTGCGGCTTTCCAGGGCTGCTGCCCACAGGTCCAGGGTGCGGGCGTAGTGCGGCTGCAGCGACTGCGTGCGGGTCAACTCGAAACCCGACTTCGTTGCGTGTTCGGCCACCAGCTCGATGGTGGGCAGATATCCGCCCGGGAAGATCTCGGTGAGGATGAACTTCACAAACCGGGCCACCGAGAACGTCAGCGGCATGCCGCGCTCGGTCATCTGCGGCAGCGTCAGGGCGGTGATGGTGTGCAGCAGCATCGCTCCGTCGTCGGGTAGCACCTTGTAGGCCATGGCGAAGAAGTCATCCCAGCGGTCCCTGCCGAAGTGTTCGAACGCGCCAATCGACACGATCCGGTCGACCGGCTGGTCGAACTGTTCCCAGCCCTGCAGCAACACCTGCTTATCCCGAGCGCTGTCCGAATGCGCGAATGCACGCTCGACGTGGGCCTTCTGATTCTCGCTGAGCGTCAGGCCGATGACGTTGACGTCGTACTTCTCAATCGCCCGCAACATGGTGGAACCCCAGCCGCACCCGATATCGAGCAGCGTCATGCCCGGCCGCAGACCGAGCTTGCCCAACGCCAGGTCGACCTTGGCGAGCTGCGCCTCCTCTAGCGTCATATCGTCGCGTTCGAAATATGCGCAGCTGTAGGTCTGCGAGGGGTCCAGGAACAGCCGGAAGAACTCGTCCGACAGGTCGTAGTGGGCTTGAACGTTCGCGAAGTGCGGGGTGAGATTGCGTTTGGACGAGACCATGGTCATCGGGCCTTCCTGGGCGCAGCCCGAAGCGGTCTCCACAGACCGCCGATGCGCCTCGGGACGAATGTTACGGTCGTCGGAGGCCGTGGGCACCTTTACGCAGTTCAGGGCACTTCTGCGAAGGTGGTCTTGAGTTCGCCGACGATGTCGTCCCACAGCGGTTCGGGAAGTTCGTGGCCCATACCGTCGAAAAGCACCAGTCGGGCGCCGTCGATCGCCCGGGCCACTGCGCGCCCGCCGGTCGGTCGCATCAACTTGTCCGCCTTGCCGTGGATCACCACGGTCGGCGCGGTGATCTGCCTGTCGTATCGCAGCAGGCTGCCGGTGCCGAGAATGGCCGCGAAATGCCTGGCGATTCCGGCCGGGTAGTAGGAACGTTCGTATCCCTCGATCGCCTCGGCGCGGATGCGATCCTCGGGTGCCGGGTATCCGGGGCTGCCGATGATTCGGTTGACCCGCACCGCGTTCTCGATGATTGCCTCGCGGCTGGCGTCCTTGGGACGCTGCAGGATTGCCGCCAGCTGCCTGGGTCCCGGCGGCGGCAACGCCGGTTGGTTGTTACTGGAGAAGATCACGCCAAGAGTTTTGGTTCGGATGTGGTGTTTGGCGGCGAAGATTTGGGCGATCATGCCGCCCATCGATCCGCCGACAACGTGGGCCCGATCGATTTCGAGATGGTCGAGCAGGGCGGCTGCGTCGTCGGCCATGTCCTCCAGGGTGTACGCGGCCGGACTGGGCAGACCGACGAACGAGCGTGCCATCCGGGGCAGTAGTGCTGCGCCGGAATGATGGCCGGGCAGCTTTGTGGACAGTCCGACGTCACGGTTGTCGAAACGGATCACCCGCAAGCCCTGATTGATGAGCCGCTCGCAGAAGCCTTTTCGCCACAGCAGCAATTGCGCACCCAACCCCATGATCAGCAGCACCGCGGGGTCATTGGGATCGCCCATGTCCTCGTAGTGGATCTCGAGTTCGCCGGACTTGGCCGTTCCGTTACGGACGTTCACCTCAAGCCTCGACTTCTTGGGTCGGATTCTCCTCGCGCAAGCGCTCGTCGGCGGAGTGTTCGCGGCTGATCTCCACCATGAAGTTGGCGAAATATCCGGTCAGTTGTGGATCACTCATCATCTGCCAGCGTGGCGCCAGCAGTTTCATGTAGCGCTCCACGTACAGGAACTGCTTGCCGATCAACACCAGCTCGCGCGGCAGCTTGACGTCGTAGGCCTCGGCCAACGCCGAGAGTTGCTTGCCGATCTCGGCGTAGCTCAGGTCGCCCAGCGTCGTCATGGTCAGCGGGGTGGCGAACTTCTCCAAATCCCTGGCGGCCTGTGCTTCGGGTTTGACCGTGCCGACCGCGCCCATCATCACGACGATCTTGCCTGCCGTCGCGTGGTCCTTCTTGACCAGGAGGGCGTGTACCAGCTCACGCAGCAGCCACCGGGTGCGCGGGTCGATGCGTCCCATGATGCCGAAATCGAAGAAGACGATCTTGCCGTCGTCGTCGACGTAAAGGTTGCCCGCGTGCAGGTCGCCGTGAAACAGGCCATGCCGCAGCCCGCCCTCGAACAGGCTGAACAGCAGCGCCTTGACCAGTTCGGTGCCGTCGAAACCCTTCTTCCGGATCGCGGCCACGTCATCGATGCGGACGCCGCTGACGCGTTCCATCGTCAGCACCCGCTCGCTGGTCAGGCCCCAATACACCTGCGGCACTCGGATGTTCTTGCCCAACGGAGAGGCGTGCATATGCGATACCCACGCATCCATCGACTGCGCCTCCAGCCGGAAGTCCAGTTCTTCGGCCAGATTGTCGGCGAAGTCGGCGACGACGTCCTGGGCCGACAGTCGCTGGCCTAGCTTGGCCAGCTCAACCAGCCGGGCACCGCGCTTGAGGATCTGCAGGTCGGCCGCCACCCGGCGGCGAATCCCGGGGCGCTGGATCTTCACCACCACCTCTTCACCGGTGTGCAGCGTGGCGTAGTGCACCTGCGCTATGGAGGCCGAAGCGAACGGTGTCTCGTCGAAGGACTTGAACAGATTCGCCGGATCGCCGCCGAGTTCCTCCCGGAAGAGTTTGTGCACGGCCTCCGAGTCGGCGGGGGGCACCCGGTCGAGCAGGCTGCGGAACTCGCGGCTCAGCGGTTCGCCGAAGGCGCCCGGGCTGGAGGCGATGATCTGGCCGAATTTCACATAGGTCGGGCCGAGGTCGGCGAAGGTCTGCGGGATTTGCCGGACGACCTTCTGTTGCAATGAGCCTTTACCGGCGAGTTGGGTGACGACGCGCGCGCCGGTGCGGGTGATCTGCCAGCCCGTGGCGCCGATGCGGGCAGCCTCAACCGGCAGCGGCACCCGGTCCAACTTGGCCATCTCGCGAGATTTCGTCGTACTCATGGGGGCCAGTGTCTCAAAATTCTCTTAGAGAAGGAAAAACCTGTGCACCTGCTCACAGTCGCTAGGCGAAGATGCGTTCCACCTCATCGCGGCTGCGGACGGGGTCCTCGCCGGGGGCATGGGTCGGGACGGTGTACGTCGACGATGTTCCCGATTCGACGCGTGCCATTGCCTGTCGGAATTCCGGCGCCGGGCCCGCCGCGGCCTGGATCCCATTGATGACGCTCCACACCGCGGCACGCCTGGCGGTGCGTTCGACGAAGTTGGGATCGCGGTGCTGGACGAGTTGCTTGGCCCACCTCGGCATGGTGTCGCGGATGGCCCAGTCGAGCAGGCTGTGCGGCACCGGCAGATTGGATCCCGTCGCCATCGCGGTGCCGTGGGTGACCGCGAGGCGGGGCAGATAGGAGCGGAGGCATTCCAGGGTGTCGGCTTTGGTGGCGGGCAGATCGGTGCCGCCGAGTGCATGGCCAACGCGGACGAACTCGCCGTAGTAGTCGTCGATCTTTCTGCCGCGCAGCGGGTTCGGGTGATAGAGCTGATGCGCGGTGGCCAATCCCCAGACGACCGTCGCGTAATTCCAGCGCAGCCACTCCGGATCGTCGGCGTCGTAGCGTGCGCCGTCGGGGCGGACTCCCTTGACGGTGTGATGCATTGCCCGAACGGATCGGGCGAGCCGCTCGGCAGTCGCGGTCGAGCCGTATGCCGTTCCGATGAAGAACGCGACGGAATGTCCCAGTCGTATCGCGGCTCCTTCAGGATCGAGCTGGGGCGTGCCGACGCCGTCGGCCGGATCTCGCTTGACCAGCCGTGAGTGCTGTATTCCCATCCAGTAGATCGACGGGTCCAACCGCTCCAGATAGGCAGCACACTGCAGTCCGAAGATCAGGGAATACATGTGGGAGTGCACGTGCCAAACCGCGCTGCCCGGGCCGAACCAGCCCGGATCGCCGACCGGGTTGGCGAACTCCATTCCACGGAAGAAGTGTTGGCGGATTTCCTGGTCGAAACGCTGGTTCACGAACTCTCCGACCGTCCGGTGCGGCAGGTACATGGCGGCTCCTTCCAAGTCTGGCTACATCTGTAACCAGAATAGCATTTGGTGACGCATGTGACCAGATTTGTCGGCGACGGCTTACGCTGTGACGATGTCGGGTCCGACTCGATGGGCGGGCGTGCCGCTGACCGACCGCCGTGCCGAACGACGCGCGCAGCTGATCGACGCTGCGTTCAGGCTCTTCGGTGAGGGCGGTGAGGCAGCCGTGGCGGTGCGGTCGGTGTGCCGTGCATGCGGTCTGAACACCCGCTATTTCTACGAGAGTTTCGCCGATACCGACGAGTTGCTGGGTGCGGTCTACGACCAGGTCAACGCCTCATTGGGCGCCGAAGTGCAGGCGGCAATCGCCGCTGCCGGGGATTCCCTGCGGGAGCGTACGCGGGCCGGGATCGCCGCGGTGCTCGGGTTCAGCTCGGCCGATCCGCGCCGTGGCCGTATTCTTTTCACCGACGCGCGGTCCAATCCGGTGCTCGCGGCCCGTCGGACGGCCACCCAGGATCTGTTGCGCGAGGGCGTGCTGATCGAAGGCTGGCGGCTGAATCCCGGTTCCGATCCGGTGGCCGCACAGGTCGGCGCTGCTCTGTACACGGGCGCGATGGCCGAGCTGGCTCAGCAGTGGTTGGCCGGGAATCTTGGCAGCGACCTCGACGCGGTAGTGGAGCACGCGGTGCAGACGGTGCTGCGGCCCCCGGCTACCGATCTCGGATCGCCGGGCGCTGGTGGTTGACATCCCCCGCTAGAGGCTGCCCGGTCCGGGTGAGCACCGTGCCGAGATCATGGATCTGACGATCTGATCCTCGGCAGCCGCCGGCGTCGAACCGCGTAGGGTTCTGGCGTGCATGTGATCTCCGCGGAATCGACGGAGCTCTTCACCGGACCGCCGCAAGCGCCCCAGCAACTGGTACGGGTGATCTACTCGGGCGCAGTCGGCGTTGTGCGCATCGAAGGCGACGGACTCACGGGCCGGGCGCGAACCGATCCCGGGCGGCGCAGCGTCGAAGTGCCGGTCGTGGTCACCGATCCGATACCCGGCGAGATGCGCGATGCCCGGGTGATCGCCGGGGACAGCATCACCGGTTTCACGTTCACCGTCGCCGAGCCCGGCTGGACGATGTACATGATCAGCCACTTCCACTACGACCCGGTGTGGTGGAACACCCAGGCGGCCTACACGAGCATCTGGACCGAGGACCCGCCGGGCCGCTGCAGGCAGAGCAACGGGTTCGATCTGGTTCGGGCTCATCTCGAGACCGCACGACGCGAACCCGAATACAAGTTCGTACTAGCCGAGGTCGACTACCTCAAACCGTTCTGGGACACCCACCCCGAAGAGCGTGCCGACCTGCGCAGGTTTCTCGCCGACGGCCGCATCGAGGTGATGGGCGGCACCTACAACGAGCCGAACACGAATCTGACCAGCCCGGAAACATCTATCCGAAACTTCGTGCACGGCATTGGGTTCCAGCGCGGCGTGCTGGGCGCCGACCCGGCGACGGCCTGGCAGCTGGATGCCTTCGGGCACGATCCCCAGTTCCCGGGCATGGCCGCCGACGTCGGGCTGACGTCCAGTTCGTGGGCCCGCGGCCCGCATCATCAGTGGGGTCCGATGGCCGATGGCGGTGATCCCGAGCGCATGCAGTTCAGCAGCGAGTTCGAATGGATCGCCCCTTCCGGACGGGGCCTGATCACCCACTACATGCCGGCCCATTACGCGGCCGGCTGGTGGATGGACTCGGCGGCCACCCTCGAGGACGCCGAGACCGCGACCTACGAGCTCTTCACAAGCCTCAAGAAGGTTGCGCTGACCCGCAACGTGCTGCTTCCGGTGGGCACCGACTACACGCCGCCCAACAAATGGGTCACCGAGATTCACCGCGACTGGAATTCGCGTTACACCTGGCCGAAGTTCCTGTGCGCGTTGCCAAAAGAGTTTTTCGCCGCGGTGCGTGCCGAACTCGCCGACCGGCGCGTCGAGGCGTCTCCGCAAACCCGCGATATGAACCCGATCTACACCGGTTGCCAGGTGTCCTACATCGATACGAAGCAGGCGAACCGGGCGGCCGAGGAGGCCGTGCTCGATGCCGAGAAGTTCGCCGTGTTCGCCGGTCTGCTCGGTGGTGCCGAGTACCCGCAGGCCGCGCTGGCAAAAGCCTGGGTGCAGTTAGTCTACGGGGCACACCACGATGCGATCACCGGGTCGGAGTCCGATCAGGTGTATCTAGATCTACTAACCGGATGGCGCGATGCGTGGGAACTCGGCAGTGCGGCCCGCGACAACGCGCTGGCTGTGCTTTCGCGTGCGGTCAGTGTCGCCGACGCGGGGGTGGTCGTCTGGAACCCGTTGGCACACATCCGCAGCGACGTCGTGACGACCAGGTTGGCGGAGCCGCTGGGCCCGGGCGTCCGGGTGTTCGACTCCGACGGCGCCGAGCTGCCCGCACAGGCGGAGCACAACGGCCATGTGGTCAGCTGGCTGGCCAAAGACGTGCCGTCGCTGGGATGGCGGTCCTATCGGCTGCAGTCCGCCGCGGCCGCCCCGAGTTGGGAGCCGATCGACGGCTGCCTGATCCGCAACGACCATTACCGCCTTCGGGCGGACCCGGAGCGCGGTGGTGGGGTGGCCTCGCTGATCGACGCGCAGGGCCGGGAGATGATCGCCGACGCGAAGGTCGGCAACGAACTTGCGGCGTACGACGAATATCCAGCCCACCCTCAGTCCGGGGAGGGGCCGTGGCACCTCTTGCCGAAAGGCCCGGTCGTGGGTTCCTCGGCAGGCCGCGCCGAGGTACGGGCTTTCCGCGGACCGTTGGGCGAGCGGCTGGTGGTGCGCGGCCGGATCGGCGATCTGCTCCGCTACACCCAGACGCTCACGCTGTGGCACGGCGTGGCCCGAGTCGACTGCCGGACCACCATTGACGAGTTCACCGGGGCGGACCGGTTGTTGAGGCTGCGCTGGCCCTGCCCGGTGCCGGGGGGTCTGCCGGTCAGCGAGGTCGGCGACGCGGTGATCGGGCGTGGGTTCGGCCTGCTGCATGCCGAGGGTGCCGAGTCGGCCGTCGACGCCGCCGTGCATCCGTGGACGCTGGACAATCCGGCCTTTGGGTGGTTCGGTCTGTCCTCGGCGGTGCGGGTCCGGGTCGGTGGCACTGTTCGCGCGGTGTCGGTGGCCGAGGTGGTGTCTCCGGCTGCCCCGGGGCAGCCGGCCCGCTCGCTGATGGTTGGTCTGGTACGCGCGGGCGTCACGGCGACCTGCAGCACCGCCGATCATCCGCGTTATGGAAATCTGGCCGTCGACTCGAACCTGCCCGACGTGCGAATCGCTCTCGGAGGGCCAGACCAGAACTCCTTCACTGCAGCGGTATTGGCCGAGGCGGATGCGGAGTACGGCGCGGAGCTCCAGCGACAACTTGGCCAAACCGGTCAGGCCAGGGTTTGGGTGCCGGCCGTTGCGTCGCTGGCCGAAAGCTGGGTACCGGGCGCCGATCTCCGCTCGGTGCGTGCGCTGCCGGTACTCGTCATCGCGGGCGCGAATCTGGATGCTGCGGTGGGGTCAGTCACCGACGACCTCATCGACTTCGAGATCGTCGTCGAACAGGCCGCACCCGTCCCGCACGAGCCCTTCGAGCCCTACACCGTGGCGCTGCTCAACCGCGGAATGCCCGGATTCGCCGTCGATCCGGATGGGACTCTGAACAGCTCGCTGATGCGCTCCTGCACCGGCTGGCCGTCGGGCACCTGGATCGACCCGCCCCGTCGAACCACTCCGGACGGAGCGAACTTCCAACTGCAGCATTGGACGCACACCTTTGAGTACGCGGTGGTCTCGGGCGCCGGTGACTGGCGTCAGGCCGACATCCCCTCCCGCAGCGCGGAATTCGCCCGCTCACTCCATGCGATCGCCGCGGTCGGCCGCGGCGCTGGCGGCTTGCCGTCATCGGGGTCGCTGTTGGAGGTAAAGCCCTCGGGCACAGTTCAATTAGCCGCGTTGAAGGCCGCGGGAAACCCGCTTGCCGGTGGCAGTGCCCGACACGTCGATCCCGCTGACGGCATCGCGATACGTCTGGTCGAGACATCGGGCGCCGGAACCGAGGTGCGGGTCAGTTCCGGGCTCCGCAGAGTCTCGGCGGCGGCACGGGTCGATCTGCTCGAACAGCCACGTGTTCAAGAACTGTCAACGGACAACCTCACCCTCCAGGGATTCGAGATCGCTACGGTGCTGACTCGGCTGAATATGCCCAGGGTGCTCGGGGCGGACCATGAACAGCTCGCGCCCGAAGCCGAAGCCGCCCAGCCACTTTATGCCCGCTACTGGCTGCACAACCGTGGGCCGGCGCCCATCGGAGGCCTGCCCGCGGTGGCGCACCTTCACCCGCAGCGGGTTGAGATCCAGCCGAATTCTGTTGCACAGCTGAGGCTTACCGTAGCCAGTGACTGTAGCGACATGGTGCTGCACGGCAGGGTCCGGCTGCTGTACCCGGACGGCTGGACCGCCGAACCCGCCGAGCTAACCTTCATGCTGCCGCCCGCAGAGCACCTGGCGACCGAGGTGACGGTGACGGCGCCGCCGGCGGTGTCACCCGGTCTGTACCCGATCCGGGCAGCCCTTTCGTTGACCGGTCACCACGATTCGCTGCCGCCGTCGTGGCGCCAGGTGGTCGAGGATGTGTGCGTGTTGTCGGTGACCGCGCCGCCCGGAGAGCGCTTGCTGCGAATGGTGGCCGACGCGGAACCCGTCGAGGTCAGGGCCGGCCAGCGGGCGGTGCTGAAGGTCGGCGTGGCCACCGACGCCCATTCGGAAGTCTCGGTCGAAGCCCACCTGATCAGCCCGTGGGGAACATGGGACTGGATAGGGCCGGGCGCGACGGGCACGGAACTGCCCGCCCGTGGCAGCACCGAATTCAACTTCGAGGTCGCGCCACCGGTATGGGTGGAACCCGGCGAGTGGTGGGCGCTGGTACGAGTGGCAAGTTGTGGGCAGCTGCTGTACTCGCCCGCCGTGCGGGTGCGGGTCCGGTGAAGATCGCCGCGATGGTCGATGGGACGCCGGTACCGGTGAGTGAGGTCGACGCCCGCGAAGTCCGGCTGCGGGAGTCGAGGTCCGCGACATCGTTGCCCCGCCCGGGTACCAGCGAGGGTAGGCAGCTGAGGCGTTGGCTGACACAGCTTCTCGTCACCGAGCGGGTGGTGGCAGCCGAGGCGGCCGCGCGCGGGTTGCGCGCCGACGGCGCACCGCACGAGGACGATCTGCTTCCGGACGCGGCCGTGCGTCTGGAGATCGGCAGTGTGGCCGCGGCGGTGTTGTCCGATCCGCTTGCACGGGCGTTGTTCGTCAGCGTCACCGACACCATCAAGGTGACCGCCGATGCGGTGGCGGATTACCGGGCGCGCAATCCAGACACCACGAGAAGGCGTTTCCCGGACGCCGAAAGTCTGGCTGAGCATTTGCTCGCCGCGGCCCGGCGCCGCGCGTTCCGGCTGTGGCTGGATGCCCGGTGCGCCACTCTCGTGCGACTGGCTCCGGGTTACGAGCACCCCGGCGATCCACGCCAGCCCGACAACACCCACCGGCACTGATGGCTGCACACACTCCGGACCGCAGCACTCCGCCCCACGAGCGCGAGGCGCGCGAGGTGCGCGGGGTGCCTGGGGCAGCCCGAACCCTGCTGGCCGTCGACATCGGCGGCACCAAGATCGCGGTAGGTCTGGTTGACGGCGATGGCGCGCTGGTCCACCGGGTCACACGGCCGACACCCGCGGGTGACGCCGAGGCGGTGTGGAGGGTCGTCGATTCGCTGTCCGTTGCGGCGCTGGCGGTGGCCGGCGGCGCCGTGTGCGGCGTCGGCGTGGCATCGGCCGGACCGATCGACGTAACCGCCGGAACGGTCAGCCCGATCAATATCAGCCAGTGGCAAGACTTTCCGATCGTCGATCGGCTGGCTGCCACCGTTGGCGCGCCGGTGCAGTTGGCTGGCGACGGGCTCTGTATGGCGCTGGGGGAGCGGTGGCGCGGCGCCGGGCAGGGGGCGGACTTCCTGCTGGGCATCGTGGTGTCCACCGGCGTCGGCGGGGGATTGGTGCTCGACGGGGCGCCCTACCGTGGCCGCACCGGCAACGCAGGGCATGTCGGCCACGTCGTCGTCGACCCGCACGGCCAACGCTGCGCCTGCGGCGGCCGCGGTTGCGTCGAGACCATCGCCGCCGGCCCCCAGATGGTGCAGTGGGCGCGCCGGCACGGGTGGGTCGCTCCGCCCGACGCGGACGCCCGCCATCTTGCCGACGCCGCTGCCGAGGGTGACGGCGTTGCGTTGGGCGCGTTCGAACGCGGTGCGGAGGCCGTGGCCGCGCTGATCGCGTCCGTCGGCGCAGTATGCGATCTCGACCGCGTCGTCGTCGGCGGCGGCGTGGCAAACGCCGGCGCGCTGCTGTTCGACCCGCTTCGTGACGCGCTGCGCCGCTACGCGACGCTGAGCTTCATCCGAGGGCTGGAGGTGCTGCCGGCCTCGCTGGGCGGCGCCGCCGGTCTGGTGGGGGCTGCCGCCCTGGCGCTTTCGTCGCCCTCGTGAGCCGCGAACGCGCACCAATTGCCGGCTATTACGGCGCGCCCACGTGCAAACGCGCGCGCTCGCGGGGCGACTGCGGGCGCGCTCGCGGGGCGACTGCGGGCGCGCTCGCGGGGCGACTGCGGGCGCGCTCGCGGGGCGACTTAACCCGCGTTTTGGCTGATCGGGCCGCGGCGCGCTATGGTGGGCCGGTTCCACCGAAGACCGTTGGTCACCGATGAGTACTTGCGCGAAGAGCACGTGCTCGAGAAATCGGTTGAAGGTCCGGATTGCCCGGCGGCCCACGCAGGAGGACGAGGCTTGCACACGCGCCCCGACCTGTCTGCGTCGGGGCGTTCGTCTTCTCCGGACGCGGTCCCCATTACGAGGAGGCATGCATGGCCAAGGCTGAAAAGGCCACCGCGGTTGCCGACATCGCCGAACAGTTCAAGGGGTCGACGGCGACGCTGGTCACCGAGTACCGCGGACTGACCGTCGCCAACCTCGCCGAACTCCGCCGGTCACTAGGCGGCTCCGCCACCTACACGGTCGCCAAGAACACCCTGGTGAAGCGTGCGGCGGCAGAGGCGGGCATCGAGGGTCTGGACGAGCTGTTCGCAGGTCCCACCGCAATCGCGTTTGTCAAGGGTGAGGCCGTCGACGCCGCCAAAGCGATCAAGAAGTTCGCCAAGGACAACAAGGCACTGGTCATCAAGGGCGGCTACATGGATGGCCGTCCGCTGACCGTCGCCGAGGTCGAGCGGATCGCCGACCTGGAGTCCCGCGAGGTGCTGCTGGCCAAGCTGGCCGGCGCGATGAAGGCGAACATGTCCAAGGCGGCAGGCCTGTTCCAAGCGCCGGCGTCGCAGGTCGCCCGGTTGGTGGCCGCGCTGCAGGAGAAGAAGGCCGCCGAGAGCCCGGAAAGCCCGGGTAATTCGGCAAGCCCAGACGCGCCGGCAAGCGAAGCCGGTCCGGCATCTGAAGACAGTCCGGCAGCTGAAGACCGTTCGGCATCTGAAGACAAAGCGGAAACCCCAGACGACCCAGCATCCGCGTAACCCAACCCACTAGCCAAGAAGAAAAACCAGGAAGGACCCAATCATGGCCAAGCTGTCCACCGACGACCTGCTCGAAGCGTTCAAGGAGCTGACGCTGCTGGAACTCTCGGAATTCGTCAAGAAGTTCGAGGAGACGTTCGACGTCACCGCCGCGGCCCCGGTCGCGATCGCCGCCCCCGGCGGTGCTGCGGCCGGCGCCCCCGCCGAGGCCGCCGAGGAGCAGTCCGAGTTCGACGTGATCCTCGAAGCCGCCGGTGACAAGAAGATCGGCGTCATCAAGGTGGTTCGCGAGATCGTTTCCGGTCTGGGCCTCAAGGAGGCCAAGGACCTCGTCGACGGCGCCCCCAAGCCGCTGCTCGAGAAGGTCGCCAAGGAGGCCGCCGAGGAGGCGAAGACCAAGCTCGAGGCCGCGGGCGCGACGGTCACCGTCAAGTAGTCCGCCCGACCCTGCGCTGGGGCCGACCCGATCATCGGGCCGGCCCCAGCGTCGTTTCGCAGGATTCACCCGGTTCGCGCCCACCGAACAGCCGCCAGAAATGTGAGAGCAGTTAAGTGTTGTGACCGATCGGCGTAGGCTAAGGTGACTCAAACCACAGGTGCGATTCATCCGGCGAATCGTATGGGCGGAAGGATTCCAGTGGGTACCGCTATCGGCGTTGAGAACCTGACCAAGTCGTTCGGATCCCAAAAGATCTGGGAAGACGTGACGATGACGATCCCCGAGGGGGAGGTCAGTGTCATCCTGGGCCCGTCCGGCACCGGTAAGTCGGTGTTCCTGAAGTCGCTGATCGGTCTGTTGCGGCCGGAGCGCGGCAAGATCATCATCGACGGCACCGACATCCTTCAGTGTTCGGCCAAGGAGCTCTACGAGATCCGTACGCTGTTCGGCGTCATGTTCCAGGACGGCGCGCTGTTCGGCTCCATGAACATCTTCGACAACACCGCTTTCCCGCTGCGCGAGCACACCAAGAAAAAGGAAAGCGAGATTCGCGCCATCGTCATGGAAAAGCTCGAGATGGTGGGCTTGATGGGCGCGGAGAATAAGTTCCCCGGTGAGATCTCCGGCGGCATGAAGAAGCGGGCCGGCCTGGCTCGGGCGCTGGTACTCGACCCGCAGATCATCCTCGTCGACGAGCCGGACTCCGGCTTGGACCCGGTGCGTACCGCGTATCTCAGCCAGCTGCTGATCGACATCAACGCGGTGATCGACGCCACCATCCTCATCGTGACGCACAACATCAACATCGTGCGCACCGTGCCGGACAACATCGGCATGCTCTACCGCAAGCATCTGGTCATGTTCGGTCCGCGCGAGGTTCTGCTCACCAGCGAGGAGCCGGCTGTCAAGCAATTCTTGAATGGACGGCGCATCGGCCCGATCGGCATGTCCGAGGAGAAGGACGAGGCCACCGCTGCCGCCGAGGCGGCAGCAGTGGAGGCCGGCCACAGCGATGGCGGTCTGGAGGAAATCGAGGGCGTGCCACCGCAGATCGTGGTGACGCCGGGCATGCCGGAGCGCAAGGGCGTCGCCCGCCGGCAGGCGCGGGTCCGCGAAATCCTGCACACCCTGCCGCCGAAGGCGCAGCAGGTGATCCTCGACGACCTCGAGGGAACCCATGCCTACCCCACCCATGCGTTCTCCGATGCGCCCGCGCGCCACCAACACGAGGACGAAACCCCGACCGGTCGCATCCCGGTCGCCGGCGAGCACTGACCCGCGGCGAGCACTGACCCGCGGCGAGCACTGACCCGCGCCGCGCTTGGCGGTGTCTTCGGGATCGATCGCGTTCACTTCGCGTTCCAGCGTGGCCACCGACGACAATTGTGATGAAATTGGTCACACCAAAGACGGCGGTATCCCTTGACGGCGGGGGAAAACGAGGCCAATCTAGTGGCCAGCAATGTTTGCACGGATGAGAGTGAATAGGGTGGCCAGCCAGCGCCCTTACCATTTCCAGCGTGCCGTGCGTTGGTGATTTGAGGAATATGCCATCGTACGGTACTGTTGGACGTTGCGCTGGCTGCATCCTGCCCACACGTCCTCTTCAAGCCGCACACAACACGGACTCCGCCTGAGCCCCTCTCGTGCTCAGTGATCTAGTCGCGTGCGTGCGTGAGAGTGCCGGGTCTGATCGGCCAGCCGAACCGACGCAGATTCGCGGCAGACGGTCCGGTCGCCGACTTGGCATCCGGGCAAAGTCAATGTCGCATTAGGTGCTGGAAGGATGCATCTTGGCAGGGTCCCGCGCGATCAAGTCAGAAGTAGCTACCACCGACAACTCCGTTCCCGGAGCACCAAACCGAATTTCGTTCGCCAAGCTTCGCGAGCCGCTAGAGGTTCCGGGGCTGCTGGACGTGCAGACCGAGTCGTTCGAGTGGCTTGTTGGCTCCGAGGACTGGTTCCAGCGTGCCGTGGACCGCGGGGATATCGAACCCAAGGGCGGCCTCCAGGAAGTCCTCGAGGAGCTCTCGCCCATCGAGGACTTCTCCGGCTCGATGTCGCTGTCGTTCTCCGATCCGCGCTTCGACGAGGTCAAAGCGCCGGTCGACGAGTGCAAAGACAAGGACATGACGTACGCGGCGCCGTTGTTCGTCACGGCCGAGTTCATCAACAACAACACCGGTGAGATCAAGAGCCAGACGGTCTTCATGGGCGACTTCCCGATGATGACCGAGAAGGGCACCTTCATCATCAACGGCACCGAGCGCGTCGTCGTGTCGCAGCTGGTCCGTTCACCCGGTGTGTACTTCGACGAGGCCATCGACAAGTCCACCGAAAAGACGCTGCACAGCGTCAAGGTCATTCCGGGCCGCGGTGCGTGGCTGGAGTTCGACGTCGACAAGCGCGACACCGTCGGGGTGCGTATCGACCGTAAGCGCCGTCAGCCGGTCACCGTGCTGCTCAAGGCGCTGGGCTGGACCAACGACCAGATCGTGGAGCGGTTCGGCTTCTCCGAGATCATGATGGGCACGTTGGAGAAGGACAACACCGCCGGCACCGATGAGGCGCTGCTGGACATCTACCGCAAGCTGCGCCCGGGCGAGCCGCCGACCAAGGAGTCCGCGCAGACCCTGCTGGAGAACCTGTTCTTCAAGGAGAAGCGCTACGACCTGGCCCGGGTGGGCCGCTACAAGGTCAACAAGAAGCTCGGGCTCAACGCCGGCAAGCCGATCACCAGCTCGACGCTGACCGAAGAGGACGTCGTCGCGACCATTGAGTACCTGGTGCGGCTGCAGCAGGGCGACAAGTCGATGACGGTGCCCGGCGGCGTCGAGGTCCCGGTGGAGACCGACGACATCGACCACTTCGGCAACCGCCGGCTACGCACGGTCGGTGAGCTGATCCAGAATCAGATCCGGGTCGGCCTGTCCCGCATGGAACGCGTCGTCCGTGAGCGGATGACCACCCAGGACGTCGAGGCGATCACCCCGCAGACCCTGATCAACATCCGTCCCGTGGTGGCGGCGATCAAGGAGTTCTTCGGCACCAGCCAGCTGAGCCAGTTCATGGACCAGAACAATCCGCTGTCGGGTCTGACCCACAAGCGTCGCCTGTCGGCGCTGGGTCCCGGTGGTCTGTCCCGGGAACGGGCCGGTCTCGAGGTGCGCGACGTGCACTCAAGCCACTACGGCCGGATGTGCCCGATCGAGACCCCGGAAGGTCCGAACATCGGCCTGATCGGATCGCTGTCGGTGTATGCGCGGGTGAACCCGTTCGGCTTCATCGAGACGCCCTACCGCAAGGTCGTCGACGGAGTTGTCACGGATGAGATCCACTACCTGACCGCCGACGAGGAGGACCGCCACGTCGTGGCGCAGGCCAACTCGCCGATCCACCCGGACGGCAGATTCGTCGAAGACCGCATTCTGGTGCGCCGCAAGGGCGGCGAAGTCGAGAACGTGTCCAGCGCCGAGGTCGACTACATGGACGTCTCGCCGCGCCAGATGGTATCGGTCGCGACCGCGATGATCCCGTTCCTCGAGCACGACGACGCCAACCGCGCCCTGATGGGCGCCAACATGCAGCGCCAGGCGGTCCCGCTGGTGCGCAGTGAGGCACCGTTGGTCGGCACCGGCATGGAGCTGCGCGCCGCGATCGACGCCGGTGACGTCGTCGTCGCCGACAAGGCAGGTGTCATCGAGGAGCTGTCGGCCGACTACGTCACGGTGATGGCCGACGACGGAACCCGGCACACCTACCGGATGCGCAAGTTCGCCCGCTCCAACCACGGCACCTGCGCCAACCAGCGTCCGATCGTGGACACCGGCCAGCGCGTCGAGGCGGGCCAGGTCATCGCCGACGGGCCGTGCACCGAGAACGGCGAGATGGCGCTGGGCAAGAACCTGCTGGTGGCGATCATGCCGTGGGAGGGTCACAACTACGAGGACGCGATCATCCTCTCCAACCGGCTGGTCGAAGAGGACGTGCTCACCTCGATTCACATCGAGGAGCACGAGATCGATGCCCGCGACACCAAGCTGGGCGCCGAGGAGATCACCCGGGACATCCCGAACGTCTCCGATGAGGTGCTGGCCGATCTCGACGAGCGCGGCATCGTCCGCATCGGCGCCGAGGTCCGCGACGGCGACATCCTGGTCGGCAAGGTCACGCCCAAGGGCGAGACGGAGCTGACCCCGGAGGAGCGACTGCTGCGCGCGATCTTCGGCGAGAAGGCACGTGAGGTCCGCGATACCTCGCTGAAGGTCCCGCACGGCGAGTCCGGCAAGGTCATCGGCATCCGGGTGTTCTCCCGCGAGGACGACGACGAGTTGCCCGCCGGTGTCAACGAGCTGGTCCGGGTGTACGTGGCCCAGAAGCGCAAGATCTCCGACGGCGACAAGCTTGCCGGTCGGCACGGCAACAAGGGCGTGATCGGAAAGATCCTGCCTGCCGAGGACATGCCGTTCCTGCCGGACGGCACGCCGGTCGACATCATCCTGAACACCCACGGTGTGCCGCGACGGATGAACATCGGTCAGATCCTGGAAACCCATCTGGGCTGGGTCGCCAAGGCCGGCTGGAACGTCGAGGGTGCACCGGAGTGGGCGGCCAACCTGCCCGAGGCGCTCAAGTCGGCCGGTCCGGACAGTATCGTGGCCACCCCGGTGTTCGACGGTGCCCGCGAGGCGGAGCTGCAGGGGCTGCTCGGCTCGACGCTGCCGAACCGCGACGGCGACACGCTCGTCGACGCCGATGGCAAGGCCACGTTGTTCGACGGGCGCAGCGGTGAGCCGTTCCCGTATCCGGTGACGGTCGGCTACATGTACATCCTGAAGCTGCACCACTTGGTCGACGACAAGATTCACGCCCGCTCGACCGGCCCGTACTCGATGATCACCCAGCAGCCGTTGGGCGGTAAGGCGCAGTTCGGCGGTCAGCGGTTCGGCGAGATGGAGTGCTGGGCTATGCAGGCCTACGGCGCGGCCTACACGCTGCAGGAGCTGCTGACCATCAAGTCCGACGACACCATCGGCCGGGTCAAGGTGTACGAGGCGATCGTCAAGGGTGAGAACATTCCGGAGCCCGGCATCCCGGAGTCGTTCAAGGTGCTTCTCAAGGAGCTGCAGTCGCTGTGCCTCAACGTTGAGGTGCTGTCTTCTGACGGTGCCGCGATAGAGATGCGCGACGGTGATGACGAGGACCTGGAACGCGCCGCCGCGAACCTGGGAATCAACTTGTCCCGCAACGAATCCGCGTCTGTCGAAGACCTCGCTTAGATCGCGGAGCGGTTGCGCGAAGAGTAGTTAGTCAAGTTCCACTAAACCCGCAAGGGGAAAGGAAGTTACGTGCTCGACGTCAACTTCTTCGATGAACTCCGTATCGGTCTGGCCACCGCCGACGACATCCGCAACTGGTCGTACGGCGAGGTCAAGAAACCCGAGACGATCAACTACCGCACGCTCAAGCCGGAGAAGGACGGCCTGTTCTGCGAGAAGATCTTCGGACCGACTCGCGACTGGGAGTGCTATTGCGGCAAGTACAAGCGGGTCCGCTTCAAGGGCATCATCTGTGAGCGCTGCGGCGTCGAGGTGACTCGCGCCAAGGTGCGCCGTGAGCGGATGGGTCATATCGAGCTCGCGGCACCGGTCACCCACATCTGGTACTTCAAGGGTGTGCCGTCGCGGCTGGGCTATCTGCTCGACCTGGCGCCCAAGGATCTCGAGAAGATCATCTACTTCGCCGCCTACGTGATCACCGCGGTGGACGACGAGATGCGGCACAACGAGCTGTCCACGCTGGAAGCCGAGATGGCCGTCGAGCGCAAGGCCGTCGAGGACCAGCGTGACGCCGACCTGGAGGCCCGGGCGCAGAAACTCGAGGCCGACATGAAGGAGCTCGAGGCGGAGGGCGCCAAGTCCGACGTCAAGCGCAAGGTGCGTGACGGTGGTGAGCGCGAGATGCGACAGCTCCGGGACCGTGCCCAGCGCGAGCTCGACCGGCTCGAGGAGATCTGGACGACGTTCACCAAGCTGGCCCCCAAGCAGCTGATCGTCGACGAGCTGCTCTACCGGGAGCTGCAGGACCGCTACGGCGAGTACTTCGAAGGCGCGATGGGTGCTGAGTCGATCAAGAAGCTGATCGAGAACTTCGACATCGACGCCGAGGCCGAGAGCCTGCGCGACACGATTCGCAACGGCAAGGGCCAGAAGAAGCTGCGTGCACTCAAGCGCCTCAAGGTGGTCGCGGCCTTCCAGAGCAACTCGAACTCCCCGATGGGCATGGTGCTCGACGCGGTCCCGGTGATCCCGCCGGAGCTGCGTCCGATGGTGCAGCTCGACGGCGGCCGGTTCGCCACCTCCGATCTCAACGACCTGTACCGCCGGGTGATCAACCGCAACAACCGGCTCAAGAGGTTGATTGACCTCGGAGCTCCCGAAATCATTGTCAACAACGAGAAGCGCATGCTTCAGGAGTCGGTGGACGCGTTGTTCGACAACGGCCGCCGTGGCCGCCCGGTCACCGGGCCGGGCAACCGGCCGCTGAAGTCCCTGAGCGATCTGCTCAAGGGCAAGCAGGGCCGGTTCCGGCAGAACCTGCTGGGCAAGCGCGTCGACTACTCCGGCCGTTCGGTCATCGTGGTCGGTCCGCAGCTCAAGCTGCACCAGTGCGGTCTGCCCAAGCTGATGGCCCTCGAACTGTTCAAGCCGTTCGTGATGAAGCGGTTGGTCGATCTGAACCACGCGCAGAACATCAAGAGCGCCAAGCGGATGGTCGAGCGGCAGCGCCCGCAGGTGTGGGACGTCCTCGAAGAGGTCATCTCCGAGCATCCGGTCCTGCTGAACCGCGCGCCGACGCTGCACCGCCTCGGAATCCAGGCCTTCGAGCCGCAGCTGGTGGAGGGCAAGGCCATACAGCTGCACCCGCTGGTCTGTGAGGCGTTCAACGCCGACTTCGACGGCGACCAGATGGCGGTCCACCTGCCGCTGAGCGCCGAGGCGCAGGCCGAGGCCCGCATCCTGATGCTGTCGTCGAACAACATCCTCTCGCCGGCATCGGGTCGCCCGCTGGCCATGCCGCGGCTGGATATGGTGACCGGGCTGTATTACCTGACCACCGAGATCGACGGCGACAAGGGCGAATACGTACCCGCCGCCAAAGATCAGCCGGAGTCCGGCATGTACAGCTCGCCGGCCGAAGCCATCATGGCGATGGACCGCGGCGTGCTGTCGGTGCGGGCCAAGATCCGGGTGCGGCTGACCCAGTTGCGTCCGCCCGCCGAGATCGAGGCCGAGCGGTTCCCCGACGGCTGGAAGATGGGCGACGCCTGGATCGCGGAGACCACGCTGGGCCGGGTTCTGTTCAACGAGTTGCTGCCCCGGGGCTATCCGTTCGTCAACAAGCAGCAGCACAAGAAGGTGCAGGCCGCCATCATCAACGATCTGGCCGAGCGCTACCCGATGATCGTGGTTGCCCAGACCGTCGACAAGCTCAAGGACGCCGGCTTCTACTGGGCCACCCGTTCGGGAGTCACGGTCTCGATGGCCGACGTGTTGGTGCCGCCGCAGAAGCAGGAGATTCTCGACCGCTACGAGGCCGAGGCCGACTCCATCGAGAAGAAGTACCAGCGTGGCGCCCTGAACCACACCGAGCGCAACGAGGCGTTGGTCAAGATCTGGCAGGACGCCACCGAAGAGGTCGGTAAGACGCTGGAGGAGTACTACCCCGAGGACAACCCGATCATCACGATCGTGAAGTCCGGCGCGACGGGCAACCTCACCCAGACCCGCACCCTGGCCGGCATGAAGGGCCTGGTTACCAACCCGAAGGGTGAGTTCATCCCGCGACCGATCAAGTCCAGTTTCCGTGAGGGCCTGACCGTGCTGGAGTACTTCATCAACACCCACGGCGCTCGTAAGGGTCTGGCGGACACCGCGCTTCGGACCGCCGACTCGGGTTACCTGACCCGCCGTCTGGTCGACGTGTCGCAGGACGTCATCGTTCGCGAGACGGACTGCGAGACCGAGCGCGGCATCACCGTCACGCTCGCCGAGCGCGCCGATGACGGCACGCTGGTCCGCGACCAGCACATCGAGACGTCGGCCTACGCACGCACGCTGGCCACCGACGCCGTCGACGCGAACGGCAACGTCGTCGTCGAGCGCGGGCATGACCTCGGCGATCCGGCGATCGACGCGCTGTTGGCGGCCGGCATCACCGAGGTGAAGGTCCGCTCCGTGCTGACCTGCGCCACCGGCACCGGCGTGTGCGCGATGTGCTACGGCCGTTCGATGGCGACCGGCAAGCTGGTCGACATCGGTGAGGCGGTCGGCATCGTCGCGGCGCAGTCCATTGGCGAGCCTGGTACGCAGTTGACGATGCGTACCTTCCACCAGGGCGGCGTGACCGGCGGTCAGGACATCGTCGGTGGTCTGCCCCGGGTGCAGGAGCTCTTCGAGGCACGCGTTCCCCGTAACCGGGCCCCGATCGCCGACGTGTCCGGGCGGATTCGCCTCGAGGAGAGCGACAAGTTCTACAAGATCACCATCGTTCCCGACGACGGGGGCGAGGAGGTCGTGTACGACAAGCTCACTCGGCGCCAGCGGCTCAAGGTGTTCAAGCACGACGACGGTTCCGAGCGGCTGCTCACCGACGGCGACCACGTCGAGGTCGGCCAGCAGTTGATGGAAGGCTCGGCCGACCCGCACGAGGTGCTGCGCGTGCAGGGCCCCCGCGAGGTGCAGATCCACCTGGTCAAGGAGGTCCAGGAGGTCTACCGCGCCCAGGGTGTGTCGATCCACGACAAGCACATCGAGGTGATCGTCCGGCAGATGCTGCGGCGCGTCACGATCATCGATTCGGGCGCGACAGAGTTCCTGCCCGGTTCGCTGACCGAGCGCGGCGAGTTCGAGGCCGAGAACCGTAGGGTGGTTGCCGAGGGCGCCGAGCCGGCTGCGGGACGCCCGGTGCTGATGGGTATCACCAAGGCCTCGCTGGCGACCGACTCGTGGCTGTCGGCGGCGTCGTTCCAGGAGACCACCCGGGTGCTCACCGATGCGGCGATCAACTGCCGCAGCGACAAGCTGCAGGGTCTCAAGGAGAACGTGATCATCGGCAAGCTGATCCCGGCTGGCACCGGTATCAACCGGTACCGCAACATCCAGGTGCAGCCGACCGAAGAGGCACGGGCCGCGGCGTACACGATCCCGTCGTACGAGGATCAGTACTACAGCCCGGACTTCGGCCAGGCGACCGGTGCCGCCGTCCCGCTCGACGACTACGGCTACTCGGATTACCGGTAGGCACCTCCCTCTGCGCGTGGGGTAACTCCTCCTGCGCGTGGGGTAACTCTTTCTGCGCGAGCAGTCGCAAATGTCCCCGCACGCCCGGCGTGTCGGGGACATTTGCGACTGCTCGGCCATTCACAGCTGCGGGTTTATCCACAGAATGTGACGAGGCCCTTCTGTCTATGCCGCCCTGGTCGGCAGGCTCGATCCGTGATTCTCGACGAGCACTTCGCGCCCTCCGGGCTGGCGACCCACGAGCATTTGCTATCGGTGATGAGCCGCAAGTCACTCGTCGCGCTCCTGCGGGCGGGCGTCATCGAAAGGGTGTGGCACGGGGTGTACGCGCGGCAACCACCTGATCTGGAGATGCGGCTCGCGGGCCTCGATCTGATGACAGGCCGCAGGATCGTCGTGTGCCTGCACACCGCAGCGGAAATGTACGGCTTCGGCACGGAGAACGACGCGCGCATCCACATCCTCGACCCGGGTCTACGGGTGCGGCCCAATGCACGTTTGATGGTGCATCAACGAGTCGGAGCGCCGCTGCGGCTGGTCGGCCCCCGGCTGGCCTCCGCGCCTGCTTGGACCGCGGTGGAGGTGGCCCGGCTGCTGCGGCGGCCGCGGGCATTGGCGACATTGGATGCGGTACTCCGCTCCGGCACCTGCACTCGGTCCGACCTCGAGGGAGCTATCCGCGCGCAGAAGGGCCGTCGCGGCATCGTGGCCGTACGGGAGCTCGTGGTCCATGCCGATGAGCGGGCCGAGTCGGCAATGGAGAGCGAGACGCGGCTGGTATTCATCGACGGCGGGCTTCCCAAACCGGAACTGCAATACGAGATCATTGACCGATTCGGCAAACTGTGGCGGGCCGATTTCGCCTGGCCGCGGGCCGGGTTGGTCGCCGAATACGACAGCATGGACTGGCACGCCAACCCGCAGGCGTGGAAACGCGACCGGATAAAGCAGTCCAGGCTGGCCGATTGCGGCTGGACCGTCCTGCAGATAGTTTCCGACGACGTACGGCGCCATCCCATCGATCTCGTCGCGCGCGTGCAACGACATCTTGATGCCGCCGCCCGCCTCGCCGGCTGAGCAGACGCAGATGTTCCGGAAGGCCCGGCGTGTCGGGGACATTTGCGTCTGCCCGCGAGAGGGAGGCTCGCCACCTCGCACCACTAGACTCGGCGCCGTGCTCATCGGTTCCCACGTCCACGGTGACGATCCCCTGGCCGCAGCGGAGGCTGACGGCGCCGACGCGGTGCAGTTCTTCCTCGGCAACCCGCAGAGCTGGAAGAAGCCCAAGCCGCGGGACGACGCCGACGTGCTGAAGTCGTCGACCATTCCGCTGTACATCCACGCGCCGTACCTGATCAACGTGGCCTCGGCGAATAACCGGGTCCGGATCCCCTCCCGAAAAATCCTGCAGGACACCTGCGACGCCGCTGCCGAGATCAACGCCACCGCGGTGATCGTGCACGGCGGCCACGCCGACGACAACGATTTCGACGCCGGCTTCGAGCGCTGGGTGAAGGCGCTGGCCGCGCTGCAGACCGACATCCCCGTCTATCTGGAGAACACCGCGGGCGGCGATCATGCGATGGCCCGGCATTTCGACACCATCGCCCGGCTGTGGGACCACATCGGCGATACCGGCATCGGGTTCTGCCTGGACACCTGCCACGCCTGGGCGGCGGGTGAGAAGCTGGTCGACGCCGTCGAACGGATCAAGGCGATCACCGGCCGCATCGACCTGGTGCACTGCAACGACTCACGCGACGCCGCCGGGTCCGGTGCGGACCGGCACGCCAACTTCGGAGCAGGTCAGATCGACCCCCAGCTGCTGGCCGCGGTGGTCAAGGCCGCCGGGGCGCCGGTCATCTGCGAGACGGCTGACGAGGGACGCAAGGACGACATCGCTTTCCTGCGTGAACAGATCGGCTGACCGACCGCTTTCAGGTAACAGTTTGTGCATGAACCGGCATCCAAGCCGATCTTGAACGACGGGTTGCTCGGAGGTTAATTAGGCTATCGCGGGGAAATCACTCCGTTGCCCCCGTCGAAAGGCCGATGTGTCCGCACTTGACCAGTCGTCGATTGCGTTGACCCGTGTCCAAGATCCGCTGCCCGATACCCAGGCGGGGCGCGTCGAATGGCTGCGAATCGTCCGGTGGGCAGCTGTGGCCATCTGGGCCACAGCGGTGATATGGCGCACCGTCACCGAAGGCTTTGCGTTCAACCGCGAGCTGGTGCTGCTCTACATCTGCACCGGCCTGGCCGCCGCCAGCATCGGGCAGGGACGCCGAATGCTCTACGTCGTGCGCGACTGGTTACCCTTCGCATTGGTCTTGATCGCCTACGACCTGAGCCGCGGCGCGGCCACCCTGGTCGGCAGGCCCACGCTCTGGCACTGGCAGGCCGACATGGACCGGTTGATGTTCTTCGGACACATGCCGACAGTCTGGCTGCAGGAGCAGTTGAAGTTGCCGCACCCGCCCTGGTGGGAAGTGGTGATCAGCAGTGTCTACATGTCGTTCTTCATCCTGCCGTACGCCATCGCCGGCATTCTGTGGCTGCGCGACCGGGACGAATGGAAGGCATTCGTCAAGCTGTTCGTCGGCCTGAACTTCACGGCGCTGATCATCTACGTGCTACTCCCGGCGGCGCCGCCGTGGGCCGCGGCGCGATGCACGCCGGCCGACGTTTCGGGAGGGCCGTCGGGTCCGAAGTGCATGTTCAAGTCCGCGCGCGGGGTGCCCGACGGAGGGGTGTTGGGCGCGATGCAGTCCACCCAGGAGGGCGCCAACGGCTGGATCGAACGCATCGTCGGGCGCGGCTGGGGGAAGCTGAACCTGCACTCAGCCAGTGCGCTGCTGGATCAGGGGCAGGCCAGTGTCAACCTGGTGGCGGCAATCCCGTCGCTACACGCCGGGATGTCGGCCGCCCTGGCGGCGTTTCTGTGGACCCGGGTGCACCGCGCCTGGCGTCCGGTGCTGGTGGCTTATCCGCTGGTGATGGCGTTCACGCTGGTCTATACGGCAGAGCATTATGTGATCGATCTGCTGCTCGGCTGGGCGTTGGCCGCGACGGTGATTCTCGTCCTCGCGCGGTTGCAGGGCAGTCGCTGGCGGGGCGACCTTCGGCAACGCCTGGGCTTCCCGGTGAGGCAAAGGGTTCAGGTCGAGACCAGCTGAAGATAGCGGTGTTGGGCCCCGGGATGCACCGCGTGGCGTTCTTCGAGAAGCTTCACACAACGCAGCGCAAGGTCGAACGATCCGTAGCAATGGTGGGCGATCAAGGCGAGATGCTTGAGCTGTTCATCGCTCATTAGGTCTGGATGGGCAAAGTCACGTACATAGACCATGTCGGCCTCGAGAAGTTGACGTAGGGCGCGCCGGGGTTCGTTGTTGACCACGTAGGGAGCGATCGGCCAATGCTTGATCGCGTCGAAGCAGTGCGGGATGAATCCCTGGATTCTCATCTCCTGGTCGATATCGCCCAAAGTGGGCTGATCCTTGTAAAGGGTGACGAACGAGACCTCGGTCTGGATCGCGACCGCCTCGGCCAGCTTCTTGCGACCGCCCTGGAACACGGCGAGTTCGCCGCCTTGGATGTCGATCTTCAAGAAGTCGAGGTGCTCGATCTCGGAGATGTCGTCGAGCTTGCGAGTGGACAGGTCTACTTGTTCGATGACCTCGCCGTACGGTTCGAGAACTTCGAAAAGGCCAAGTGTGTCCGGGTCCGGGTCGAAAAGGCTCGTCATACCCGAGGCGCGGCAGATGTTGAGGGTGTGTGAGTCGCCGTCGCCGACCGCATACGACAGGTAACGCTCGTATGGGCCCTTCTTGGTCTGCAGTTCCAGCAACGCCTCGGGCTGGGGTTCGAAACCGGTTACCCGGCACAGCCCTGCGGCCAGCATCGGTGTGTAGGGCGGTGCGCCGTCGATCGGGTTCGCCCCGACGTCGACGACGTCAGTCAGACGTTGCGGGGCCAGCAGGTCCCGAAAAGCAGTGCTCATGAGGTCCATTTCGTGCGTCGGCCAAACTGGTGCCAGGGCGAAACGAATGTACCGTCCCGGCGCCGATCGTTCGCGGATCGATTAGGACAACCCGCCTCCGACGCTGGTTGGAAGGGCGTCCACAACCTCTCGGCCGACTGGACGGGAGGAGTGCCGAAGCGGGTTGGTGCGCCCCTTCCGGAGTGTCGGGTTTGCAGGCAATGACTGCATGGACCAGGCGGGGGGTTTGCTGTTATTTGCGGCCCGCGGTTACTAGCTGGTGAACGTTGTTCTGCCGGTTGGTGCCTCGACCGCAGGCTGAATGTGGGGAGGGCCTTTGAGTTGTGGCCAAAGGGGGCATCCCGCAACGCCGAAAAAAATTTGCTCCCCACCTGAGTGGCTGGCTGCCCCGGTAAGCAACTCCAACGCGGTTCGGTGAAACGGTGATCAAGCCTCGGGATCGCGCCGGGGTGGGTCCCTGACCTGCCCGTCTGTCGTCCAGCCGGTGGGCGTAGCCGCTACCGAGAATCTGCGCGCGCGCTCCACAAGGAACAGGCAGCCCACCGCAGCTATTTGAAAACGCAATGACTGGCAACGTTTTGGGGGGGAAAGCGCGCCACGGACTCGACCGCAATGCTAGTTTTTCTCAGTCTGCGCTCAGCAGGCTCCGATCGGGATCTTATGTAGGGGGTTGTTTACCTTGTCCAGTCGACGCAAGCACGAGTCTGGCGGCACGCGCAATGCGGTCCGCCCTGTAATTACTGGCGGACTCGCCGGTGCGGCCATTGTGGGCGCCGGCCTTTTGTTCGCCGCTCCTCCCGGGGGTCCGGGACCGATAACCGCGGCCATTCAGTTGACCTCGACCGGCTCAGAGCTGGAGTCGGGATCGAACGCGTGGTGGCTGGGACCGTTCGGCAACGGCGGATCGCCCACCCCGACGGCGCTTGCTGCGGCAACGGTTGACTTCAGCGGCCCCTGCGGCCTGATCTGCAACGGCGCCAACGGCACCGCGGCCAACCCCGACGGCCAGGCCGGCGGCATCCTGTGGGGCAACGGCGGTAACGGCTGGAACAGCACGATCGAATTCGAGGCCGGCGGCGACGGTGGCAAGGGCGGCCTGTTCGGCGGCAACGGCGGCAACGGCGGCAACGGCGGGGCGGGCGCAGACGGCGGCAACGGCGGCAGCGCCGGCACCTTCTCGCTGTTCGGCAGCGGTGGAAACGGCGGCAACGGCGGTGTCGGAAAGATCGGCGACGAGGGTGACGAGGGCGCTCCCGGTACCTGGGGCGCGGCCGGTGCCGCTGGCACGGCCGCGATCAACCCCGGTACGCAGGGTGAAGATCAGACCGAGCTGCCCGGACTGCCGGACATCGCCGGGTCCGGCGAGGCCGGCGCTAACGGCGTGATCGGCGCCATCGGCGCGGCCGGCGCCACCGGCGATCCGGGTGCGGGTAACACCGCCATTCCGGCTCAAGCTGACGCTGGTGCCGATGGCGACGACGGCGACCAGGGCGCTTGGGGCCTCCCGGGCGCCACCGGGACCGCGGGTGACGAGCCCGGCGAGGACGGCGGCACCGGCGGTATCGGCGGTATCGGCGATATCGGTGATCCCGGCGAAGACGGTGATCCCGGTGATCCGGGTCTTGTCGGCGGCGTCGGCGGCACCGGCGGCGTCGGCGGAACCGGCGTCCAGGGCGGGCAGGGCGGCAACGGTTCGGTCGGCGGCACCGGCGCCACCGGCCTGCAGGGCCTGCAGGGCCTGCAGGGCGGCAAGGGTGGCATCGGCCAGCAGGGCGGCAACGGCGGCACCGGCGGCACCGGCGGCGACTCCGTCAGCATGGGTTCCGCGGGCGGCACCGGTTACGCCGGCGGCAACGGCGGTGACGGCGGTAGCGCCGGCACCTTCGGTCTGTTCGGCAAGGGCGGCAATGCCGGCAATGGTGCCGACGGCGGCACGGGCGGCACCGGCGGTGCCGGTGGCGACGGCGGCACGGGCGGCACGGGCGGTACCGGCGGCGCCGGCGCCCAGGGTGGCACGGGCGGCAAGGGTGGCACCGGTGGTACCGGTGGTACCGGCGGCACCGGTGGTACCGGCGGCAACGGTGGTACCGGTGGTACCGGTGGTACCGGCGGCACGGGCGGCGTCGGCGGCGCGGGCGGCGTCGGCGGCCAGGGCGGCACGGGCGGCAACGGCGGCAAGGGCGGCACGGGCGGCACGGGTGGCACGGGTGGCACGGGCGGCACGGGCGGTACCGGCGGCTCCGACGGCTTGGGCGGCACGGGTGGTACCGGCGGCCAGGGCGGCACGGGCGGCATGGGCGGCGCGGGCGGCACCGGCGGCACCGGCGGCACCGGCGGCACCGGCGGCACCGGCGGGACCGGCGGACCCGGCGGCTTCGGCGGTGCTGGCGCAACCGGCGGCACGGGTGGCACGGGCGGTGCTCCTGGAGTCGGCGGACTCGGCGGTGAAGGCGGCTTCGGCGGCCTCGGCGGCGCAGGCGGCGCCGGCGGTGAAGGCGGCGCTGGCGGCCCAGGTGGTAGCCAAGGCGGTGCTGGCGGCGCTGGCGGACAGGCAGGCAATGCCGGTAAGGGCGGCCTGTTCGGTGCTAACGGCGCGGCCGGTACCAGCGGCAAGGCCGGCGCGACTGGTGCGACCGGTTCGGCCGGTGCTCAGGGTGCGACTGGCTCCGCAGGTGCTACCGGTGCCCAGGGTGCACAGGGTGTGACCGGTGCGACCGGTGACGACGGTGTCGACTTCGGTGCCGACGGCGCTACTGGCCAGAACGGCATCGACGGCGCGGTCGGCGCGGTCGGCGCGGTCGGGGCACAGGGCGCCGGTGGAACCCAGGGTGACCAGGGCGAGGCCGGCGATCCCGGCGACGCCGGTGACCAGGGTGACTTCGGTGACCCGGGTGACCCGGCGGGCACCAACGGCACTGCTGGCTCCGACGGCGGCCAAGGCGGCGGCGGCGGCAACGGCGGCGGCGGCGGCGAAGGCGGCGACGGCGGCGACGGCGGAGATCCCTCCGCCTAGCAGCCGGCCAGGAAACGACGCGGCCCCCTCCCTTTAGGGAGGGGGCCGTTTCGTTGCCGAAGCTGCGGCGGGAAGTGCTGCGCCGAAGCCGCGGCGCGAAGGCGAAGAGAGAGAGCGGGAGCTACCTCTATAAACAGATGGTTTGGTTGCCGAACCGGATCACGCGATCCTCGCAGTGCCACAGCACCGCCCGCGACAGCACGGCGCGCTCCACATCGGCCCCGACCCGAACCAGATCGACCACACTATGCCGGTGATCGACTCGAACCACGTCCTGCTCGATGATCGGCCCTTCGTCCAGATCCTCGGTCACATAGTGCGCAGTGGCGCCGACCAACTTCACCCCACGTTCCCGGGCGCGCCGATACGGCGAGGCGCCGATGAACGCGGGCAGGAAAGAGTGGTGGATGTTGATCAGGGGGCAGCCGACCCGCTCGATGAAGTCCGGGGTGACGATCTGCATGTAGCGGGCCAGCACCACGAGATCGACGTTGCCGCGCAGCAGATCGAGTTGACGTTGCTCGGCCTGCGACCGGATGTCCTTGCTGGCCGGGATGTGGATGTATGGCACCCCGAACGGGCGTACCTTGTCGGCCAGGTCGGGATGATTGGCGATCACCATCACCACCGACATGTCCAGATCGCCACGGCGGTTGCGCCACAGCAGATCCAGCAGGCAATGGTCTTCCTTAGACGCCATGATCGCGACACGCTTCGGCGTGGCGGCCTCGGTCAACCGAAAGTCCATCCCGAACGGATCGGCGACGCGTTCGGCGAAGTCGCGCTCCAGCGCGTCGCGGGCCGCGGGCAGTCCGGGCAGGTGAAAAATGGTGCGCTGCATGAAGGTGCCGTTGGTCTGCTCGGTGGAATGCTGATCCAGCGAGATGATGTTGGCGCCCGCGTCGGCCAGGAAGGTGCTGACCGCAGCGACCAGCCCGGGCCGGTCCGCGCACCGAAGCAACAGCCGGCCGATGTCTGTCGGCCCCCGGGTGCCGGTGAGTGCCCCCGTCACCTCAGCCGCCCAGTACGCACAGCACTTCGTCGAGGGTGGCGGTTCGTCGGCCGGCGTCCTCGCGGTCCAGCCGAGCGCACTCGAACATGGCAGGCCCGACACTGGCCCTCTCGGCCAGCACATACCGTCCCGTGCCGTCGGCCCGCCGGGTCGACTCCACCGGTGCCACGGTGCTGGACAGCTTCTCGGCGTCGCCGAAGTTCAATCCGACCTGATACACGCTCGGCTCCGCTTCGAGCACGCTCGTCAGCCGCCCGATGTAATCGTCGGGCGCAAAAAACTGCCAGCCCAGGCCCAGGTGCAGCCAATAGCGTCCGGCAATCTCGCGGCGGATCTCCAACCTCTGAACGCCGGGCGGAAACTGGGCGAACTCCAGGAACGGGAAGCGTTCGAGCAACACCGTTCGATCTTCGGGCCAGAGCCCGATGTCTATCACCAGCACCCGGCCCACCCGGCTGAGGTCGGTACAGCACCGAAGAAACGAATTCAGGGTGTGCTCGGCGACGGCACGGTCAGGTGGTGCGACCAGCGTGACGGTGACCTCGCTGTCGGGTACACCGGCGACCATGCTGTGGGCCAGCGATTCGGAATACTGCTGTGCTGCCGCGATGACCGGCGGCGCGGAAAGGTCGCGATTGGCCGCGATGCGCTTACGGTCGTCCTCGGAGATATCGTCAAGCCTCAGAATCCGTCGGCACAGGGTGAACGCCTCTTCATGCCTGCCGAGCCACGACGCGCACACCGCCTGCTCATCCATGGCGCGCCACGCGTACACCTCGCTGTTGACGAACAACTTGTCCTGTTCTGGCAGCCGAATCTGGGCGGCCCGCTCGGCGAAAAAGTAGCCCAGCCGGTAGCGCTGCTCGGTGCGGTACCGGTGCGCTATCGCATGCAGCGCCTCGGCACGCCAGGGCCGGAACTCCCAGGCCCGCAAATAGGCGTCCTGAACATCGGGCCATGGCTCACCCAGTCGCGACATCGTGTCGGCGACCCGGAGCAGCGAGTAGTAGATTTCCTCGTCGAAACCGCCCATTTCGGTCCGGCGCTTGTACCACGTGTGCGCATCGGCGAAGTCGCGGTGGTCGTAATAGCTCTGGGCCAGGTAGAAGACCGACCGGGAGTCCTCGGGGTTGCGCTGGACCTCGGCCAGCAGTAACTCGGCGTCACGGGCATATTTTTCGGGGTCCAGATTTCGGCCGCCAAGGCGTCGGGATGCGATGTAGTAGTCGCCCTGGAGGCGCTCCTCGGTGCACGGGGCGTCGCAGTGCGCGTACTCATGGACGACGCCGACATAGCGCCAGGGCAGGCCGTCCCGGAACACCTGGCGGCGCCAATAGGTGACGCCGGGTCCGTACTTGAGCTGGTACACGTCGTGACTGAGCCCGCTGAGGTCTAGGTCGCCCACCACCAGATCGTCGGCGTCCATCACCCAGATGTAGTCGCCGTGGCCCTGTGCGAGGGCGATCGCTTCGGACCGGTTGTGGCCGAAGTTGCGCCACGGCCGCTCGTGCAGTTCGCCCGGGATTCCGAGCGCGTCGGTGTGTTCGCGGATCTTGTCCTGAGTGCCGTCGTCGGAGCCGGTGTCCACGATCACCCACGACGAGATGTACGGCGCCACCGAGTCGAGTACCTCGTGCACCACATGTGCTTCGTTGCGCACGATCATGTTCAGGCAGATCGTCGGGCTATCCGGCACCGTTCGTTACCCCGTCTTCTGGTAGACGAGCCACCGCATCTCGATGGGGGACTGCTCCGGCGGGACGTCGAACAGGTCCACCCCGGTGATCCATTCGGCGTACCAGCCGGTCGGCGGCCACTCGGCCAGATGGTTCTTCTCATACTCGAAAACCGACTCGTTGCTGACCAATTCAAGTGGCAGGTCAGCCGCCGCAGCCGTCAACTCGTCATCGGTGAAGATGGCGGTGTAGACCTGCTGGCCCAGCTCGCGCGCGGCGTCGTCGGGCACGTAACCGTCCCGCGGCACGAAAACGTTGAACACCAACCGTCCGGCCGGCAACAGGCATTTCGCCGCCAACTCGAAGATCGCCCGCAACTGTTCGGTAGACCGGAAGTCCGACACCACCTCGGAGAGCAGGATCAGCTTGTAGTCGTTCTCCAGATCGCTCAGCGTCTCGAAGACGTCCCGATCGATCACCCTGATGGGGAGAAGTTGGCGCTGCGCCTCAGCGCGGATGATCTCGGCGAACTTGGGCGTCAATTCGACGACATCCACCGGGTGGCCCCGGCGCGCGAGCGCTAGAGCGTTGCGTCCGGTGCCGGCCCCGATATCCAGTACCCGGAAACCCCGCGGATTGACCGTCTCGGATGCCAATGCCCATACCCGGGCGTCCGGCGAGGTGCCGAACAACGGCGGCTCGCGGTTGGCAACCCAATACTCGTACGCCTCCTCCAAGGTGGAAACCTGCGGCTGGATGTAGTAATTAAGCGTCTTTCCGACCGGAGAGTCGTAGCTGATGACGATGTTGGAGCGGTTCGACACCGCAAAGGCCTTGTCCAATTGATCGGCCAGCAGCGCCCTGAGCTGGTCGAGTTCTGCGTTGGAGAACTCGCAGCCCAGAGCGGCGAACAGTTTGTTGCACATCGACACGTACTCGCCGAGCAGTCCGGGCACCGCGGGCAGCGTGATATTCCCGCTGGCCACCGACCTGCGATGCAGCCGGCGGGCCATCGCCTTGCGCAACTGCACCGCATCGATCGACATCAGCCCTCCCGGCCCCGGAAATCCCCGCTGACGGCCGACAATACACAACGCGCGGTTGCCGGCGAACCCGGAGTTCCGGTGACGATCAGGTCGCGATTCGACACGGCCGGTCGGCATCCGTCGTCGATGCCTCTACCATCGCCTGGTGGCCGATAAAGAAGATAAAGACTTAGCCTCTGACGCCGTTTCGTCTGACCCGCCCGCCGAACCGACGGTGTCTCGCGTCCCGCAGAAGGTCACCCGCAACAGTTCGCCGCTGACCCCGATAACGCTGGTGATCGCGCTGATCGCGGTCGGGCTCGCGGTCTGGGCACTGCTGCGGTCGCCGGAATCCCCGTCGACCGAGGGGCCGGCCGGCCAGGCTACCGAGGGTCCGCTACCAGGTGAGGCCATCGAGGGCGCGCTTCCGGGTGACGCCAAACAACGCGTCTGCGATGCCGCCCAGGTGGTCACCGTGGCCGTGCAGCTGCAGACGAACACCGATCTCGGGTCGGAGCCGGCGGCGGTGGAAGCGGTGGCGGCCAACGCACGGCTGGCGATGCTGGGCGGCGGCGAATATCTGCTGAGCCAGATCGAGCCCGGCACACCCGCGGAACTCGCCGACGCTGCCCGTTCCTTCGGCACCACCCTGCGCGTCATCGGGATCAACGCGCTGGCCGGTATGCCCAACTCGAATCCCGCCCAGGATACCCGGCTACGTGAGGCCGAGAAGACCCGGGACATGCTCGCCAAGATCTGCACCGCATGACACGCATTACAACTATTGTGTGACTGTTGAAATAATGTAATATCGGGTCATGCTTGACACCCATGTCGTCACCAATCAGGTCCCCCCGCTGGAGGACTTCAACCCGGCCACCGTGCCGATGCTGGCCGAGGCGCTGGTCCGGGAAGGTGGGCAGTGGGGCGTCGATGAGGTCTTTCAGGTCGGGGCAATAGCCGGCTCCGCCCGCGCGCAACGCTGGGGTGAGCTGGCCGATCGCAACAGGCCGGTCCTGCATATCCATGACCGATACGGCCACCGCATCGATGAAGTCGAATACGACCCCGCCTACCACGAGTTGATGACCGTCGCCGTAGGGCATGGGCTGCACGCGGCGCCGTGGGCCGACGACCGCCCGGGCGCTCACGTCGTGCGGGCCGCGAAAACTTCGGCATGGACGCCGGAACCGGGCCACATGTGCCCGATCTCGATGACCTACGCAGTGGTGCCCGCGCTGCGGCACAACCCGGACCTCGCCGCCGTCTACGAGCCGCTGCTCACGAGCCGCAGCTACGACCCCGAACTCGGCGTTCCGGCGGGCAAGGCGGGTATCACCGCCGGGATGTCGATGACCGAGAAGCAGGGCGGCTCCGACGTCCGTGCCGGCACCACCGAGGCCACCCCCAACGGTGACGGCAGCTATCGGCTGCGGGGCCACAAGTGGTTCACCTCGGCGCCCATGTGCGACGTCTTTTTGGTGCTGGCCCAGGCGCCGGGCGGGCTGAGCTGTTTCTTCCTGCCCCGCGTGCTGCCCGACGGCACCCGTAACCGGATGTTGCTGCAGCGGCTCAAGGACAAGCTGGGCAACCACGCCAATGCCTCCAGTGAGGTGGAATACGACGACGCGATCGCGTGGCTGGTCGGCGAGGAGGGTCGCGGGGTCTCGACGATCATCGAGATGGTCAACCTGACCCGGCTGGACTGCACCCTGGGCAGCGCGACCAGCATGCGCAACGGACTGATGCGCGCCACCCATCACGCCCAGCATCGCAAGGCGTTCGGGGACTACCTGATCGATCAGCCCCTGATGCGAAACGTGCTCGCCGATCTCGCCGTCGAGGCGGAGGCGGCAACCATGCTGGCGATGAGAATGGCCGGCGCCACCGATCGGGCGGTTCGCGGCGACGAGCGCGAGATCCTGCTGCGCAGGATTGGCCTGGCCGCGGCCAAGTATTGGGTGTGCAAGCGCGCGACTCCACACGCCGCCGAGGCCATGGAGTGTCTCGGCGGCAACGGCTACGTCGAGGATTCGGGGATGCCGCGGCTGTACCGGGAAGCTCCGCTGATGGGTATCTGGGAGGGCTCGGGCAACGTCAGCGCGCTGGATACGTTGCGGGCCATGGCGACCCGGCCGGAATGCGTGGAGGTGTTGTTCGACGAGCTTGGTCTCACCTCCGGCATCGATTCGCGACTGGACGCCCACGTCGAAGAGGTACGGCGCGCTCTGGGGGAGCGCGACAACGCCACCCCGGAAGTCTCGGCCTATCGGGCCCGCAAGGTCGCCGAGGATATTTCGCTGGCCTTGCAAGGATCGCTGCTGGTGCGCCACGGGCACCCAGCGGTCACCGAGGCATTTCTGGCCAGCCGGCTGGGTGGGCAGTGGGGCGGTGCCTTCGGCACGCTGCCGACGGGCCTGGATCTGGCGCCGATCATCGAGCGCGCGACGATCAAAGCATGACTGCCTTTGGACCGACTTCCCCTCGCGTTTCTCCTCGCGAGCAGACGCAAAGGTTCCGGAATCACCGGCGTGTCGGGAACATTTGCGTCTGCTCGCCGGGTGGGGGCGTCTGCTCGCCGGGTGGGGGCGACTGCTCGCCGGGTGGGGGCGGGTCCGCACCGGGTGGGGGTCGCCGATGACGCACGCCATCAGGCCGGTGGATTTCGACAACCTGCAGACGATGACCTACGAGGTCACCGATCGGGTTGCCCGCATCACCTTCAATCGTCCGCAAAAGGGCAACGCGATCATCGCCGACACCCCTTTGGAATTGTCGGCGCTGGTGGAGCGCGCCGACCTCGACCCGAACGTGCACGTGATCCTGGTGTCAGGACGTGGCGCCGGATTCTGCGCCGGCTTCGACCTGTCTGCGTACGCCGAGGGTTCGTCGCCGGCCGGGGGCGGCAGCCCCTACCAAGACACCGTGCTGTCCGGGCGGACCCAGGCGATGAATCATCGGCCGGACCAGCCCTGGGATCCGATGATCGACTATCAGATGATGAGCCGGTTCGTCCGGGGGTTCGCCAGCCTGATGCACGCCGACAAACCCACCGTGGTCAAGATTCACGGCTATTGCGTGGCCGGCGGCACCGACATCGCGCTGCACGCCGATCAGGTCATCGCGGCCTCGGACGCAAAGATCGGCTATCCACCGACCAGGGTGTGGGGGGTGCCGGCGGCGGGGCTGTGGGCCCATCGTCTGGGCGATCAACGCGCCAAACGCCTTCTGCTGACCGGCGATTGCATCACCGGAGCGCAGGCCGCCGAGTGGGGGCTGGCGGTCGAGGCGCCGGAACCCGAGGACCTCGACGACCGCACCGAGCGACTGGTCGAGCGAATCGCTGCCGTACCGATCAATCAGCTGATCATGGTCAAGCTCGCGATGAACAGCGCTCTCTACAACCAGGGTGTCGGCAACAGTGCGATGATCTCGACGGTGTTCGACGGTGTGGCACGTCATACCCCGGAGGGTCATGCCTTCGTCGCCGACGCCCGCGAGCATGGCTTTCGAGATGCGGTGCGCCGCCGCGATGAACCGTTCGGCGATCACGGCCGAACAACCTCCGGGGTCTAGCCGTGTCGGGTGCCGCTTCCCGGATGACGGCCCGCTCCGTGGTCTTGAGTGTGCTGCTCGGTGCGCACCCGGCCTGGGCCACAGTAGCTGAACTACTGCTGTTGACCAGCGATTTCGGTATCCGAGAGTCGACGGTGCGGGTGGCTCTGACGCGGATGGTCGCGGCCGGCGACCTGGTCCGTTCTGAGGATGGATATCGGTTGTCCGATCGCTTGCTGGCTCGTCAGCGCCGTCAGGACGACGCGCTCAATCCACACCGTCGGCCGTGGGACGGCACCTGGACCGTCGTGCTGATCACCAGTGTCGGCACCGAGGCACGCACCCGGGCGGCGTTGCGAAATATGTTGCAGAACCAGCGTTTCGGCGAGTTGCGCGAGGGAGTCTGGATGCGGCCGGACAATGTGGCGGTCGATCTCGGCGACGAGTGCCACGGTCGGGTGCGGGTGTTGCGGGCCACCGACGCCGCGCCGGTGGAATTGGCGATGCAGCTGTGGGATCTGTCGGCGTGGGCAAAGGAGGGTCGGGACCTGTTGGCGGCGATGGGCGGCGCCGCCGACGTTCCCGGCCGGTTTGCCATCGCCGCGGCGATGGTGCGGCACCTTTTGACGGACCCGGTACTGCCCGACGAGTTACTTCCCGACGACTGGCCGGGCGGCCCACTGCGGGTGGCCTACCGAGACTTCGCCGCCGAACTCGTCGCGCGGCGTGATGGGGTTCGACTTGCGGAGGTGGTGACGTGACCGACACGGCGGGCAGAAGCGATGGGCCCACGCGGGTAGCGCAGGGCACAACCGGGGGAGTAGGCACGGCGGGTGGCGTGCGGGTGGAGCGTGCCGGGCCGGTGACAACGGTGATCATGAACCGGCCGAAGGCGCGTAACGCCGTCAACGGCGCGGCGGCAATGGAGTTGTTCGCCGCCTTCGAAGAGTTCGATCGCGACGACTCGGCGTCGGTGGCTGTGCTCTGGGGCGACAACGGAACCTTCTGCGCCGGAGCCGATCTCAAGGCGCTGGGAACCCCCGGAGCCAACCCGGTGCACCGCACCGGACCCGCGCCGATGGGGCCCAGCCGGATGAAACTGTCCAAGCCCGTCATCGCCGCGGTGAGCGGCTACGCCGTCGCCGGAGGTCTGGAGCTGGCGCTGTGGTGCGATCTGCGGGTGGTCGAGCAGGACGCGATCATGGGGGTTTTCTGCCGCCGTTGGGGCGTGCCGCTGATCGACGGGGGCACGGTGCGGCTGCCCCGGCTGATCGGGCATAGCCGGGCCATGGATCTCATCCTCACCGGCCGCGCCGTCGACGCCGACGAGGCGCTTGCCATCGGGCTGGCAAACCGGGTGGTGCCCACCGGGGAGGCGCGGAAGCGCGCCGAAGATCTCGCCGCGGAACTGGCGAAGCTGCCGCAGCAGTGCCTGCGCGCCGACCGTACTTCGGCGCTGAACCAGTGGGGCTTGTCGGAGGCCGACGCGATGGATTTCGAATTCGGCAGCCTGTCACGGGTGGCTGCGGAGTCGTTGGAGGGTGCGGCCCGATTTGCCGCGGGGGCCGGTCGGCACGGCGCCAGCGCCCCGCGCTGAGCCGGGTCAGCCCTTGGTGACGGTGTTGTTGCTTCCGGTGTCGTTGACCTTCGGATCCCCGTCGCGGTAGGTGATGGTGTTGTTCAGGCCGACGACGGATAGCTCGCTGTCGATCCGCTCGAAGGTGAGCCTGTTGTCCGCCCCGCCGATGTTGACGTTGGCGCAGGTGCCGTTGACTGTCAGCGTGTTGTTGGATCCGCCGATATTGAGCGACTTGCCGTCCGCGCAGTCGATATCGGCGGTTGTGCCGAATGAGCCGTAGTTGATGGTGTTGCCGATCTCGATCTGGGCGCCCGACGTACCGGCAGTCATCGTCGGGTCGGAGGTGTCCTGACTGTTGGAGCCGCATCCGGTCAGTCCGAGTGCGGCCGAAAACATCGCGACGCTGACCCAGCCGATCAATTTGAGTAATCCGGGCATACCTGAGTCTACGTTCGGAACCCGACGTTGGAACGGCGCCGGCGACGGGCGCTGCTCGCAGGATTCGCCAGACTGCCGCCCCGACGCTGACCCGCGCCCGCCCCCGCTCGGCATGAGTCGCTTCGGCCGGGTGTGCTCGGTAGCGTGAGCGGCGATGCTCCGGGGTGTGGGACGTGCCGGCCTGTTCACCGTGGCCGTCCTGGCGACGGCGACGATCGCGGCATGCTCACAGACCATTGGCGGAACAGCGCAGCGGGATAATTCCGTACAGCCCGCGCCGGCACGGAACTACGGCTACGCCGACGATCGCTGCGGGCTCCTCGATGACGCCTCGGTGCAGGAGATCCTCGGCGCGAACGACATCACCCGGCCCTACAGCGGCGCGGTGTGCCAATACATAGCGTCGCGGCGCCAGGGCATGACGGAGGCGACCATCGATGTCACCTTCTCCTGGTTCGACACCGGCAGCGCGGACCGTGAGCGCGATCTGGCCGAGGCGCGCGGGGCGGTGGTCACCGATATCGTTTCCGAGCAGCACGAGGGGTTCTCGGCCCGTCGCGATGTGTCCGGCGCTGCTTGCTCGGCGACCGCGGCGGCAGGCACCGGGGTGGTGAGTTGGTGGGTGCAGTTCCCCGGACAGGCCACCGGCGACCCGTGCGGCGACGCCGAAAAGTTGCTCCTGGCGACGTTGCGCTCGGAGATGTGACCGGATGTCTGATCGGTGCAGCGCAGGTTCACTGACCGGCGCATTTGTCGTCCTGGCCATCGCGGTGACCGGCGGCTGCGGCGAACCCGGCCAACCCGGCCAACCCGGTCAACCCGGTCAACCCGGTCGGCTGCCCGGGTCCACGCCGGCCTCGGGCTTCCAGAGCCAGGACTGCAACGGCGTCACCGATGCCGACGTCGACGCGGCGGCCGGCGCGGAATTGTTCCAGCCGGCCGTGGTTGGCGACGCCGGATGCTTCTGGCAGGAGGAGACCGGGCTCGCGGGTCTGGGTGCCGGGATGGGCATCTCGACGTGGTGGTACCGCGGAAGCGACATGGACACCGAGCGGGAGATCGAACACCGTGCCGGTCGCACGCTGGTCGAGTTGGCGATCGACGGAAAACAGGGTTTCAAGGCCTATGACGAGACCACGTGCAGCGTCTACGTCGCCAAGGGCGGCGACGTGATCACCTGGTCGATCCAGACGATGAACTCAGCCACGTTGCCGGATCTGTGCTCGATCGTGGATCGGCTTGCGCGAATCAGCCAGGAGCGGGTGAATTGACCGCGCTGAGTCCAAAACCGCGTGCGGGACGTCAATAGGGCTACAGTTTCGCTGACCCGGCAGCCCCGCGACGGGGCCGACCCGAAGGAGAATGGCGAGATGGCAGTTCGGCCGCCGCGTTCGGCGAGGCTGAGCCGTGAGTCCATCGTCAACGCCGCGTTGAACTTCCTCGACCGTGAAGGCTGGGACGCCCTGACGATCAACGCGCTGGCCAACCAGCTCGGCACCAAGGGGCCGTCGCTCTACAACCATGTGCACAGCCTCGAGGATCTGCGCCGCACTGTGCGGATGCGGGTGGTCGGCGACATCATCGACATGCTCAACACGGTGGGGCAGGGTCGCACACCCGACGACGCGGTCATGGTGATGGCCGGCGCTTACCGCAGCTACGCGCATCACCACCCGGGCCGCTACTCGGCGTTCACCAGAATGCCGCTGGGCGGCGACGACCCGGAATTCACCGAGGCTACGCGGGCGGCGGCGGCACCGGTGATCTCGGTGCTGGCCTCCTACGGGTTGGACGCCGATGCCGCGTTCTTCGCCGCGCTGGAGTTCTGGTCGGCCATGCACGGATTCGTGCTCCTGGAGATGACCGGCGTGATGGCCGGTATCGATACCGACGGGGTGTTCGCCGACATGGTCATGCGGCTGGCCGCTGGCATTCGAAGTCGATGAGGGATCTCACAATACCCTGAACGGTGGCACTGAACTGGGACAACGCCACACCGTCGCGCTTCCGGCCGGGTTTGGAGCGGTGCGGTCTGCCCTGGTATTGTGGACGATTGTGCCTGGCAGACAAGGCGCCTGTGTTTCTACCGATTCATGAGCATGCCTGCACGCCGGGCACTTCGCATGTCCGCCATGCCATGGACATGACGAGGACATGACTTGGAAACGCAGGCACCGCCTCGATATTCTCCTGGGCGGCCGCATGCGACACGCCCGGCCACGGGGTAACCCGGCGGGGCGACACTGCAGCACACGAGAACTTCACAGCACTACGCGTCACGATAGTGACGACCAGACGACGAGCAACACAGAAAGCCGGTACATGCCAACCATCAACCAGCTGGTCCGCAAGGGTCGCCGCGACAAGATCGCCAAGGTGAAGACGGCCGCCCTCAAGGGCAGCCCGCAGCGCCGTGGCGTGTGCACCCGCGTGTACACCACAACCCCGAAGAAGCCGAACTCGGCGCTTCGCAAGGTCGCGCGCGTGAAGCTGACGAGCCAGGTGGAGGTCACCGCATACATTCCCGGTGAAGGCCACAACCTGCAGGAGCACTCCATGGTGCTGGTGCGCGGCGGCCGGGTGAAGGACCTGCCGGGTGTGCGATACAAGATCATTCGCGGTTCGCTGGACACCCAGGGTGTCAAGAACCGCAAGCAGGCCCGTAGCCGGTACGGCGCCAAGAAGGAGAAGAGCTGATGCCGCGCAAGGGTCCCGCGCCTAAGCGTCCGTTGGTCAACGATCCGGTGTACGGGTCGCAGCTGGTAACCCAGCTGGTCAACAAAGTTCTGCTGGACGGAAAGAAATCGCTGGCCGAACGTATCGTCTACGGTGCGCTCGAGCAGGCCCGCGACAAGACGGGCACCGACCCCGTCGTCACCCTCAAGCGCGCGCTTGACAACGTCAAGCCGGCCCTAGAGGTTCGCAGTCGGCGGGTTGGCGGCGCCACCTACCAGGTGCCCGTCGAGGTACGGCCGGAACGTTCGACCACGCTGGCGCTGCGTTGGCTGGTCGGCTTCTCCAAGGCCCGCCGCGAAAAGACCATGGTCGAGCGGCTCGCGAACGAGATCCTGGACGCCAGCAATGGGCTCGGGGCCGCCGTCAAGCGGCGTGAAGACACCCACAAGATGGCCGAGGCGAACCGGGCCTTCGCGCACTACCGCTGGTGATCGATCTCGCCGGGCCTCCAGAGGAAGAATGGCCGTGGCGGGTGCATGAAGTCCTCGTACTAGCAAGCGAAAGAGTGGGAATCTAGCCGTGGCACAGGACGTGCTGACCGACCTCACGAAGGTCCGCAATATCGGCATCATGGCGCACATCGATGCCGGCAAGACGACGACGACCGAACGCATCCTCTACTACACCGGTATCAGCTACAAGATCGGTGAGGTGCACGACGGCGCCGCCACGATGGACTGGATGGAGCAGGAGCAGGAGCGGGGGATCACCATCACCTCGGCGGCGACCACCTGCTTCTGGAACGGCAACCAGATCAACATCATCGACACCCCGGGTCACGTCGACTTCACCGTCGAGGTGGAGCGCTCGCTGCGGGTACTCGACGGCGCGGTCGCGGTTTTCGACGGCAAGGAAGGTGTCGAACCGCAGTCCGAGCAGGTCTGGCGGCAGGCCGACAAGTACGACGTGCCGCGCATCTGTTTCGTCAACAAGATGGACAAGATCGGCGCCGACTTTTACTTCTCGGTCCGCACGATGGAAGAGCGGCTGGGCGCCAACGTCATCCCGATCCAGCTGCCGATCGGTTCCGAGGGCGACTTCGAGGGCGTCGTCGACCTGGTCGAGATGAAGGCCAAGGTCTGGCGCGGCGAAACCAAACTCGGCGAGAAGTACGACGTCGTCGATATTCCCGCGGATCTGCAGGAAAAGGCCGACGAGTACCGGACCAAGATGCTCGAGGCGGTCGCTGAGACCGACGAAGCGTTGCTAGAGAAGTACTTCGGCGGCGAGCAGCTGTCGATCGACGAGATCAAGGGTGCGCTGCGCAAGCTCACCATCAACTCCGAGGCCTATCTGGTGCTGTGCGGCAGCGCGTTCAAGAACAAGGGTGTGCAGCCCATGCTCGACGCGGTAATCGACTATCTACCCTCGCCGCTGGACGTGCCGCCGGCCGTCGGGCACGCGCCCGGCAAGGAGGACGTCGAGGTGGTGCGTAACCCGTCCACTACCGAGCCGTTCTCCGCGCTGGCCTTCAAGGTGGCCACCCACCCGTTCTTCGGCAAGCTGACCTACGTGCGGGTGTACTCCGGCAAGGTCGACTCCGGTTCGCAGGTCGTCAACGCGACCAAGGGCAAGAAGGAACGCCTCGGCAAGCTGTTCCAGATGCACTCGAACAAAGAGAACCCGGTAGAAACGGCGGCGGCCGGCCACATATACGCGGTGATCGGTCTCAAGGACACCACTACCGGCGACACCCTCTCGGATGCCAACGACCAGGTTGTGCTCGAGTCGATGACGTTCCCCGATCCGGTGATCGAGGTGGCGATCGAGCCGAAGACCAAGAGCGACCAGGAGAAGTTGAGCCTGTCGATCCAGAAGCTGGCCGAGGAAGACCCCACCTTCAAGGTGCACCTTGACCAGGAGACCGGCCAGACCGTCATCGGCGGCATGGGCGAGCTACACCTGGACATCCTGGTGGACCGGATGCGCCGCGAGTTCAAAGTCGAGGCCAACGTCGGCAAGCCCCAGGTGGCCTACAAGGAGACCATCAAGCGCATGGTCGACAAGGTGGAGTACACCCACAAGAAGCAGACGGGTGGCTCGGGCCAGTTCGCCAAGGTGCTCATCTCCATCGAGCCCTTCACTGGCGAGGACGGCGCCACCTACGAGTTTGAGAACAAGGTCACCGGTGGTCGCATCCCGCGCGAATACATCCCCTCGGTGGACGCCGGTGCGCAGGACGCCATGCAGTACGGCGTGCTGGCCGGTTACCCGCTGGTGAACCTGAAGGTCACTCTGCTGGACGGTGCGTTCCACGAGGTCGACTCCTCGGAGATGGCGTTTAAAGTCGCTGGTTCGCAGGCGCTGAAGAAGGCCGCGCAGCAGGCGCAGCCGGTCATCCTGGAACCGATCATGGCCGTCGAGGTCACCACGCCCGAGGACTACATGGGCGAAGTGATCGGCGACCTGAACTCCCGCCGTGGTCAGATCCAGGCCATGGAAGAGCGCAGCGGTGCGCGTGTCGTGAGGGCGCACGTGCCGCTGTCGGAGATGTTCGGCTACGTCGGAGACCTGCGGTCGAAGACTCAGGGCCGGGCGAACTACTCCATGGTGTTCGACTCGTACGCCGAAGTGCCGGCGAACGTGTCGAAGGAGATCATCGCGAAGGCGACGGGGCAGTGAACGAAGTGAACGACCCCATTAAGGTGAGGCCGTAGCCTGACCCGTCGTCGCTGCGGCGAATAACAACTGCAAAGATCAACCCTGCTTATCAGAAGCACCAACACAGTCCAGGAGGACACAGAAGTGGCGAAGGCGAAGTTCGAGCGGACGAAGCCGCACGTCAACATCGGGACCATAGGTCACGTTGACCACGGCAAGACCACGCTGACTGCAGCAATCACCAAGGTTCTGCACGACAAGTACCCCACGTTGAACGAGTCGCGCGCATTCGACCAGATCGACAATGCGCCTGAGGAGCGTCAGCGTGGTATCACGATCAACATCTCCCATGTGGAATACCAGACCGAGAAGCGGCACTATGCGCACGTCGACGCCCCCGGTCACGCTGACTACATCAAGAACATGATCACCGGCGCCGCCCAGATGGACGGGGCGATCCTGGTGGTGGCCGCGACCGACGGCCCGATGCCGCAGACCCGCGAGCACGTGCTGCTGGCGCGCCAGGTCGGTGTGCCCTACATCCTGGTCGCGCTGAACAAGGCCGACGCGGTTGACGACGAGGAGCTCATCGAGCTCGTCGAGCTGGAGGTCCGTGAACTGCTGGCCGCCCAGGACTTCGACGAGGAGGCCCCGGTCGTGCGCGTCTCGGCGCTCAAGGCGCTCGAGGGCGACGAGAAGTGGGTCAAGTCGGTCGAGGAGCTCATGGACGCCGTCGACGAGTCGATCCCCGATCCGGTCCGCGACACCGACCGCCCGTTCCTGATGCCCGTCGAGGACGTCTTCACGATCACCGGCCGCGGCACCGTGGTCACCGGTCGTGTCGAGCGTGGCGTGGTCAACGTGAACGAGGAAGTCGAGATCGTCGGCATCCGCCCGACCAGCACCAAGACCACCGTCACCGGTGTGGAGATGTTCCGCAAGCTGCTCGACCAGGGACAGGCCGGCGACAACGTCGGTCTGCTGCTGCGCGGCATCAAGCGCGAGGACGTGGAGCGCGGCCAGGTCGTGATCAAGCCGGGAACCACCACCCCGCATACCGAGTTCGAGGGCCAGGTCTACATCCTGTCCAAGGACGAAGGTGGCCGGCATACGCCGTTCTTCAACAACTACCGCCCGCAGTTCTACTTCCGCACCACGGACGTCACCGGTGTGGTGACGCTGCCGGAGGGCACCGAGATGGTGATGCCCGGTGACAACACCGACATCTCCGTCAAGCTGATCCAGCCGGTCGCGATGGACGAGGGCCTGCGTTTTGCGATTCGCGAGGGCGGCCGTACCGTCGGCGCGGGTCGGGTCACCAAGATCAACAAGTGACGGGTCACGCGATCAACAAGTGATCTGACAGCCCAGGCTGAGCAACCGAATACGGCGTCCACCCGAAAGGGTGGGCGTCGTTTTCGGTTTTCGGAGGTGAGTTTCGGTTTTCGGAGGTGAGTAGGTCAGGCCCTGATGCTGGGCATCAGCCCCGAGCAGATCGACTCTGCAATTGCCCAGTTGGCGTGCGGACTAGCCGAAGCGGCTTCAGACTGTTCCATTAGCTGGCCAAAAATCAGGACTCTCGCACAGGAGGCGCCGTGACCGCACCATCGATCGGCCTCGTCGAGCAGATGCTGCGGCGGCGGCCGGTGATCGGCGCTCCCGTCGCTCATGGCGCCTCCGCCGAGCTCAAGCGCACGATCGGGACATTCCAGCTGACGATGTTCGGCGTCGGCGCCACGGTGGGTACCGGCATCTTCTTCGTGTTGTCGATCGCTGTGCCGATGTCGGGCCCAGCCGTGGTGATCTCGTTCATCATCGCCGGGGTCGCTGCCGGACTGGCGGCGATCTGCTACGCCGAGCTCGCCTCGGCGGTGCCGGTATCGGGATCGACGTACTCGTACGCCTACAGCACGCTCGGCGAGTTCGTCGCCATGGGTGTCGCCGCATGTCTGTTGCTGGAGTACGGCGTGTCCATCGCCGCGGTGGCGGTGGGCTGGAGCGGCTACCTCAACAAGCTGCTCGACAATCTGTTCGGCATTCAGATCCCGCATGTGCTGACCGCGGCCCCGTGGGACTCCGACCCCGGGTGGATCAATTTGCCTGCGATCGCGCTAATCGTCATGTGCGCGCTGCTGCTGATCCGCGGCGCCAGCGAGTCCGCGACCGTCAACACCATCATGGTGGTGACCAAGCTCGGGGTGCTGTTGATGTTCGTCGCTATCGCGTTCACTGCGTTTAGCGCCGACCGATTCGCCGACTTCGCTCCATTCGGTGTGGCCGGGATCGGCGCGGCGGCGGGCACCATCTTCTTCTCCTATATCGGCCTCGATGCCGTGGCCACCGCCGGAGACGAGGTCAAGGATCCGCAGCGAACGATGCCAAAGGCGATCATCGCTGCGCTCCTGATCGTCAGTAGTGTCTACGTGCTCGTCGCGATCGCCGCACTCGGCACCCAGCCCTGGCAGGAGTTCGAAAATCAGCAGGAGGCTGGTCTGGCCACCGTCCTGGACAACGTCACCGGAAGCTCGTGGCCCAGTACGGTGCTGGCGGCGGGTGCGGTGGTGTCGATCTTCTCGGTGACTTTGGTGGTGATGTACGGCCAGACTCGCATCCTGTTCGCGATGGGCAGAGACGGCCTTCTCCCTGCGCGTTTCGCCAAGGTCAATACGAAGACCATGACACCGATCGGCAATACGGTCATCGTGGCGGTTGTCGTATCGATCCTGGCCGGCTTCATACCCTTGGTCAAGCTGGCCGACATGGTGTCCATCGGAACGCTGACCGCGTTCATCGTGGTGTCGATCGGCGTGATAGTCCTGCGAGTTCGAGAACCCGACCTGCCGAGGGGGTTCAAGGTGCCGGGCTATCCGCTCGTCCCGATCCTGTCTGTGCTGGCCTGCGGATACCTGCTCTACAGCCTGCACTGGTACACCTGGATCGCGTTCTCGGTCTGGGTTGCGGTGGCGTTGCTCTACTACCTGGTGTGGAGCCGGCACCACAGCGCACTGAACGATGGCGGCGACGGCGTGCTGTAACGCGCGTCTAAAACCCGACGATGTATGGAGGACGGCCGTCGAGGGGTCGGCCGGATGTGCACACGAAGGTTTGGTTTCTTGATTTCACGTATTGCCGCGCTCGCCGGCGCAGCGGTCATCGGAGCCGCGGCATTTGTCGGTCTCCCGGCCGGACCGGCCTCGGCCGAGGCAGGTTGTCCCGACATCCACTGGATCGGTGCGGCCGGATCGGGTGAACGTGTCGGTGACCTGAGCGCCGACGGCGGTATGGGCCGGGTCATTTACAAGTCCTTCCAAGATTTTTCCCGACTGGTGGAGCAGGACGGGCGCACCATCACCGCCGAAGCCGTCGAGTACCCGGCGACCGAGGTGCCCGAGGACGGCGGAATTCTGGACTGGGTCGGGTTCATCGGCAGTGTCGACTCCGGCACGGCCGCGCTCGGCCGGCAGTACCAGAACTTCGTCACACGCTGCCCCGGCAGCCAGGTGGTGCTGGCGGGCTACTCCCAGGGCGCGATGGTGGTGCACCGGAATCTGCACGCACTGGACGCGGCCCCGCAACTGGCGGCCGCGCTGCTGATCGCCGACGGCGACCGGTTGCCACAGGACCCGACGATCAATCTGGGGTCGGTCACCGCGGTACCGGGCAGCGGAAAGGGTGTGGCGCAGGACTGGCCAATCCTCGCGCGTGCGCCGGCGCCGTTGCCGGTATCCATGGGGGCCCGCACTATCAGCGTCTGCAATCTCGGCGACGCGGTGTGTGACTACGACCCGGATGCCGACGACGAAATGAACCCAGCCGCGGTCGCGGTGCATACCGGCTATGCCCGTTCGGGGGCCGGCGATCCGTGGACGCCGCCGTTGTACCGACTGCTCGCCGGGGACCGGATCCATGACGGCGTTGTCGATCGAATCCAGGTCAGCGCCGGATCCTGAGACGGCCGGCTCGCCCAGCGAAGGGGGAGCAGGCAACCACGTCGGGGGCGATAATTCGACTATGTCCACCGTCTGGCGTTACGTCCGAATACAGCTGTTCGTCCTGCTGTGCGGCATCGTGGGCCCGATCTTTGTGGTCATCTACTTCCTCAGTGGGCCAGACCCGATGCTGGAGTGGATGCTGTGGACCGGGCTGCTGGTCACCGCCCTGGACGTAGCTGTGGCAGTGGCAATCTCCGTCTACCGGTCGCGTTCGGCGGCCAGGTCCCGGGCGCTGGAGTCCTCCGGCGTCCTCGCCCTGGCACAGGTGACCGGGATCCACGAGACCAATACCCGCATCAACGGCCAGCCCCTGGTCAAACTCGACCTGGATGTCTCCGGGCCCGGCATCACACCCTTTTCCACCCAGGACCAGGTGATCGCATCGGTGTCGCGGCTGCCGATGATCACTGCCCGAAAGCTCGTCGCACTGGTCGATCCCATCACCAATGATTACCGGATCGATTGGCGGCGAAGCGCTTTGGTGGCGGGCGCGGTGCCGGCGACGTTCAGTGTGGCTCAGGACGGTGCCGAGGACCGGATCTATGACCTGACCGGCCAGACCGAACCATTGATGGAAATTCTCCAGGTACTCAAGGCCAACGGCATCAGCGTGGACAAGTTGGTCGATCTACGGTCGAATCCTGCTGTGCGTCAGCAAGTGCAGGCGATCGTGCGGAATGCCGCTGCGCAGCCGCCGCTGCCCCCGCCGGTAATGGCTCCGCCCTCCGTCTCGGCGGCGCCCACCACGGCCCAACGACTTCAGGAACTCGACATGCTACGGGCAACCGGATCGATCACCGATGCGGAATACAGTTCCCAGCGCCGGGAGATTATCGCCGACATCTGAATGCAGAATGCCCGGACGGATTCCCGATGAGGGAGATCCGCCCGGGCGCCGGGACCGCTGCGGTATCACATCAGGCTGATGATTACGTGCAGTTCCTCGACAAGGCTTTCTCGTGAACCCTGGTACAGCGGCCCGGTACCGTCGCAGAGCAGTATCCGCAGCCGGGCGATGGCGCGGGGTTTGATCGGCCGGTTGCTATCGGTCAGCAGGGCAATGATGCGCCGCACCGTGGCTTGCGCCGCGACGATCGCTGCGTAGTTCGGCTGAAGAAGTGCATACGCCGGCCTGGCATATTGCATGCTCGGCGACGAGTGCCCAGGTGTGAGTGCCCTGCACAGCATCAGCCGCAAGCTGCTGGCCAAATTGTGGCGTTCTGCGGACGAGCCCAGCCGGGCCGCGTGGGCCCCCAGTAGGGCACCCGCCGTGGCCGGGCAACCCGCAGCGAGTTGCCGATCCAAGCGGGGCGACAACACCCTGGCGGCCGCCCGGGCCAGCAGGCCCGCTCGATCGCCGCGGTGGCGGGTCCTCTGTCGAGCGGATCCGGCGGTCGCGAAGTACGTCGCGGGAACCGTGAAGTACACGGTGTCGGTATGGATCATCGTTCTGCCTTTCTGACTCGATCGGCCCCGGAGGATGCTCTCGTGGTCGATGCATCAAGCAGAACATCACCTTGGTGATCAAGTCCAACGACCGATTTTGATACTTCCAATCGATTCTGGGCATACCATTTGCTGGTGGAACTACGGCAGCTGGAATACTTCATCGCGGTGGCCGGCGAGATGAACTTCACCCGAGCTGCGCAGCGGCTGCACCTCGTGCAGTCCGCGCTGTCCACCTCGGTGAGCAAGCTGGAGAAGGAACTCGGAGTCGAACTGTTCGACCGATCCAAACAGCAGATCGAGATTACCCCGGCCGGTGAACTGTTCCGTGAGCATGCCCGCCAGGTCATCCATGCCGCCAGGCTCGCCAAGGATTCGATGAGCAGCTTTCAAGGCCAGCTGTCCGGGATGATCAATTTCGGTTCCATCGTGTCGTTCGGTGCGGTGGAGGTACCCAGAATCTTGGGCGAGTTTCACCGCGCCTACCCGCTCGTACGGATTCGGCTGCGACCCAATCAGGGTCCGCTGACGACGTATCTGTCGGCGCTCGCCGACGGGTCGCTGGACCTCGGATTGCTTACGGCACCCGATCATTTCCCCGCGACCGTGCAGATGAAGATGCTGTCCGAGGAGCCGTTGCTATTCGTATGCCGTCCCGATCATCCATTGGCCCAACGCGCGCGAGTCGACGTCGCCGAACTGGCCGAGGAGGAACTCATCGGCTTCCCCCCCGATTTCGGAATCCGGCGCGCCGTCGACAATGGTTTTGCGGCCATCGGGATCACCCCGCGCACACCGTATGAAGTCGCGACCGGTTTCGGGCTCGCCACCAGTCTGGTGCGACATGGGCTGGGCAGCATTTTCATGCCGGCCAGCGAAACCGATTGCTGCCCGGATCTGCGCGCGGTCCCGGTGCACCCCGCTCCGGCATGGACCATCTACCTTGCGTGGGCCCAGCGAGAACGGCTCGGACCGGCGAGCGCCAAACTGGCAGAACTGCTGTTGGCATCCGCGCCGCATCAGCAGGGCTGACGGGACGAGACCCGCGCAACAGCACACCACCCAAATCATCACTAATAGTGATGGAAAAAATCATATTTGTTCGTTGGACGTGATGACCAATGCCTGGTGTGCTTATAGCAGCCGAGCGGACCGCGACATGTGGTTCACCGGGACGACGAGGAGAAAGGCAGACCAATGAAGAAGAACATCAGCAAGAAGATCGGGTTCACCGCCATGCTCACCGGAGGGCTGGCGGCGGCCACCATCGGCCTGGCCGGCCCAGCGGCCGCAATGCCGGTCGACGGCCCGATGCAACCCGCCGCGTACTCCTATATCGGCCACGACATCGTCCGCGATGTCGCACATGATGTCCGCCACGACGTCCGCCAGATTCGGCACGACGTTCGCCACGACGTCCGCCGGGCAATCTGGCACGCGGTGGATGGCGGCCGTTAGACCGCTGCGCCGACCCGGGCTCCCGATAGAACGTGTTCTAGTTCTGCTGTTAGCCTGATGATGCCTCGGCCCCTGTGAGCGCGTGGATACGCGTTCGCAGGGGCCGGGCGAGCAGGGAGGACTGGTCGTGACAGCTGAGGCGGGTTTGAAAGGCCGGGTAGCCTACGTCACCGGCGCGGCACGGGGCCAGGGCCGCGCGCACGCCGTCCGGCTGGCCAATGAGGGCGCCGACATCATCGCGATCGATGCGTGCGGGCCGGTGTCGCGGAGTGTCACCTATCCGATGCCTGCACCCGAGGATTTGGCCGAGACGGCTCGCCTGGTCGAGGCCACCGGCCGTCGGGTGATCGCTCGCGTCGCCGACATCCGCGATCTCGCCGCCCAGCAGCAGGTGGTGAGCGACGGGGTCGAACGATTCGGCCGCCTGGACATCGTGGTGGCGAACGCGGGCATCCTCAGTTGGGGCCGTATGTTCGAGATGTCGGAGGAGCAGTGGGACAGCGTCATCGACGTCAACCTCAACGGCACTTGGCGCACCATTCGCGCCGCGGTGCCCGCGATGATCCAGGCGGGCAACGGCGGATCGATCATCATCGTCAGTTCCTCGGCCGGCACCAAAGCTACGCCGGGTAATGCGCACTACGCGGCCTCCAAACACGGATTGGTGGCGATCACGAATGCGTTGGCGATCGAGGTGGGGGAGTACGGGATTCGGGTCAACTCGATCCACCCTTACTCGATCGACACGCCGATGGTCGAGCCGGCAGTGATGATGGAAATTTTCAGCAAGTATCCGGCCTTCCTGCACAGCTTTTCGCCGATGCCGTACCGCCCGGTCAACCACAAGGGCAAGAAGGGATTACAGGAATTCATGACGCCCGAAGAGGTGTCCGATGTCGTGGCATGGCTGGCGGGCGACGGTTCGGCGACGATATCCGGCTCCCAGATCGCAGTCGATCGCGGGACCGCCAAATACTGACCGCGTCAGATCAGCGTGCTCCCGCTTCGGCCAGCACGTCGGCGAAGCGGTCGACGGCCCAGTCGATTTCTTCGGACGAAATAACCAGTGGCGGAGCAAATCTCAGCGTGGACCCGTGGGTATCCTTCACCAGTACGCCCTGAGCGGCAAGCCTGAGGCTGATCTGCTTACCGCTGCCGAGCACGGGGTCGACGTCGACGCCGGCCCACAACCCCTTGCCACGTACCGCGATCACGCCGTGGCCGATGAGTGCGTTCAGCCTGGTGTGTAGCCGGACACCGAGTTCGGCCGAACGTTGCTGGAACTCACCGCGCCGAAGGATGCCGACTACGGTGGCTCCGATTGCGGCCGCCAACGGGTTACCGCCGAACGTCGAACCATGCTCGCCGGGGCGCAATACCCCCAATACATCTCGATCGGCAACCACCGCCGACAGCGGAACGACCCCTCCGCCGAGTGCCTTTCCCAGCAGGTAGACGTCGGGGACCACACCCCAGTGTTCGCAGGCGAAGGTGCGTCCGGTGCGAGCCAGTCCGGACTGGATCTCGTCGACAACCATCAGAACGTTGCGCGCGGTGCACAGACTCCGGACCCGGGGCAGATAGCCGTCCGGAGGCACGATGATCCCCGCCTCACCCTGGATCGGCTCGATCAGGACGGCGACGGTGTTGTCGTCGATGGCCGCGGCCATCGCATCGGCCCGCGGGTCTTCGGCGCCAAAGGGGACAGTGCGGAAACCGGGGGTGTACGGGCCGAAACCGCGGCGCGCCGTGTCGTCATCGGAGAAGCTGATGATGGTGGTTGTTCTTCCATGGAAGTTGTTGCGCGCCACAACGATATTGCCCTGCTCAGCAGGAACGCCCTTGACCTCGAGACCCCATTTTCGGGCAACCTTGATACCGCTCTCCACCGCTTCGGCACCGCTGTTCATCGGCAGTACCATGTCTTTTCCACTCAGTGAGGCCAAAGCGGCGCAGAAGGGGCCGAGGCGGTCGCTGTGAAAAGCGCGACTCACCAGGGTCATTCTGTCCAGCTGCGCGTGGGCCGCCGCGACGATCTCCGCATTGCGGTGGCCGAAGTTGACGGCCGAGTACGCGGCGAGACAGTCGAGATAGCGACGGCCCTCGACATCGGTGATCCACGCCCCTTCGGCGCTGGCGGCGACCACCGGCAACGGCGAGTAATTGTGGGCCACGTGACCATGGTCGAGTTCGATCGCGGCTTCGGTCGGGTTGTCGCCATCGGCCGTGTGGGCGCGCCCGCCGGCGATGACGTCCAGAGCCTCCTGCATCGTCACGGATAAACCTCCAGGGTGCAGCATTTAACGGATCCGCCGCCCTTGAGGAGCTCGGAGAGGTCGACTCCGACCGGCCGGAAGCCGCGTTGCCGAAGCTGTTCGGCGAATCCGGTAGCCGCCGCGGGCAGCACTACGTTCAGGCCGTCGGAGACAACGTTGAGACCGAGGACATATGCATCGGCGGCGGCTACCTGGATGGCGTCCGGAAACCGCGCCGCCAGCTCTGCGCGGGAATGCTCGGCGAATGCCGGGGGGTAATAGGCGATCGTGGCGTCGTCGAGTACGGCTAGCGCGGTATCGAGGTGATAGAAGCGCGGGTCGATGAGTTCCAATGGCACCAGGGGCATTTCCAGATGGCGAGCTACTTCGTCGTGCGCGCGACGATCGGTGCGGAAGCCATGGCCGGCCAGGATGGTGGACCCGACAACCAGGAAGTCGCCTTGACCCTCGTTGACGTACCTGGTCTCGACGGGACTGAAGCCGTTGCGGGACATCCAGTTGGCGTGAGCGATGGATTCGGCGGCGCGTTCGGGATGGGCGAAGCGGGCCACCACCGCCTTGCCGTTGACGATCACCCCGCCGTTGGCTACGTACACCATGTCCGGCAGTCCCGCTACCGGCTCGAGGAGTTCAACGGAGTGTCCGAGTCGGGTATAGGTCTGCCGCAACACCTCCCACTGGGCCACAGCGCGTTCGGCGTCGACCGGCACGGAGGCATCCATCCACGGATTGATCACGTATTCAACGGCGAAGAACTTCGGCACGGCCATCAGGTACCGGCGCGGCCTTGCCGATCGCGTCGTCGGGCAGGCGTGGTCTGCGGTCCTGGGGGCGGCCGTGACTTCTGTGGTCGTCATGACGCAACGATATGACCGTTATGCTGCGCACTCAATCGCTATCCGCTGCGCGATGGGCCATGATCCATTGCGTATTCTTGACAGATCCGTCGTTTTATTGCGCAGGAGGATGGCGTGGACCGTCTGGATGAGACCGACGAACGCATCTTGATCGAACTGACCGAAAATGCGCGGGCCACCTTCGCGGAGATAGGTGAACGGGTAAGTCTGTCCGCGTCGGCGGTCAAGCGACGTGTCGACCGAATGGTCGACAGCGGCGTCATCCGTGGTTTCACCACCGTCGTCGACCGTAACGCGCTCGGCTGGACCACCGAGGCCTACGTCCAAGTGTACTGCCATGGCACCATCGCGCCCGACGATCTGCGCGCGGCATGGCGGGCGATTCCGGAGGTGGTCGGTGCAGCCACGGTCACCGGGCCGTCGGACGCACTGCTGCACGTGCTGGCGCGGGACATGCGCCATCTCGAGGAGGCGCTGGAGCGAATCCGCGCGAGCGCCGACATCGAGCGCAGCGAAAGCATTGTCGTGTTGTCCAACTTGATCGAGCGGGGCGATGCCCAACGAACCCGCGCAATCGTGTAGAACACCCAAGTGACCACATCATCGGGATCATCGGGTGTCGTGATTGTCGGTGGCGGTTTGGCTGCCGCCCGTACCGCCGAACAACTGCGCCGGTCCGAGTACGCCGGCGCCATCACCATCGTCGGCGATGAGGTTCACCTGCCCTACGATCGACCGCCGCTCTCCAAGGACGTGCTGCGCGCCGAGACCGACGACGTCACGCTCAAACCCGCTGAGTTCTACGCGGAGAAGGGCATCGAGTTGTTGCTCGGCAACGCCGTCTCGTCGGTCGATACCGGCGCCCAGCGGGTAACCCTGAACGACGGTACTCAATTGGCCTACGACCAATTGGTCATCGCGACGGGTCTGACGCCCAAACGGATTTCATCGTTCCCGGAACTGGCGGGCATCCATGTGCTCCGGTCGCTCGAAGACAGTCTGGCGTTGCGGCGCGCGGCGGGCGCGGCCCGGCGCGCGGTAGTGGTGGGCGCGGGCTTCATCGGATGCGAGGTGGCCGCCAGCATGCGCAGTCTGGGAGTCGGCGTGGTCTTGATCGAACCCCAACCGGCGCCGCTGGCCTCGGTGCTCGGCGAGCAGATCGGTGGGTTGGTGGCGCGGCTGCACGATTCCGAGGGCGTGGACGTTCGGTGCGGAGTCGGTGTCGCCCGGGTCGACGGTGATGGCCGCGTGCAGAGCGTCACCCTGAGCGACGGCACCGAGCTGACGGCCGACCTCGTGGTCGTCGGCATCGGTTCCGTTCCGGTGACCGATTGGCTCGAGGGCAGCGGTATCGACGTCGACAACGGCGTCGTGTGCGATGAGGTGGGCCGGACCAGCGCGCCGCACGTGTGGGCCGTCGGCGACGTGGCTTCGTGGAGAGACGTCTCGGGAAGCCAGGTGCGCGTGGAACATTGGAGTAACGTGGCCGACCAGGTGCGGGTCATGGTGCCCGCGATGCTGGGCCAGGACGCGCCGACCGCGGTCACGGTGCCCTACTTCTGGAGCGACCAGTACGACGTCAAGATCCAGTGTCTGGGCGAGCCGGAGGCCACCGACACCGTGCATCTCGTCGACGACGACGGCCGCAAGTTCCTGGCCTATTTCGAGCGCGAGGGTGTTCTCGTCGGCGTTGTGGGGGCTGCGATGTCGGGCCCGGTGATGAAGGCGCGGTCGAAGATCGCCGCACGGGCGTCGATCGCCGACGTCCTGGCATAGCGTTCCTGCGCCGGGCCGCCGGCCGGACGAGGACCACGGTCGCGGTACATCGACATACCACAATCTTCGGTAGAATCCTGGGCTGATCTGCTACTTTCTCGCGCATGGTTCATGCAACGAGATTTGCTTTCGCCACCGTCGCTGTGTGTGCGCTGACGGTCACCGGCTGTTCGGCCGGATCGACCCCGGCTGAAGCCCCGTCGTCCACGGCGGTCGTCGCGCAGGCGGATGGCGACGGCGATGTTGTGTCGATGCAGAACGGCCCCGGTGACTCGAAACTGTCCCCCGGAGACGACGGGGGTGGTGTCTACGGTGACCCGAACGACGCGACGACGTTCTGGCAGCAACAGTCTGAGAGCGACTGCGGTCTGATGGCGACCCGCCTGGTGGTCGGCAGTATCACCGGGCAGCCACCTAGCGAGCAGGAGATGATCGACCTGGCGACCAACACCCCGAGTGACTGCAGTCCCGGAGAGCCGGTATACGACGAGAGCATCGACCCCTCCGACGGTGGAGTAGGTCACGGTACCTGTACCGAAGATCTCCTGCCCCTGCTGCGCAATTACGGCATCAACGCGACCTACACCGACGACGACGTCGCCGGCGGCGGCGGGCTGGCCACCGGCCTCGATGCGCTCGAGGGCTACCTGGGCAGCGGCCAGAAGGCGATCGTCTGCGTGAACTCGCAGATCATCTGGGATGGCGACGGAGACCGGACCGACTGTGGTCACCTGGTGACGGTGGCCGCAGTCGACGCCGGCAACAACTCCGTCTACCTCGGGGACAGCGGAGGCGACGATACCCGCGGCGAGCAGGTGACGATCGATGTCTTCGAATCTGCTTGGGCGGCCGGCGGCCACGAGCTCGTCGTCACCAACTGATCTCCGGCGCTGAACGTTCGAGGAGTCCGATAGCGACAGGCGAGAAGTCCTACGATCAGACGTCGTAGCACCGATTTTCCTAGCGTAGGAGATGCCTGTTGAAGCGCTGGCGTGGATGTGCGGCCGTGATCATGTTGGTGGCACTCTTCGGCGCTGTGCCCGCGTCCGGTCCGTCCGCCTCGGCCCAGGAACGCACGGTAACTGTCGCCGTCTATCCCTTGGCGCCCCTGGTGATTCACAGCGACGAGGATCGCTGGACGGGCTTCACCATCGAATTGTGGGAGCAGATCGCCGAGCGTCTTGGTTGGACGACGAACTATCTGCAGGTGGATGGCGTGGCCGGTCAACTGCAAGCCGTGTCCGACGGGCGAGCCGATATGGCGGCCGGAGGCATCGCGATCACCGCGGAACGCGGCATGAGCTATGACTTCTCCCAGCCGGTCATGGATGCCGGCCTGCAGATACTCGTGCCCGAAAACAGTACCGGTGACTCGTCGCCCGGGCTCCGCAGTTTCTTCGACCTGCTGTACTCGAGGACCATGCTGGTCTGGCTGGTAGCCGCGGTGGCGATCAGCGTGATTCCGGCGCATCTGATGTGGCTGTTCGAACGCCGTCATGAGGGCTCGATGGTCTCCAGCTCATATTTCCCCGGCATTTTCCAGTCGTTTGCGTGGGGTTTCGGTGCGCTTGCCGGCGCCGCTCCTGATGCTCCCCGGCAATGGGTCGGCCGCTGCATCGCCATCCTCTGGGGATTTGCCGGAATTATTTTCGTCGCGCTCTACACCGCCAACTTGACTGCGACGCTGACCGTCGAACAGTTCGAAAGCCGGATCAATGGACCTTCCGATCTCTACGACGTCAAGGTGTGCACTGTTCCTGCTACAACTGCATCGGCGTATCTACGCAGCATGGGCATCACGCCAACCGAAATGCCCACCATCGAAGACTGCTACCAGGCGCTACGAGATGACCATGACGCTGTCGTGTTCGACGCGCCCGTCTTGCGTTACTACGCTGCCCACAAAGGTGTAGATATTGCCGGACTGGCCGGCCCGCCTTTCCACGACGAGGATTACGGTCTGCTCTTTCGGCTCGGCAGTGACTTGCGACGGCCAGTGGATGGCGCGCTACTGGAGGTGCGGGAGGACGGAACCTACCAGGCCATCTACCAACGCTGGTTCGGTTCCAGCGAACAAACACAGGCCGACGAGAACTGACCGTGCGTTTTCCTCTGAAGGGCGCGCCGACCCCGGCCGAGGATGTAGCAGACTAAGCCTCGCTGCTCGGACGCCGCCTGATCAGGATTAGCACTACCGCCGCCAGTGCCAGTACGCCGGCTCCGGCAGCCACGGCGACGAGGACAGTCTTGTTGCGGTCGATCCAGGACGTGGAATTCGAAGAGGTGACCAGTTGGACGTCGTAGCCGGGTATCGGGTCCTGGCCCGGCGGTTTGACCCCGGGCAGCAGCTGGGTCTCGGTGATCTCGAACATCTGTTCATCACCTTTGGGCGACTTCACCCATTCTCCCCAGGCCGGGATTTCCTCGTCCAGCAGCACCTTTGTGGCCCCGTTGGCGGTGGGATCCTTGCCGAGATCGGTGAGCGAACTGACCCGGAACGGTTCGGATTTTCCGCCGGAGTAGCTCACCTGCACCAGAGGCTTAGGGATGCTCTTGAACACCGGCGGTTTGTTCGGCGGCGGCTGGCCGGGGGCGGGTTGATAGCCGCCGCCGGAGAAGCTGCCGACCGATACGTTTGAGGCCGGGCCGGAGCCCGAGTTCGTCATGCCGGTGAAGTTGAAGACCCCGGCGGTGGGCACATCGATCGCCGCCCGCTGCAATGGCGGAACAGTGAAAGTCTGTGGGCCGCTTCCGTAGTCGTAGACGACCTGCAGCGGGCTCCGGTAGGGATTGGTGAACACCGGCCGGTAGTACCGGTCATAGGAAACCCAGCGAGAATTCCATGCCGCGACCGGGCTTCGCAGGCGACCTCCGGTGCTGTAATTGCTACTGGTGAAGGACGATTGGATCGACTCCGTGTAGGTGCTGATCTGCTCGGAGGTGGCCTCGGTCGAGGTGACCGTAGTCACCTCGGCGGAATTGGCCGTCGTCACATCTGCTGCGGGGGCTTGGGAATTCGAAGGCTGCAGCATGCCGCCGCCTCCGTCCATGCCGCCGCCTTGGGTGTCGTCTCCGCCGCCCATGCCGCCGCCTTGGGTGTCGTCTCCGCCGGTGGAGGCACCTTCGTCGCCGCCGCCCATGCCGCCGCCTTCGTCCCCGCCGCCGGTGGAGGCACCTTCGTCGCCGCCGCCCATGCCGCCGCCTTCGTCCCCGCCGCCGGTGGAGGCACCTTCGTCGCCGCCGCCCATGCCGCCGCCTTCGTCCCCGCCGCCCATGCCGCCGCCTTGGGTGTCGTCGCCGCTGTCGCCAGGCGGCGCCGGGGCGGGCTCATCGCCGCCGCCACCATCGTCGCTGCCGCTATCGTCGACGCCGCCACTGTCGGCTCCGCCGTCATCTCCGCCGCCACCGGAGTCTTCGACATAGCTGCTGTCGTCACCGCCGCCGCCGTCGTCGTCATAGGGATCCGCAGAGCTCAAGGGAGTACCGGCGAACAAGGCCGACAGTGAAAGCGCAACCGCTGCCGCGAAAGCCGCGGGCCGCCTGGCGGGTCCTGTTGCGAGTTCCTGTCCCATCGAGACCTCCGTGAACGGGTTGGCTGGCGATTCGGCGAGGCCTCGAAACTCTGGTGCGGAATGCGAGGCCGCGCCTCGTAATGTAGGCGATCAGGTGTCGCAGAGGGAAGCGATTGTTGGTACGCGAATGTGCTGCGCTGGCAGGAAAACTACGCCGCATCTGCAGAAGCTGGCGGACGCCGGCACAAGTCTTCCGGGAGCGAGTGTCGCAGTTCTGAGGCAACGATGACGATATGGGTGTCGTGCATAGCCTCATCGGGAAACTGCGCCGCCGGCGCTATTGCGTGGCCGAGAAGTTCTCGATCTACTACCCGCACAGCAGTACCGTCCGTTCTCAGCTGCGCTAGCCGCGACTCTAGCGGCTCGAGTCAGGCGCGAAACCATTTGAAAGGCAACCAGATCAAACGCCACGAAGTGATCCGGTCGAGATGGGCGATGCCCGTATCGGCTACGCGGAGGGATCAGGGCACCCGGAGCCTCTGCAGTTCTAGGTTGGCAGGCTTGGCGCCGCGGTGCGGCTGCGTGCGCGCATTGCCTGCGGCAGCCCGGTGTCGGCGTGCAGACCCGCGCGTTCGCGCTAGATGGGGGAGAGGTCGGACAGGCCCGGAGCGAGTAGGTCGAATGCGGCATCCAGTGCGGCGGGCAGGGCGACCGTGGCGTCTTGGAGCCACTGTTCGTAAGCCGCCAGTGCCACGCCGAGCATTGTCCACGCCACGGTCCGTGGTACCAGATCGTCCGGCGTCACCCCAAGACGGTCGGCCACGAAGGTGGCCACGACCGCGCGCCATCCGGAATACATTGTCATCGAATATGCTTGCAGTGACTCGGTTTCCAGTATCAAACGCATGCGTTGTCGATGGCGATCGGTGTCGTCGAAGTCGTTGAACGCCAGCAACGCGCTGCGCAATGCAGCTCTGATCGGCACCGCCGGGTCGGCGTCGGCCAGCAGCGCGCGCATCCGGTCCAGGTGTGCATCGAAGTCGCCCCATGGCAGCGCGTTTTTTGAGGGGTAATACCGAAACAGCGTGCGGCGTGCGATGCCGGCCGCCACCGCCACATCGTCGACGCTGACATCCTCGAAGCCTCTGTCCATGAACAGGTCGATCGCGACATCGCTGATGTGTTCCCAGGTCGTCGATCGACGGCGGCCCACCCGCGCCTTTGCAGCCCGCACCGGTGACCACCTTTCATTTCGGCACCCGATGCCATATTCTGGCCATCTGGAGTCCGAATGTCGAGACCCGGTTGAGTGGAAGGGCCAGATAAATGAAGCCATCCGAGCAGATTGAGTACGTAGGACCAACCGAGGTAGCGGATATGGTCACCGAGAGCCTGGTCGAGGAAGTCTCGATCGACGGGATGTGCGGGGTTTACTGATCGTGGCCTCGCCGGATGGCGAAACCCCGCTCGACCGAACGTTCGACCCCGACCTGCATTGGCGGCTGCACCCCCAGGTAGCCGTGCGGCCCGAACCATTCGGCGCGCTGCTCTATCACTTCGGGACCCGCAAGCTGTCGTTCCTGAAGAACCAGACCATCGCCGGTGTGGTGAATTCGCTGGCCGACCATTCGGACGCCCGTTCCGCCTGTCGCGCAGCGGGAATCGATGAGGCCAGCTCGGCTCCGTACTTCCGGGCCCTGGCTGTGCTCGCACAATCCAAAATGCTGGTCCGCCAGGAGATTCCATGACCGCGGTAGCTGTACCCAGATTGGTCGATCAGTTCGAACGCGGCTTGGACGCGCCGATTTGCCTGACCTGGGAACTTACCTACGCATGCAACTTGTCCTGTGTCCATTGTCTGTCGTCATCCGGAAAGCGGGATCCGCGGGAGCTCAGTACGCGGCAGTGCAAGGACATCATCGACGAGCTGGAACGCATGCAGGTGTTCTATGTGAACATCGGCGGCGGGGAACCCACCGTGCGGTCCGACTTCTGGGAACTCGTCGACTATGCGACCGCACACCGGGTGGGTGTCAAGTTCTCCACGAACGGAGTGCGGATCACCAGGCAGGTGGCTGACCGGTTGGCCGCCAGTGACTACGTCGACGTGCAGATTTCTCTGGATGGCGCGACCACCGAGGTGAACGATGCGGTGCGCGGTCCGGGTTCCTTCGCAATGGCCGTCGCGGCGCTGGAGAAGCTGCGCGACGCCGGATTCCGCGACGCGAAGATCTCTGTCGTGGTGACCCGCCACAATGTCGATCAACTCGATGAATTCAAAGCGCTAGCCGATCGGTACGGTGCGACTCTGCGTATCACCCGTCTGCGGCCCTCGGGACGTGGCGCCGACGTCTGGGACGAATTGCACCCCACCGCTGCCCAGCAGATACGGCTGTATGAGTGGCTGGTCGCGCACGGCGAGCGGGTACTCACCGGCGACTCGTTCTTTCATCTGGCGGGACTCGGCGAGCCCGGTGCGTTGGCCGGTCTCAACCTCTGCGGTGCCGGCCGAGTGGTCTGCCTCATCGACCCGGTGGGCGATGTATACGCCTGCCCGTTCGCGATACATGACATGTTTCTGGCAGGAAATATCCTATCGGACAAGGGATTCCAGAATGTTTGGCAGAACTCCGAACTATTTCGGGGGCTGCGTGAACCACAGTCTGCCGGTGCGTGCGGCAGCTGCGGACACTACGACAGCTGTCGCGGTGGCTGTATGGCGGCGAAGTTCTTCACCGGCCTGCCACTGGAAGGTCCGGACCCCGAATGCGTGCAGGGCTACGGTGAGCCGGCTTTGGCCCGCGAACGCGACAAACCCAGGTCCGGAGTTGATCACTCCCGCACCGTCGGCCGAAGGACAACCCCCTCCGGTCCCATTCCGCTGACTCTTCTGAGCGCCCCGCCCAAAAAGTTCTGTAACGAAAGCCCGGTCTAGAGCGGAGATGGCCTGATGGCGCGCGATACCTGGTTCGAAACGGTCGCTATCGCCCAAAAACGTGCGAAGAAGCGACTTCCCAAGTCCGTCTACTCTTCGCTGATCGCTGCCAGCGAAAAAGGGCTGACCGTCGCCGACAACGTCGAATCGTTCGCGCAACTCGGCTTCGCGCCGCACGTGGTGGGAGCTGTCGAGAAGCGCGATTTAACGACAACCGTTATGGAGCAAGAGATTTCATTGCCGATTGTCATCTCGCCGACGGGCGTCCAGGCCGTCCACCCAGACGGCGAGGTGGCGGTAGCGCGGGCCGCCGCCGCGCGTGGTACCGCCATGGGCCTGTCGTCCTTCGCAAGCAAGCCGATGGAAGAGGTGCTGGCGGCACACGACAAGATCTTCTTTCAGATGTACTGGTTGGGCAGCCGTGACCAGATTGCCGCACGGGTGCAGCGCGCCAGAGAAGCCGGGGCGGTCGGGTTGATCGTGACCACCGACTGGAGCTTTTCCCATGGGCGCGATTGGGGAAGTCCGAAAATCCCCGAACAGATGAACCTCGGCACCATGCTGCGGATGTCTCCGGAGGTGTTGACCAAACCGCGCTGGTTGTGGAGCTTTGGAAAGGGTCTGCGCCCGCCGGACTTGCGGGTACCCAACCAGGGCGCCCGGGGCGAGGCAGGCCCGACCTTCTTTCAGGCCTATGGGGAGTGGATCGGTACGCCACCGCCGACCTGGGAAGATATTGCCTGGCTACGTGAGCAGTGGGGCGGACCGTTCCTGCTCAAAGGGGTGGTGCGGGTGGACGATGCCAAACGTGCTGTGGACAGCGGAGTTTCAGCGATAAGCGTGTCCAACCACGGCGGCAACAACTTGGATGGGACGCCGGCCGCGATCCGTTGTCTGCCGGCTGTCGCCGATGCGGTCGGCGACCAGGTCGAAGTTTTGCTGGACGGTGGTATTCGGCGCGGTAGTGACGTCGTGAAGGCCCTAGCTCTGGGTGCCAGGGCGGTGATGATCGGGCGGGCCTATCTGTGGGGTTTGGCCGCCAACGGACAGGCCGGCGTAGAGAACGTTCTTGACATTTTGCGCGGTGGTGTCGACTCCGCGTTGATGGCTCTTGGCAAATCATCGGTCCATGAACTCACGCGTGAGGATGTCCTGATTCCCGATGGTTTCACCCGCACGCTTGGGGTCTGACTGCGCAGCTCGGGCCCGGGGTCGCGCTGGTACGGGCGGGGCACAGGGGGCTGGCGTGAATTGTCGGGCGATAGAGGAAGTGAATCGCACGCAGTCAATTACCACTCAAACAGCAACAATTGGTGCATCCCAGGTGAATTGGGCCTACCATCGTCGCGTGGCTTTCCCCAGCGAGCTCGGGAACTCAACGTCGAGGCAGGTGCAAAAATCGTCGCCCGCGCTGGTCGTCCCCTTAGGTTCTACCGAGCAGCATGGACCCCACCTGCCGCTGGACACCGATACGCGCATCGCGATTGCCGTCGCAAACGCGCTTGCCCCGCGGTTACCGACGAATGGCGGACGGACCGGCATCGCGTCCGATTGGCTCGTGGCACCCGCGATAGGTTACGGCGCCAGCGGTGAACACGAAGGCTTCGCCGGTACGGTTTCGATCGGCACATCCGCACTGGCGGAGGTAGTCGTGCAGTTCGCTCGATCCGCATGCCGCTGGGCGTCCCGACTGGTATTCATCAACGGCCACGGCGGAAACGTGGAGGCACTGCGGCACGCCGTTGCGCAGGTACGGTCCGAAGGGCATGACGCGGCGTGGTGTCCCTGCACCGTCAGCAACGCCGACGCGCATGCGGGCCATACCGAAACATCTGTATTGCTACATATTTCACCGGAGGTGGTCCGCCGCGATCATCTCACCGCCGGCAACCGGGCTCCGCTGTCGGAGCTGATGCCGGAAATGCGTCGCGGCGGAGTCGCCGCCGTGAGTTCGCTGGGAGTGCTGGGGGACCCGACTACCGCGACCGCAGGCCAGGGGCAGACGATTTTTTCCGAGATGGTTGACACGTGTCTGGGGCGGGTCGCCCGATGGGCGCCGGACCACGAGGGGATGTTGCGGTGAGCGGGCAGCGGCTGCCCGACGGATTCGCCGTCCAAGTGGATCGGCGGGTCCGCGTGTTGGGGGAGGGCGCCGCTCTGCTCGGCGGGTCACCGACTCGTCTGCTGCGGCTGGCCCCGGCTGCCCAGACCATGCTGAACGGCGGCCGGCTCGAAGTGCGCGACGCGATCAGCGCCCAGTTGGCACGCACGCTGCTGGATGCCACGATCGCTCATCCCCGGCCGCTCAGTGGCCCTTCGCATCGCGATGTCACGGTTGTTATTCCGGTGCGGGACAATGCTTCCGGGCTTAATAGGCTTGTCCGCTCATTGCGCGGACTTCGGGTGGTGATCGTTGATGACGGTTCGGCGACACCGGTACTCGAGTCGCAATTCGAGGGTCTGCACTGCGATTTAAGGGTTGTCAGGCATTCCCGCAGCAAGGGACCGGCTGCTGCGCGCAATGCCGGTTTGCGGGTGTGTGAAACCGAACTCGTCGCATTCCTGGACTCCGATGTCGTGCCCCGTCGGGGCTGGCTTGAGGCTCTGCTCGGGCACTTCTGCGACCCGGCAGTCGCGCTGGTGGCGCCTCGGATCGTCGCATTGAACCCGTCGGAGAACGCCGTGGCCCGCTACGAGGCGGTGCGTTCCTCGCTCGATCTGGGTGGTCGGGAGGCGCCGGTGGTGCCGTACGGCCAGGTGTCGTACGTGCCCAGTGCCGCGATCATCTGCCGCCGTCAAGCCCTGATCGACATAGGCGGCTTTGACGAGTCACTGGCTGCAGGTGAGGACGTGGATCTCTGCTGGCGGCTGAATGAGGCGGGCGCGCGGCTGCGCTACGAGCCCATCGCGATGGTGGCCCACGACCACCGGACGGAGTTTCGAAAGTGGTTTGTGCGCAAGAGGTTTTATGGAGAGGCGGCGGCACCGCTGGCGATCCGCCATCCCGGGAAGGCGACCCCGTTGGTGATCTCCGGATGGACCTTGGTGGTCTGGGTTCTGGTTGCCATTGGCTCCGGCCTCGGATATTTCGCGTCCGCCGCTGTTGCCGCGATCACCGGACACCGGATTGCAAAGTCGCTGTCCGGCGTGCAGACCGAACCCATGGAAGTCGCAGTCGTGGCAACCCAGGGGTTGTGGTCGGCGGCCACCCGACTGGCGGCCGCGATCTGCCGGCACTACTGGCCGATCGCCCTGGTCGGCGCGGTGCTGTCAAAGCGCTGTCGCCGGGTGGTTCTGGTGGCGGCAGTGCTGGACGGGGTGTTCGACTGGGTCAGCCGGAGTGGCAATCGAAGCGCCAATAGCGGCGCCGAGGACGACGAGGTGAAGCGGGTCGGCCTGGTTACTTACTTCCTGTTGAAGCGTCTTGACGATATCGCCTACGGGTTGGGTTTGTGGAGTGGCGTGCTACGCGAGCATCATGTCGGCGCGCTCAAACCGCAGATTCGCACCTGAGCGTCCCTCGCGTGCATAGTGACGTCCTGATCGTCGGCGCTGGAAGTGCGGGATCTGCTCTTGCAGAACGACTATCTGCAGACGGCGGATGCCGGGTAACTGTGGTCGAATCGGGTCCCGGTCCGGCTGATCCTCGGGTCCTGCACCAGATCACCGATGGCCTGCGGCTGCCGGTCGGCTCGGCGAGCTCAGTCGTCCGACGCTATTCCACGACCCTGACCGAGGTGCCGAAACGGTATGCGGAGCTCATCCGCGGCGCGGTGGTCGGCGGGTCTGGCGCCGTCAACGGCGGATACTTCTGCCGGGCCTTGCCGTCCGATGTCGACGGGTGGGGATTGGCCGGCTGGTCATGGACCGACGTGTTACCGCACTTCAAGGCGATCGAGAACGATATCGACTTCGATAACGAGTTACATGGATCCGGAGGCCCGATCACCGTACAACGAGTGGCCAAATTCGACGGATGCACAGCGGCATTCGTTGAGGCCACCCGACTAATGGGTTTCACTTGGATCAGTGATCTCAACGGCTCGACGAGCGGGCGTCCGTTGCCTGCAGGGGTTGGGGCGGTGCCGCTGAACATCCAAAGCGGCAACCGTGTCGGACCGGGCGGCGCATTCCTGGGGCCGATACTGCATCGTCGCAACCTGAAAGTGCTGACCGATACCCGCGCGCTGCGGATCGAGGTGGCCAAGGGACGTGCCCGAGCGATTGACTGTACCGGGGCTCAGGGGCGTCGGGTCCTCACTGCTGACCGGATCGTGCTGTGCGCGGGGGCGATCGGCTCGGCCCATCTGCTGATGTTGTCCGGCATCGGACCAGAGCGGGAGCTTCAGGCCGCCGGGGTAGCGGTGAGGGCTGATCTGCCGGTTGGTATCGATACTGTCGACCACCCGGAGTGGCTTCTGCCGGTGAACTGGGCGCCGAGCGACGGCGTCCCTGTGCTGGAGGCGGTATTGACCACACCGGACGGGCTGGAGATCAGGCCGTACACCGAGGGCTTCGGCGCGATGACGGGCGGGCGCCATGAGCCCCCGCCGGATCGGCCGCATATCGGTGTGGCGCTGATGAGGCCAAGGGCTCGGGGCCGGGTCATGCTCGCTTCTGCCGATCCGGACGTCGCCCCGGTGATCGAACATCGATATGACAGCGAGCCCGCCGACGTCGAACTACTGCGCACGGGAACCGAATTGGCCGCCGAAATCGCAGGTTCCGGGGTTCAGACCGACGCGTCGTGGGCGACCTCCCAGCATCTATGCGGCAGCGCGCGAATGGGCGCCGACGGCGATCCCGCGGCGGTGGTCGACACCCGGTGCCGAGTCCTCGGTGTGGACGGATTGTGGGTGGTCGACGGATCGATACTGCCGGCAATCACGAGTAGGGGCCCACATGCGACGATCGTGATGATGGGTCACCGGGCAGCCGAATTCATCACCTCAGTGAGTAGCGCACCGGCAGGTGCTTGAGACCGCCGACGAATGTGGTGGCCGTCAGCTCCGGCTCGCCGGCCAGCTCGATCGAATCCAGTCGCGGTACCAGCTCGCTGAACAGGCTGTTCATCTCCATCCGCGCCAGTGCCGCGCCAAGGCAGAAGTGCACCCCGTATCCGAAGGCCAGATGTTTGTTCGGGTCGCGGCCCACGTCGAAGCGGAACGGTTGATCGAAGACCTCTTCATCCCGGTTGGCCGACACATAGGCCAGATACACCGACTCGCCCTTGGCGATCGGTACACTTCGTATCTCGGTGTCAGCGGTGGCGGTCCGCATGAACTCTTTCACTGGCGTTGTCCAGCGGATCATCTCCTCCACGGCGGTGCCCATCAGGCCCGGATCGTCGCGTAGCCGCGCAAGCTGGTCCTGATTGTCGACGAGCGCCCGCAGCCCGCCAGAGATGGCGTCCTTGGTGGTGTCGTGGCCGGCGCTGGCGACGAGGACGTAGTACGAGACGGTGTCCATATCCGAGAGCGGCTCGCCGTTGATCGTGCCGTTGGCGATCGCGGAAGCCAGGTCCTCGGTGGGACGTTCGCGGCGTGAGGTGGTCAGCGCCGAGAAATAGACAAAGAAATCCATCAGCACCGCCAGCATGTCTTCAGTCGTGCCCTTACCGCGCTTGTGCTCGGTGTCATCGCCGCCGAACATCTCCTGGGTCAGCTTGAGCATTCGGGGAAAGTCGTCTTCCGGCAAGCCCAGCAGCGAAAGTATTACGTAGAGTGGGTAATTCACTGCAATATCGGTGACGAAGTCACATTCGGGCCCGATGTCACGCATCCGGTCGACGTACCGCTTCGCCAATTCGTCCACCCGGACCTTGAGGTCGCGCATCGCTTTCGGCCGAAACCAGTCGACACCGATCTTGCGGACGTCGCGGTGGTGCGGGTCGTCCATGTGGATCAGGGTGCGTAGACCGATCCCGGCAGCTTGCTGTTGCTTCATCACGTCGTCGCCCTCGGCCGGGAGTAGCAGCGGTCGCGGTCCGCTGATGAACAGCTCGTTGTCCCGCTCGACGGCCATGATGTCGGCGTGCTTGGTGAGTGCCCAGAACGGGCGGTACGGCGGATTGTCCACCCACGCGACCGGTTCGTTGGCCCGCAGATAGCTGAGGGCCGCATGCAGCCGGGCGTCGTCGGCATACGCCCTCGGATCGGCCAGGGCTTTGGCGGCGTTTTGCTTTTCCGTGCCCGTTTCTTCGATGCCGATTGCCGAAGTGCTCACGCGGTTCTCCTCGTCCGAGAGCCAATACTTGACGGGTGTCAATTTTTTAGTCTAGGTGATTGGAGCGGTCGGCGAAAGGTGCCACGCAGCCATCGGGATTAAGCTCGGACTCCGTGGCGCTCGCATCGATTCTCGGCCGACTGGTGTGTGTCGTGGTCGCGGTCGTGGCGGGAGCCGGGTGCGTGCGGGGGCAGCATGTGGTCGAGTCGCCGGCGGCGGATAGCGCTGTCGTGCAGACCGAAGCCGGAGCCGTGCGGGGTGTGATAGCCGACGATCACCGCTTCTTCGCCGGAATCCCCTATGCCGCATCGCCGGTCGGGCAGCTTCGCTGGAAGCCGCCGGAACCGGTGCCCAAGTGGGTAGGGGTGCGTGACGCCGGCCGGCTGGGACCGCGTTGCATCCAGGACCTCGGCGGTGACATCGAATTGGGCCGCCAGACCGACGAGGACTGCCTGACGGTAAACATTTGGACCCCGGTAGTTTCCGATTCCGGACGGCCCGAGCCGCGCCCGGTGATGGTGTGGATCCATGGCGGCTCGTTCGTCAACGGTAGTGGCGGCGTGTACGACGCGCGCCGCCTGGCCGCGCGCGGTGACATCGTCGTCGTCACGATCAACTACCGACTCGGCCCGCTGGGCTTTCTGGCTCACCCGGCGCTCGGGCCCGCCGGAGATGTGGGCAATTATGGTCTGCTCGATCAACAGGCAGCCATGCGCTGGGTTCGCGACAACATCGCGCAGTTCGGTGGCAATCCGGACAAGGTGACGGTGGCGGGGGAGTCGGCCGGTGGCATGTCGGTGTGCGACCACCTGGTCTCGCCCGGCTCGCGGGGTTTGTTCAGCGCGGCCATCATCCAGAGCGCACCGTGCCAGGCACAGGGTGCTCTGCCGGTTGCGCAGGCCCGCAGCATCGACTATGCCGCCGAGGTGGGATGTGCCGACCCGGCGTCGGTAGCCGGATGCCTGCGCGGGCTGCCCGTCGGGAAGCTGCGAAAGCCACTGTGGTACTACAACATCGGTGATGATGAACTCATCGGACCGGTGACCGGCACCGCCGTGCTGCCGGTCGATCCGGTGGCGGGTTTCGATGAGGGCCGGGCTGCGCGAGTGCCGATCATGATCGGTACCAATCGCGACGAGTTCACGCTGTTCGTTGCCCTGGAATATCTGCGCCGGGGCAAGGTTTACCAGCCGTCGGACTATCCGGGTCTACTGGCCGCCACGTTCGGGGCTGACGCGGCCGCAGTGGCCGAACGATATCCGCTGTCCGCTTTCGACAGCGTTCCAGTGGCCTATTCGACCGCCGTCACCGACGGGGTGTTCGCTTGCGTCGCGGACCGGATGGCCGAGGCGCTCGCCAGTGACCCCGGCCGGGCCGTTTATGCCTACGAGTTCAACGACCGCGGGGCGCCGGCGCCCGACCCGTTGCGCACCTTGCCGTTTCCGGTCGGAGCCAGCCATTCGCTGGAACTTCGCTACCTGTTCGACGTCGGCGGGGCGCCCCCACTGAATCCCGCCCAGATCAAACTATCCGACCAGATGATGGACTACTGGGCGCATTTCGTCGCGCGAGGCGCTCCGCGGGCCGACGGTCAGCCCGACTGGTCCGCGGTAGGCGGCACGGGGCTGGTGATGTCGCTGCAGCCCAACGGCAGTCGAATGACCGCCGACTTCGGCCGGGCTCACCAATGTCAGTTCTGGGAGGGTCTTCGATAGCCGCCGGGTCAACGGGACGGTGTGATCCAGGTGGTGATCTCGGCGTGTACGACCTCGGTGCCGTTGCGGTCGGCCACACTGACCGGCACCACAACTTCGGTGCCCTCGGTGATGGCGGCGAAGTCGGGCGGCTCGATTCTGGCGGTCGCGCGTAGTGAGGTGGTTGCCTTGTGCAGATACCGCACGCTCATCGCTTTGGGAATCCACCGGTGGCTAGTCGGAACAGTTGCCTCCATCAGCATCCCCATGGCCATCTCGGCGGCATTACACGACGCGATGGCGTGCACGGTGCGCAGATGGTTGTGAACGAAAAACCAGTTGGGCACCTCCACCTCTGCCAGACCGGGCTCCATGCGCCGCACATGGGGCAGGATCGATGCGAAGTACGGGGCGCGGGCCATCGCCGCGGCCGAGAACACCCGCCGGCCCGCGGGCAGCGTGGCCAGGCGCTGCCACATCCGGTAGGTGCTGCGGTACGTCACCTGAATGCCGTCTTGCCGATCGCGGCGTTGGTAAGTGTGGCCTTTCTGAATGTGGCGTTGCTGGATGTGGCGTTGTTGAATGTGGCGTTGCTGGATGTGGTGGTCGAGGGACTCATCTTGGCTATCTTACTTGTCGGTAAGATACTTGGTGGCGGGCTTGCGGCCGGGATTTGGAGGAGCCCGGTTCGTCAGGCATACTGTTCGGGTTGCCCTGAGCCAGGTTCGCTTGGCCGGGCATGCGACCAGCGCCTTAACCGGCGCATCCGGTCCCAACCTCGATCGTGACGAGATTCTCGCGCGGACGAGCGTGCGTGCGGGCGACACACCCGACCGCGGGGACCGGTGAACCACAGACAGGTAAACAGCGGCGGCACAGCCGGGCCCGACAGCCCTTCATCGAACGGCGAGGGCCCGCATGAGTAGTGAGGTAGGAGAAGCGTGGCGGGACAAAAGATCCGCATCAGGCTCAAGGCCTACGACCATGAGGCGATCGACGCCTCGGCGCGCAAGATCGTTGAGACGGTCACCCGAACCGGCGCCAGCGTGGTCGGCCCTGTACCGCTGCCGACCGAGAAGAACGTGTATTGCGTCATCCGGTCCCCGCACAAGTACAAGGACTCGCGCGAGCATTTCGAAATGCGCACCCACAAGCGACTCATCGACATCCTGGACCCGACTCCGAAGACTGTCGATGCCCTCATGCGCATCGATCTGCCGGCCAGCGTCGACGTCAATATTCAATAGGCATCCGAAAAAGGCAGCCCATAGGCATCCCGGTAGGAGATATCCAGAACATGGCACCCTCAGGCAGTTCCGCCGCGCCGCGGCGTGGCATTCTGGGCACCAAGCTGGGCATGACGCAGGTGTTCGATGAGAACAACAAAGTCGTCCCGGTCACGGTCGTCAAGGCCGGGCCCAACGTGGTGACCCGTATCCGAACCCCCGAGCGCGACGGCTACAGCGCCGTGCAGCTCGCCTATGGCGAGATCAGCCCGCGCAAGGTGAACAAGCCGGTGACCGGACAGTACGCCGCTGCCGGGGTGAATCCCCGCCGCCACCTCGCCGAGATTCGCCTCGACGACGAGGCAGCCGCCGCGGATTACGAGATTGGTCAGGAGCTGACTGCCGAGATCTTCGCCGACGGTGCCTTCGTCGACGTGACCGGCACCTCCAAGGGAAAGGGATTCGCTGGCACCATGAAGCGCCACGGCTTCCGGGGCCAGGGCGCGAGCCACGGTGCTCAGGCGGTGCACCGCCGGCCCGGATCGATCGGTGGCTGCTCCACGCCGGGTCGGGTGTTCAAGGGCACCCGCATGTCGGGCCGAATGGGCAATGACCGGGTGACGACCCAAAACCTCAAGGTGCACAAGGTCGATGCCGAAAACGGCGTGCTGTTGATCAAGGGCGCCATTCCCGGCCGCAACGGTGGACTGGTGGTTGTCCGCAGCGCAATAAAGCGAGGCGAGAAGTAAAATGGCTCAAGATTTCCTGAAGATCGCCGTGAGTACGCCGGGCGGCAAGAAGGACGGCACCGTTGCGCTGCCGGCCGAGTTGTTCGACGTCGAGCCCAACATTGCGCTGATGCATCAGGTTGTCACCGCGCAATTGGCGGCCAAACGTCAAGGCACGCATGCCACCAAGACCCGCGCTCAGGTGTCCGGTGGCGGCAAGAAGCCCTACCGGCAGAAGGGCACCGGCCGGGCCCGGCAGGGCTCGACCCGCGCTCCGCAGTTCACCGGCGGCGGTGTCGTGCATGGTCCGCAGCCGCGGGACTACAGCCAACGAACCCCGAAGAAGATGATCGCCGCAGCGTTGCGCGGCGCACTTTCGGACCGAGCGCGAAACGAGCGTATTCACGCCGTCACGGAGTTGGTGAGCGGGCAGGTCCCCTCGACCAAGAGCGCCAAGTCGTTTCTGGCGACCCTTACCGGCGAGCGCGCGGCCCAGAAGAACAAGGTTCTCGTGGTGATCGGCCGCGCCGACGAGGTGGGCGCCAAGAGCGTGCGCAATCTGCCTGGCGTGCACGTGATCCCGCCGGATCAGCTCAACACTTATGACGTCCTCAATGCAGACGACGTGGTGTTCAGCGTGGAGGCTCTCGACGCCTATATCCAGGCGAACGCCGCCAATACCACTCAGGATCAGGAGGTTTCGGCCTGATGGCTACCGTGACCGACCCCCGCGACATCATCCTGGCTCCGGTGATCTCGGAGAAGTCCTACGGACTGATCGAGGAGAACGTGTACACCTTCGTGGTGCACCCCGATTCGAACAAGACCCAGATCAAGATCGCGATAGAGAAGATCTTCAAAGTCAAGGTCGACTCGGTGAACACCATGAACCGTCAGGGCAAGCGCAAGCGGACCCGCACCGGATACGGAACGCGCAAGAGCACCAAGCGCGCCATCGTCACCCTAACCGCGGGAAGCAAGCCGATCGACCTGTTCGGAACTCCGGCCTGATCTCGGGGACGCTGAGGAACTAGAGGACTAACAGACATGGCAATTCGCAAGTACAAGCCGACGACACCGGGTCGCCGCGGATCCAGCGTCTCCGACTTCGCGGAGATCACCCGCGATCACCCGGAGAAGTCGCTGGTGCGTCCACTGCACGGTAAGGGTGGACGAAACGCGCACGGCCGAATCACCACCCGGCACAAAGGCGGTGGGCACAAGCGTGCCTATCGGGTGATCGACTTCCGTCGCCATGACAAGGACGGTGTCAACGCCAAGGTCGCGCACATCGAATACGATCCCAACCGAACCGCAAACATCGCGTTGCTGCATTTTCTGGACGGCGAGAAGCGTTACATCATTGCGCCCCAGGGTCTTTCGCAAGGCGACGTCATCGAGTCAGGTCCCAACGCCGACATCAAACCCGGTAACAACCTGCCGCTGCGCAACATCCCCGCCGGTACCGTGATTCACGCCGTTGAACTGCGGCCCGGCGGCGGCGCCAAGATGGCGCGGTCGGCGGGTGCCAGCATCCAGCTCCTCGGCAAAGAAGGTAGCTACGCGTCGCTGCGCATGCCGTCCGGTGAGATTCGCCGCGTCGACGTGCGCTGCCGGGCCACTGTCGGCGAGGTCGGTAACGCCGAGCAGGCGAACATCAACTGGGGCAAGGCCGGCCGCATGCGTTGGAAGGGGCGGCGTCCCACCGTCCGCGGTGTCGTGATGAACCCGGTCGACCACCCGCACGGCGGCGGCGAGGGCAAGACCTCTGGCGGGCGTCACCCGGTGAGCCCGTGGGGCAAGCCCGAGGGGCGGACCCGCAAGCCGAACAAGCAGAGCGACAAACTCATCGTCCGACGCCGGCGCACCGGCAAGAATAAGCGCTAGGAGTAGCCAGCGATGCCACGCAGCCTGAAGAAGGGCCCGTTCGTCGACGACCATCTACTCAAGAAGGTCGACGTTCAGAACGAGAAGAACACCAAACAGGTCATCAAGACCTGGTCCCGTCGTTCGACCATCATCCCCGATTTCATCGGTCACACTTTCGCCGTCCACGACGGCCGCAAGCACGTGCCGGTGTTCGTCACCGAGGCGATGGTCGGGCACAAGCTGGGCGAGTTCGCTCCGACGCGGACGTTCAAGGGTCACATCAAGGACGACCGAAAAGCGAAGAGGCGCTGATGTCCACGACCAATACCATCGAATACCCCTCGGCGACCGCGGTTGCCCGCTATGTGGGGATCTCGGCCACCAAGGCGCGCCGCGTCATCGATCTGGTCCGCGGCAAGAGCGTCGAGGAGGCCCTCGACATTCTGCGGTGGGCCCCGCAGGCCGCCAGCGAGCCGGTTGCCAAGGTGATCGCCAGCGCCGCTGCCAACGCTCAGAACAACGACGGGCTGGATCCGACGACGCTGGTGGTCGCGACCGTCTACGCCGACGAGGGTCCGACCGCCAAGCGCATCCGGCCGCGGGCGCAGGGACGCGCCTTCCGGATCCGCAAGCGCACCAGCCACATCACGGTGATCGTCGAGAGTCGCCCGCCGAAGGATAGGCGCGCACGGGCTTCTGCTTCCGCGTCCGCGACCCGCTCCCGCCGGGCTCAGGGCAGTAAGGCCGCGGCTAGCACCGCGCCTCCGGCTACCAGTGCTACGGCGTCGACCAAGGCGGCCGGGACCGAGGCGGCGGACGCACCCGCGAAAAAGGCAACCGCCAAGAAGGCTCCGGCCAAGAAGGCTCCCGCCAAGAAGGCAAGCCCGGAGAAGGCGACATCGATCGCCGGAGCCGCTTCGGCGGCGACATCGACTGATGCTTCTGACGAAGCGAAGGGAGGCTCGCAGTAGTGGGCCAGAAGATCAACCCGCACGGCTTCCGGCTGGGAATCACCACCGACTGGAAGTCCCGGTGGTATGCCGACAAGCAGTACGCCGATTACATCAAGGAAGACGTCGCCATCCGCAGGCTGTTGGCCACCGGTTTGGAGCGCGCCGGCATCGCCGATGTGGAGATCGAGCGCACCCGTGACCGGGTGCGGGTGGACATCCACACCGCGCGGCCCGGCATCGTGATCGGCCGGCGCGGCACCGAGGCCGACCGCATTCGCGCCGACCTGGAGAAGCTGACCAAAAAGCAGGTCCAGCTCAACATTCTCGAGGTGAAGAACCCGGAAAGCCGGGCCCAGTTGGTGGCCCAGGGTGTTGCCGAACAGTTGAGCAACCGTGTCGCTTTTCGCCGCGCGATGCGCAAGGCGATCCAATCGGCCATGCGTCAGCCCAATGTCAAGGGCATTCGGGTGCAGTGCTCGGGCCGCCTCGGCGGGGCCGAGATGAGCCGCTCGGAGTTCTACCGCGAAGGCCGGGTTCCGCTGCACACGCTGCGCGCCGACATCGACTACGGCTTGTACGAGGCCAAGACGACCTTCGGCCGTATCGGCGTGAAGGTGTGGATCTACAAGGGCGACATCGTCGGTGGGAAGCGCGAGCAGGTCACGGCGGCCCCCGCCGGCGCAGATCGTCCGCGTCGCGACCGTCCCTCGGGGACCCGCCCGCGTCGTAGCGGCGCGTCGGGAACCACTGCTACCAGTACCGACGCCGGCCGTGCCGCCACCGAAGAAGCGCCGGCGGTGACTGAGGCTCCGGTCGCAGAGGCGGTCGCCGAAGGTACCTCGGAAACCACGGAGAGCTAGTCATGTTGATTCCCCGCAAAGTAAAGCACCGCAAACAGCACCACCCGCGGCAGCGAGGTATCGCCAGCGGCGGAACCTCGGTGAGCTTCGGCGACTACGGCATCCAGGCTCTGGGACACGCCTACATCACCAACCGGCAGATCGAGTCCGCGCGTATCGCGATCAACCGGCACATCAAGCGCGGCGGCAAAGTGTGGATCAACATTTTCCCGGACCGTCCGTTGACCAAGAAGCCGGCGGAGACCCGGATGGGTTCCGGTAAAGGCTCACCCGAGTGGTGGGTAGCCAACGTCAAGCCCGGCCGAGTTCTATTCGAGCTGAGTTACCCCGACGAGAAGATCGCGCGCGAAGCGTTGACCCGCGCGATCCACAAGCTGCCGATCAAGGCACGCATCGTCACCCGAGAGGAGCAGTTCTGATGGCAGTCGGAACCACGACGGGCGAACTGCGCGAGCTTCCCGACGACGAGCTGGTCGAAAAGTTGCGCGAGTCCAAGGAAGAGCTGTTCAATTTGCGCTTCCAAATGGCCACCGGCCAGCTCGCCAATAATCGCCGGCTGCGCGTCGTGCGGCAGGAGATCGCACGGGTGTACACGGTGTTGCGCGAACGTGAATTGGGTCTGGCCGCCGGACCCGGAGGTGAGGATTCCTGATGGCTGAAGTGAATTCAAAGAAGGCGACCCAGCCCGGTCCCAAGCGGACTCCGCGTACCGAGAAGCCGCGTGGTCGCCGCAAGACCGCAATCGGCTACGTGGTCAGCGACAAGATGCAGAAAACCATTGTGGTCGAGCTGGAAGATCGCAAGAGCCATCCGCTCTACGGCAAGATCATCCGGACCACCACCAAGGTCAAGGCGCATGACGAGAACGGCGATGCCGGTGTCGGCGACCGGGTTTCGCTGATGGAAACCCGGCCGCTGTCGGCGACCAAACGCTGGCGCCTGGTCGAGATCCTCGAGAAGGCGAAGTAGGCCACGCCGCTGAAAGTCGTGGCGCGCCGCGCCGCCGATAGTCATGGCGCGCCCGGGCCGTCGGCGGTTTCGCGGCGTTTCGACGCGCGATCGGTGTAGCGTCCGGAGCCATGGCGAAGGATTTCAACGGGAAGATCGCGCTCGACATCCGCGATTCCGAACCCGACTGGGGACCCTACGAAGCGCCGAAGGCGCAACCCGGCGCGCCCAACGTGCTCTATCTCGTATGGGACGACGTGGGCATCGCGACGTGGGATTGTTTCGGCGGGCTCGTCGAGATGCCTGCGATGAGCCGGATCGCCGAACGCGGTGTGCGTCTTTCCCAATTCCACACCACCGCGTTGTGCTCCCCGACCCGAGCATCGCTACTGACCGGGCGCAACGCCACCACCGTGGGCATGGCCACGGTCGAGGAGTTCACTGAAGGATTCCCGGGCAACAACGGGCGGATTCCCGATGACACCGCGCTGATCTCGGAGGTGCTTGCCGAAAACGGCTACAACACCTACTGCGTGGGCAAGTGGCACCTGACGCCGCTGGAGGAGTCCAATCTGGCTGCCTCGCGGCGACACTGGCCGCTGTCACGTGGTTTCGAGCGATTCTATGGCTTCATGGGCGGCGAGACCGACCAGTGGTATCCCGAGCTGATCTATGACGGCCATCCTGTCGAGGCGCCCGGTACCCCGGAGGAGGGTTATCACCTTTCCAAGGACCTGGCGGACAAGGCGATCGAATTCATCCGTGACTCGACGATGATCGCCCCGGAAAAGCCGTGGTTTTCCTATGTGTGCCCGGGCGCCGGTCATGCCCCGCACCACGTGTTCAGGGAGTGGGCCGATCGGTACGCCGGCAAGTTCGACATGGGCTACGACCGCTACCGCGAGATCGTCCTCGAAACTCAGAAACAGATGGGCATCGTTCCGCCCGAGACCGAGCTGTCGCCGATCAATCCGTATCACGACGTCACCGGCCCGGACGGGCAGGCCTGGCCCGAGCAGGACACGGTGCGCCCCTGGGACTCGCTCAGCGCGGAGGAGAAGCGGCTCTTCGCCCGGATGGCCGAGGTCTTCGCCGGCTTCCTGTCCTATACCGATGCCCAGATCGGCCGGATTCTGGACTATCTCGAAGAGTCCGGCCAGCTCGACAACACGATCATCGTGGTGATCAGCGACAACGGAGCCAGCGGGGAGGGTGGACCGAACGGGTCGGTCAACGAAGGGAAATTCTTCAACGGATACATCGACACCGTCGAGGAGAGCATGCGCTTCTTCGACGAATTGGGCGGTCCGACCACCTACAACCACTACCCGATCGGTTGGGCGATGGCTTTCAACACGCCCTACAAGCTCTACAAGCGATACGCCTCACATGAGGGTGGAATCGCCGACGCGGCGATCATTTCCTGGCCCGACGGGATCGCGGCGCACGGTGAGGTTCGGGACAACTACAGCAACGTCTGCGACATCACGCCTACGGTGTACGACTTGCTGCAAATCGTGCCGCCGGCCAGCGTGAAAGGGATTCCGCAGAAGCCGTTCGACGGTGTCAGTTTCAAAGGGGTCCTTGATGATCCGGGCACTCCGACGGGCAAGGAGACCCAGTTCTACACGATGCTGGGCACCCGGGGGATCTGGCACCGGGGCTGGTTCGCCAGCGCCGTGCATCCGGCCAGCCCGTCGGGCTGGTCACACTTCGACGACGACCGCTGGGAGCTTTACCACATCGAATCGGACCGAAGCCAATGCCACGACCTGGCCGCCGAACACCCCGACAAGCTGGCGGAGCTCCAGGCGTTGTGGTTCTCCGAAGCCGAGAAGTACAACGGCTTGCCGCTTTCCGACCTCGGTGTGTTCGAGATGATCGGACGCCAGCGGCCGTCACTGAGCGGTGAACGATCCTCCTACGTCTATTACCCGGACACCGCCCCGGTGTCGATGGGCGGCAGCGTGAACGTTGCGGGCCGCTCGTTCTCGGTGCTGGCCGAAGTCGAGCTAGCCGGCCCGGATGTGCACGGAGTGCTGCTGAAGCAGGGCGCCGGCCACGGCGGGTACGTGTTGTTCGTCGACGACGACCGACTGCAGTTCGTGTACAACTTCATGGGCGAGGAGGAGCAACGGGTGACCGCCCCGGAGCCGTTGCCGATGGGCCGCCACATCATCGGCGCGGGCTATGCACGTACGGGAACGGTCGAGGGCAGCCACACCCCGGTGGGCGAGGTAACTCTCTACGTGGACGGTGTCGCGGTGGCGACCCTGGGGGCGGTGAAAGCGCACCCGTTCATGTTCGGTCTGGCCGGCGGCGGGGTCAGTGTGGGGCGCAATGTCGGACAACCGGTTTCGTCGGCCTACCAGGCACCGTTCGGCTTCTCAGGCGGAACCATCAAACGCGTCGTCGTCGACGTGTCGGGCACTCCTTACCTTGACGCCGAACGCACCCTGGCCCACGCCTTCGCACGAGACTGACCGCGATGCGCTACGCATTGATCGCCGCCGCGATCGCCATGGCGGTGCTTGCACCGGCATGTTCCCGTTTGAGTGACGGCCGACCCACGGCAGGTCCCGATACCACCGCGCCGATCACCGCGCCGACTTCGGTGCCGACGACTACTTCCGTTGCGCCACCGGATGATCCGGACTATCCAGTACCGGGCGTCGCCGTCACCACGCAGCCCGCCCAGTCTTGTTATCCGGGTACCTCGACTCCGGTGTCCATCGTCGCGCAGGTCTCGGACCCCGGCGCCCCGACCGTCACGCTCGGCGTACCCGACGGTTGGTCGATGTCTTCGGGCGGCGCTGACCCGGTGGGCGCACGGTTGCAGGGACCGGAGGCCATGCAGGCAACCGTCACCATCTCGCCGACAACATTGGGACCCGAGGATGCGTTCCGCCAGTACGAGGATGACCGCACCAGCGCTTCCTCGATCAGCACCTTGAGTCTGCTGCCGGCCGAGTTGTGCGGTTTCAGTGGACAGCGCCTGATCGGAATACTGTCCGACGGAAACGAAACCGTTCAGTACGAGGACCGCATCGTGCATGTACCCGGCCCGTCGCGGGATTTCCTGATCGCGGTGCATGTCGAGGCGCCCTCCGGCACACCCGGTTTCGACGAGGCCGCCGCACAGCTGACCGCGGATTTCGGCATCGGCATACCCTGAAAACCATGCTCAGCGACCTCGTCGAATTAGACGGCGGTTCGTTTCGGATGGGTTCGACGCGGTTCTACCCCGAAGAGGCGCCGGTGCACACCGTCACTGTTGCGCCGTTCGCGATCGAGCGGCATCCGGTGACCAACGCACAGTTCGGTGAGTTCGTAGCCCAGACCGGGTATCGGACCGTCGCCGAGATCGCACCGGATCCCGCCCAGTTCCCCGGCGCCGCACCTCAGGAGCTGGTGCCCGGAGCGCTGGTGTTCAGAATGACGAGCGGTCCCGTCGATCTGCGGGATTGGCGGAACTGGTGGTTCTGGACACCCGGCGCGAACTGGCGGCATCCGTTCGGACCGGAGAGCTCGGTGGAGGGCATGGCCGAGCATCCGGTGGTGCAGGTGTGTTTCAGCGACGCCGCGGCCTACGCGCGCTGGGCCGGGCGACGGTTGCCGAGCGAGGCGGAGTGGGAGTTCGCCGGGCGTGGCGGTTCGACCGCGACGTATGCCTGGGGCGACGACCCCATTCCGGGGGGCCGGCTGATGGCCAACACCTGGCAGGGCAGGTTTCCCTATCGCAACGTCGGTGCGCTGGGTTGGGTCGGCACCTCGCCGGTCGGCTCGTTCCCGCCGAACGGGTATGGCCTGGTCGACATGATCGGCAACGTATGGGAGTGGACGACCACTCGCTTCACCGGCCACCACCGGGTGGGTGCGCCGGCGCGGCCGTGCTGTGGCCCGACCGTGCCGGACCCCTCGGTCAGCATGGCACTGAAGGGGGGGTCACACCTGTGCGCCCCCGAGTACTGCCACCGGTACCGTCCGGCGGCCCGGTCGCCGCAGTCGCAGGACAGCGCGACGACGCACATCGGGTTCCGCTGCGTCGCCGACGTGTGAGTCACCGACACGTGAATCGGGCGTGCGGGCGCACGGTGGTAGGGCGTGTGCGCGCCGGATTCGCGATTTGGAGCAAGCCCTGAGCTCGCCTAGTATGTGGGGGTTGCCCTGGGCAGACCTCGGCTGATCGCGCGAACATTCATCGCGAGACCGGCCCCGCGTGCCTTTGGTGACGAAGACCGCGTACGTCCAGGTCGGTATCTGGCGTGCATACAGAAACCAGGTCAGGAGATCTAGTGATTCAGCAGGAATCGCGGCTCAAGGTCGCCGACAACACGGGCGCCAAGGAGATCTTGTGCATCCGCGTTCTCGGCGGTTCCTCGCGGCGTTACGCGGGCATCGGCGACGTCATCGTGGCAACCGTCAAGGACGCAATCCCCGGCGGAAACGTCAAGCGCGGCGATGTCGTCAAGGCCGTCGTGGTGCGCACCGTCAAGGAGCGACGTCGCGCCGACGGCAGCTACATCAAGTTCGACGAGAACGCCGCGGTGATCATCAAGCCGGACAACGACCCGCGCGGCACTCGCATTTTCGGGCCGGTCGGTCGCGAACTGCGTGAAAAGCGCTTCATGAAGATCGTCTCGCTCGCCCCGGAGGTGTTGTAGATGAAGGTCCGCAAGGGCGATACCGTGCTGGTGATCTCCGGCAAGGACAAGGGCGCCAAGGGCAAGGTACTGGTGGCCTACCCGGAGCGCGACAAGGTGCTCGTCGAGGGTGTCAACCGGATCAAGAAGCACACCGCCCAGTCGCGTACCGAACGTGGTGCGGCTTCCGGCGGCATCGTGACCCAGGAAGCGCCGATCGCGGTGAGCAACGTCATGGTCGTCGATTCCGACGGCAGGCCCACCCGTGTCGGCTACCGCCGAGACGACGAGACGGGCAAGAAAGTCCGGATCGCCAAGACCAATGGCAAGGAAATCTAATTCGATGACCACCATGGAAAATGTGGAAAAGGCACGTTCGGCCGACTCCGGCCAACGGCCACTGCCGCGACTGAAGCAGCGCTACCGCGAGGAGATCCGGGACTCGCTGCAGAAAGAGTTCGGCTACGCCAACGTCATGCAGGTTCCCGGCGTGGTCAAGGTTGTGGTGAACATGGGCGTGGGTGATGCCGCCCGTGACGCCAAGCTGATCAACGGAGCCGTCAACGACCTCGCACTGATCACCGGTCAGAAGCCCGAGATTCGGCGCGCTCGCAAATCCATCGCGCAGTTCAAACTGCGTGAGGGTATGCCGATCGGTGCCCGGGTCACCTTGCGCGGCGACCGGATGTGGGAATTCCTCGACCGCTTGACCTCCATCGCGCTGCCACGTATCCGCGACTTCCGTGGCTTGAGCCCCAAGCAGTTCGACGGGACCGGCAACTACACCTTCGGGCTCACCGAGCAGTCGATGTTCCATGAGATCAACATCGACGACATCGATCGCCCGCGCGGCATGGACATCACCGTCGTCACCTCGGCGACGACCGACGACGAGGGACGGGCGCTGTTGCGGGCGCTGGGCTTCCCGTTCAAGGAGAACTGAGCAGATGGCAAAGAAGGCTCTGGTCAACAAGGCCAACAAGAAGCCCAAGTTCAAGGTGCGCGGGTATACCCGCTGCAACAAGTGCGGTCGCCCGCACGCGGTCTACCGCAAGTTCGGGCTCTGCCGAATCTGTCTGCGCGACATGGCGCATGCCGGCGAACTGCCGGGCGTGCAGAAGTCCAGCTGGTAAACCAGCCCGTCCAAACTCCCATAACAGGTTGCGGGAGGCCTCGAATCCTCGGGGAACCGCCGCGAGAAAGGTGAAACCGGCTGTCATGAACGCGATGACGACAATGCGCAGCGCAGCGACGAACTGGAGCAGCGCCCGATGACGATGACGGATCCGATCGCAGACTTCCTCACCCGTCTGCGCAACGCCAATTCGGCGTACCACGACGAAGTGTCCCTGCCGCACAGCAAGATCAAGGCGAACATCGCCGAGATCCTCAAGGCGGAGGGCTACATCACCGACTTCCGTACCGAGGATGCTCGGGTCGGGAAATCGCTGGTGGTGCAGCTCAAGTACGGCCCGAGCCGGGAGCGCAGTATCGCCGGGCTTCGCCGGGTTTCCAAGCCCGGGTTGCGGGTGTACGCAAAATCGACGAATTTGCCGCGGGTGCTGGGCGGACTTGGCGTGGCGATCATCTCCACGTCCTCGGGTCTGCTCACCGACCGCCAGGCAGCACGGCAGGGCGTGGGCGGCGAAGTCCTCGCGTACGTCTGGTAGCGGGGAGGAGCAGACAATGTCGCGTATTGGAAAGCAGCCCGTCCCGATTCCCGCCGGAGTCGATGTCAACATCGACGGTCAGAAGGTGTCGGTCAAGGGGCCCAAGGGCACGCTGGAGCTGGCCGTCGCCGAGCCGATCACCGTGTCGCGCAACGACGATGGAGCCGTCGTGGTGAGTCGTCCCGACGACGAGCGGCGGAATCGCTCGCTGCACGGACTCTCCCGGACACTGGTCGCCAACCTGGTCACCGGCGTCACCGAGGGTTACACCACCAAGATGGAGATCTTCGGGGTCGGCTACCGCGTGGTGGCCAAGGGCAACACCCTGGAGTTCGCGCTGGGCTACAGCCACCCGGTGGTTATCGAGGCGCCCGAGGGCATCACCTTCAAGGTGGAGACTCCCACCAAGTTCTCCATCTCGGGAATCGACAAGCAGAAGGTCGGACAGATCTCGGCGAACATCCGCCGCCTGCGCCGCCCCGACCCGTACAAGGGCAAGGGCGTCCGCTACGAGGGTGAGCAGATCCGTCGCAAGGTCGGAAAGACGGGTAAGTAAATGGCTACCACCAGTAAAGACACCCAACGTAAGCCCGTGGGGCAGAACATTAGTGAGGTGCGACGCACCTCCCGGCTCCGTCGGCACGCGCGGCTGCGTAAGAAGGTCTCCGGCACCGCCGAACGGCCGCGCCTGGTGGTCAATCGCTCAGCGCGACACATCCACGTGCAACTCGTCGACGACCTCGCCGGGGCCACGCTGGCGGCGGCGTCCTCCATCGAGGCCGACGTTCGGGCTGTGGAGGGCGATAAGAAGGCGCACAGCACCCGGGTGGGTCAGCTGATCGCCGAGCGCGCGAAGGCCGCGGGGATCGAGCAGGTCGTGTTCGACCGCGGTGGGTACACCTACGGCGGACGTATCGCGGCCCTGGCCGATGCGGCGCGGGAGAACGGGCTGAGGTTCTAGGTGAAGATCGTGATGATGAAGACTGAGAGGATTGCATGATGGCCGAGCAGGCTGTTGGAGCCGGCGGGCCTTCGAGCGCAGAAGGTCGCGACGGCAGAGGAGGCCGCTCCGACGATCGCGGTGGCCGCGGTGGACGGCGCGACGACCGCGGTGGCCGCGGTGGCCGCGACGGTGGCGACAAGAGCAACTACCTCGAGCGTGTTGTCGCGATCAACCGGGTGTCCAAGGTGGTCAAGGGTGGCCGCCGGTTCAGCTTCACCGCGTTGGTGATCGTCGGCGACGGTGCGGGCATGGTCGGCGTCGGATACGGCAAGGCCAAAGAGGTTCCCGCGGCGATCGCCAAGGGCGTCGAAGAGGCGCGCAAGGGCTTCTTCCGGGTTCCGCTGATCGGCGGCACCATCACCCACCCGGTGCAAGGGGAGGCCGCCGCTGGTGTGGTCATGCTGCGCCCGGCCAGCCCCGGCACCGGTGTGATCGCCGGTGGCGCGGCTCGTGCGGTGCTGGAATGTGCAGGCGTACACGACATTCTGGCCAAGTCGCTGGGCAGTGACAACGCGATCAACGTCGTGCATGCGACCGTCGCCGCGCTGAAACTGCTGCAGCGTCCGGAAGAGGTCGCTGCCCGCCGCGGCTTGCCGATCGAAGACGTAGCGCCCGCAGGGATGCTCAGGGCCCGCCGTGAAGCGGAAGCTCTGGCCGCCAGCGCGGCGCGTGAGGGAACGGCGTAACACCATGGCAGAACTCAAGATCACCCAGGTGCGCAGCACCATCGGTGCGCGCTGGAAGCAGCGTGAGTCGCTGCGGACCCTGGGTCTGCGCAAGATCCGCCAGTCCGTGGTCCGCGAGGACAACCCGCAGACGCGCGGGCTGATCAAGACGGTTCACCATCTCGTGACGGTCGAGTCGATCGGCGGCGACGAGCGAAAGGCGAAAGCATGACGATCAAGCTGCATGATCTGCGCCCCGCCCCGGGTTCCAAGACCGCCAAGACCCGGGTGGGCCGAGGTGAGGGCTCCAAGGGCAAGACCGCCGGTCGCGGCACCAAGGGCACCAAGGCGCGCAAGAACGTTCCCGCCGCGTTCGAGGGCGGCCAGATGCCGATTCACATGCGGCTGCCCAAGCTCAAGGGCTTCAAGAACCGGTTCCGCACCGAGTACGACGTCGTCAATGTCGGCGACATCAACCGGTTGTTTCCCGGCGGCGGCACCGTTGGTGTCGAAGAGCTGGTGGCCGCCGGTGCGGTGCGCAAGAACGTCCTGGTGAAGGTACTCGGTGACGGGAAGCTGACCGTCAAGGTCGACGTCACGGCCAACAAGTTCAGCGGCAGTGCGCGCGAAAAGATCAGCGCCGCTGGCGGTACCGCCACCGAGCTGTAGTCGGTACCGCCACCGAGCTGTAGTAGGAACCGGGCTGTAGGTGCCGGTTACGGTCGCCCGTAACCGGCACCGGTAACATCGGCCGCCGGTGGCACGATGAACGTGTGCGTGCCGATACCCAGGAGACATCCATGACCCGCCGAGCTGTCCCCACCGCCATGATCGCCGCCGGCTTTTTCGCGCTGGGCGGCGCGACTTCGGCCCAGGCCGAGACCGTCGACGAGCGTTTCACCGACGCGGTGAGCACCCTGGGCATCGAGATGGCCCCCGACGTCGATCTGCCCCAGGTGGGGCGGCAGGTTTGCGAGATGGTCAGTGCCGGCGTGGTGGGTAACGTCAACCCGGTGCCCGCGGTCCGCGGTGTGGTAACCACGCTGACGAACAGCGGGATGAGCCGGCAACAGGCGACGGGGCTGATGCGGGCATCGGTCGCCTTCTACTGCCCGCAATTCGCCCGGTTGGCGGGCCGCTGAACGGCCAGTAGCCGGGCCGCGGCCAACGCCACCAGCATCGCTGCCACGCAGACAATGCCCTGATCCTTGAGTCCCCAGCCGGCCGACCCCAGCGTCGCCCCGGCGGCGGCGCACAGCAGCACCCCGACGGCGCCGCTGCGGCATCCCGGATCTGCGACGAAACCGCCGTCCCAGAGCGGCAACGGGCGGTTCTCAAGCCGACGTAGCAGGACGAACAACGCGCTGACCGCGGCGACCATGATCAGCAACTGAATGACCGAGAGCGCAACGAACCCGGGCCCGCCCGGGTTGTACCTGGGTAGGCCGACGTAGTCGAACACCAGGTGCATGCCCAGCAGCGCAGGGATGTGCCACAAGTACAGCGTCATCGCGCCCGAATTGCCGACCGCCACCAGCCACCAGGCCCGTGGTCGCCGGGCCCACCGCCGGATCGCTGGAACCGCGGCGATCACCAACGCGCACAGCATGATCGCGTGACCGGCGAGCAGCAGCGAGGGCGGCAGCATGTTCGTCAGCGTTTGGTTTTCGATACCGACCAGGCTCGGTTCGTAGGGTCCCAGCCAGACCAGCGCGAGGTTGATGGCGACCATTGCCAACCCCACGGTCAGCGCGTTGCGGCCGGACAGCAGGCCGCGGCGGTACCCCACCCCGAGCATTCCCGGGATCAACCACACCACCAGATTGGCGTAGCCGAGCGCCGAGCAACCCGCCATCGCGATTCGGACCACGTCGACGAGCGCGATGAACAGATAGACCGCGACGACGGACCAGACCAGGCACCGGGCGGTGGTGATCCGGGCAAGCAGTGGCACGGTGGCCAGCATCAGCACATAGGCGCCCAGAAACCAGAGCAACTGAATAGACACGCCCGCCACCGGTTCGTACACGTGGCGGGGTAGCACCCACCCCAGCACGGCCAGGGCGGCCGTCCAGAACGCCAGATAGTAGAAGACCGGCCGGTACAGCCGGGTGCATCGATGCATCAGCCAGTTGCCCCAGCTCGTGCCGGGACTCCAGGAGCCCACGCTGGCCGCCATCCCGGCGAAGAAGAAGAGCGGCATGACCTGGAAGATCCACGTCAGTGCCTGAAGTGCCGGTGCGGCGGTGAGCAGGTTGCTCCAGATGAAAACGTCGTTGCGAAGGGTGCTCGTTGCCATCAGGGTGTGTCCGACTACCACGCCAACCAGCGACCCGATCCTGATCACGTCGATGGCCCGGTCCCGGGTGACCGGGGTGTTGGCCTCGACCTCGGCTGGATTGCGGAATGCCGGCGCGCCGACCGTCATGGACCCAATCTAGGTCCTCTATAGGCTGGTGCCCATGTTCTCGCTGCTGCCCTCGGTTCCCGGTATCGACGATGTTCGGGCGCTTGCCCGCAAGGTGGACACCGCCCGGCATCACGGTGTGCCCGACGGCTGCATTCTCGAACTCGATCTGCAGTCGCCACCGCCCGAGACCGGTGGGTTCGATCCGCTGGTGCTGATCAGCGGTGCCGGTAGACCATTGCTGTTACGGGAAGCCGTCGAGAGTTTGCACCGCGCCGCCGAGGATCCGCGGGTTGCCGGCCTGATCGCCCGTATCCAAATCCCGGCGGGCGCTCCGGGTCCGGTTCAGGAACTGCGCGAGGCGATTGTGGCGTTCACGGCAAACAAGCCGTCCGTCGCATGGGCCGAGACGTATCCAGGGACGTTGTCCTACTACCTGGCCTCCGGATTCACCGAAGTCTGGATGCAGCCGTCGGGCACCCTCGGGCTGGTTGGGTTCGCCACGAGTGCCGTCTTCCTCCGCGATGCGCTGGCCAAGGCCGGGGTCCAGGCGCAGTTCGTTGCGCGCGGCGAATATAAGTCGGCGGCAAATGTTTTCACCCAGGATAGCTACACCGATGCGCATCGGGAGGCCGACGGCCGGCTCATCGAGAGCCTGCACGCCCAGGTGTGGCAGGCGGTGGCGGCCTCGCGCGGGATCGAACCGGCCGCGTTGGACGCGCTGGCAGACCGGGCGCCGCTGCTTCGAGACGACGCGCTTTCCGGGGGCTTGATCGATCGTGTCGGCTTTCGCGATGAGGCGTATGCGCGTATCGCTGCGCTGAGCGCGCCGCAGGATTGCGGGCACGGTGCCGCCGCTCCCCGTGCCGGGGCCGAACCCGCCGACGCCGACGCCGGCCAGCCCGCCAACCCCGACGCCGAGGATGCGCCGCCGAGGTTGTTCCTGGCCCGCTATGCCCGGGCCAAGAGGCCGTCCGTGCCGGTGCCGGGCCTGAAGAAGCGGCCCACGATCGCGCTCGTCACACTGGCCGGGCCGATCGTGAGCGGGCGCGGCCGTCAGCTATCGCCGTTCGGCTCCCCGAGTGCTGGGGGCGACACCATCGCGGCAGCCCTGCGGGAAGCCGGCGCCGACCCCGACGTCGCCGCGATCGTTCTTCGGGTCGACAGTCCCGGCGGCTCGGTGACCGGATCGGAGACGGTGTGGCGAGAAGTTGTCCGGGCGCGGGAGGCCGGCAAGCCGGTGGTGGCGTCAATGGGTGCGGTCGCGGCCTCGGGCGGTTACTACGTCTCGATGGCCGCCGACGCGATCGTCGCCAACCCCGGGACCATCACCGGTTCCATCGGTGTGGTCACTGGAAAGTTGGTGGCGGCCGAACTCAAGGGACGCCTGGGGGTCGGATCCGATGGTGTACGCACCCACGCCAACGCCGACGCCTGGTCGGCCAATGCGCCGTTCACCGAAGAGCAGCACGCTTTGGTCGAGGCTGAGGCCGATCTGTTCTACACCGACTTCATCCAACGGGTCGCCGACGGTCGCAACCTCAGCGTCGAACAGGTCGACGCGGTCGCCCGGGGCCGGGTGTGGACCGGCGCCGACGCGGCCGAACGCGGTTTGGTCGACGAACTCGGCGGCCTGCGTACCGCGATCCGGCGGGCCAAGGTTCTGGCCGGGGCCGATCCGGACGACAAGGTCATCGTCCGAAACCTGCCGGGCTCCTCACTGCGGGACATGTTGTGGCCCAAGGCTTCTTCGCAGCCCGCTGCGGCGTCGTTGCCCGACGCGGTGGGCGCGCTGGTAATGGCGACGGCCGCAGGGATGGTCCACGATACACAGCGGTCGTTGAGCGGTTCTCACGCGCTGTGGCTGGGGGACTGGCGGTTCTGACTAACCGTGGGCGGCTGTCCTCCGCGCGGCGACGTAGACAATCTCGCCGAAGATCTCGTCCACCTCGGCGGATGGCACGGGCATTCCGAACTTCTCGAAAAGCTCGTCGCTGGGCGAACCGTCCACCTGCCAACCGCTTTCGCGCAGGTAATCCATCACATTGCTGCGCTGGCCGGCGTACACCAGCGACGGCATGTCGATCTCCAGCCCGTGTTCGGCCAGTGGTGCCGACATCTCGCGAGCCTTCTCGGCATCGAAATCGATGATTCCGGGCACGTATTCGGTACCTATGGTGCTGCCCGCCGCGGAGTGTTCGGTAATCAGGTCGAACAGCCGGTCCTGGGCATCCGGTGGCAGATAGATCAGCAGCCCTTCGGCCAGCCACGCCGTAGGTTGCGACGCGTCGAAGCCCGCCGCCTGCAGTGCCGTCGGCCAATCCTCCCGGAGATCGACCGACACCGTCCGGCGCGTTGCAGTCGGCTCGGCACCGAGGTCGGCCAACGTCGTGGACTTGAACGCAATCACTTCGGGCTGGTCGATCTCGTAGACGACGGTGCCCTCGGGCCAGCCCAACCGGTATGCCCGCGCGTCCAGCCCGGCGGCCAGAATGACCGCCTGGCGCACTCCGGTCGCAGTGGCCGCCATCAAGTAGTCGTCGAAGAACCGGGTGCGCACGGCCATCGAATCGATCATCGCCTGCGCGCGTTCGGGGGAGCCCCCGGGAAGCTGAGATAGGTCCATTTCGCCGTCGATCATGGCGGTGAAGAAGTCCAGGCCGACCGCGCGAACCAGTGGCCCGGCAAAGGGGTCTTCGATCAGCCCCCGCGGATCCGCGGACGCGATCGCCCGACCCGCGGCGACCAAGGTTGCGGTCGCCCCCACGCTGGAGGCGAGGTCCCAGGTGTCGTCATCGGTGCGTGGCATGGCTGTTCCTCCGAGCCGGTGTGGGTAATTAGATGGGCGAGGTAACGCGCTGGATCGACTGTACGCCGATGCTCGGGGGCCATTTCGCACGCGGATTCGGGGCAGAGAAGATGCAACTGTTAGTCTCGTAGACTGTTTGAACGCGTGACTTGTGCAGGCGGTATGCCTGTTCCCACGGTCGCGCGAATGCCTTAACCACGATGCTGGTCACGCCAGCCAAGGAGCACGCCGCGCTCGACAACCCGGCCGTGCAGGAGGAAAGAGTGCTCTCGGCTTTCATCTCGTCGCTCAGAACCCCCGACCTGAGACGAAAGATCCTGTTCACGCTGGGTGTCGTCATCCTCTATCGGATCGGTGCCTCGATTCCGTCCCCGGGCGTCAACTACCCCAACGTGCAGCAATGTATCGCCGAGGTCAGCGGCGGCGAGTCGGGGCAGATCTACTCGTTGATCAACTTGTTCTCCGGCGGCGCGCTGCTGCAGCTGTCGGTGTTCGCGGTGGGGATCATGCCCTACATCACCGCGAGCATCATCGTTCAGTTGCTAGGCGTGGTCATCCCGCGCTTCGAGCAGCTGAAGAAGGAGGGGCAAGCCGGTCAGGCCAAACTGACCCAGTACACCCGGTACCTGACTATCGCCCTGGCCCTGCTGCAGGCCACCAGCATCGTGGCGCTGGCCGCCAACGGCGGACTGCTGCAGGGCTGCTCGCTGGACATCATCGAAGGTCAGGGTGACGGATTGAACCTCACCACGCTGGCCGTCATGGTCATCGTGATGACCTCCGGCGCGGCACTGGTGATGTGGATGGGTGAGCTCGCCACCGAGCGCGGCGTCGGCAACGGGATGTCCCTGTTGATCTTCGCCAGCATCGCCTCCGCGATTCCAGGTGAGGGCAAGAGCATCCTGGACAGCCGGGGCGGAATGGTCTTCACGATGGTCTGCGTGGCCGCGCTGGTCATCATCATCGGCGTGGTGTTCGTCGAGCAGGGCCAGCGTCGTATCCCCGTGCAGTACGCCAAGCGGATGGTGGGACGTCGGATGTACGGCGGGACGTCGACCTACCTGCCGCTGAAGGTCAACCAGGCCGGCGTTATCCCGGTGATCTTCGCCTCGTCGCTGATCTACATTCCGCACCTGATCACGCAGCTCATCTCCAGCGGCAGCACCAGCGGGGGCACCGGCTGGTGGCAGACGTTCGTCGCCGAATACCTGACCGATCCCAGCAGCCCGGTGTACATCGCGATCTACTTCGGCCTGATCATCTTCTTCACCTACTTCTACGTCTCGATCACCTTCAACCCCGACGATCGTGCGGACGAGATGAAGAAGTACGGCGGCTTCATCCCGGGTATCCGGCCAGGCAAACCCACCGCTGACTATCTGCGGTTCGTGTTGTCCAGGATCACCCTGCCGGGCTCGATCTATCTGGGGGTCATCGCGGTTCTGCCGAACATGTTCCTGCAGATCGGCAATACCGGTGCGGTGCAGAATCTGCCGTTCGGCGGCACCGCGGTACTGATCATGGTCGGCGTCGGTCTGGACACCGTGAAGCAGATCGAAAGCCAGCTGATGCAGCGCAACTACGAGGGCTTTTTGAAGTGAGAGAGGGTTCCTAAGTTGAGAATCGTGTTGTTGGGACCCCCTGGCGCCGGAAAGGGGACCCAGGCGCAGAAGCTGGCCGACAAGCTCGGAGTCCCACAGGTCTCCACCGGCGACCTGTTCCGGCACAACATCAGTAACGGAACCGAGCTGGGCCTGGAGGCCAAGAAGTTCCTCGACGCCGGTGACCTGGTGCCGGCGACCCTCACCAACGCACTGGTAGATGATCGGCTCGACGACGCCGACGTATCTGACGGGTTCATCCTGGACGGCTATCCGCGGTCGGTCGAACAAGCCAAAGCCCTGGACGACATGCTCGCCAGGCGCAACCTGGCGCTGGACGCGGTGCTGGAGTTCCGAGTTCCGGAGGAGGAACTCGTTTCCCGGCTCAAGGGTCGCGGCCGCGCCGACGACACCGAGGAAGTCATCCGCAACAGGTTCCGGGTGTATCGCGACGAGACCGCACCGCTGCTCGACCACTACCGCGGGGAGCTGGTCACCGTCGATGCGGTCGGTGAACTCGACGAGGTATTCGCCCGCGCGCTGAAGGCGCTCGGCCGCTAGCCGTCATGATTTCTCTGCGCGGCCGCAAGGTGGTCGCTCAACGTAGCGCCGGTGAACTCGACGCCATGGCAGCTGCGGGTTCGCTCGTCGCCGCGGCACTACGGGCGGTACGTGGCGCGGCCGTCCCCGGGGTGTCCACGCTTGAGCTCGACGCGATCGCCGAAACGGTGATTCGCGATGGTGGCGCGGCCCCGTCCTTCCTCGGCTATCACGGGTTTCCGGCCACCATCTGTTCCTCGGTCAACGACCGCGTGGTGCATGGCATCCCTTCGGCCACCGAGAAGCTCGCCTCGGGCGACCTGGTGTCCATCGACTGCGGTGCGGTCCTGGACGGCTGGCACGGGGACGCGGCGCTCACCTTCGGTGTCGGGGCGCTGATCGCCGTGGACGAGGCGCTGTCCGAAGCCACCCGGGAGTCAATGGAGGCCGGTATCGCGGCCATGCTTCCGGGCAACCGGCTCACCGACGTGTCCCACGCCATTGAACTCGGGACCAGAGCCGCCGAGACGCGCCACCACCGGAAGTTCGGCATCGTCGCGGGCTATGGCGGACATGGCATTGGGCGGCAGATGCACATGGATCCGTTTCTGCCCAATGCCGGCGCCCCGGGGCGGGGACCCTACCTGGAGCCGGGCTCGGTGCTGGCAATCGAGCCCATGCTCACCCTCGGGACGACGAAGACGGTATTGCTCGACGACGGCTGGACCGTGGTGACCGCGGACGGCTCGCGCGCCGCGCACTGGGAACACACCGTGGCCGTCACCGAGGACGGGCCCCGGATTCTGACCGCGCCCGCGGAATGACCCGCATGGCTCCACCACAGCCTTCGGCGCAACCCCCGGCACAGCCCTCGGGAAAGCGTGATCCGATCGCGGTGGCGCGGGCAAACTGGGAGCGCGCCGGATGGGGTGACGTCGCCGATGGCATGGTCGCGGTCACCTCGGTGATGCGCGCGCACCAGATTCTGCTGGCCCGGGTCGAGGCCGCGCTGCGTCCCTACGATCTGAGCTTCTCCCGATTCGAGCTGCTCAGGCTGCTGGCCTTCAGCCGCAGCGGCGCGTTGCCGATCACCAAAGCCTCCGACCGGCTGCAGGTGCATGTCACCAGCGTCACTCACGCGATCCGGCGCCTGGAATCCGATGGTCTGGTCGAGCGGCTGCCGCATCCCACCGACGGCCGCACCACGCTGGTGCAGATCACCGGACTGGGCCGCTCCACGGTAGAGGACGCGACCGTCACGTTGAACGACGCCGTGTTCGCCGACATCGGGATGTCGGACCAGCAGTCCCGTAACCTGGCCGAGGCGATCCAGACGCTGCGCCGCAGCGCCGGCGACTTCTGACTTCGCAGTTCAGCTACTCCTCGCTCGAGCGGTGTTTGGCTGAAACCGCTTCCCGCAGCTCCCTGGTCCAGCGCGGGAAGGTGTCGGTGTGCAAGTTGAACTGGTCCAACGCCCGGCCCACCGAGTGGTCGATGATCTCTCCGATCGTCTGTGGCCGCGAGTAGAACGCCGGGACGGGCGGAAAGATGGTGCCGCCAGCCTCGGTGATCGTGGTCATGTTGCGGAGGTGGATGAGGTTGAGTGGGGTTTCACGGACCATCATGACCAACGGCCTGCGTTCCTTGAGCACGACATCTGCGGCACGGGACAGCAGCGAAGCCGATACTCCATTGGCGATCTCACCAACGGCGCGCATGGAGGCGGGGGCGATGAGCATTCCGCGGGTCAGATACGAACCACTGGAAATTGGGGCCGCGACATCATGGATGTTGTAGACGTGGTCGGCTCGGGATTCGAGGTCTTCACGGGTCAAATCGGTTTCGTAGGCGCGGTTGAGGTGTCCGGCTTTTGTGACGATCAGATGCGTCTCGATCCCCAGAGATCGCAGGATATCGAGTGCACGCACTGCGTAAATCGTGCCACTCGCTCCGGAGACTGCGACTATGAGGCGATCGGGTTGGGCGTTGGCCATGAGAACTCCAGATGAAGGTCGGAATGAACGGTAGCTGCCGACGATGCCGAAACGATGTGGACTTTCTGCTATGTGCCCGACTCCAGCGGCGGGATCGTCGGCACCTCCGGCGCTGTATCGATATCGGCTTGCGTCATGCGAAATTCGGCCGGGTAGCGGTCGCGTCGGGTGCGCCGTTCTGGCTCAGTCGACCGCCACATGTATAGGCACTTCTCACAATGAAACACCTCCCACACTGCGGGAATCGGTGACCGGGCGATCACGTTGGCAGTTCCGTCCTCGCATCGCGGGCACGAGGTGATGTCCCCGATAGCGCTCACGACGGATGCTCCTGCCGGCCTTTACTGCGGGCCGCAAGCATTGCGGCGAGGCGTTGTACCCATTGCCCCGTCTCCGGCAAATCGTGAACCGGCTGGCTGTAATGCCCACGGGTGTCCGGCGGTGCCGGTGTGGTGGCGTCGATCACCAGTTTGTCGGTGATCCCCGGCGGCGAGGATCCCGGATCGAGTTCCAGGACAGACATGTTCGGCAGTTGTATGAGATCTCCGTCGGGATTCATCTTGGTCGACAACGCCCACATCACCTGTGGCAGGTTGAACGGATCGACGTCCTCGTCAACCATGATCGCGATCTTGACGTAGCCCAGACCATGCGGTGTTGTCATGGCGCGCAAACCCACCGCTTTGGCGAACCCGCCGTAGCGCTTCTTGGTCGAGATAATCGCGAGTAGACCATGGGTGTACATAGCGTTGACCGCCTGGACTTCCGGAAATTCGGCTTTGAGCTGCTGGTAGAGCGGAACGCAGGTGGCCGGACCCATGAGATAGTCGATCTCGGTCCACGGCATTCCTAGATACAGCGATTCGAAGATCGGGTTTGATCGGTAGGACATCCGGTCGATCCGCAACACTGTCATGTTCCGGCCCCCCGAATAGTGCCCGGTGAATTCGCCAAAAGGGCCTTCGATTTCCCGCCTGCGGCCTTCGATGACTCCCTCCAGTAGCACTTCTGCACCCCAAGGAACATCAAAACCGGTCAGTGGTGCGGTCGCTATCGGATAGGGCGCCTGACGTAAAGCACCCGCCATCTCATACTCCGATTGGTCGTATCGCAGGGGTGTTGCGCCCATCAATGTGATCACCGGATCGTTGCCGAGCGCGATCGCCACCGGCAAGTCGTGACCTCGCGCCTCCGCCTTGTGCAGGTGCAGGGCAATATCGTGCATGGGTACCGGCTGCAGGCCGAGCTTCCGCTTGCCTTTGACCTCCATCCGGTAGATGCCGACGTTCTGCTTGCCGAAGTCGTCGGGATCTTCGGGGTCTCGGGATACCACCGAGGCTTTGTCCAAATAGAAGCCGCCGTCGCCATCATTGAGACGAAACAGTGGCAGGACATCGAACAGGTCGACGTCCTCGCCGAGTCTGCTGTTAGCCGCCCACGGTGGGTCAGTGCGTCGTTCAGGCGGCACCGGGAATGTCTCCCACCTGCGGATGTATTCCTGAATCTGCTCGCGCACAGAAGTATTCGTTGGCAGCCCCATGGCAAGCGCATGGTTGGCCCAGGAGCCATGAACACCGATTGCTACCTCAGCCCTGTCGAATCCGGCAATGTTGTTGAAGAAGAGGGCTGGTGCGTTGTCTCCCAATCGGCACACTGCGTTGGCGGCGGCGGCGATGTCCGGCTCGGCGGCCACCTCGTCTTCAATCCGCAGGAGCTGACCGTGAGCCTCGAGCGCGTCGAGAAAACTTCTCAGGTCGTCGTACACCCCGTCACCCATCTCATCTGGCGATCCTCGCGTGGACCTGATCAGAACGGTTCTGCCGCCAGTACCATATCCGGCCTGATCCGATTTGGCCGGAAACGCCGGATAATCGGAAGGGCCAGGGACTGATTCGGCGTCTGAGGAGGGATCGCATTCCGTTCGAGATCGTGTTAAGGCCCGCATCTGGTTAGTGGGCGGTCGGCGGCACCGGGATCGTCGCGGTCACCGCGGTCCCGTTGCCCGGACGCGACCGGATGTTGAGTCTGCCGCCGACTATCTCGGCCCGCTCGGCCATCGAGAGCAGGCCGTATCCGCCCATCTCGTCGCCACCCAGCGGATGCTCCAACGTATCGAAACCGACTCCGTCATCGACGATTTCGAGTCTGGCTACCTCTCCGTGATCGCCCGCCTCCATCGCGAAGGTCAACTGCGCGCGGGTGGCACGCGCGTGCTTAACGACGTTCTGTAGACACTCCTGCGCGATCCGGTACAGCGCAATCTCGATATGGTCAGGTAATCGCGTCTCGGCGAGATCGGTGACGATCGCCAAGTCGACGTGGATTTGTGGAATCGAGCGCGCCAGACTCGCCAAGCCGCCCGACAACCCGAGGTCGTCCAGTACGGGCGGGCGCAGACCACCGATCGCGGCGCGGGCCTCCTGCAGCGTGAGATCGGCGAGCTCACGGGCTCTGTCCAGTTGTTCGGTCAGCGCCACCCGGTCGTCCACAGCCTGGGCCGCGGCATCCAACCGGTAGGACAGCGTCACCAGGCGCTGGGAGATGCCGTCGTGAATATCCCCGGCCAGCCGTCGCCGCTCGAGCTCCTGGGCCTCGATGACCTGTTCGACGAAGTTCTCGTGGGCACGTTCGCGGGCTACCAGTTGTCGGTGCAGCCGGGCCTGGTGCATGGCCCCGGCGATGAGCCGGCCGATGACCAACAACAGCTCGACATCGCGATCCTCGAAATCGCGCTGGGCCACCGTATGAACATTCAGCACCCCCACCAGGCCGCCGGGGGCCGTCTCCATGGGCACCGACACCATCGAGGTGAAATCCCGGCCGCGTAGCGACTCGAAGGGTAGATATCTCGGGTCGGCTTCCTTGTCACGGATGATCACCACCGGTTCGCGGTGGCTGGCCACCCACCCCGAGATTCCCTTCCCGAGCGGCAGCCGGATCTTGCCGACCTCTGCGTCGAACGGTGGCGTCGCTCCGGCCAGTGTCAGCGACCGTTCGGTGTCGTCGAGGACATGGACGAAGCACACGTCGCTGTCGGTGGCCGCGGTGATGATCCGGGCCGCCGCGGCCGCCAGCGGTTCGACTCCGGGACCGCTGGAGGCGGCCTTGATGAGCTCCCGCAGCAGGGTCAACTCCCGATCTGCGGCCAGCAACGGTCGCGACGACGCACTCACTGGTAGATGCCTTCCCGCAGGGCCGTGGCCACCGCGCCGGTTCGATCGCTGACGCCGAGCTTGCGGTAGATGGAGCTCAGATGAGTCTTGACGGTCTCGTCACCGATGACCAGCTTGGAAGCGATGGCGCGGTTGGACAGGCCGTTGACCACGAACGACAGGATTTCGCTCTCCCGTTGGGTCAGGCCCTGCCGGGCGCCGGGCCAAAACTCGTCTCGCTGCAGTCGTGCGGCGGTATCCACCGCGCGGGCGGCCATGCCGGGGTCGATCGCGGTCTCGCCCCGGTGTACGAATTCCAGTTGGCGCACCAACTCCTCACTGCTGATGCTCTTGAGCAGATAGCCGGCGGCCCCGACCCGAAACGCCTCGAAGAGATACTGTTCGTCGTCGTAGACCGACAACATCACCACCTTGCGGTGCGGGTTGCGGGCGCGCAGCTGCTGACACACGTCGAGGCCGCTCGCTCCCTGCATTCGCACATCGCACAGCACGATGTCGGGGTCCAGGTCGTCGACCACGCTGACCACGTGATCGGGGCCGACAGCCTGACCCACCACGGTGACCCGGCTGTCGAAGGCGGCCAGCATCGCCTTGAGGCCTTCAATGACCATCTCGTGGTCATCGACGAGGACGATTCGCACCGGCCCAGATGGCCCAGATGGCACAGATGGCACTGCCCCACCTTAGATGGCCCGCGTTGACCGGGCCATGGGCCGGAGCCGGCCAGAGTGGCGCGGCGAATCCCCCTAATGGGGGAGGCGCGAGCGGTGTGACCTGGGACACCATGTTAGGTATGCAGCCCACAGATCAGCAGACCTGGCGAGCGGGCCGATTCTGGTGGGATCGACCCCGACCTCACGGTGTGACGAGGCATCCGCTGCGGGCGATAGTCTTCGATCTCGATGCCCTGGCCGACATCGAATGCGAAGGCCACCTTCCCGCCTTCAACGCGGCATTCGCTGCGGTGGGTCTGAAGATCCGGTGGACCATCGCGCGCTATCGCCAATTACTTGTCCTCCGGGACGAGCGCAGTCGCGTGGCCGCCGAACTGCGCAAGCGTGGCGTGAACAGCGAATGTGATGTGCTGACCGAGCTGCTGGCCGATCAGGTCTGCGCGGCCAAGGATGCCATCCTGGACGAGGCGATCCTGGACGCCGACATCGCCGTCCGCACCGGCCTGCTCGACCTGATCGCCGACGCCTTCGGGGCCGGCATCGCGATCGCGGTGGTGAGCAGCGGGCGGCACACCTGGGTCGAACCGCTGGTGCGTCAACTGGTGGGGGAGGGCATTGTGAGCACAATCGTGACCGCCCCCGATGTCCCGGCCTCCAACCTCTACCAGGTCGCGTTGGCCGAGCTGGGCGTCGACCCGGAAGATGGAATCGCGTTCGCGGGCTCAGCGGCCGGCCAGCGGAAAGCGGCAGCCGCCGGGCTGGCGACCGTACTGATCGGCCACGACACCGCTGGCGCACCGCTGCGCGTGGCCGAATGTCAACGCGTGCACGACAAGTGGCAGGAAGCTTCGCGCCCGGCCGCCTAGTCCTCGCATTTGCCGAAACTGAAGTTGTGCTCGACTTTTCCCAGAAGATTCGCGACTAAGTTCAGTTTCGAGACGGTGGGAAGTTCAGTCTCGACGGAGAAACTCGATGACGGCGCTGAAGTCCTTGCCTGCGTTGGGTCCCTCGGACCTCATGAACTCGGCGTAGATCTCCGCAGCATGGGTACCGAGCGGGGCGGACGATCCGGTCGAGGACACCGCCGCCATCGCCAGGCCGAGGTCCTTGTTCATCAATGCGGTCGCGAAGCCCGGTTTGAAGTCGTTGTTCGCCGGCGACGTCGGCACCGGTCCGGGTACCGGGCAATTGGTATGCACAGCCCAGCAGTTTCCGGTGGCCCCGGTGATCACGTCGAACAATGACTGGTCCGGAAGGCCCAGCTTCTCGGCGAGCACGAACGCTTCGCCGATCGCGATCTGCTGCACGGCCAGCACCATGTTGTTGCACAGCTTCGCGGCCTGCCCCGAGCCGGACGGGCCGCAGTGAATGATCTTGCCCGCCATCGGATCCAGGATGGGCTTCGCGCGTTCGACGTGCTCAGCCTCACCCCCGACCATGAAGGCTAAGGTGCCAGCAGTCGCTCCTTTGATGCCGCCCGATACCGGGGCGTCGAGCTGGGCCATACCCGCCGCTTCCGCCTGCCGATGGACTTCGCGGGCATCGTCGACCGAGATGGTGGAAGTGTCGATCAGCAGGGCGCCCTTGCGTGCAGCCGGCAGGATTTCCGAATAGCAGGCCTTCACCACCGCGCCGTTGGGCAGCGAAGTGATCACGGTGTCGGCATCGGCGACCGCATCGGCACCACTGTCGAACACCGCGGCGCCCTTGTCGGCGGCCGCCGTCTTGAGAGCGGTCACCGGGTCAAAGCCATGCACCCGGTGGCCGGCCGCCACCAAGTTGGCAGCCATCGGACCGCCCATATTGCCCAGACCCAAGAACGCGATGGTGGTCATGTCCCATCCCCCTTTCAAGACGCGCGGGCGCGGGCCGCTACGGCCCTCCCGATCACAACCCGCATGATTTCGTTGGTGCCCTCCAGAATTCGGTGCACGCGCAGATCCCGGACAATCTTCTCCAGTCCGTACTCCTTGAGGTACCCGTAGCCGCCATGCAGTTGAAGGGCCCGGTCGGCCACCTCGAAACAGGCATCGGTGACGTAGCGTTTGGCCATCGCGCACAGTTCGACCTTGTCGACGGAGTCGGCGTCTAATGCGGATGCCGCCCGCCATAGCAGGATTCGCGATGTTTCCAGCGAGGTGGCCATATCGGCCAGGGCGAACCTGATCGTCGGCTCGTCGAGCAGTGGGCCGCCGAACGCCTCCCGGTCGCGAAGGTATTCCGCGGCCTTGGCGTAGGCGGTCCGGGCGCCCCCCAGCGAGCAGGCGGCGATGTTGATGCGGCCACCGTTCAACCCGTTCATTGCCACGCCGAACCCGGCGCCCTCGCCCTCGGGACCGCCGAGCAGCGCATCGGCCGGGACTCGTACCTTGTCGAATATCACTTGGGCGGTCGGCTGGGCGTTCCAGCCCATCTTGGCCTCGTTGGCACCGAAGCTCAGCCCGGGGGTGCCCTTTTCAACGATGAACGCCGAAATTCCGCGTGGGCCCTCGCTTCCGGTCCGAGCCATCACGACGTAGACGTCAGAGGCCCCCGCACCCGAGATGAACTGCTTGACACCGTCGAGCACGTAGTCCGACCCGGCGGACGACCCGTCCCGGACCGCGCGGGTCCGCAATGCGGACGCATCCGAACCGGCGCCCGGCTCGGTCAGGCAGTAACTGGCGATAGCGTCCATTGACGCCAACCGCGGTACGAAGGCCTTTCGCTGCTCCGGGGTGCCGTAGCGGTCGATCATCCATCCGCACATGTTGTGGATCGACACGAAAGACGCGATGGCTGGGTCAGCGGCGGCAAGCTCCTCGAAGATCCGCACAGCGTCAAGCCGCCGAAGCCCGCTGCCCCCGACCTCTTCGGAGCAGTAGATCGCCGCGATCCCGAGTTCGGCGGCTTCGCGCAGCACGTCGACCGGAAAGTGCTTGTCCGCGTCCCATTCCAGAGCGTGTGGTGTCAAACGCTTTTCGGCGAATGCTGCGGCGGTGTCGACGATGATGCGTTCATCGTCGTCCATCTCGAACAGCTGGGCGGCCAACGTTGTTACTTCATGGTGGGGATGACGAATTCGGCGCCATCCTTGATTCCGGACGGCCACCGTTCGGTGACAGTCTTGGTCTTGGTGTAGAACAGAACCGAGTGCGGCCCATGCTGGTTGAGATCGCCGAAGCCGGACCGCTTCCAGCCGCCGAAGGTGTGATAGGACACCGGGACCGGGATGGGTACGTTCACGCCGACCATGCCGACCTGTACGCGGGAGACGAAGTCCCGCGCAGCATCGCCGTCGCGGGTGAATATCGCGACACCGTTTCCGTACTCGTGTTTGGTCGGAAGGCTCAGTGCCTCTTCGTAATCGTGGGCGCGCACGATGCACAGCACCGGGCCGAAGATCTCGTCGGTGTAGATGGACATGTCGGTGGTGACGTGATCGAACAGGGTGGGCCCGATGAAGTAGCCGCCGTCGAGATTGGTGTCGTTGAATGTCAGTTCGTCCGCGCCGCGTTCCCGGCCGTCGACAACGAGTTCGGCGCCGGCCTCCACACCCTGGCCGATGTAATCCCGGACCCGTTGCAGCGCCGCCTCGGTGACCAGCGGCCCGTAATCGGCCTTGGGGTCCAGGCTATGACCGACCCGCAGCTGATTGACCCTCTCGACGAGCCGATTACGGAGCCGCTGCGCAGTCTCTTCGCCCACCGGAACCGCGACGCTGATCGCCATACAGCGTTCGCCGGCGCTGCCGTAGCCCGCGCCGATCAACGCGTCGACCGCCTGGTCGAGGTCGGCGTCGGGCATCACGATCATGTGGTTCTTGGCGCCGCCGAAGCATTGCGATCGCTTTCCGTTGGCCGCCGCGGTGGAGTAGATGTACTGCGCGATATCGGAGGAGCCAACGAACCCGATGGCCTGGATGTCGGGGTGGGTCAGGATTGCGTCCACGGCCTCTTTGTCGCCCTGGACGACCTGGAACACGCCGGCGGGCAGACCGGCCTGCAGGAACAGTTCGGCCAGCCGCAGCGGCACCGACGGGTCACGCTCGGAAGGCTTGAGAATGAACGCGTTCCCGCATGCCAGGGCGGGTCCGGCCTTCCACAGTGGGATCATCGCCGGGAAGTTGAACGGGGTGATTCCGGCGACGACCCCGAGCGGCTGGCGGATCGAGTAGACGTCGATTCCGCCGCCGGCCCCCTCGGTGAATTCGCCCTTGAGGAGGTGCGGGATGCCGATGGCGAACTCGATGACCTCGATGCCGCGCTGGATGTCGCCCTTGCTGTCCGGGACGGTCTTACCGTGCTCGAGAGACAGCAGTTCGGCGAGTTCCTCGGTGTTCTGGTTGACCAGGTCGATGAACTTCATCAGCACCCGCGCGCGCCGCTGGGGATTCCAGCCGGCCCATTCCTTCTGTGCCTCCACGGCGGTGGCCACCGCGGTGTCGACGTCGGCCGCGCTGGCAAGCACGACCTGCGCCTGGACCTCGCCGGTGCTGGGGTTGAGCACATCGGCTGTGCGGCTGGACTGCAGCTCGGTGCGCTTGCCGCCGATGAAGTGGGGAATCCGGGTGGCCGTCGTTGAATTCATGGTTGTCCTCTCGCGCGCTAGATACTTGGATATCCTAGTAATTCGCCTGGGTACTGGCAATAGCGAAGTGGCGACACGCTATCTCGCAGGCCCGGACCCGCCGGTCTCATTCCAGACCGGCAGCACGCCCGAGGCGTGCACCTGCTCCAGCGTGGGCGCGGCCGCGTCGCGGGCGGATCGCTGAAGTTCGTCGACGGCCGGCCACTCAATGCCGAGCGCGGGGTCGGTGGCGCTGATCGCGTGTTCGCGGTCGGGGTCATACGGAGTGGAGCAGAGGTAGATCACCGTGGTCTCGTCCTGCAACGCCAGGAAGCCATGGGCCAGTCCCGCCGAGATGTACACCGCCCCGCGATCCTGGGCGTGCAGCAGCATTGCGTCCCAGCGGCCGAACGTTGGCGAACCGACCCTGATGTCCACGACGACGTCGAACACCGAACCACGAACGCAGGTAAGGTATTTCGCCTGGCCGGGTGGGGACTCGGAGAAATGCAGGCCCCGAAGCACGCCGGCCGCGGAGACCGAGCAGTTCGCCTGGCGAAGATCGAAGCGGTGCCCGGCAAACGCACTGAAATCGGAATCGGTGAACCATTCGAGGAACGTCCCTCGGGCGTCCGTGTGCAGCTGCGGGCTTATCGCCCAGGCTCCGGGAATGGAAAGGGCGCGCACCTCCATCTTCACTGGCCGCGTTCTCGATACCCGAGTTCGACGGCGTCTTTCATTGGGAGCCACCAACTCTCGTTGTCGCGATACCAGTCGATGGTGTCACGCAGGCCGGCCTCGAAGTCATTGTGTGCCGGCCTCCAGCCCAGCTCATCGCGCAAAGGCGACGGGTCGATTGCGTACCGCAGGTCGTGTCCTGCCCGATCGGCGACGTGATCGAAATCGTCTTCGTCACGGTCCATCAGGCGCAGGATGGTCTGCAGCACCGAAAGGTTGTCCCGTTCGCCATCCGCGCCGATCAGGTAAGTGCGGCCGAACTCGCCGTCGGCCAGAATCCGCCAGACCGCGCTGTTGTGGTCGTCGACGTGGATCCAGTCGCGCACGTTGGCCCCGCTGCCGTAGAGCCTAGGTCGCCGGCCCGTCAGCACATTCGTGATCTGGCGCGGGATGAACTTTTCCACATGCTGGTACGGGCCGTAATTGTTGGAGCAGTTCGAGATCGTCGCGGGCACCTGATAGGAGCGCACCCAGGCCTTGACAAGCATGTCGGCGGCTGCCTTGGTCGACGAGTACGGGCTGGACGGGTTGTACGGCGTCGACTCGGTGAACCTTTGGGATCCGTCCAGCGGAAGATCCCCGTATACCTCGTCGGTGGAGACATGATGCAGACGGACCCCGTGATGCCGTACCGCCTCCAGCACCGAATAAGTCCCGAGCACGTTCGAGCGGACGAACGGTGCCGGGTCTGCCAAGGCATTGTCGACGTGGGTCTCGGCGGCGAAATGCGCTACCGCGTCGGACTCGGCCACCAGCTTTCCCACTAGTTCAGCATCGGTGACATCGCCCTGCACCAGCCGGATTTCACCGTCCACCGGCGCCAACGACTCCCGGCTGCCCGCGTAGGTCAGTGCGTCGAGCACTGTGACCGCCACCTCGGGGTGGTCTCTGACCGTCCGGTGCACGAAGTTCGCGCCGATGAACCCGGCGCCACCGGTGACCAGTAGCCGCATGCTGGTTACCCTAACGTCTAGGTTGGCGCCCGGGTCAGGAGGTTAGGCCCAGCGGTCCCGCCAACTCCTCGAGTGTGGACAGCAGCTCGTTGGATCCGCCCAGCACCTGGACGGCGACGTGGTCGGCCCCGGCAGCATGATGCTCTTTCAGCCGGGCGGCGATCTGATCGGGCGAACCGTAGGCGATGACAGCGTCGATGAATCGGTCGCTGCCGGGCCTGGCGAGGTCGTCGTCGGTGAATCCGAGCCGTTTCCAGTTGTTCACGTAGTTCGACAGGCCGAGATAGAAATCGACGATCTTGCGGCCGACTTCGCGGGCCTGCTCGGCCCCCTTCTCGTCCGGCCCGGTCAGGACCACCTTGTGCTCGGGTGCCAGAAAGACTGTGGGGCCGAGCAACTCGCGGGCCTGGCCGGTGTGGACCGGGGTGGTGAGGTACGGATGCGCACCGGCGCTGCGCTGCGCTGCGAGCTGTAGCACGCGGGGTCCGAGCGCGGCGACGACCATCCGGCTGGTGGGCACCTTCGCCGCGTCGAGCGCGTCCAGGTAGGAGACCAACGCTTGAAAGGGCTTGCGGTACTCCTTGGTGTGTTCGGGGTGCCCGACGCCGACGCCCAGCAGGAACCTACCTGGAAACGCGTTCTCGATGCGGTGATACGACTCGGCGACCTGACCGGCATCTGCGGTCCAGATGTTCACTATGCCGGTGGCCACCTGCAGCCTGCGGGTCTTCTCCAGAATCGGTTCCACGAACGCCAACTCCGCGGCGGGTGAGGCGCCAACCCATACAGCGCCATAGCCGAGCCTCTCGATCTCGACGGCCTGGTCGGGCGTGACCGGTGCACCCGTCCACACGCCGAATCGGCCAAGTTCTGGCTTGAGCGACGGACCTTCGGGTGTAGTCATCGGGTGGCCTTCCTGTCTGTTCCCGGTTCGACCGATTCGTCGGTGTGCATACCCATTCGTCCACTATTGCGCACCCAGTAGAGCATCACCGCTGTGCTGTTCGGGGGCCGGTGCCCGGTGCGGGAGACAGACGATGAAGGTGGTCTGGCCCGGCCGGGTCTCGACGGACAGGGTGCCGTGATGCTTCTCGACCACGATCTGCCATGCCAGGTGCAGGCCCAGCCCGGTGCCCTCGCCGAAGGGCTTGGTTGTGAAGAACGGCGTGAAGATCCGTTCCACGATGTCCTCGGGGATGCCGGGACCGTCGTCGCAGATCTCCACCCGGATCATCTCCTCGTTCTCGCGCATCGTGCGGATGGCCAGGGTCCCCCGGCCGTCCATCGCCTGGAGCGCGTTTTCGATCAGGTTCGTCCACACCTGATTGAGATCGCCCGGATAGCAGCCGAGTTCGGGAAGCGTGCGATCGAACTCCTTGACCAGCTTGACCGGTTTGTCCTTTCCGATCCTGTTACCGAACATCATCAGCGTGCTGCGTAGCAGCTCGTGCACGTCGGCGCTCTGATAGGGCGCGCGGTCCATCTGCGAGTACTGCTTGGCGTCGGCGAGCAGCGCGGAGATCCGGCTGCTCGCCTCGGCGATCTGGTTCATCAGCAACTCGCTGTCGATGGTGTATTTCAGCCAGCCGATGGCCACGGGCAGCGTCGCCGAACAGTCGACGTCCTCGATCGACGCCTCGATCCTTTCCAGCCAGTCGACGTCGAGTCCCGCCTCCACGAAGGTGGCCGCGTAGTCCCATGCCCCGTCGATCTGATGGCCTTCGAGCCAATCCCCGATCTGTTCTTCCAGGTCGGAGGTTTGCAGAGCCGACAGCTCAGGCGCCTTCGACTTGGCCACCTGCTCGGCCACCCGGTCCTGGATGTCGACCAGCTCCCTCAGAGCGGCGGGGCTGAACTCCCCGTCGGCCAGCATCGCGAGCTTGTGACGCATTTTGCCGACGTTCTCGCGCAGGTCGGCGACAGCGCGGGCGGTCGCCCCGGCGGGGTTGTTGAGCTGGTGGGTGAGACCCGCCGACAGCTGGCCAAGGGCCAGCAGCTTTTCCCGCTGGCCGACCAGCTGTCGTTGACGACGGCCGCCGACCGTTTGTCCCTCCAGCAGGTGAACCGCCATCGGGAATTCTTTGCGCATGAACTCGGCGAAGGCGTGCGCGTCAAGCACAAAGAACCGCGACGGCCGGGTCACCCGAACCGACGCTTCATAGACGTGTTCCGTGTCGGGAACGTATGCCGACCAGGCCCCGCAGTACACGCCGGGCTGGGAGGTGCGGTTGGTTTCGATGTCGACCCCGCCGGAACGCTTCGACATCACCAATTCACCGTCGATCAGCACGTAGAAACACGTCGCCGGGTCGCCCTCGGTGTGGATCGGCCCCGGCTGGTAGGTGGCGATGTGACCGTTGTCGCACAACGTCTGCAGTTGCCGGTCGCTCAAAGCCTCGAAAAGGAACAGGGTGCGCAACTCCGCGGGCAGACATTTCTGACCCATGGACGCCTCCTTCGGTTTCTCAGTTGTCCGCTAGGTAGCGGTGCACCAACATGACCGCCATCGATCCCTCGCCGACGGCGGCGGCCACCCGTTTGGCCGAGTTCGCGCGGACGTCCCCGGCGACGAACACCCCGGGCACACTGGATTCCAGGTGGTGCGGCGGGCGCTCCAACGTCCATCCGCTGACATGTCGAAGATCGGGACCGGACACGATGAACCCGTGGTCATCACGGACCACGACGCCGTCGAGCCAGTCGGTCTGCGGCTGGGCGCCGATGAAGATGAACATCCGCCCGCAGCTGAATTCCTCGCGCGCGCCGGTATCGATGTGTGCCACGCAGATGCGTTCGAGATGACCGTTTCCCTTGACCGCATGCACGATGTGATGCGGCAATTCCTTGATGTTGTGCTGCGCCCGGATCTGCTGAATGAGATAGTGCGACATCGAGTCCTCGAGCGTGCGCCTGCTCACGATCGTCACTGATTTCGCGGTCCGGGACAGGTGCATCGCGGCCTGGCCCGCCGAGTTGGCGCCACCGATGACATAGACGTCGTCGTCTACGCAGTCGGTGGCCACCGACGCCGTCGCACCGTAGTAGACACCCGCGCCGGTCAAGTCGGCGCAGCCGCGGGCGGGCAGTTGCCGATATTCCACTCCCATCGCCAGGATCACGGTGCGGGCGCCGATCCGTCGGCCGTCGGAAAGCCGCACCGTTCGGGCGATGCCGTCGACCTCGAGCGCGGTCACCTCGGCCGCGGTGATCAGTTCGGCCTCGAACTTCTCGGCCTGCCGGCGGGCCCGTTCGGCGAGCTGCGCCCCAGACACGCCGTCGGGGAACCCGAGGTAGTTCTCGATGCGCGAGCTCTGTCCGGCCTGTCCGCCGGTGGCGGTGCGCTCGATCAGCACGGTGTCGAGACCCTCGGACGCGCCGTAGACCGCTGCGGCGAGACCGGCCGGACCCCCACCGATGACCACGAGGTCATAGAAGTCGCCGGCCGGTGTGGTCGTGAGCCCAAGGGTGGCCGCGAGCTCGGCGTCGGTGGGCTCGATCAGGGTCTCGCCCTGTTCGGTGATCACTACCGGCAGTGTCACACCGTCGAGACCGCCCGCCTCCAACAGCTGAGCACCCTTTGGCTCGTCGGAGCGAAACCAGGTGTAGTACAGCCGGTTTCGAGCCAAGAACTCGCGGATCTGGCTGGAGCGAGCGTTCCAAGGGTGGCCGATGATCTTGGTGTGCGGGATCGCGCGGTCGCCGGTGGCCCGCCAGGCCTCGAGAAGCCCGTCGATGACGGGGTAGAGCTTTTCTTGCGGCGGATCCCAGGGCTTGAGCAGGTAGTGGTCGAGATCCACGACGTTGATGGCCTCGATCGCCGCGTGAGTATCGGCGTAGGCGGTCAGTAACACGCGGCGGGCCAGGGGAAAAACATCCATCGCGGCCTCGAGGAACTCGATTCCGGTCATCTGGGGCATCCGGTAGTCGGCGACGAACGCGGCCACCGTTTCGCCGCGGAGCTTGAGTTGGTGAAGGGTCTCCAGTGCGTCGGGGCCCGACTCCGCCCGCACGATGCGGTATTTCTCGCCGTAGTGCCGGCGCAGGTCGCGAGCGACCGCGCGGGACACCGCGGGGTCGTCGTCGACGGTGAGAATCACCGGTTTGCGTGGGGCGCTGGCGGGGCCGTTCATTGTGGTCAAGTATGCGCCCGTCGGGTCGGAGGCGGGCCTACTGGCACCGGAGATGCGGGACCATCGGCCCTGATGCGAGATCCTGACCGGGAATAGCGTTGACGGGACGGATTCCCGCGCTGCCTGAGGAGAAATGCCGTGAACTGGTCAGTGCCGCAGCCCAGCGCCGATGACGACCTGGCGGTAGATGTGGTCGATCAGCCAAAGGGCGACGGCGGGATCCGGCGTCGCAGCCTTGTCGCGCTGGCCACGACGGTCGCCGTCGTCATCGGGGCAGCGATCGTCGCGCTCGTGCTGACGGGTCGCGCAGACCGTCCAGGTGACATCGCATCGTTGGAGCGTGCGGTATTCGCAGACTGGTGGACGGCCGCCGAACCCTATGTGAGCGATCTTCAGGACGCGATAGATGACTCGCAGCGCGCACTGCGAACCCGTGACGGTCCCGTCCTGGCCGCGTCGTGCCAGCGAATGCACGATGCTGCCGCGGTTGACATTCCGGCGCATCTCCCAACTCCAGACCCGCACTTGAGTGCAGAGTTGCAGGCCGCGTCCGACGACGCGCACACCGCGGCGCATATGTGTCTTTCGGCGTTGGGGCACTCACCCAACAATTACGACATCGAGTTCCTGTCCAATCTCGATCAGGCAGTCAGGCACCTGAGGGCAGCGGTCTCGATCGTTGATCGAAACCTCACGGGTCAGCCCCGTTCGGGGGCGTGATCCGTGAGCAGGTGACGGACCAGAAAGAGCGACTGATCGCTGATGATCTCGTCGCGGACCGCGCCGTGGTACACCTCGAAATGCCCGACCGGGTATTCACGAATATCCGGAAGCCTTGCCTGCGAAAGCTTCTCCTTGACAAACTTTGAAGAGATCTCTGCATCGTCGCGTGCCAGTGTCACCATCAATGGGCACCTGACCCGCTCAGCGGTGCCTGAGCGGTACCGAGGCGCGTGGAACAGAAATCGGGGCGTCACCGCATTGCGCCAAGTCGGCGATTGGTCCCCGACCTCACGAAACAGCGCCTCGAGAGAGGGGTCACTGAAAACGGCGTGTCCCAGCGGTCCGTACACCGCGATGTATCGGGGAGGGCGTCCGAGCTTCCCGCGGATGACATCTGCGGTGGCGGCCATGAGCAATCGCACTGTGGAAAACAGTGTTTGGACGGCGCCAGGCCGATAGTTCGGCGGCTTGAATCGACCGTGCAGCCCGGCGTACATATCGAGGGCGGGTACATTGGCGACAACCGCCGCGATGTTTGGATCCCGGGAAGCGATTTCGATGACGTGGCTGCCGCCGAGGGAGGTTCCCCACAGAGCGATTCGGTTTTCATCGATATCGCGGTGACCGCGGATGTAGGTCAGTGCGCCACGCAAGTCTTCGCGCTGTCGGCGGCTGTCGACGAGCTGGCGGGGTTCCCCCCCGCTCCTTCCGAAAAAGCGGTAGTCGAAAGTCAGCACCGCGAGTCCCCGAGTGGCGAACGCCTTGGCGAAGTCTGGAAGGATCCAGTCCATCGTCCCGGAGAATCCAGTAGCCATGACCACACACGCAGATGGCGCGTGTGCGTCGGTGGGGCGGTAGAGCAGGCCGGCAATTCTCGATCCATCGACTTCGAAGGACACCTCGCGGGTCACATACCTGCGCTCGTCGCTGATCTGTTCGCCCACGGCTAGCTTTCTCGGGCTCAAATCTCGTTGGAGGGCAACGTATCACGCCTGCCGAGCGACAATCACCGGTATCTGGGCGGAGTGCACCAAAGCCGTACTGACAGATCCCAGCAGCATGCCTGCAAATCCGCCCCGCCCCCGGTTGCCTACGACGATCAGTTGTGCGTCCTCGGCTTGTTCCAACAGCCGCAGCGCAGGACGGTCGCAGACCACCATTCTGCGAACTCGCACATCCGGATACTGCTCCTGCCATCCGGACAGACGCTCGGCCAGGACCTCTTCTTCACGGACCTTAAGGTTCTCGAACTCGATGGGCGCCCAGTTGACGCTGGGAAACTCCAGCGGTCCCATGTCGGTCCACGCGTGGAGTGCGATGAGGTCGGCGTCGCGCCGGGACGCTTCCTCGAAGGCGATCGCGGTCGCGGCCTCGGACGCTGCCGAACCGTCGATGCCGACCACCACCGGTGCATCGGGGGCGGGTGTGCGCTCGCCATGGATCACCGCAACCGGACACCTGGCTTGGTGGACAACACCTGAACTGACCGAACCGAGCAGGGCACGCGGCACTGCTGTTTCCCCGAGGCAGCCCACGACGATCATGTCGACTTCAGCGGAAAGGTCCACCAATGTGGGAACGACCGGTCCATTCAGCACCGCGGTGGTCGTCTGTGGTGCGGGGTGTGCCGAAGTGGCCTCCAGAGCGAGTTTATGAGCATTCGCGACAATCTGGCGTCTCCGGTCTTCTTCATAGACGGCGAAGCTGGGCGGAGCGGGCAACTCCGGCCACGGTGCCGCTGGTACCACGATGGGCGGCACCACGTGGACAATCCGTAGCGGCAACCCGCGGGACGCGGCGTCTTTTGCCGCCCAGACCACGGCAGCGCTGGCGGACGCCGAATCGTCGACGGCGACGACGATGCCGGATTGATTGTGGCGTTCGGTCATCTCATCCCTCTGTGGGCTCGTGGTCCGCCGGGCGGGCTCATGGTGCACCGCCCAGGATCGTGGTGCGCCGGTTGACTACGTGATCTGAGCGTAGAGCTTTTCGTGCTTGCCGAAACGGAGCCATTGGGCGGCAGGCCAAGGGACTTTCGTCCCGAACCGTTCGTTCGTGGTGTCGCGTGCTCTATGCGGAGAGCTCTGGATGTGAACCGGTGCCGGTCCGTCATGAGATCGCGCCGTAAGACGCCTATCGGGTGACGATGACGGGTATCTTCGCGGCCTGGACGACGGCGCTGCTCACCGAACCCAGCAGGGCGCTCGCCACGGTGCCGTGTCCGTGGCTACCGACGACCAGGAGTTGGGCAGCCTGCGACTGCTCGATCAGCCGACGGGCCGGCTGATCTTGAACCACCACGCTCTGCACGCGCACCTGCGGAAAGCGGCTCTGCCAATCGTCAAGCTGACCGGCCAGCTCGGCCTCGATCGCCGGCCGCGTTGTGTCCCAGTCGAATCCGGGCATCTCGAATGCCCCGGGCGACCACCAGGCGTGCAGGACCACCAGATCGACTGCCCGGCGGGCGGCTTCCGCGAAGGCCAGCGCGACTGCCGGCTGCGCGCCGGGTGACCCGTCGTATCCGAGGACGACCGGCGCGTTTTCGGCTACCGCAGCATCGTCGGGGATCACCGCCACCGGGCAGTGGGCCCGGTGCACCAGTCCCATCCCGATACTTCCGAGAACGGCCCGCGCAAAGGCGCCGCGTCCGTGCGATCCAACGACCACCAACGCCGCACTCTTGGACGCCTCGACAAGGGCCGCTGTGGGGTTCACGGTGGCGAACTCGGTAGACACCGTTACCGAACCGGCGGTCAGTTCTGCGGCGCTGCGTTCGGCATCGGCCAGGATGTCCCGAGCGATCTGCGCCTGCCATTCCGGCAACCCGATGGGAAACGCGGTGATGCCCCACATCCCGAGGGGGAGGGCGGCGGCATACAGGATGGCCAGCGGCGCGTTCCGTTGGACGGCCTCTTTGGCTGCCCATTCCAGCGCGGCCTGTGAGGGTGGTGAGTCATCCACGCCAACAACAATTTTCATACTTCCTATGACGTGTGCGCCTTCCGCGTCCTCGGCTGGATCGGGCATTGAGCGGTCCTTCCCTACTCGACGTGTCCTGTTCAGGATTGACGTGCGACGATGACCGGCACCCGGGCGGACTGGGCCACCGCGGAACTGACGGATCCCAGCAGCATCCCGGCGAACCCCCCGCGGCCGTGGCTGCCGACCACCACAAGTTGAGCGGCCTCGGCCAACTCAAGCAATTTGTCGGCCGGGCGGTCGTGTACGACGACCTGACGTACCTCGACATCTGGGTGGCGGTCCCGCCAGACGGCCAACTGCTGCGTCAGTACGTCATCTGCTTCCGGGATCGATTGCTGGTTCGGAAACGCCAACATGGTCGGATCGCTGCATGCGTGCATCGCGACCACCCCGACGCGTCGTCGCGCGGCTTCGTCGAACGCGATCGCCACGGCCCGCTCGGAGGCCGGCGAACCGTCGACGCCGACGACGACGGGGTCCGCGGCGTCCGGCCGAGACTTCGCCGTGTCGTGGATGACCGCCACCGGGCAGTGGCAGTGGTTCAGTAGCCCGGCACTGACCGAGCCGAGCAGCACCCGTCCCACCTTGCCCAGACCCCGGCTACCCACCACGACCATTTGGGCGTCCTTGGAGAGTTCGACCAGGGTCGACACCACATTGCCCTCGCCGACGTGCTCGTTGATCGTCAGCGGTCCGGCGTCCGCAATGGCCTGTTCGGCGGCGGTTGTCGCCTGGGACAGGATCTCGCGGGTGCGCTGTTCGGAGATCTCGGCCAGCTCACTGGCAACACTGATCTCGTACCATGTCCTGGCCTGCCGATCCAGTGTGACGGTGACGAGGCTGAGCGGCGCCGCGTGCAGGATGGCTTCGCGCGCGGCCCACTCGACGGCAACCTTTGCTTCAGGTGACCCGTCGACCCCGACGACGATCCCGCGGTGACCGCTGGACGCAGACATTTCGACTCCTGACTGACGAATCCGATGCTTTTCGACAACCGTAGAACGCGGCGGCCGACACCGCTGGGGGCATAGGTCACTTCTCGAGCCCTGTTGAGCGCAGATTTTGGGTGTCGCCGGTCTGCGAGTACCATGGGCTAACGGTGCGGCTTACGCGCCGACTTCTGCGTGCCCCATCAGGACGTTCTCAAGTCGGCCCAAGGCTGCGCCGAACAGGTCATATCGCCGAACAGGTCATATAGCCGAACAGGCCGATGGGCCGATACGCAACGAAAGCAAGGATCGCTACACAGTATGGCCAAGAAAGACGGCGCCATCGAGGTTGAGGGTCGCGTGGTCGAACCCCTGCCCAATGCGATGTTCCGCATTGAGCTGGAGAACGGACACAAGGTGCTCGCCCACATCAGCGGGAAGATGCGGCAGCACTACATCCGCATCCTCCCCGAGGATCGCGTGGTGGTGGAGCTCTCGCCTTATGACCTGACCCGTGGCCGCATTGTGTACCGATACAAGTAACCGCAAGACATATCCCGACCGAGCAACAGCCCTAACGAGAAGCACAGAAGGATCGAACGAGCCGTGAAGGTGAACCCGAGCGTCAAACCCATTTGCGACAAGTGCAGGGTGATTCGCCGGCATGGGCGGGTCATGGTGATCTGCTCCGATCCACGCCACAAGCAGCGGCAGGGATGAGCGCTTGCGCGAAGACCCGACAGCAGGGATGAGCGCTTGCGCGAAGACCCGACAGCAGGGTTAGCAGCCCCGAGCAGTACCTGACAACTGAATGAAGATCTCTCAGCGCCATTTGAGGGCATACGGCCCTCGTCCACGTCCGGTACGGAGGCCGGACCCCACCAGCGAGTGGGAACGGGCTGGGATCAGACCTCCGCAGAACAATGAGGAATGGCACACATGGCTCGTCTAATGGGCGTCGATCTGCCGCGCGATAAGCGCATGGAGATCGCGCTGACCTACATCTACGGCGTCGGCCGTACCCGCTCCCAGGAAATTCTGGCGGCCACCGGCATCAGCCGGGAGCTGCGCACCAAGGACCTGACCGACGAGCAGGTGGTCCAACTGCGTGACTACATCGAGGGCAACCTCAAGGTGGAAGGTGATCTGCGCCGCGAGGTGCAGGCCGATATCCGCCGCAAGATCGAGATCGGCTGCTATCAGGGGCTGCGGCATCGCCGGGGCCTGCCGGTGCGCGGCCAGCGAACCAAGACCAATGCGCGGACCCGAAAGGGCCCCAAGCGCACCATTGCCGGCAAGAAGAAGGCCAGGTAACCCTCGATGGCAACAGCGAAGAAGTCCGCAGCAGGCCCCAAGAAGGGGCAGAAGTCGCAGAAGGTGCGCCGGCGGGAAAAGAAGAACGTCCCGCATGGAGCCGCACACATCAAGAGCACGTTCAACAACACGATCGTGACCATCACCGACCCACTCGGCAACGTGATCGCCTGGGCGTCATCCGGGCACGTCGGCTTCAAGGGGTCGCGTAAGTCGACACCCTTTGCCGCGCAGCTGGCTGCTGAGAACGCGGCCCGCAAGGCGCAGGAACACGGTGTGAAGAAGGTCGACGTATTCGTCAAAGGTCCGGGTTCGGGGCGTGAGACCGCGATCCGTTCGTTGCAGGCCGCCGGGCTCGAGGTCGGTGCCATTGCCGATGTCACCCCGCAACCGCACAACGGTTGCCGTCCGCCCAAGCGGCGCCGGGTCTAGGAAGAGTCAGGAGAGGAAAACACGATGGCTCGATACACCGGACCTGCCACCCGCAAGTCGCGTCGCCTCGGCGTCGACCTGGTCGGTGGAGATCAGTCCTTCGAAAAGCGTCCCTACCCGCCCGGTCAGCACGGTCGGGCGCGGATCAAGGAGAGCGAGTACCGCCAGCAGCTGCAGGAGAAGCAGAAAGCCCGCTTCTCCTACGGCGTGATGGAAAAGCAATTCCGCCGCTACTACGAGGAAGCCAACCGTCAGCCCGGTAAGACCGGCGACAACCTGCTGCGCATCCTGGAGAGCCGGCTCGACAACGTGATCTACCGTGCCGGCCTGGCCCGCACCCGGCGGATGGCGCGTCAGCTGGTCAGCCACGGGCACTTCACCGTCAACGGCGTGAAAGTGGACATCCCGAGCTACCGCGTATCGCAGTACGACATCATCGATATCAAGGACAAGTCGATCAACACGTTGCCCTTCGAGGTCGCACGGCAGACAGCCGGCGAGCGGCCGATCCCGGCTTGGCTGCAGGTGGTCGGCGAGCGGCAGCGCATCCTTGTGCACCAGCTTCCCGAGCGCGCCCAGATCGACATTCCGCTCACCGAGCAGCTGATCGTCGAGCTCTACTCGAAGTAACACCCGTTCCGGTCTCGCTGCCCGGCGAGATCGGACCACCCCAAACGGCATCAAATAGCGGTTGCCGAGAAGGAGAAAGAAACACCATGCTGATTTCTCAGCGCCCCACGCTCAGCGAAGAGGTCATCGCCGAGAACCGGTCCCAGTTCGTCATCGAGCCGCTGGAGCCCGGATTCGGTTACACCCTTGGCAATTCATTGCGGCGCACGTTGATGTCGTCGATTCCCGGCGCGGCGGTCACCAGCATCCGCATCGACGGTGTGCTGCACGAGTTCACCACCGTGCCCGGTGTGAAGGAAGACGTCACCGACATCATCCTCAACCTCAAGGGTCTGGTCGTCTCGTCCGAGGAGGACGAGCCGGTCACGATGTACCTGCGCAAGCAGGGTCCGGGAGCGGTCACCGCGGGCGACATCGTCCCCCCGGCGGGCGTTACCGTTCACAATCCGGAGATGCACATCGCGACCCTCAACGATAAGGGCAAGCTCGAGGTCGAGCTGGTCGTCGAGCGTGGCCGCGGTTACGTTCCGGCCGTGCAGAACAAGGCTTCGGGTGCCGAGATCGGCCGCATTCCAGTCGATTCCATCTACTCGCCGGTGCTCAAGGTCACTTACAAGGTGGAGGCCACCCGCGTCGAGCAGCGCACCGACTTCGACAAGCTGATCTTGGACGTCGAGACCAAGAGCTCGATCAGTGCTCGCGACGCGCTGGCCTCAGCCGGCAAAACGCTGGTCGAATTGTTCGGCCTGGCAAGGGAACTCAACATCGAGGCTGAGGGCATCGAGATCGGTCCGTCGCCTGCCGAAGCCGACCACATCGCGTCCTTCGCGCTGCCCATCGACGATCTCGACCTGACCGTTCGCTCCTACAACTGCCTCAAGCGCGAGGGCGTGCACACGGTGGGCGAGCTCGTCGCCCGCACCGAATCCGACCTGCTGGACATCCGCAACTTCGGCCAGAAGTCCATCGACGAGGTGAAGATCAAGCTGCATCAGCTCGGGCTTTCACTCAAGGACAGCCCGGCCAGCTTCGATCCGTCCGAGGTTGCCGGCTACGACGTGGCAACCGGCACCTGGAACACCGACGCCGGTTACGACTCGTCCTATGAGGCTGAAGCCGATCAGGACTTCGCCGAGACCGAACAGCTCTAAAGCCCGCCTGTTTAGATCCATCGTCATCTAGGGAGTCTCCAATGCCCAAGCCCACCAAGGGCCCTCGCCTCGGCGGGTCGTCGTCGCACCAGAAGGCGCTGCTGGCCAACCTGGCCACGTCGCTGTTCGAGCACGGTCGAATCAAGACGACCGAGCCCAAGGCGAGGGCGTTGCGTCCATACGCGGAGAAGCTCATCACACATGCCAAGAAGGGCACGCTGCACAACAGGCGTGAGGTGATGAAGAAGATCCGCGACAAGGACGTGGTGCACGTCCTGTTCGCCGAGATCGGCCCGTTCTTCTCCGATCGCAACGGCGGCTACACCCGCATCATCAAGGTGGAGAACCGCAAGGGTGATAACGCGCCGATGGCGGTCATCGAACTGGTGCGGGAGAAGACGGTGACGTCGGAGGCCAATCGGGCCAGACGATCAGCGTCGTCAAAGGCCAAGCAGGCGCCGGTCGCCGCGAAGTCAGACGCCGCTGAGGTTCAGGACGCGCCAGAGGCCGCTGAGGACTCGGAAGCGCCAGAGGTGGCTGAGGCTTCGGAGACAGCCGAGGCTCCGGAAGCAGTGGCCGAGCAGCCAACTCCCGCCGAGGACCCCGACAAGTCCTGATCGCGTCGGCGAATCGGATGAACCGCAGCGTGCCCGCCATCGGATCCGATGGCGGGCACGCTGCGCTGTCCGGGCCCACGTCGGTAGTGCGCCTTCGGTTGCGGGTCGCATACGACGGAACGGAATTCTCCGGATGGGCGTCGCAGGCCGGGCAGCGCACCGTGGCCGGTCTTCTCGATGACGCCCTGTCGACGGTGTTTCAGCTGCCGGTGCAGGTGCGTGCGGCCGGCCGGACCGACGCCGGGGTGCACGCCAGTGGACAGGTCGCCCAGGTGGACGTCCCGGTCGACGCGCTGTCCCGCGCCTACCCGCGGACCCGTCGTGACGGCGATGCCGAATTCGAGCCGTTGCTGCGCCGGCTCGCGAAGATGTTGACCGAGGACGTTCGGGTGCTCGAGATCACCCGCGCTCCCCTCGGTTTCGACGCCCGGTTCTCTGCGCTGCGTCGCCACTACGTCTATCGGCTGTCGACGGCTCCCTACGGGGTCGAGCCGGACGACGCCCGGTTTGTGACGGCCTGGCCGCGGCCGCTGGATGTCGATGCGATGGCCGCGGCGGGCCGCGCACTGGTCGGCCTGCATGACTTCGCTGCCTTCTGCCGGCCACGAGAGGGTGCCACAACCATCAGGCAGCTGCAGCGGCTGGACTGCAGCCGCGAGGGGCACCGGATCACGGTGCACGTGAGCGCCGACGCCTTCTGCTGGAACATGGTGCGGTCATTGGTGGGTGCACTACTTGCGGTCGGAGAACACCGGCGCGACCTGCCCTGGTGTACTGCGCTGCTGACCGCGACGCGGCGGTCGAGTGACTTTGCCGCCGCACCGGCCCGCGGGCTGAGTTTGGTCGGGGTGGACTACCCGCCGGAGGGGGAACTCGCCGCTCGCAACCTGATCACCCGGGACTTGCGTACCGCCGGCGAAATCGAGCGCTGAAAAAAATCGATCGCTGAAAAATCAGAGCCGTTGGGCCACGAAATCGGCGGCCTGATTGACCATCCCGCCATTGATGTATGCCGAGGCCTGGTGATCGGACCAGTACTCCTGCCAGTTCTCCGGATCGGTCGGGTTGCATATCGGGTCGTCACCGTGGCACAGCTCGATGATCCGGTCCCGCAGCGCCGGGTTGATGAAATTGGCGATCGGGCCGACCCACTGGCTGCCGTTGCCGAACAGCGTCACCGCCGCGATGTGCTGGTCGAGGCCCGGGGGAAGCGGATTCTCGAAGCCGAACGCGGCGATGGGCACCGCCACCACGACGTCGGTGACCGCGGCGCCCAGCGAGTAGCCGCCCAGCACCAAACGGGTGTCCGGGCAGTTGGCGGCCATGTATTGGATGCGCTGGCTCATGTCGTTGGCGCCCTGGTCGATCTCGGTATCGGCCGGATATTTGACCGCGTAAAGATCGATGTTCTTACCAGTCTTGCTGCGCAACGCGCTGATCAGCGCGTTGCCGATTTGCCCGGCGCCGACCGACTCGATCCGGCCGCGGGCGAAGATCAGCTCCGCCTGGGGGCAGGCAGCGGAAGCGACAGGGACGAGGGGCGCACCGCCCGGAAGCGCCGCCGGTGTGATGAGTCCTGCTGCGGCGAGAACCACCGCGACCGTCAATTTACGAATCACCCGGCCGATCATAGCGATCCTCGCGGTTGTGCGCTGTCGAAGTCAGATCCGCCCGGCGGCGAATCCCGCCGCTTGACCGATGAATGGCGAGGATTCGTAGTTCGTGTGTGCGAACGGGTTTCGTCCGCCCGAGCAGATCGGGTCGCCGGCCGCGCACAGATCGATCGCCTTGCCGGCGAACGCTCCAGTGGCCGAGACCGGGTTCCCGAACTTGGTCGCTGGGTTTCCGAAGACGGCCACGGCCACCACATTGCCGTTCAGGCTGCCGGGCAGCGGCGGCGCGGATCCGATATCGCCCACCTTGTTGCCCAGCGGTGGTACGCCCGCCAACATGTCGACGACCGCCGCGCCCTGCGAGTAGCCACCGAGCACGATCCGGGTGCCGGGGCACTGTTGGGCCATCGCCGCGATCCGGTTGGTGGCGTCCGTCGCCCCGGCGGCGGTATGCAAGAAGTCGTAGCTGGCCGGATAGTTCACGCCGTAGGTCCCGACGGTCAGGCCGCCGAGCTGAGGTGCCAACGAGTTCGCGAATGCCGCGCCCACCCGCCCGATGCCGGGAGCCTCGCCGGTTCCGCGGGCGAACACCACCTCGACGTCGGGGCATGGTTGGGCGGCGACCGTGGTTGCCGGCATCACGACGCCGGCGGCCATCGGCACGGCCAACGCGGTGCAGACCGCCGCCAGCGACCGGCGGCTCAGGCTGTCAGGGCTGCGAAGAGGCACAAGACACCGTAACGCACCGCCCGTCACACCAGTCGCGCGACGAATGCCGCGGCTTGTGCGGTCAGTGCACCGGCGTAGTTGCTGTGCGCGGGGATGTCGTCGCCGTCCGAGCAGACCGGATCGTTGAGCGTGCAGAGATCGATCGAGCGCGACCCCCACACCGGGCTGGCGGTCAGCGGCAGACCCACTTTCGAGGTCGGGTTGCCGAACACCGCGATCGCTGCGACGAAGTCGGGGGCATTGGCCGGTAGCGGGTTGTTGAATCCGACCGCCGGGAACGGTACCGCCGCGATGATGTCGATCACCGCGGCGCCCTGCGAGTAGCCGCCCAGAACCAATCTGGTGGCAGGGCAGTTGGCCATCATGTACTGAACGTGTGCGCTGGCATCGTTTGCGCCGCCGGCGGCCGCCAGGAAGTCGAAGGTGGCCGGGTAGTTCACGGCGTATGCGCCGACCGATCGGCCGCCGACCTGACCGCGCAGCGAGTCGACGAACGCTCCGCCGACCCGGCCCAGCCCGGGTGGTTCGTCGGTCCCGCGGGCGAACACCACCTCGATGTCCGGGCAACCTTGTGCGCCGGCGCTGGGCGTGGTGGCCGGGCCGGCAATCATCGTGGTCAGCGCCAGAACGGCGGCGGCGAGTGTGGCCTTTGCAAGCATCGGGATTCGGGCTACTCCATGGCGGTCAAGATCGGTCTTCACCCGGGCAATGCTAGCCAGGCGCCCGGCCCGAGTCCTCGCCGCGGTCGCCCTGGCGGGCGATCGCGAGGCCGACCAGCACGATGGCGCCCCCGACCATCTGTGTCGGTGCCACCGCCTCGCCGAGCAGCACCCACGCGGCCAGCACGGCGAACAACACCTCCGAGAGGCCGACCAGGGATGCGAACCGAGGACGCAGTCGGGCGACGCCGACGATCCCCAGCAGGTACGCGACCGCCGTGGGTATCACGGCGAGCGTGATGACCGGCACGACCCATGACGTAGTGGCACCTGCGATGACGGTGTCGGTGGCGGTGAACGTCAGCGGCATCGCCCCTGACACACCGAGCAGCCCGACTGCTGCGGCGCCGACGACCAGGCCGGCGGCAGCCAGGGTGACCGGATGCACCCCGGACAGGCCGTGCGGTCCCTGCCCCACGATCCTGTCCGACATCAGGAAATAGCAGGCGGCGCACACCGCTGCGGCCAGACCCCAGCCGACGCCGACGACGTTGACTTGGGCCGCCGCCTGCCGGTCCGGCCCGATCAGGCCCAACACCAGCGTGATTCCCGCCACGGCGAGCGCCACTCCCGCGAGTGTCAGATTTGTCGGGCGGTGCCGAGTCGTCGCCCACAGCCAGCCCACCACGAGGACCGGGGCGGTGTACTCGAGCAGTAACGCCACGCCGACAGACAGCTCCGAGACGGCGTTGAAGTAGCAGACCTGGGCCCCCGCGATCGGAACCATTCCGTAGCTCACGACGGTGCGTGCGTGGCTGCAGGCCTCGCGGAGCCAACTGGGACGCACCACCGTGGCGAACACGGCCATCACGATCGCGCCGCCGGCCATCCGGACCGTGACCGCTGCCGTCGCACTCCAGCCGGCCTCCATCAGCGCCTTCGCCAACGGACCGGAGCACCCGAACGCCAAAGCGGAGCCCACCGCGAACAGCAGCCCGGTGCGAAAGCGATCGCGGTGGCGATCAACACCTGTGTGTCGGCTCGATGTGGGTGCGAGACTCGCCGCCATGATTCCACCTCCGGAAGGATGTCGACGGATCCCGTCATGAGTAAACTGAATTTTGGTAATGACGGTAACTGTGAGGAGGTCATGAGTCAAATGATTTTCAATCATGACACTGATCTCACCTTGCGGGCTGCCTGCGTCCTGATCAACAGCGACCGGGTGGCCGGCGATCGCCTCGGCGATCTCGCTGCACTCGACGAGTACCTGGATAATTTCGGCTGGACCGGCCGGCGCGACCACGACGCCGCCGAGTTGGCGTCCGTGCACCGGCTGCGCGGACGGCTGGCCAGGGTCTGGGACTCCGCCGGTGACGAGGTCCGCGCTGTCGAGCATGTCAACGCCATGCTCAGTGACACCCAGGCCTCGCCCTGGCTGACCAGGCATGCCGAGCAGCCAGAGTGGCATCTGCATCTCGCGTCGGTCCATGATCCGCTGTGGCGGCGGATGGGTGCGGAGATGGCGATGGCACTGGCCGACCTGATCCGTTCGGGCGAGCTGCGCCGGCTCAAGATCTGCGCCGCGCCGGATTGCGACGCAGTGCTGGTTGACCTGTCGCGCAACCGCTCTGGAAAATTCTGCGACACCGGCAACTGTGGCAATCGGCAACACGTCGCCGCCTATCGGCAGCGCCGGTCCAACAAGTGAACTGAGCGCCACCTCGGCGCCGTTAGGCTGACCGGGGAGGGAATGGGTTGCAATCGACAACGCGCCTGCAGGTCAGCGGATACCGGTTTCTCGTGCGCCGAATGGAACATGCCCTGGTACGCGGCGATCCGCGGATGCTCGACAATCCGATTCGCGCGCAATCGATTTCGTTGTTGGCAGGCGGAATCCTGACAGTCGTTGCCATGCTTGTCTGCGCGATCCTGGCCATCGTCAAGCCGGCCGGCGACTCGGGGGACGCGGTCATCCTCATGGTGCGCGACACCGGGGAGACCTACGTCCGAATGGGCGATGTCCTGCATCCCGTGTTCAATCTCACGTCCGCACGGCTGCTCGCGAAAACCCCGGCCGCTCCTCGGGTTGTCGACCAGGACGCCATTGACAACATCATCGACAACGCCAATCGTGGCCCGCTGCTGGGTATACCGGGCGCACCGCAGAATTTCGGGATTCCGCTGACGGCCGGGGAATCGAGCTGGACGGTCTGCGACGACGCCCGTGGCGAAACCGTGGTCATCGCGGGCCCGATCGACGATGACGCCTTGACCGTGGCAACCGGTGTTCTGGTGACTCAGCGGGACGCCGGCGCCGCGGCGTCCTACCTGCTCTACGATGGCCGGCGGGCCCGGGTCGATCTACGTCATCCCGCTGTGGTCCGCGCGCTACGCCTGGATGGTCTTGTACCGCAGCCTATTTCAGCGGCAGTGCTATCCGCGATACCCGAGGCTCCGGAGATCGTGCCACCTCGCGTCCCCAAAGCCGGATCCCCCGGGCCCCGCAGCCTCGGGCAATTCCCGGTGGGCAGCGTGCTGAAAGTAGCCCGGGCGAGCGCCGCGAATGCGGCCGCAGTCGACTATTTTGTGGTGCTGGCGGACGGCGTGCAGCGAATCGGGGAAGTTGCCGCGGACCTGATCCGGTATACGGGTTCGAATGCCTGGCGGCAGCTACCCACCGTCACCCCGGACGTCATCGGGACGGTGCCGGTCCGTGACACGCTGTCGGTGGACACTTTCCCGGAACGCAATGACGTACGCGCCCAGCGCGTGGTCTGCGCGCGCTGGGTAGCGGATTCGAGTCGGCCGTCCGCTTCGGTCACACTTCTCAGCGGCGATTCGGTACCCGCCATCAGCCGCCCGGTGCCGCTCGCGCAAGCCGATGCGGACGGCCCGGCGGTCGATGCCGTGGCGGTACCGGCGGGACGATGTGCGTTCGCACGGTCGGTCGGACTCACCGGCGCCGGCCAAAGCGCGGGGCCCATGTTTCTGGTAACCGGTGGTGGGGTGCTTTTCGGGATACGCGACGCCGAAGCAGCCGGCAGTCTAGGGCTGACGATTCCCGCGCAGCCGGCTCCGTGGCCGCTGCTGTCGGTGTTGCCACGCGGACCCGAACTCAGCCGTGCCGCCGCCTCAGTCGCCAGAGACGGCTACCTCACGCCGCCGTAGCCTTCCCGCCACCTTTGAGACCAGCACGATCCCGCCGGTTAACGCCAAGCAGATCGCGGCGCCCCGGGCGGCCGTCCGTTCTGGCCGCCCGCCCGCCGCTGGTTCGGTGCCGGCCGTTTCGACATTGGGAGTCCAAGGGCGGCCGGGGGCGCTGCCATCGAGCTCGCTTAGTGCCGCGAGGGCGTCGACCACTCCGCGTCCGACCGAGGCATTCCACCCACCGGCGGGGTGCAGCGAGGTTTCTTCGACCCGCTGCATGACCTGCCGGGCGGTCAGACCGGGGGTGCGGGCACGGACCAGGGCGGCGATTGCGCTGACAACCGCCGCTGAATAACTGGTTCCCGAGATGGCCGCTTCGCCGTTGCGCGAATTCACCAGGCCTTCAGCGGCCGGCGCGAGTGAGACGACGCCCTCGCCCGGAGCGGCGACGTCAACCCAGGGTCCGGCCAGGCTGAACGTCGAAGCGGTTCCGTCGGGCCTGACCGAGCCGACGGTAAGCACATACTCGTCGTACCACGCCGGACTCGCGACGACGGCGACGTCCTCCCAGCCGGTGCTGTCGGATGGATTATGGCCGGGACACTGACCAGCGCCGCCGACGTTGCCGGCGGCGCTGACCACCACGACGTTCTTGACGTCGACTGCGTACGCCAGTGCAGCCCCCAGCGCCCGGTCGTCGATCTCGGCCTCGGCGGACAGGCATGCCACTGAGGAGATGTTGATAACCGTCGCACCCAGATCGGCGGCCGCACGGACTGCGGCCGCCAGGGTGTCGACGTCGCCCACCCCCGAGTCCACGGCCGCGCCGACTTCACGAAATTTGTTGCTGGACTGCCGAATAGCCAGGATGCTGACATCAGGCGCAATCCCGCTGAATGCCTCGGGTCCATTGGTATCGGTGGAATCGGGCGCGGCGCCGATGATCCCGGCGACGATCGTCCCGTGGCCGTCGCAGTCGGCAGTACCGTCCTGGCTCGACACGTAGTCCCCGCCAGGCAGGAGATGGGGGAGAAGCTGATGACGCGCGACCCCGGTGTCGATCACGGCGACCGTCTGACCGGCTCCTCGGGTCAGCGCCCACACCGTGGACAGGTCGACGCCCACCAACTGGCCGGGCTCGCCGGGTTCCGGCGGCATGACCGGCGCGGTCACGCATTCGCCATGCTGCGACGTGGGCCGCGGGGGCGCCGCGGGACCGGCCGCCGGCAGCCGAGCCTCGTCCGGTCGCGGCGGTGTGACCGCAGCGGCGGTGGGGGTCACCCAAAGCGGTGCGACCGCCAGGGCCGGCGCGGTCAGCAGGCGCATCGTCCGCGCTAAAGCCCTCACCCCAGACTCAGCTCTCGGACCAGACCATATCCGCCGGTTATCCAGGCAGTCAGCGGAAGTACCGCGGCAAGCGCAAGGTACTCCAGTATCTGGAAACATTGGCGTACAACGGGATTCGGTGCATAGCCGCGCGTCTCCAATATCACCGCGGTCCCGCCCGCGGCGACGGCCGCCGCACAGAACCAGGGCGCGTGTTCCGGCGCGGAGGTGCCGGCCACGATGTAGCCGGCTGCCAACGCGCAGAGCCCCGACCCGGCCAGCGCGATCCGGCGTCGGCTGTCGCAGTGGGTTCGCAGTCGCAGCAGCAGCAACACCCCGACATTGGTCGCGAAGATCGCCGCGGGGGTCGGTGCCAGCCCGCCGGGCACCGTAGCGGCCGCGACCGCTACCACCCCGAGTGCGGCCGATGACGAGGAACCCGTGACCAGGCCGGTCAACACGCGATGACCCAGCAGAGCGCGCCGATAGCCGACTTCCGGCTGCGACGGAGCGAGTCCGGCCGCCACGACCGCGAGCTTTGGTGCCGCGGACAACACGACCAACGAGATGGCGGTCAGGATCGCCCCCGCGGCTCGAAAGGGCAGATTTAGGGCAACACCGATCGCGGCCGTCATCGCGGTGGCGCCGGTCAGCACCGCCAGAGAGGTCAGCACTGCATGCTCGGAGCGGGTCAGATGGCAAAGCAGGATTGCGACCGCGAAGCCGGGCGCAGCGGCCAGGAGAAGGGCCGGAGCCCAGCCGGCATTCGGCTCCGCCAGGAAGCCGGCGACCGTCCCGAAGAGGACCGCGGACACGCTTAGCGCAGCCGGTATCCGATCCGGCGGGCGACCGAGGACCACCGCTGCCGCGGCGCTGCCTGCCGACAGGGCTGCGGCGCCGCACAATTGAATCGCGGCCCCGGTCGCCGCACCCGTCCACGCCAGCACGACGGCGCTGGTGGACGCGACGACGCCGACGACGGGGACGGCGACGGGCAGCGAGGCGGGCGTGTCCCGATTCGCCGCGGCTGCCACGACCCGGCTTGAATCACCGGGCCGTCGCCGCGGTGGCGATATCTCATCGGTAGTGAGCAGGATGGGCTGGCCATCGTGAACATCGTTCTGTCGCAAAGTCAGCGATGCATCGAGCGGCTCACCTCCGAGGCGGGTGAGAAGCCAGCGAGAGGGCAGCCGCGTGCTGACCGGAGTCTCCAGCACCGCATCGACGATCGGCGGAATTATCGCACCTACGGGGTAGTCGGAGGGCAGCGTCAGATCAACCGGATCGCGACTGTCGGTGCCCGCGGATTCCGACGGGTGGACCGTGACCCTGATCAATGAATCTGACACTGAAACAACGTAACTCGGAAATCAGGCAGCCGTGCGCAGCAATATTTTCAAGTCCGAATGGAACGAAATCGACGGTCGCTGCGTCCAATCAGAGGTGACGACCCGCGTTCGGTCCCCCGCTGAATCCCCTGTTGTGGCTGAATCCCCTGTTGTGGCGGGGGACCGCATCACCGTGCGGCCACCTCCGGTGCTTCCCAAGCCGGAGTCGGCGAGTCCGCTGGCGCGGTTGATGCCCATCGCCATGATCTTCGCGATGGCGGGGATGGGCGTGGTCTATCTGACATCAGGCGGAAATTCCCGAAATCCGATGTTTCTGTTCTTCCCCGCCATGATGGCGGTATCCGCCCTCGGCGCCATCGTCAACGGCCCGCGGGGTTCCGGACGGACAGCGGAGATAGATGAGCTACGTGCCGAATACCTGCGTTACCTGGAGGCTCTCGATGACGCGCTGGCCGATCGCGCCGATGAACAGTATGTCGCGCTGCACCGGGACCACCCCGATCCGGCTGCGTTGTGGACGCTGGCCGGTGGCCACCGGATGTGGGAGCGTACTGGCAAGGATCCGGGTTTCGCGTCGGTACGGGTCGGCCTGGGCGTGCAGCCGTCGGACGTCACCTTGGTGGCACCGACGCCGGAGTCCGGCGACCGGGCCGACCCGGTCACTGCAGAAGCTGTCCTGCGGTTGCTGGAACGTCGACGGTGGGTCAGTGGGGTGCCGGTGCTGCTGTGCGTACGGGCGCCCGTGGTGATCACGGTCGCCGGCGATGCGGCGGCCGCGCGTGCGGCGGTGCGCGCCATGGTGTGCCAACTCGCGACGTCGCATCGCCCGGCATCGCTCGGGATCGACGTGCGGCCCGGGCAGGTCGAGCAGCTCGACTGGGACTGGGTGAAATGGCTTCCGCACCATGGTGAGTATCGGTCCGCTGACCAGCGAGTGGTGATCGTGGATGGAGGCGACAGGCCGCCGTCCACCGAAACGGCAACCGTCATCGAGATTCGGGCCGCAAACGGCACATCGGCCGTCACCGTGCACACCGACTCGGGTGCCCTCACCGTCGATTGCGACAGGCTCGGCCTTGCCGACGCGCTGGCCTGCGCACATCGGCTGGCTCGGTATCGATCCCACCGGAAACCGCAGCGGAGCGGGGTGCTGGATTGGCCGACGCTGATGGAGATCGATGACCCGGCGCGCATCGATACGGATCGACAATGGGCTAAGGCGCAAGGTCGCGATTCGTTGCGGGTGCCCGTCGGTATCGCCGAGGACGGGGCCGCCGTCGAGATCGACATCAAGGAGGCCGCTGCCGGGGGGATGGGTCCACACGGACTGTGCGTCGGGGCAACAGGTTCCGGCAAGTCCGAGCTTCTGCGAACCCTCGTCCTGGGCATGATCACTCGGCATTCCCCCGCGGAACTCAACCTCGTCCTGATCGACTTCAAGGGCGGCGCGACATTCCTGGGCCTGGAAAGAGCCCGTCACGTGTCGGCGGTGATCACGAATCTTGCTGAAGACGCGCAGTTGGTGGCCCGGATGCGCGAATCGCTGTCCGGCGAGGTGCACCGCAGGCAGGAGATGCTCAGGGCCGCCGGCAATTGTCTCAACGCCGCCGAGTATGCGCGCCTCCGCGCGAGCGATCAGACCCTGGCACCGATGCCGGTCTTGTTCATCGTCGTCGACGAGTTCTCCGAATTGCTAAGCCAGTATCCGGACTTCGCCGAGTTGTTCGTGGCGATCGGTCGGCTGGGTCGCTCCCTGGCGATCCATCTGCTACTGGCGAGTCAGCGTCTCGACGAGGGCAGGCTGCGCGGGCTGGAAACCCACCTTTCCTACCGGATTTGTCTGAAGACGTTCTCGGCGAGCGAATCACGTGCGGTTCTGGGGGTCGCCGACGCCTACCACCTTCCGTCGCAGCCCGGGGCCGCATTTCTGAAGACCGCGGCCGGCGCGGTGACCCGATTCCGGACCGCATTCGTATCGGGGGGATACACCCCGCGGCCGGAGGCATCCGAGGTTCCAGAGTGGCCCCTGGTCGAGAAATTCACGCGCGCGAGCGGCGTCCGGCCGAAACGGCCGGCCCCGGTAGCGGCGGTCGAACAACGCTCGTTACTGCATACCGTCGTGGCCCGGCTGATCGGGCGCGGTCCCGAGGCCTACCGGGTCTGGTTGCCGCCATTGGATCGTCCCCCGCGTCTGAAGGCACTGCTGGGGGCCGAGCCGGCGGCACACCTTCGGGTGCCGATCGGACTGGTGGACTGCCCGTTTGAACACCGCTATGAGCGACTGATCCTTGAATTGTTCGGTCCGACCGGCAATATGGCGGTAGTCGGGGGACCGCGGTCCGGCAAGTCGACCACGCTGCACACGACGATCTGCGCCCTGGCGGCCACTCACGACGCCGACGCCGTCCAGTTCTATTGTCTAGATTTCGGCGGCGGAGCCCTGACCACGCTTGCCGAGCTACCTCACGTCGGAGCGGTTGCCGGCCGGGCCGACCCCGATCTGTGTCGGCGCATCGTCGTCCAACTGGAGTCTCTGCTGCGGCGCCGCGAAGACCAGAGGTTGCGGCGGGGCGCGGGCGACGCGGGGATCGCGGCCGAGGACCCCTTCGGCGAGGTGTTCCTGGTTGTCGACGGATGGGCGACGATCCGCCAGGAGTTCGACGGGCTGGAGGCTCCGATCACCGCACTCGCCACGCAGGGGCTGTCATTCGGCATCCATGTGATGATCGGTGCCGGCCGCTGGGCGGATCTCAGACCGGCGCTCAAGGATCAGATCGGCACCCGGATCGAACTTGTGCTTGGTGATCCCGCCGATTCGGAGATGGATCGCCGCCGGGCCCGCGAACTGGCGATCCGTGGGCCCGGTCGCGGGATCACCCGTGCGGGCCGCGAACTGGCGATCGCGCTGCCCGACCCTTCCATCGCCCGCCGACGGGCGAACTGTGTGGCTCCGGCGGTCGAGCTGCTGCCGGAGCGGGTGAACCACCGACTGGTTGTCGAAAGGAGCATGCCGCGCCTGGGCGGTGAGGTGCTGATGGGACTCGGTGAGCGCAACCTGACACCGGTGGCGCTGAACCTGGTCGAGCATCCCCACCTGGTGGTCCTCGGCGAGGGGGAGTGCGGAAAGACTGCGCTGTTGCGGCTGGTCTGCACCGAGATCATGCAGACCCGCAGTCCGCGTCAGGCGCAGCTGGAGATCGTGGACGTCCGCCGCACGATGCTGGGGGTCGTCGAGTCGGATCATCTCTCGGGTTACTCGATGTCCGGTGCCGCCCTGACCGCGCGGATGTCGGCGTTGACGGCGCAGCTGAATGCCAGGATGCCGGACGAGAGGGTCACCCAGGAGCAGCTGCGCAATCGCGACTGGTGGGACGGTCCGGACCTTTACCTCATCGTCGACGACTACGACCTGGTCGTAGGCGGGACCGGGAATCCGCTGACGCCGATCGCCGATTTCCTGCCGCACGCCAAGGATCTGGGACTACACGTCGTGGTGGCGCGCCGATCCGGTGGCGCGGCTCGGGCGATGTTCGACCCGGTGTTGGCGCGTCTTCGGGACGTGGGTTGTGCGGGGCTGATGATGAGCGCCACACCCGAGGAGGGGGTGCTGCTGGGGACCGTTCGTCCGACCCGTCTACCCCCGGGACGCGGGACTCTGGTGGTCCGCGGGAAGCCCGAGGAAATGATTCAGGTGGGTTGGGTCGAGCCTCCGTGACCTGCGCGGTCGTCGAAATCGGTCCGCAGACCGTACGGGGCCCGGATCCCGTCCCGCCGGAATGGTGTTCGGTAGCGATTCAGTGCGTCGACGACCAAATCGCTCTGCTCGACGGCCGGGTCGTAGCGGTGGGCCGACTCTGGCGGGACCTGTTGGAAGCAGCGGTCGGCGGACCCGCGCGGACCCTGGTGCTGGTCCTCCCGAGTTGGTGGTCGTCGTCGCGAATCGAACTGATCACCAGGGCAGCCGCCAACCTTGCTGCTGAAAGCGTTGTGTTGCAACGGATATCGGTCCTGCGTACGGGTGGTGATATCACCCTGGTCGAGCTCTCCGAGGAATTCGTGGTGATCGCGGCGCCCGGCGCCGAGCTTCGGGTATTGGTTCGGGGCTCCCGCGACGTCGCCGAGTTCCTCCGCTCGGCAACCGCCGTCCTGATCGACGTGCCTGCCGGTGTGCAGCCCCTGATGCCGGCGCCGATACCCGGGTGGGCGCCGGCCTACAGCGACCGGCAGCAGTTGATGGGCGCGGTCAGCGCATGGTTGGCGGCGCGCCGACCACCGCAGCCGGACTATGGCCGGCTGCACGCCGGGCGCCGGGTCGCAGGCCTGCTGGCGGGCGCCCTGCTGGCGGTGGCGGCGCTCGGTGGCGGCTGGGTGGTATGGAACCATTCCGCCGCACCGCCCCCAGACGCGGCCACGTCGCTGCTTGCCGAAGGTCGGGTGGTTGTCAGGGTTCCGGACGGGTGGGCGATCGAGCGAATCACCTCCGGACCCGGGTCAGCTCGCGTCAGGGTGGCGGCACCAATGGAAGCGACCGCGTTGCACATCACCCAGTCGGCCGGGACGGACCCGGCCACCCTCGACGAGATCGCCGAAATACTGCGTAGTGCAGTGGAATCCGAGCGTCCAGGCGTTTTCGTGGATTTGAATCCCGCCGACACGCTGGGCGGCAGGGCAGCGGTGACCTATCGCGAGTTGCGTTCGGACAGTGAGACGAGCTGGGCGGTCGTCGTCGACGGCGTGATCCGGATCGCCATCGGATGCCAGAGTCCGCCGGGGCGCTACGAAGTCATCCGGGACGCGTGCGTGCGGGCCGTCCAGTCGGCTCAGGTGCCGCGGTGAAATTCATGGAACCGATCGGCCCCCCGATGCGTCCAAACCTATGTGTCCAAATCCATGTATCACCAATGAAGTAACACGAGAGGATCGCAATGACGGCTCATCACCCGGGCTCCGCGTTCACCACCGACTTCGACCTGATGGTCGCCATCGCGGCCAAGACCGACGCTCGCAACGAGGAGATCCGGGCGATGTTGCAGGCATTCATCGGCCGGGTGAGCAGCGTGCCGCCGTCGGTCTGGGGCGGCGTGGCCGCGGCGCGGTTCCGGGAGGTCATAGAGCGCTGGAACGCCGAATCGGTCACGTTGCACACCGCTCTGCAGCGAATTGCCGAGACGGTCCGGGCCAACGAGCGAATCCTGCGCGAGGCCACCGACAGTCACTCGCAGCGCATCGGTTCCGTCGCTGCCGACCTTTAAGGAGAATGCATCATGGACCCGGTCCTGTCCTACGACTTCGGTCAGATCGAGTACACCGTGCGCCAAGAGATACATTCCACGGCAGCGCGTTTCAATCAAGCACTGGAGGATCTTCGCGCCCAGATCGCGCCGCTGCACGCAACCTGGACGCGGGACGCGGCCAACGCCTACGCCGTCGAACAGGCACGTTGGGAGCAGGCCGCTGCGGCGCTCAACGACATTCTCGTCAGCCTCGGTCACGCCGTTCGGGACGGTGCCGACGATGTAGCGGCCACCGACCGCAAGGCTGCCGGCGCCTGGGGAGTCTGACAGCCGGCCGGCCGGAACCGGCGGCCCCCGAGCGGAGGAGAGCCGATCGGGGGCCGCGCCGCCGGTGCGGCCCGATGCCACTGTGGTGGTTTGCACGCACCGGCGTAGTTTTGGTCTGTGATGCACAACACCCCGGCAGGAGATCGACCATGACTGTTTACGCACGCCCCGGCGCCGACGGATCGCTGATGTCGTTCAAGCCCCGATATGGGAATTTCATCGGCGGCCAGTGGGTGGCGCCGCACGCCGGACGGTACTTCGAGAACTCGACACCGGTCACTGGGGCGGTGTTCTGCGAGATTCCCCGCTCCGATGAAACAGATGTGGATAAGGCTCTCGACGCCGCCCATGCCGCAGCGCCCGCCTGGGGTAAGACCGCGGCGGCCGAGCGCGCCCTGATCCTGAACAGGATCGCCGATCGCATCGAACAGAACCTCGAATCGATTGCGCTGGCCGAGGCGTGGGACAACGGCAAACCGATCCGCGAGACGCTCAACGCCGACATCCCGCTGGCCGTGGACCATCTTCGCTATTTCGCCGGGGCGATTCGAGCGCAAGAGGGCTCGCTGTCCGAAATCGACCGAGATACCGTCGCCTACCACTTCCACGAGCCACTCGGTGTGGTCGGCCAGATCATCCCGTGGAATTTCCCGATCCTTATGGCGGTGTGGAAGCTGGCTCCCGCGCTGGCCGCCGGAAATGCGATCGTGCTCAAGCCCGCCGAGCAGACACCCGCCTCGATTCTGTATCTGTTCGAGTTGATCGGCGATCTTCTTCCCGCGGGCGTGGTGAACATCGTGAACGGATTCGGCGTCGAGGCGGGTAAACCGCTGGCCTCCAGCAACCGAATTGCGAAAATCGCGTTCACCGGCGAGACCACCACGGGTCGGCTCATCATGCAGTACGCGTCGCAGAACCTGATTCCGGTCACCCTGGAGTTGGGCGGCAAGAGTCCCAACATCTTCTTCAATGACGTGCTCTCGGCCGCGGATAGCTACCAGGACAAGGCGCTCGAGGGCTTCACGATGTTCGCCCTCAATCAAGGGGAGGTGTGCACCTGCCCGTCGCGCTCGCTTATCCAGGCCGACATCTATGACGAGTTCTTGGAGTTGGCCGCTATCCGCACCAAGGCGGTCCGCCAGGGGGACCCACTGAACACCGACACGATGATCGGCGCGCAGGCGTCCAACGATCAGCTCGAAAAGATTCTCTCCTACATCGAGATCGGCAAAAGCGAAGGCGCCAAGGTCGTCACCGGCGGCGAGCGCGCGATGCTCGGCGGTGATCTGAACGGTGGGTACTTCGTTTCGCCGACGATTTTCACGGGCAACAACAAGATGCGGATATTCCAGGAGGAGATTTTCGGTCCCGTCGTCGCGGTGACCTCCTTCGCCGACTACGACGAAGCGATCAGCATCGCCAACGACACCTTGTACGGCCTCGGGGCCGGTGTATGGAGCCGTGACGGCAATACCGCCTACCGGGCCGGCCGCGACATCAAAGCGGGCCGGGTGTGGACGAACTGCTACCACCATTACCCGGCGCACGCCGCCTTCGGGGGATACAAGCAATCCGGGATCGGACGGGAAAATCATAAGATGATGCTCGATCACTACCAGCAGACGAAGAACTTGCTGGTCAGCTACAGTGACAAGGCCCAGGGATTCTTCTGATCCGGCCCGTGATCCCGCCCGGACGGGTGCCCGGCACCGCGTTTTGACCTGCGGCGACGCCCGCGGGTAGGCTGCGCGTTGGCGTGCGCCAAGCCAGCTGTCGTGCACTGCGTCGCGGCAGCTGCGTCGAATTCTCCTCGGGTCCCCGCCGGTCGCCGAGGCAGTCTGCAGCCCATGCCGGACCGGCACCCGGGTCACCGGGATTCGAAACCCGAGCGGACGCTCAGAACGAAAGAGGTAAGCGCTGTGCCTACGTACACGCCGAAGGCGGGTGACACCACGCGAGCGTGGTACGTCATCGACGCCACCGACGTGGTGCTCGGCCGGCTCGCCGTGGAAGCAGCCAAGCTGCTTCGCGGCAAGCACAAGCCGACATTCACGCCAAATGTCGACGGCGGTGACTTCGTCATCGTCATCAACGCGGACAAGGTCGCCATTTCCGGTGACAAGCTCCAGAAGAAGTTCGCCTATCGCCACTCGGGTTATCCCGGCGGCCTGCGCAAGCGGGCACTGGGCAGCGAAATGGAGAAGCACGCCGATCGCGTCGTGGAGCGGGCGATCGTGGGCATGCTTCCGCATACCAAGCTCGGCCGTCAGATCCGGAAGAAGCTGAAGGTCTACGTCGGTGCGGAGCATCCGCACACCGCCCAACAGCCCATTCCGTTCGAGATCAAGCAGGTGGCCCAGTGACCGATACCCCCGATTCGACCCCTGAGACCCCCGAAATCGCCGAGACCGCCGACCCGGTCACAGCTCCGGCGACGACCGAATTCGGGGTCGGTGCCGAAACCTCCGCCCCGCGTCCACCCATCGTGCTGGATCGTCCGGTCCAGACCGTTGGGCGCCGCAAGGAGGCGGTGGTGCGGGTGCGCCTGGTTCCGGGTACCGGCCAGTTCAACCTCGATGGCCGCACCCTGGAGAACTACTTCCCCAACAAGGTGCACCAGCAGCTGATCAAGGCGCCCCTGGTGACCGTCGATCGGCTGGAGAGTTTTGACGTCTTCGCTCATTTGGACGGCGGCGGACCCTCCGGCCAGGCCGGTGCGCTGCGGCTGGCCATTGCGCGCGCGCTGATCATCGTGCAGCCCGAGGACCGTCCGGCGCTCAAGAAGGCCGGGTTCCTCACCCGAGATCCGCGTGCCATCGAGCGTAAGAAGTACGGCCTGAAGAAAGCCCGTAAGGCGCCTCAGTACAGCAAGCGCTGATCCGACGCCGGTATGACGCCTGGTCTACTCGCCTCGCGGGTGGCCGGGCGTCATTCGTCGTCCCAGTGGGTATCCCGGACCGCAGAGAGCGGAGGGAGACACCACGAGTGCGATCGGGAACGCCGCAGTCGGCGCTGCCGTGGGTGGGTCGCTGCTGGTCACCTGGGGACTGGCAACGGCGGCTGGGCAGCCCGACGGTGCAGCTGCCGGCCCTGGGGACGGCCTGGTGACGTTATTGATCGGTGAGTCGACGGCGCAGCAGAGCGTGCCGGTGGCGACAGCGGCCGCGGTGGCGGCCGAGATCTGCGGTGGCGACCCGGCCGCAGTTGTCGGACTGGGGCAACTGGTGGACGCCGAGGGTGCCGGAAGGACCGTTTGCGCCAACGTGGCGATCGTCCAGAACTCCGGCCCGCCGGTACCTGCGACTCCGGCCGAGGCGACGGTGGAGTCACAGGCTCCCGCTGTTCCGGGCGGCGAGCAAGAGGAAGCTGAACCGGACGGCGGTGACGAGGCACCTACGCCCCCGGTCCCGGGTGAGGGTGAGAGCGACATTCCGTTCAACGCCGGAGAGTGACGAAACCCCGACCTGATCGCCCCCGTATCGATTCGGTGGCGGCGCGATCGTCGTGCGCAACTGTTGGCCCTCGAACGGGTATTTGTGAGAAGTTGTCAGGATGGCACGACTGTTCGGGACCGACGGTGTGCGCGGCGTCGCCAACCAGGACCTGACCGCCGAGTTGGCGATGGCACTGGGAGCCGCGGCGGCCCGGCGGTTGCTCAGAAGCGGTGAGACCCGCAGGCGGGTGGCCGTGGTCGGACGGGACCCGCGCGCCAGTGGCGAGATGCTCGAAGCCGCCGTGATCGCCGGCGTGGCCAGCGAGGGGGTCGACGCGTTGCGGGTGGGTGTCCTGCCGACGCCCGCGGTGGCCTACTTGACCAGCGCATACGACGCCGACTTCGGCGTGATGATTTCCGCGTCGCACAATCCGATGCCCGACAACGGCATCAAGATCTTCGGCCCGGGCGGACACAAGCTGGACGACGACACCGAGGACCGAATCGAGGAATTGGTCCAGCAGGGCCCGGGCATCCGGCCCGTGGGAGCCGGGGTGGGTCGGGTCGTCGACGCCGAGGACGCGCTGGATCGTTACCTCCGTCACGCGGGCAAAGCCGCCAGCACCCGGTTGGACGGACTCACGGTCGTCGTCGACTGTGCGCATGGTGCCGCGTCGGTCGCGGGTCCGCAGGCCTATCGGGCGGCCGGCGCAAACGTCATCGCGATCCACGCCGAGCCCGACGGGCTGAACATCAACGACGATTGCGGTTCGACTCACATGCAGGCATTGCGCTCGGCAGTGGTTTCCTATCGCGCCGACCTGGGGCTGGCCCACGACGGCGACGCGGACCGGTGCCTGGCGGTGGACAGCGAGGGCCGAGTCGTCGACGGCGACGCGATCATGGTGGTACTGGCGCTGGCGATGCACGAAGCCGGCGAACTGGCATCCGACACCCTGGTGGCGACTGTGATGAGCAATCTGGGACTTCATGTCGCGATGCGGGCCGCAGGCATCGACGTTCGCACCACCGGCGTCGGTGACCGCTATGTACTCGAGGAGTTGCGGGCCGGCGGGTATTCGATCGGCGGCGAGCAGTCCGGCCACCTTGTTCTGCCCGCGTTCGGAACCACCGGGGACGGCATCGTCACCGGCCTGCGGTTGATGTCGCGGATGGCCCAGACTAGGCGCAGTCTCGCTGACCTCGCCGCGCCGATGAAGACGCTCCCGCAGGTGTTGATCAACGTCGCAGTTTCCGACAAGGCGACGGTTGCCGACGCCCCGGCGGTTCGTGACGCGGTGGCTCGCGCCGAGGCGGAGCTCGGTGACAGCGGCCGAATTTTGTTGCGGCCGTCCGGAACCGAGCAGCTGGTCCGGGTGATGGTGGAGGCCGCCGATGAGGACACCGCTCGGCAGATGGCGGTGCGGGTAGCGGAGTCGGTCAGCGCTGCGGACTGAAGCGCGCCCGGACCGGCGGGAACCACGGCCGCACCGGCTGCGTCCAACATCGTATGGGAGTTTTAGATGCGGCTTGCGTCGACGTGGCCGCGGTGCGCACGGTCGCGCGGGAGTATGAGTCGGTGGCACGGCTACTCGATAGCGCCGTGCGTAACCATTTGAGTGGCGGGGCTTTTGACGGTACCCGCGTAGGACGGGCCTACGTCGAGCACGGTGTCGCAATGCGTTCCGCGCTGGACAATGTGGTCGGCTCGCTGCCGCAGTGGTCGCGGGCGGCCGACGCGATCGCGGTAGCGTTGCAATCATCGGCCGATTGGTATCGGGATGCCGACGCCGCGGCCGCCGGACGGGTGGGGTAGCCGACCGGTGGCCGCGCCGTTCGACGTAGTTGCCCGACTGGCCGAGGGCCTTCCCGCGATCGAAACGCTGCAGCAGTATGTGTGGGCGTGCCGGCAGCTCGGCTACCGGCATCCGGACCTGACGTTTCACCCCACGCAGCTCATGGATTGGTACCGGTCCGAAGAAGGCATGAATCTGGTTGCCCTGCAGATTGATATCGACTCGCTGCACGATGCTGCCCGCGTGGCACAGGAGGCGCTGGCCAACCAGGACCGTCAGCTGGGCCTGCTGTCGAGCGCCTGGCAGGGTGCCGGCGCTCGAGCGTCTCATGACGTGTTACGCCGCTACGGCGAAGCATCCGAAACCGCCACCGTAGCCATCCGCACCGCGCGGGAGGCGCTGATCGAACTGCGGGAAAGCTTGTGGCAAGCGGTCGACACCAAGGTCGATACGGTCATCGCAATCGAGGGCCGCGCGGCGGCCCGCCGTGCCGACTGGCTGACTGCTACCGAGGCGGTGACCACCGGGGTGGGGGACCGGGCCGCCGCCGCCGAGCTGGTCGATCAGGAGGTTAAGCCTTTTGTGGACAGGGCTATTGGCTCCGAACTGCTGACCGCAATGCGCACCGCGATGGCTGCATCAACCGATGCGTACCGCCGTGCGACCGGTGAAATCGCGGGGGCCCGCGAGCCGTCATTCGCCGCGCCCGGGGATTTCCGTCCGACGTGGAACCCGCTGTCGTGCATCCGCACCGAGTCGGTTGCGCAGGACTTGCCTGCGGCGTTCAACCCTTCCGCCGGACCAACGATGACGGTTCCGTCGGGATGGAGTCCACCCGCTGTTGTGGCTGACTCGTCACCGCCGTTGCAGAACTCGATGTCTCCCTCGGCTCCGCCGCCGTTCTCGACCTCTCTGTCTCCGCTCGGCCCGTCACCGCTTCTGTCTCCGCTCGGCCCGTCACCACTCCCGACGGAGCCGGGAGTCCCACCGTCGGCTCCCCTCGCCGGCATCGGATCCGGGCCATCGGCATTCGGCAGCGGTCTTTCCGGACTTGGTCGGAATCTCGCCGAGATGGTGGGCGGATTACTCGGCGGTGCAGATGGTTTCGCTCCCAAGTCGCCCGAGCTTGACGGCGCTGGCCTGGATTCGCCCGAGCTTGACGGCGCTGGCCTGGATTCGCCCGAGGTCGATGAGAAGCAAGCCGAAGACGATGAGGAGGCCGAAGAGGAGGATTCTGCTGACCCGGAAGAAGAAACCGGCGAGGGCGAGCCGGCCGCAGAGCAGGGCGAGCCCCCCGACGAGCAGGGGCAGGCAGTGGGCGAGCCCGTCCGGGTCGGCGCCGATTCCGCGCCGGTACCGACGCCTGCACCCGTGTCTGGCGAACCACCGGCGGCCGAACAACTACCTTCGGCCGATCTGCCGCCGGCCGATCCGATCACAGCACAGCAGACCCCGTGCGCGATCGCCGCCGACGAACTGCCTCAGGTGGGCGAGCCTTGATGGTCGGTCAGCCGGACAGGTGGCGACTGATCACCAGACGTTGAATCTGATTGGTGCCTTCGAAGATCTGCATGATCTTGGCCTCTCGCATGTATCGCTCCACCCGGTAGTCGCGGGTATAGCCGGCTCCGCCGAAGACTTGAACAGCGTCGGTGGTCACCCTCATAGCTGCGTCCGTAGCCACCAGCTTGGCCACCGATGCCTGACGTGAGTAGGCCATCCCCGCGTCGCGGCGTCGTGCCGCGTCGAGGTAGGTGGCCCGGGCGCTGTCGACTGCGGCGGCCATATCGGCGAGCAGGAAGGCCAGTCCTTGATGATCGATGATTTTGCGGCCGAACGTCGTTCGGTGCTGGCTATACGCCACCGCTTCGTCCAGCGCGGCCTGCGCGAGCCCGGTGGCCACCGCCGCGATGCCCAGGCGGCCGGAATCCAATGCGCTGAAGGCGATCTGAAGTCCCTGCCCCTCGGTACCGATCCGTCGGTCGGCGTCGACGAAAGCATCGTCGTAATGTGCGGTCGTGGTGGGGATGGCATGCAGTCCCATTTTTTCCTCCGGCCTGCCGAATGTCAGGCCGGGGGTTTCCTTGGCGACGAGGAGACACGAGATGGCTTGGGAGCCTGCGCCGGTGCGCGCGAACAGGTTGTAGACGTCCGCGATCCCGCCGTGGGTGATCCACGCCTTCGACCCGTTGATCCGATACCCGTCGTCTACCGCGGTTGCCTTGCAGGCCAAGGCGGCAGCGTCAGAGCCCGCTTGCGGCTCGGACAGGCTGTAGGCGCCGATCGTCCTGCCGCCAAGCATGTCGGGAAGCCAACGTTGCTGCTGCTCCGGGGTGCCGAAGGCCATCAGCGGATAGCAGGACAGGCTGTGCACGCTGACGGCGACCGCGACAGCGGCCCAGCGCGCAGCGAGTTCCTCGACCACCTGCAGATAGACCTCGTAAGGCTGACCACCGCCGCCCCATTGCTCCGGGTAGGGCAGACCGAGCAGCCCGGCCTGACCCAGCGTGGTGAACAGTCCGTCCGGATAGCTTTCGTCCTTCTCGTGGCGGTCGACCATTGGTTCAAGGACCTTGTCGGCGATCTGCCGGGCGAGTTCCACGAGATCTCGGGCGTCCTGACCGGGGAGCAGGCGCTCGACAGACATGACTTGAACCATACTTTCGTGACCCGGCCGGAGGACTTGGCGACGCTATCATCGCCCAATGGCCAAACACACGTCAGAGCTGACGCCAAAGCCGGGGGCCGCGATGCCCACGATCCCGCCGAAATGGTCACCCTGGGTCGCGCCCCTCGCCCTGGCATGCGCATTGGTCGCGGTGGTCCTCGCGACCTGGTCCCTGCTGAGTTCGGGGCCGGAAAGCACCGCAGCGGACTCGGACCCGGCCGTCGAACAGGGCCCGCCCCCGATCACCGACCAGCAGATCGCGGACGCCGAGGCCCGCGCGTGTCTTGCGTTCATCACCGTGCGCAACGCGGTGGTCCAACAGACCAACGCCGATCCAAGCAGCGACCCCGCGGCTATCGAAGCCGCGGCGGCCAACGCCCGGCTCTCGACTGCCGCGAGCGGGCCCTATCTGCGGGCCCGGCTGGACCCGGCCACGCCACCGCCCCTGGCGGAGGCGATCACCGCCTTTTCGCTCCTGCTCGAGGACGTCGCAATGGTCCAGCTTGCCGGCGTTCCCAACGATGAGCCTATTCAGGCCGGCCGGTTGGCCAACCTCGATATGGCGATGACGCAGTTGGCCGAGACATGTAACTGACCTGCGACGAAACGTCCAGCCCGGGTCAGGCCAGCAACGACTGCAATTCCTGCATGAACTCCAGGCTTTCGCGTGAATTGTCCGAGAGCGGATGAACCAGCAACGTGGTCACGCCGGCAGCCGCGAACGCGGCGATCCGCTCTTCGACGAATCCGCGCGGACCCACCAGGGAAACCTGGCGCACGAGTTCATCGGGTACCGCGGCGATGGCTTCTGTTTTCCTGCCGGCCAGGTAGAGGTCCTGGATTCGATCCGCCGCCTCGCCGAAGCCGTAACGGGTGGCCAGGTTGTGATAAAAATTGCGACCCCGGGCTCCCATTCCGCCGATGTAAAGGGCCAATTGCGGCTTGGCCCAAGCCAATCGGTCGGTCACTCGGTCGCCGACTGCAAGGCTGGCGCTGACCATGACGTCCAGCGGTCCCAGCGCCGGATCACGTTTCGCTGCACCTGATTTCAGCGCTTCGCCCCATACCTCGCCGGACTTCTCCGGATAGAAGAACACCGGTTGCCAGCCCTCGGCGATTTCGGCGGTCAGCTCGACGTTTTTCGGCCCGAGAGCGGCGATGGTAATGGGAATCCGTTCCCGTACGGGATGGTTGATGATCTTCAAGGGTTTGCCCAATCCGGTACCTTGGCCGGCGGGCAGCGGAATCCGGTAGTACTTCCCCTGGTAGCTGAGGCGCTCACGGCGCCATACCCGACGGCAGATGTCTACCACCTCACGGGTGCGGCCCAGCGGTGCGTCGAACGGCACGCCGTGGAACCCCTCGACGACCTGCGGACCCGACGTACCCAGGCCGAGCCGGAACCGCCCGCCTGACACATAGTCGAGGCCCGCGGCGGTCATCGCCGTCAGTGCGGGGGTGCGGGTGTAGATCGGGACCACCCCGGTGCCCAATTCGATCCTCGATGTGCGAGCGGCGAGAAAGCCCAGTTGACTGACAGCGTCGTAGGAGTAGGCCTCGGCCACCACAGCGATGTCGACGCCGATCTTCTCGAGTTCGACCACTTCGTTGACCGCGTGGAGAAAGCCGCCGGTGTAACCCAGAAAGATGCCCGTTCGCATACCTTTTGGCCCGTTCGGCCCCGTCGGCACTGTCTCCGGCTCCGGCGCCGTACCCGGCCCACTCATGACTTCAGCAGCGCGACGACCTTGTCCTGCAGTTCCGCCGGGTCGTCGGCAAACGGGTCCAGCACAGGGGCCTTGGGCAGGTCGATGCCGGGATCGGCGAAGTCCTTGTACTCCTTGTCGCCGGCGAGCTGGTAGAGCAGATAACCGGTGAGCAGTGCCCGAACGATCTTCTGCGAGCCGCGGTCGGCTCCGGGCAGCCCCACCACCGACGCCAGCCGCCGGCCCTCGACCAGGCCGCCGGACTTCGCCTTGGGGGTGCTGCGCAGCGTGCCGGTTTTCCACACCCGCGCCAACTCCACGGCATTGGACCGCAGCGTCATCGCATCCCCGGGGGTTGTCAGGATCAGGCCCGACACGGCCAGTCCCGCCGCCGGCTGCTCGGCGGCGGGCCTTGTGACACTGGGGTAGGCCGCGAAGACCGCCTTCGGCTTGACCGTCATCCCGGCTGCGGCGAACACCGCCGCCGAGGCGCCGAAGCCGTGTCCGGCGACGCCCAACTTGGCCGGGTGCACGCTGATTTCGCCGGTGCCCAGTCGGACGCCGGCGACGATGTCGCACGCCGTCCCCAGGTCATAGGCCAGGTTCAGCACGGAGGGAGCCAGTCCCGTCTCGGTGTCGGGTGCGGCGGCGACGATCCCCCACGACGCGAGGTGCTCCAGTGTTCCGTGGTAGCGCTGCGCCGAAGTGATCCAGTCGTGGGCGAATGCCACCGCTGGCAGGTTCTTGCCCACCGCGGGCGTGTAGACGACGCCGGGGAGCCCGGCAAAGGCGAGGTCGCCACGCCTCACGGGGTGCGGGCCGCGTCGGGTCAGCGCGGCAAAGAGCTTCCTCATGCGGGCCACCCGATGACCGTAGCCCACCAGGGGCGGCTGGGTTTCCTGCACTACCCTGGACGGTTATGTGCGGAATCGTCGGCTACGTGGGGCAGCGTCCCGCGTGCGGCATCGTCGTCGATGCGCTGCGACGGATGGAGTACCGCGGATACGACTCGGCCGGTGTGGCGCTGCTCGACGGCAGGGGCGGGCTCGCCGTATGCCGCAAGGCGGGCCGTCTGGACAACCTCGAGGCAGCGCTGGCCGAGGCCGGATCCGACGACTTCCGCGGGACCACCGGTATCGGGCACACTCGCTGGGCTACCCACGGCAGACCCACCGACCGCAATGCTCATCCGCACCGGGACGCTTCCGGAAAGGTCGCGGTAGTCCACAACGGCATCATCGAGAATTACGCGGCGCTGCGTGCTGAGCTGGAGAGTGCCGGGGTGGAATTCGCCAGCGACACCGATACCGAGGTTTCGGTTCATCTGGTAGCGCGCGCATACGCGGCCGGCGAGACGGCCGGCGATTTCCAGGCGTCGGTGCTGTCGGTGCTGCGGCGGCTCGAGGGGCACTTCACGTTGGTGTTCGCCCACGCCGACGATCCGGGGACGATCGTCGCCGCGCGGCGTTCCACCCCCCTGGTACTCGGCGTCGGCGACGGCGAGATGTTTGTAGGCTCCGATGTCGCCGCATTCATCGAGCACACCCGCGAGGCCGTCGAGCTCGGCCAGGACCAAGCCGTTGTGGTCACCGCGAACGGCTACCGCGTCACCGACTTCGCCGGTAATCCTGGCGACGCGGCCGCCCGGCGGTTCCATGTCGACTGGGACGCCTCGGCCGCGGAGAAGGGCGGGTACGACTATTTCATGCTCAAGGAGATCGCCGAGCAGCCGGCCGCGGTCTCCGACACCCTGCTGGGCCACTTCGCCGACAATCACATCGTGCTCGACGAGCAACGGCTCTCGGATCAGGAACTGCGTGATATCGACAAGGTCTTCGTCGTCGCCTGCGGTACCGCGTATCACTCCGGGCTGGTGGCCAAGTACGCCATCGAACACTGGACCCGACTGCCGGTCGAGGTCGAGTTGGCAAGCGAGTTCCGGTACCGCGACCCCGTCCTGGACAGCCACACCCTGGTGGTGGCGATCTCTCAGTCCGGTGAGACCGCCGACACGCTCGAGGCGGTACGGCATGCCAAGGAGCAGAAAGCCAAGGTGCTGGCGATCTGTAACACCAATGGCAGCCAGATTCCCCGGGAGTGCGACGCGGTGCTCTACACCCGGGCCGGACCGGAGATCGGGGTCGCCTCGACCAAGACGTTCCTGGCTCAAATCGCTGCCAGTTACCTTGTCGGGCTGGCCCTTGCGCAGGCGCGCGGCACCAAGTACCCCGACGAAGTGGCACGCGAGTTCTCCGACTTGGAATCGATGCCGGATCTGATCGCGCGGGTGCTGGCCAACCTGGATCCCGTCCGTCGACTGGCGAAACAGCTGGCTGCGTCGCCGACCGTGCTGTTCCTCGGTCGCCACGTGGGGTATCCGGTCGCGCTCGAAGGTGCGCTCAAGCTCAAGGAATTGGCGTACATGCACGCCGAGGGTTTCGCCGCGGGTGAGCTCAAGCACGGTCCGATCGCGCTGATCGAGGAAGATCTGCCGGTGATCGTGGTGATGCCCTCACCGAAGAGTGCACCGATGTTGCACTCCAAGCTGCTGTCGAACATCCGGGAGATCCAGGCGCGCGGTGCCCTGACAATCGTCATCGCCGAGGAGGGTGATGAGACGGTGCGGCCACACGCCGACCATCTGATCGAGATTCCGGCAGTGCCAACGCTGTTGCAGCCACTGCTCTCGACGATTCCGCTTCAGGTGTTCGCCGCCGGCGTCGCTCAGGCCCGCGGATACGACGTCGACAAGCCGCGGAATCTGGCCAAGTCGGTCACCGTCGAGTAGCCGCCGGGAGATGCGGTACTTCTACTCAGCCGACGAGATCCGGTCCGCGGAGGCACCGCTGTTGGCGGCTCTTCCTGAGGGTGGTTTGATGCGCCGGGCGGCTTTCGGTCTGGCTAACGCCATCGCCCGTGAGCTGGGCGCCGTCCACGGTCGCACCCTCTGCGCCGTCGTCGGCTCCGGGGACAACGGCGGCGACGCATTGTGGGCCGCCACGTTCCTGCGTCGGCGGGGTATGGGTGCGACGGCGATCCTGCTAAATCCGGAGCGCGCGCATCCCAAGGCGCTCGCCGCGTTCCGGAAAAGCGGTGGCCGGGTTGTCGAAAGAATCCCCGCAGCAACTGATTTAGTGATCGACGGGGTTGTTGGTATTTCCGGCTCGGGTCCGCTGCGGGCGAGCGCCGCCGAGGTTTTCGAGGCCGCCGATCAGGCGGGCATCCCGGTTGTGTCGGTCGACTTGCCCAGCGGTGTGGACGTCCACACGGGTGCTGCCGACGGGCCGCACGTCACACCCGCGCTCACTGTGACCTTTGGCGGACTCAAGCCCGTTCACGCGCTGGGGTACTGCGGCCGCGTCGAATTGATCGACATCGGCCTGGATCTGCCGGCCAGTCCGATGATGGCGTTCGACGCGGAGGATGTGGCGACACGCTGGCCGGTGCCCGGACCGGCTGACGACAAGTACACCCAGGGCGTCACCGGCGTGCTGGCCGGATCCGAGACCTATCCCGGAGCCGCGGTGCTGTGCACCGGGGCCGCAGTGGCCGTCACCTCCGGAATGGTCCGGTACGCGGGAAGTGCTGTACAACAAGTACTTTCGAGGTGGCCAGAGGTGATCGCCACGCAGGATCACACCACTGCGGGTCGGGTCCAGGCCTGGGTTGTCGGCCCCGGACTGGGCACCGACGAGTCCGCAGCCGCGGCGTTGCGCTTCGCGCTGGAGAGCGATGTTCCGGTGATCGTCGACGCCGACGCGTTGACCATGTTGTCGCCGTCGTCCCCGTCGTCGTCCTCGTCCCCGTCATCCTCGTTGGTGAACCCCGAACTCGTCGCGGGCCGGACCGCGGACACCGTGCTCACCCCGCACGCCGGTGAGTTCGCCAGGCTGGCCGGATCCCCGCCCGGCGCGGACCGCGTCGGCGCCACTCGCCGGCTCGCCGATCGGCTTGGTGTCACCGTGTTGCTCAAGGGCAACGTCACCGTCGTCGCTGTGCCCGGGGGCGACGTGTACCTGAACGTCGCCGGCGGGGCGTGGGCGGCCACCGCCGGATCCGGCGACGTACTTTCCGGGATCATCGGCGCACTGCTGGCTTCCGGACTGCCCGCGGGCGAGGCTGCGGCGGCGGCGGCATTCGTCCACGCCCGTGCCGCCGAAGCGTCGGCGAAGGACCCCGGGCCGGCACCCGTTCCGACATCTGCGTCCCGAATACTTGCCCATCTGCGGACGGCGCTCGGTTCCATCCTCTAGAAAGAAGCACATGCCCAACGTTTCCAACCATTCCTCGCTGACCCCCGCTTACACCGGTCGGCTATCCACGACACCGCTTCCGGCTCTGCGGCTTCCCGACGAGTCGATGGAACCCGAGCAGACCTACCAGTTCATTCACGACGAGCTGATGCTGGACGGCAGCTCCCGGCTCAACCTGGCGACATTCGTAACCACCTGGATGGATCCCGAAGCCGATCGGCTGATGGCCGAAACCTTCGACAAGAACATGATCGACAAGGACGAATATCCGGTCACCGCGGCAATCGAGCAGCGCTGCGTGTGCATGGTGGCCGATCTGTTCCACGCCGAGGATCTACGCGACGACGACCCGTCCACCGCCGTCGGGGTGTCCACGGTCGGGTCCAGCGAGGCCGTAATGCTAGCCGGACTGGCGTTGAAGTGGCGGTGGCGGGAGAAGCTGGAAAAGGCTGGTACTGACTGGCGTTCGCGCACGCCGAACCTGGTCATGGGGTCGAACGTACAGGTGGTGTGGGAGAAATTCTGTCGATACTTCGACGTCGAGGCTCGCTACTTGCCGATGGAGCCGGGTCGGTACGTGATCACGCCCGAGCAGGTCCTCGATGCAGTCGACGAGGACACCATCGGCGTTGTGGCGATCTTGGGCACAACCTTCACCGGAGAGCTGGAGCCGGTCGCCGCGATCTGCGCGGCGCTGAACAAGCTGGCCGCCAACAGCGGCCCGGACATTCCGGTGCATGTCGACGCGGCCAGCGGTGGTTTCGTGGTGCCATTTCTGCACCCGGATGTCGAGTGGGACTTCCGGCTCCCGAGGGTGGTGTCGATCAACGTCAGCGGACACAAATACGGCCTGACCTACCCGGGAATCGGGTTCGTCGTGTGGCGCAACTCCGAACATCTACCCGAGGACCTGGTGTTCCGGGTGAACTATCTCGGTGGCGATATGCCGACGTTCACACTGAACTTCTCCCGCTCCGGAAATCAGGTGGTGGGCCAGTACTACAACTTCCTGCGGCTGGGTCGTCAGGGCTTTGTCCAGGTGATGAGATGTCTGTCCGACACCGCGCAGTGGTTTTCCCACGAGCTGGCCGGAATGGTCGGACCCGATGGGAAGCGGGTCTTCGAGGTGATCTCGGACGGGTCCGCGATTCCGGTGGTGGCCTTTCGGCTGTTCGAGGGAGCCGGATACACGGTGTTCGACATCTCGGCGCTATTGCGCAGCTATGGCTGGCAGGTGCCCGCCTACACGATGCCCGAGGGCGCCAGCGACATCGCCGTGCTGCGGGTGGTGGTGCGCGAGGGCTTCTCGGCAAACCTGGCGCGCGCGCTGCGCGATGACCTGCTCGAAGTGCTGGCCAAGCTGGGCAAAGCCAATATCGGCGGCTTCGCGGACGAAGCGCACTTCGCCCACTGAGTCCTGGGTCGGGCGAGCCTGGGACAATCGGGCACAGTGATCAGGACCGAGAAATTGACCGACATCCTCGCGGGGGCTGTGCCCACCGCGGCGGTCGACCTCGGCGCTATCGCCCACAACGTGGCCACCCTGAGCGATTGCGCGGGTTCGGCGGCGGTGATGGCCGTGGTGAAGGCCGACGGCTACGGTCACGGCGCTACCCCGGTGGCACGAGCCGCGCTGGCCGCCGGCGCCGCCGAGTTGGGTGTCGCAACGCTCGATGAGGCGCTGGCCCTGCGCCGGGACGGCATCACAGCGCCCGTACTGGCCTGGTTGCACACCCCGAACACCGACTTTGGGCCGGCGTTGGCGGCAGATGTGCAGGTGGCGGTGTCCTCGGAACGCGAGGTTGATGACGTCGTCGCCGCGGTGCGGCGCACTGGCCGCACTGCGACGGTCACCGTCAAGGCGGACACCGGACTGAATCGCAACGGCGTCTCCCAATCCGACTTTCCGGCGGTGCTCGCGGCCCTGCTTCGGGCCCGTGCCGCGGACGCGGTGCGGGTACGCGGGATCATGTCGCATCTGGTGCACGGCAGCGAACCCGACCACCCGCTGAACGATATGCAGGCGCAACGGCTGACCGAAATGGTGGCGGCGGCGCGGGACCGCGGACTGGTATTCGACGTGGTGCACCTGAGTAACTCGCCGGCTGTCCTGACGCGTCCTGACCTCGCTTTCGACATGGTGCGCCCGGGCATCGCCGTCTATGGGTTGAGCCCATTGCCCGAACGCGGTGATATGGGACTGCGCCCCGCCATGACGGTGACCTGTCCGGTGGGGTTGATCCGGCCGTTGAAAGCAGGCGAAGGCGTGTCCTACGGCCACGTCTGGATCGCGCCGCACGACACCACGGTGGCGCTGATCCCAGCCGGATACGCCGACGGAATCTTTCGTGCGCTGTCCGGCCGCATCGAGGTAACGATCAACGGGCGACGATATCCAGCCGTCGGCAGAATCTGTATGGACCAGTTCGTGGTGGATCTAGGACCCGGCCGCACCGACGTCAAGGTCGGCGACGACGCAATTCTCTTCGGGCCCGGTGGCCAGGGCGAACAAACGGCGCAGGACTGGGCCGAGTTGCTGGACACCATCAACTACGAGATCGTCACAAGCCCACGGGGACGCATTGTCCGGAGCCATCGTGGTGGGGGCGGATTCCGTTGAGCTCGCGAGCCAGATGGTTGGCCGGCGCCGCGGGGGCCTCCGCCGTCGGTACCGCGGCAGGGGCTTCGGTCGCCCGGTCATTGCGGCGCCGGGTCACCTACGACGACCCGCACGGTCAGGAGGATTTCGAACTGCTCGACGCAGACCGCGGTTGCGTGGTCACCACTCCCGACGGGGTGCCGCTTGCGGTGCGCGAAGTGGGTCCCCGGGACGCGCCGCTGACCGTGGTGTTCGCCCACGGGTTCTGTCTGCGCATGGGCTCTTTCCATTTCCAGCGCGCCCGGCTCTCCGAACAATGGGGACCGCAGGTTCGCATGGTCTTCTATGACCAGCGGGGTCACGGCCAGTCCGGTGAGGCGCCCCCGGACACCTACACCGTCGAACAGCTGGGCCAGGACCTCGAGTGCGTGCTGGCGGTGACCGCACCGCGCGGCCCCATCGTGCTCGTCGGCCATTCGATGGGCGGCATGACCGTGTTGTCGCACGCCCGGCAATACCCACAGCGATATCCGACCCGGGTCGTCGGAGCCGCATTGATCGCCTCAGCCGCAGAAGGGGTTTCACGCTCCCCACTCGGCGAGATCCTGAAAAACCCTGCGCTGGAGGCGGTTCGCTTCACCGCGCGCTACGCCCCGAAGCTGGTGCACCGTGGGCGCGGTGCGGCCCGGAGGGTGATCGGTCCGATCCTGCGGGCCGCGTCCTTCGGCGACGAGAAGATCAGCCCGAGCCTGGTGGCGTTCGCCGAGCGCATGATGCACGACACGCCGATCGCCACACTGGTGGAATTTCTGCACGCGCTCGAGGTGCACGACGAAACCGACGGGCTGAAAACACTGAGCCGGGTGCCGACGCTGGTGGCCTGCGGTGACCGCGACCTGCTCACGCCGATGGACTATTCCGAGGAAATGGCTGCTGTGCTGTCGAATTCAGAGCTGGTGATCGTCTGTGGGGCAGGTCATCTGGTTCAGCTTGAGCGTCCGGACGTCATCGACGATGCGCTGGTTCGGCTGGTCGAACGGGCCACACCATCGAAGCTCGTCGCATTGACCCGCCGGGTACGCGAACGGTTGCGAAACCATGGATGAGCGCTGCGGTGCCGGAGCCGGTCCGCTGGCGACATCGGGTGCCGGAGCCGGTCCGCCGGCGACATCGGGTGCCGGAGCCGGTCCGCCGGCGACATCGGGTACAGCCGAACTTCCCACCGCTGAGGACACCATCGCCTTGGGGTTCAGACTCGGGCGGGAGCTGCGGGCCGGTGACGTAGTGGTGCTTTCTGGTCCGCTCGGAGCTGGAAAAACGGTATTGGCAAAGGGGATTGCACAGGCCATGGAAGTTGAGGGTCCGGTCATCTCGCCGACCTTCGTACTTGCCCGACTCCATCGGTCAAGCCGGCGGGATGCGCCTGACATGGTGCACGTCGACCTATATAGGTTGCTCGATCAGGCTTCGGTAGATCTGCTCGGTGCATTGGATTCGCTGGACCTCGACACCGATCTCGCGAATTCGGTCGTGGTGGTCGAATGGGGTGAAGGGGTCGCCGAGCGGCTTTCGGAAAGCCACCTCGATATTAGACTCGAACGCGCACCCGACACCGATTCCCGTACCGCGATCTGGCAGTGGAGTCGGCCGTGAACGGACTGATACTGGCCATCGATACCGCCACACCTGCGGTAACCGCCGGTGTGGTCCGACTGGTCGGCGACACCGCAGAGACCTTGGCCGAGCGGGTGGCCATCGATCCCCGTGCACACGCAGAACGCCTGACACCCAACATCGTCGGCGCGCTGAGCGATGCCCGGTTCACTGTCGACCAACTGGACTCGATCGTTGTGGGGTGCGGCCCCGGGCCGTTCACCGGGCTCCGGGTGGGCATGGCCACCGCGGCGGCATTCGGGCATGCCCTCGGTCTGCCGGTGCGTGGGGTGTGCAGCCTGGACACGATTGCCGTCGGCACCACTGGAGAGGTGCTGGTGGTCACCGACGCACGGCGACGGGAGGTGTACTGGGCGCGCTATCGTGACGGCATTCGGATCGACGGTCCGGCGGTGAACGCGGCCACCGAAGTACCCGTCGGCGCGGACGCCGTCGCTGGCTCACCCGAGCACACGGCCTTGTTTGACCTCCCGCGGCTGACGGCGGTCTATCCCACCGCCGCGGGTCTCGTTCGGGCCGTGACGGATTGGTCAGTCGGACCCGCGCCGCTGATCCCGCGGTACCTGCGCAGACCGGACGCCAAGCCGTCGGCGGTGGCTCGGTGAGTGCGACGAGCGGCGCACGGTACGGCCCGCTCAAGCGCGGCGATGCAGCGCGATGTGCAGAACTCGAAGCCCAGCTGTTTCCCGGCGACGACCCGTGGCCGGAGCGGGCGTTCCTGGCCGAGCTCGCCGCCAAGCACAATCACTACGAGGCGGCTCGGGTCGGCGGCAAGCTGGTGGGATACGCGGGCATCGCCCGGCTCGGCCGTATCCGGCCGTACGAGTACGAAATTCACACCATCGGTGTCGACCCTGACTACCAGGGTCAGGGAATCGGGCGGAGCCTTCTTTCTCGGTTGTTCGAATTCGCGGCCGGTGGGCCGATATTCCTTGAGGTCCGGACCGACAACGAGGCAGCCATCGCCCTGTACGAAAGCGAGGGCTTCACCAGGGTAGGTGTGCGCAAGCGCTACTATCGCGCCAGTGGCGCGGACGCGTACACCATGAAACGGGAGCGACGATGATCGTCCTGGCAATCGAAAGTTCCTGTGACGAAACAGGTGTCGGCATCGCCGAACTCGGTGAGGACGGTTCTGTCGCACTGCTGGCCGATGAGGTGGCCTCCAGCGTCGACGAGCATGCCCGTTTCGGCGGAGTCGTTCCCGAGATCGCATCCCGCGCGCATCTCGAGGCTCTCGGCCCGACGATGCGCCGTGCGTTGCAGGCCGCCGGCGTTGAGCGGCCCGACGTGGTTGCCGCCACCATCGGCCCCGGCCTGGCCGGGGCGCTGTTGGTGGGAGTTGCCGCTGCCAAGGCCTATTCGGCGGCATGGCAGGTGCCGTTCTATGCCGTCAACCATCTGGGCGGGCACTTGGCAGCCGACGTATTCGACCACGGTCGGCTGCCCGAAAGCATAGGTCTGCTGGTATCGGGGGGACATACCAGCCTGTTACATGTGCGTTCGCTCGGTGAGCCGATCATCGAATTAGGCTGCACCGTGGACGATGCCGCGGGTGAGGCCTACGACAAGGTGGCCCGGCTGCTGGGTCTGGGGTACCCGGGGGGCAAGGTGCTCGACGAACTGGCCCGCACCGGGGATCCCGACGCGATCGCCTTCCCTCGCGGCATGACCGGGCCTCGCGACGACCGGTATGCCTTCAGTTTCTCGGGGCTGAAGACCGCGGTGGCACGCTACCTGGAACGCCACCCCGACGCACCGCGGCCCGAAGTTGCGGCCGGATTTCAGGAAGCGGTAGCCGATGTGTTGACGGCGAAGGCAGTGCGTGCGGCCGATGAGCTCGGCGTGGGGACGCTGTTGATCGCCGGCGGCGTTGCGGCGAACTCCCGACTGCGGGAGCTTGCTGCCCAACGGTGCGCCGCGGCCGGCCTGACGCTACGGATCCCGCGGCCGCGACTCTGTACCGACAACGGGGCGATGATCGCATCCTTTGCCGCTCACCTCATCGCCGCCGGAGCGCCGCCGTCGCCGCTGGATGTCGCCAGCGACCCCGGGTTGCCGGTGGTTCGGGGGCAGGTGGCGTGACCGGCAGCGGGTGAATCGCGTTCCCGCCGAGGAGATCACAGCTAGTCGTCGGGGACCAGGATCGGGGTATCCCGATTCAGCGTGATTCCCTGGAAAAAGGCTGGGGCCTTCCATCGCCACAACAGCATGAAGGGAACACCGATGGCCAAAGCGCCCACGCCGTACCAGAATACGATCCCGATTCCCAGGAAGGAGATGCCCGACTCGCTGTAACCGGGACTGAGCATCTGCACTGCGCTGATCACAAACGCGGCGGTGATCAGCAGCCCGCCGATGAGGGGGAGAAGCAAGAGGTTGTAGAACGAGCGCACACTCCCAAACGCTTCGCTACGGAACCACCAGATGCATGCATAGGCGGTCACCGCGTAGTAGAACGCGACCGTCAGCGAAGTCGCCGCCAGGATGTCGAAGAAGGCGTCCTCTGAGATCGCGGTGACCATGAGGAAGAAGGCCAAACCGACCAACGTCGTGACCCATGTAGAAAAGCCGGGGGTCTGATACCGCTTGTTGACCGCGGCGAACCGGTCTGGCAGCGCCTTGTAGGCGGCCATGGCCAGCGTGCCCCGTGCCGTCGGAAGTATCGTCGTCTGGCAGGATGCGGCTGCGGAGAGGACAGTGATCACCAAGATGATCACCACTCCCCATCTGCCCATCAGCGGTTCGACGACCACATCGAAAATGCTTTCTTTGTTCTCGTTGGTGATCAAGCCGCTGTCACCGGCTCCCGCGTAGCTGACGGTGCTCATCGTCATCAGGGTGAAACCGGCAAGCAGGATCACCGTCGCCAGAACCTGGGCGCGTCCCGGTGTCTTGGTAGGGTTCTTTGTCTCTTCGTTCATCGACCCCGCGGTGTCCCAGCCCCAGTAGACAAACAGGCAAATCAAGCTGGCGGTCACAAACTGGCCCCAGGAGACGCCGTCGCCGGTCGGCAAGAACCAGTCCCACTGCGGCTTGATCGACGAAGCTTGACCATTGTCGGAGTAGACGGCCCGCAGCATCAGGAATGCCAGCACGGCGATGGCCAGGTACTGAACGACCACCAGAGCGGTCTGCAACCAAGCGGTGAAGGAGATTCCGCGGTAAGAGATGTAGGACATCAGCAGCACGAAAAGGACCCCGACGGCGGCAACCGCCCATTGGTTATCCGCAAGGCCGGCGGCGCCGATAGCTTCGAACGTGTACTCACCGGCCACCTGGCCCATGTTTCCGAGGACGATGATCCCGGAGACCGCTATGGCCCAGCCGCCCATCCAGCCGGTATAAGGACCGATCGCCTTGGTCGCCCACGTGAAGGTGGTGCCGCAGTCCGGAATAACCCGGTTCAGTTCGCGTCCGGCGACCGCCAGGCAGTACATCGGGATAAAGGCCAGCACCATTGCGGACACGGCATGTTCGCCCACCAGCAGAATCACCACTCCGATGCTGGCGGCCATGGTGTACATCGGAGCTGTCGAGGCCAGACCCAGTGAGGTGCAGCCGATGAGGCCCATCGCGCCTTTTTTGAGACCTTTTCCTTCGGCCGGTGGCCGGGCCGTCCCCTCGGATGAGTCGATGATGGACGTCATCCGGACACCATATTGGCCAGCCGATGACTTCGCCCGGGAATCGTGGACCGTGCTGTGACCGCACCCGTACCAGATTATCCGTGCTAAGACCGCACCAGGTACCGCATAATTCGCTGGGTGCAGTCGATGGCCGGAGTTCTGTTCATGGGTGGCGACATCTGGACGGGTGGTGACGATACCGACGCGGTTCTGGTTCTTGACGGGGTGGTGATCGCGACCGGTGATGAGGCTCGGCAGCGTGGTTCGGACGCCACCCGGGTGGACTTGGAGGGCGGATTCCTGATGCCGTCATTCGGTGACGGTCACGCACACCCCTTGTTCGGCGGGCTGGAGTCGGTCGGGCCGCCGGTGCGGGACTGTCATTCGGTCGATGAGATTATCTCTGCGGTAAAGCAATTCGGACTCGACCATCCCGAAACCGAGTGGATCGTCGGCGGTTCCTACGATGTGAGCCTCGCCCCGAAAGGGCTATTCGATGCACGATGGCTTGACGCGGCCGTTCCGGACCGGCCGGTGGTGTTGCGGGCGGCGGATTACCACACGATATGGTGCAACTCGGTGGCGCTGGAACGCGCCTCGATCACCGCGGACACCCTGAATCCGGTTCTCGGCGAGATCCCCCGTCGCGATGACGGGTCCGTTCTTGGGACGCTGCGCGAGTGGGGCGCAACGGATTTGATAACCGCCGTAATGCCTGCCCAGAGCGAGCAGGTGCGAATCGAGGCGCTCAACACCGCCGCCGACTACTACCTGGCCCGCGGCGTCACTTGGGTCCAGGACGCCTGGGTGGAACCCGGCGATGTGGCAACCTACGTCGAGGCAGCGCGCCGCGATGCGTTGCGCATGCGGTTCAACCTAGCGCTGTATGCCGACCCGAGGCACTTCGACCACCAGATCCAGCGGTATTCAGAACAGCGCGGATGTGTCGCGGCGGCGGGGTCGCCGATGCTCACCGCCAATACGGTGAAGTTCTTTGCCGACGGGGTGGTGGAGAACGAGACCGGGGCGCTGCTGGCGCCGTATTGCTCTGGCCTGCACGGCCACGGTATGCGAACGTGGGAAGGGGACTCTCTGGCGGATGCGGCGCGCCGGGTGGACGACCTCGGATTCCAGATCCACATCCATGCCATCGGCGACGCAGCGGTCCGTCAGGCGCTCGACGCAATCGAATATGTTGCCCAACACAACGGGTCACGCGACCGGCGGCCGGTCATCGCGCATGTGCAGTTGGTGGACGAGTCCGATCTGGGCCGTTTCGCCCAGCTCGGCGTGATTCCTAACATGCAGCCGCTGTGGGCTCAGGTCGACGAAGTGATGATTCCGCGGCTCGGAACCGAGCGTGCGGACAGGCAGTATCAGATACGCACCCTCGATAACTCGGGAGCCGTGCTGAGCTTCGGCTCGGACTGGCCGGTGTCGTCGGGCGCTCCGTTGAAGGGAATCGCGGTCGGAGCATCACGGTGCGGAACAGGCGATAAGCCACAGAGCGCGTGGACTCCGCAGGAACGACTCCCGATCGAGCGGGCGCTAAGCATCTACACCGCCGGGGTCGCCTGGCAGGCCTTTGCCGAGAACACTTGGGGGCGGATTACACCTGGCGCTACCGCGGACCTGGTGTGGCTCGATCGCGACCCGCGCGCGGTCGCACCGCGAGATCTATCCGAGGTGGGGATCCGCGCAACCTACCTGGAAGGTGAGCGGGTCTTTGAGGGCCACTGATGATCCCGAGAGCTGATCCGTCGTCGCACATGCGGATGCCAGCAATTGGCGCATTCGCGATACTGACCGATGCGCTTCCCCGTGCGCCAAAGGTGTTCAAAACTATTGATACTGAGATCATCTGGACCTAAGGAGTCGATTTTGAAACGTGAGGCTGACGTCGTCGTGGTCGGTGCCGGCCTGTCCGGGTTGATCGCCGCACGCAAAATTCTCGATGCGGGATATGAACCGCTGGTCGTCGAGGCCAACGATCGAATCGGTGGGCGGATCGACACCAGAGACATCGGTGACGGGATCTATTTGGAACTCGGCGCTCAGTGGATCGGTGACACCCATGATCGGGTACGGAACTTGGCCCGCTCCTTCGATATCCAAATGTATGAGCAGTTCGAGGACGGCGAAACCAGCTATGAGATCGCCGGGCCGGTCCTGCGAGAAGGCGCGTTCTATCAGAAGCATGCCGGCGACCTGGAATCTTGGGAGAAGACGCTGGCGCAGTTAGATGTGATGGCCGCCGAGGTTCCCGCTACCGCGCCCTGGGAAGCGGCCCGGGCTATCGAATGGGACGAGCTCACCATTGCGCAATGGGCTACGGCTCAGAACATGACGCCGATCGCGCGGCGGATGTTCGAGATTTGCACCGTTGGGATCTTCTCCGCGCCGTGTTCTGAGATATCGCTGCTCGAATTGTTGGTCTGTATCTCGTCCTGCGGCGTCGGGTCAGCGCTCTTCTCAGAAGACGAGGGTGGCGCGCAGACCACCCGGTTTGCCGGTGGCACATCGCTTTTGCCTCAGCGGCTGGCAGCAAGCTTGGGCGATCGTGTTGTGCTGAACTCGCCAGTGATGCTCATTGAACACGGTGATGGCGGTGTCGGCGTTACCTGTCGGGGAGGCCTTGTCGCTCGCGGCAGACAGGTGGTCGTCGCTCTGTCTCCCACCATGGCAAGCCGGATAATGTACGACCCGCCGCTTCCGGCGATGCGGGATCAGATGACGCAGCGGTCGCCCCAAGGCTCGGCAATGAAATGCTTCGTCGTCTACGATGAGCCGTTCTGGCGGGCTGACGGGCTGAACGGACAGATGATTTCCGAGCCGGGTCCGGCCTGCATGTCCAATGACAGCTGCATGCCAGATGCCGGAGCGGGCATCATCTTGTGTTTCCTGGAAGGTGCGCAGGCCCGGACCTTCGGCCGCTGGCCCGAAGATCGCCGCCGTGAGGCGTTGTTCGATCAACTCGGCCGGCACTTCGGTAAGCGTGCAACAAAACCGGAGCTATATGTGGAAGGTGAGTGGGCAAGCAAGCAGTGGACGCGAGGCTGCTACAACGACAACTTCGGGCCGAACACCTGGACTCAATTCGGGCAAGCCCTCGCCGCGCCGATCGGTGCGATCAAGTGGGCGGCGACCGAAACCGCCGACTATTGGCCCGGCTACATGGAAGGCGCGGTGGATGCCGGCGAGCGGGCAGCTCGGCAAGTGCTTGAGGCATTAGGAAGCCGGGTGGCGTGACAGTCTAGAAAGGCGGCGGGTCGTCCCCATAGTCAGGGACGTAGTCAGCCGAGCGAAACGTGTATGGGGATCGGCTGCGGTCAGCGCTGCGAATTCGTATCCCTGCGGTCTTGCCGGCATCAACCTCGCGCTGGGCGGCGTTGAGGCGTCGTTCAGCCGCGATACCGGCTAGTCGATTCTGCTCGCGGCTGCGCCGGCGGATGGGCATCCTCAGCTGCCTGCCGGGGTATCGAGGCGCCGCTTCCTGCCGCTCTGGTGGCGCCGGGGTAGCGGTATCCCATTGCGGAAAAAGCAAGCTGCACAACGGTTTCGTGGCGTAGCACAGACCGCTGGGAGTAGTGACGACGACGGTGCCGTCGGGATCTTGCCGGTCGTCAAAGCCATCCCAGAACGTCTTGATCAAATGATGTAGACGGCAGTAAATCTTGAGGTTACTGGGGTGGGTCGCTCCAGTCGGCCAGGGTTGGGTGTGATCAATATCGGCGGCCACCGCAGGTCGATCGCACCCGGGGAACCGGCAGGTCAGGTCGCGCGTGCGGATGAATTCCTGTAAAGCGGTCGAAGGTCGGTAAGAGTCTTCGTCGTCGGTAGGAGAGCCGACGAGCCGGACCTTGGCGCCATGGGCGATCAGTTCCGCGAGCAGCGGTGCGGGCACCACGGCGCCCCTGAAACCGGGCATCAGCGCGCTCTTGCGCCGCGGCCGCTGGGCTGTGGCTGGCTCGGTCCCCTCTGCCGGGGTGGGTGGTCGGTCGAAACCTGGGCCGTGCAACTCGCGATCCTGTTTCGCGTCCAGCGAGTCCTTCTCGGCGATGATGTGGATGACCACGCTGCTGGCTCGACCGTCATCGCTCCTGGCCGCACACGAGTCGTTGTCGCAACGACAGGTCAGTCGAGTCGAGTGAGCTGCGATCGCGCCGACGGCATCGGCGCGTCGCTGGGCCAGGGTGCGCGGGTCGTCCTCGCACACCGAGGCGATCACCGTGCTGATCCGACGCTCGAGCAGCGCCGCGTCCGTGCTGGACAGCCGACCGAACACACTGGTGGTGCCCGTTGCATCGTCGCGTTGCCCAACGGTGAAGTCGCGGGTGCGTACAGAGTTGCGCACCCGACGCACTGCATCCGGGTCGTAGCGGTCGATGCAGAGATCGATGGACTGCTGCAGCTTGAACTGGGAGAGCGGCCCCCAGCTTGCTGCCCTTTCGGCGATCTCACTGTCGATCCTGGCCAACGCAACTTCGTCGAGAACCAGGTAGGTGCGCGCCATGATCATCGAGATCATGGCAATGCTGATGTGCCCGTCCAGAAACCGGGCACGCACTTTTGGTAGCCGATCTCGCAGCGCGACCGCTATCCCGATCTGCCCGAGCGCTCGGCCATGGCTGATCGTCAATGCGCACGAGAGTGCCGCAGCGGCGGCATCGAGATCATCGACGACCCAGCGGGAATGCACCTCACCCGCACAAGCCCGGCCCTGCATCTCGGCGATTACCGCCAACTTGCGCGCCTCAGCCGCGGCTGACGCCGCCGCCCAGGTCGAGGCGGCGGCCGCCAGATCAGCATCGCTGAGACCTGCCAGCTCGTCGAGCGTCGGTAGCGATTCATCGAACATACATTCGATTTTATCGAGGTCTACTGACATGTTGAGTTCAACAAGGGCCCGAGAAAGTCCTCTCAGCGCCCCCCGGCCTTGAGTGCTAGCACTCTGATGTATAGAGTGCTAGGCGGCAGTCGGTCCAACCCCGTGTCGGCACCCGCGACGACGGCGCGAGGACGGTCACCGACCGCCGAGTACATCCATCAACATCAGTGAAGGGGCTCCATCGTGGCGAGCGTGAACATCAAGCCACTCGAGGACAAGATCCTCGTACAGGCCAACGAGGCCGAGACCACGACCGCTTCGGGTCTGGTCATCCCCGACACCGCCAAGGAGAAGCCGCAGGAAGGCACCGTCGTCGCAGTTGGCCCCGGCCGCTGGGATGAGGACGGCGAGAAGCGGATTCCTCTGGATGTGTCGGAGGGCGACGTGGTCATCTACAGCAAGTACGGCGGCACCGAGATCAAGTACAACAACGAGGAGTACCTGATCCTGTCGGCCCGCGACGTGCTGGCTGTCGTTAACAAGTAAGCGAACCGTGTTCCGCCCCGGACGTTCCCGTAAATGGGTGATGTCCGGGGCGGCGCGCGTCATACCCACAAACATCACGCCCGTCTTTAGGGAAAGAAATCATGAGCAAGCAGATTGAGTTCAATGAAACCGCCCGCCGCGCCATGGAGGCCGGGGTCGACAAGCTCGCCGACGCGGTCAAGGTCACCCTCGGACCGCGCGGCCGTCACGTGGTACTCGCCAAGGCGTTCGGTGGGCCGACGGTCACCAACGATGGAGTCACCATCGCCCGCGAGATCGACCTGGAGGATCCGTTCGAAAACCTCGGCGCGCAGCTGGTGAAGTCGGTGGCGACCAAGACCAATGACGTCGCCGGCGACGGCACCACCACCGCGACCGTGTTGGCCCAATCGTTGATCAAGGCCGGCCTGCGCAACGTAGCCGCAGGTGCCAACCCGATCGCGCTCGGGGCGGGTATCTCGAAAGCCGCCGACGCGGTCTCTGAAGCCCTGCTGGCCGGCGCTACTCCGGTGACCGACAAGAAGGCGATCGCCCAGGTCGCCACGGTGTCGTCTCGGGACGAGGAAGTCGGTGAATTGGTCGGGGAGGCGATGACCAAGGTCGGCCACGACGGGGTGGTGTCGGTCGAGGAGTCCTCCACGCTGTCCACCGAGCTCGAGATCACCGACGGCGTCGGGTTCGACAAGGGTTACATCTCGGCGTACTTCGTCACCGACTTCGACGCGCAGGAGGCGGTGCTGGAGGACGCACTGGTACTTCTTCACCGCGAGAAGATCAGCTCGCTACCTGACCTCCTGCCGTTGCTGGAGAAGGTGGCCGAAAGTGGTAAGCCGCTGCTCATCGTCGCCGAAGACGTCGAAGGTGAGGCGCTGTCGACGCTCGTCGTCAACGCGATCCGCAAGACCTTGAAGGCCGTCGCGGTGAAGGCGCCGTTCTTCGGCGACCGTCGCAAGGCGTTCCTCGACGACTTGGCGATCGTGACCGGCGGTCAGGTCGTCAACCCCGACGTGGGGCTGTTGCTGCGCGAGGTCGGCCTCGAGGTGCTGGGCACGGCTCGCCGCGTAGTGGTCGACAAGGACAGCACGGTCATCGTGGATGGTGGCGGCACCAAGGAGGCTATCGACGCCCGCGCAGCTCAACTACGGGCCGAGATCGAGGTGAGCGAGTCGGATTGGGATCGTGAGAAGCTCGAAGAGAGGCTGGCCAAGCTGGCCGGCGGCGTCGCGGTCATCAAGGTCGGTGCGGCAACTGAGACTGACCTCAAGAAGCGCAAGGAAGCCGTCGAAGATGCGGTCGCGGCGGCCAAGGCCGCAGTAGAGGAAGGCATCGTCGTCGGTGGCGGCGCCGCGCTGGTCCAGGCCCGCGCCGGGCTGGCCAAGCTGCGCGAATCACTCTCCGGTGACGAAGCGCTCGGCGTCGATGTGTTCGCGGCGGCATTGTCCTCACCGTTGTACTGGATCGCCACCAATGCAGGCCTGGACGGTTCGGTCGTGGTCAACAAGGTCTCCGAGCTGCCCGATGGACACGGCTTCAATGCCGCCACCCTGGTCTTCGGTGACCTGGTCGCTGACGGTGTCATCGACCCCGTAAAGGTCACTCGGTCCGCGGTGGTCAACGCGGCGTCGGTGGCCCGCATGGTGCTAACCACTGAAACCGCCGTTGTCGAGAAGCCGGAGGAGGCAGCAGACGACGGCCACGGCCACGGTCATCACCACCACTAGGTAGAGCGAATCCACCCCCGGTCCATCTCAGACCGGGGGTGGATTCGCTTCGGTGACCTGCTATAGCTCACCTCTGGATCACTTGCCCCTACCTACTCGGATCAGTTGATCTCCATGGGTGAGCTAAGGACGTTCAGTGTTCGTCGTAGTGACCTTCATGCGGTGCGTGGCGATGGCCGTCGTGCAGGTAGTCAACGTGGTCGCCGTGTTGGACGGCTTCATGTCCGCAATCGGGGCCGTGTACATGGTCGGGATGATCGTGGGTCTTCTCGCAACTAGTCATAAGCGACACGGTAGACCGCCATATGCACACATAGCAATATGACGATGTTCACAACGCCGCCTCTGTGACGCGGAGCCGACGTACTTCCGCGACACTGAGCCAAGTAGCGACACTGAGCCAAGTACTGGGTTTCAGTGAGGCGTTGCGACGGCTCGACTGAACGGTGGTTAGCTTGGCCATGCCCGATCGGGACGCCGCATCAGCCGACCACCTGCTTCGGCTGGCCGACGGACGGCAACTGAGTTACGCGCAGTACGGCGACCCGGCCGGATTCCCGATACTCAGCGCGCACGGCGGTTTGGCCTGCCGTCTGGACGTCGCGGGCGCCGCGCCTATCGCGGAGGTGTCTGGGGTTCGGCTCGTCTCCCCGGATCGACCCGGGGTCGGTCTTTCGGACCCGCAGCCGGGCCGAACCATCTTGGATTGGACCCACGACGTGGCCGAACTGCTCGACTGGCTGGAAATCGATCAATTCGCGGTGATGGGCTGGTCGCTCGGCGGGCAGTACGCCGCGGCAGTCGGTTACGCGCTACAGCCGCGAGTTACCCGGGCAGCCATCATCGCCGGGGCGTTGCCTCTCACCGAATCTGGCGCTCTTGACCGTTTGCCGGCGATCGACCGCACCTACATCCGGTTGTCTTGCGACGCGCCATGGGGCGCGCGGCTGTGCTTTCGCGCCATGAGGCTGGCTGCCAATCTCGCTCCGAGACTTTATGGTCGGCTCGCCGCTAACGACTTGGGCGCCGCAGACGGTGCGGTACTGGAGGCCCAGGGGTTCGCGTCATTCGCGCACATGTCAAAGGAGGCGCTTCGCCAGCCCCACGGTGTGGTGGAGGAATACCGGGCCATGGTGAGACCGTGGGGCTTTGCGCCCGAGGAGATTTCAGTGCCGGTCGACGTTTGGGCGGGTACCGATGATGAACTGCTGGATCCGACGTGGCCGGGCGAACTGGCCCGCCGTATTCCGGGGGCAGTCCTGCATCTACGCGCGGGCGGGCACTTTCTGGCGCACCTGTACTACCGGGAAATCTTCGAGTCGCTGCGCGGTACGTGAGGCGGGTTCGGGCGCGCTCGACGTTACAGTCCGGCGATGACGATCCCGATGCCGATGACGATCGCCACGGAGAGCGACAGCAACATGAAACCGACGATGCGCTCCTGCGTCTTTGACCCTTCGTGGTCGCCGGCCGCGATCGGCGCGAACGTGCGCCCGGCGCCCCATGCCGCGGCAAGCAGTGTGGCCAGCCAGTTTGCGTAGGCGGCGTAGACAATGAGGACGACCGCAGTCAGGCCCCAGAATGGCGACAAACTGACGTGCGGCCAGAGTAGGCCAAGGACTACCAGGAAGATGCCGTTGAGGAGCGCTTCCAGGTGACTCGACAGCGCCATCCGCGGGTTCTTCAATGCGGGGATGGCAAATCCTGTAAGTAGCCCGAGCAGGAACAGGACAAGCCCAAGGGTGAAGAGTGCCGTCTGCATATCGCTACGGTATCGCCGAGGCTGCTAGGCGGTAGCTGCAGATCCGGTAGTGCGCGCCCTCAGGCGGTGCGGCGAATTCCCCCTTTTAGTAGTAATTCGCGTTCGGTCTCGCTCAGGCCCCCCCAGATTCCGTAGGGCTCGCCGACCGACAGCGCATGGGTGCGGCACTGCGTAATAACCGGGCAGCTGCGACACATTTCTTTAGCGCGCATCTCGCGCTGCGCGCGGGCGCGTCCACGCTCGCCGTCAGGGTGGAAGAACACCGATGAATCGACTCCGCGGCACAGGCCGGCCATCTGCCAATCCCAGACATCGGCGTTCGGCCCGGGCAGCTCTTGCGGCTGTGGCACTGGAAACCCCTCTCTGTGCACATCCGATTCCCCTTGGGGCAGCGGATGTGTGGGTCTTGGAACAGATTCGAGTGCAGTCGCCGGTGACCACTCGTGCACACAACGTAGAAGGGCTCCGGAATTTCCGTCAATAGCCGGGGACGCGCGTGGCGCCGTCACTGACGGCCGGAATTTACATCGCGTTCACCGTTGTGATCCGGCGGCAACGAGTTCGGTGCTAGCAAATGGCACCACCCCACCAAGCGAACGGGGGTTTTGGCTGATCGACTCGCCATGAGCAGTTCGATCGGCTGCCGGCGGCCCGGACGCGGTTGACATGACGGTAACGCCGCAATAATCAACTGTTAACCGAGCTGATTTTCACACCTCAGTTCCCTTGGTAGCGTCCCCAGCCGATGACTATCGGCGCCGCAACCTCTGCTGTCAGCGTGTATGACGTGGCGTTCGGCGGCAACTCGGGGAGTTGGCCGCTACCGGCAGCCGACACCACAGCCGACATGTGGTTGCGTGCGGTCGCCGCTGGCGGGCAGGGCCGTTACGGGAGTGCGTTGTCCGACCTCGCCCGACTGCGTCGGCACACGCGCCATCGTCGGTGGGCCTCGCTGGCGTTGAGCACCCAGGCGTCTTTTCTGCGTCAGCTCGGCTGGCACGATCGCGCGCGCCCGCTCGACGGGCAGGCGTTCGCGTTGTCCGGTGAGGATGCCGAGGCTGCCGCTGATGCCCTGATCGGGCTGGCTGCTGACGCGTTGGGCGTGGGACGGTTCCCCGCCTCAGCACGGGCCCTGGAACGCGCGGCGGATCTGGTCACCGCCTCGTCGACCGAGCGGCTACCGGTGCGGCTGGCCTGGGTGTCGGCGGAGTTGGCCATGGTCCGCGGGGACGGCGCGAGCGCGGTCGCCAGCGCCGAACTCGCTGTTCGACTTGCCGCATCGCTGGGCTCGGCACGGCACGTCGTGAAGTCGCAGGTCGTGCTGGCCGCCGCGCTGTGCAGTAGCGGTGACATCGCGGCGGCGCGCCGCGAGGCGGACGCGGCGCTGCCGCAGACGGCATCGTTGGGCCTGGTTCCGTTGCGGTGGGCGGTGGCGAGCCTGCTCACCGATATCGGCAGCGAGCAGCATTCTCGCGTCGATCTGGTCGGCTTCCGCGACATGTCTGCCGAAACCGTGACCATACGGGGCGGCGTGTGGCGACCGCGGTAACCGGAATGTACCCGATCGGGTCGTTATTGTTAGCTGAGCCCCACCTTCGCAACGCGGAGGAGTGTCCCACGACGTAACGCTGGAGATATCGCCGACGATGACAATTTCGGGAGAACGTCTCGATTCTGTCGTCGCCGACGCGGTGAACGGCGATCGGGATGCACTCCGGGAGGTGCTGGAGACCATCCGCCCCATCATCGTCCGGTACTGCCGGGCGAGGGTGGGTTCTACGGAGCGAAGCGGTCTTTCAGCAGATGACGTTGCACAGGAGGTCTGCTTGGCTGCCATCACGGCGCTGCCGCGCTACAAGGATCAGGGACGACCGTTCCTGGCCTTCGTCTACGGCATCGCTGCACATAAGGTTGCTGACGCCCACCGTGCGGCCGGGCGCAATCGGGCCGATCCGATGGATGTCGTCCCGGAGCGCTCATCCGGTGAGGCGGGGCCCGAGCAGCTGGCGATCGACTCTGAGCAGTCGGCCCGGATGAACGAACTGTTGCAGGTCCTTCCCGAGAAGCAGCGAGAGATTCTGGTGCTTCGTGTTGTCGTCGGCATGAGCGCGGAGGAAACCGCGGACGCCATCGGCAGCACTCCGGGAGCGGTTCGGGTTGCGCAACATCGTGCGCTGGCCCGGTTGAAGTCCGAAATCATGGCTTCGGGGCGTGACTATGCCTGACTTCGGACGGCCCGACTTCGGACGCTGGGCTTCGGACGGTGGTGATCCATCGCTCGACGAGATCAACCGCACCGATCAGTTCTTGGACGCGCTGGCATCCCAGCAGCCGGTCTACCCGGCCAACCGTGGCGAGGCCGAGCTGGCCAACCTGCTAGCCGGATGGCGCGACGACGTCCGCGAGACTCCGGTCTCCGAGCTGGTCACCGTCGATCAGGCCGCCACGGTGTTGGATCGCGGATCGGTTGGCCGTCGCCGACGGTTCTCGCTGGCTGTGGTGGGTTCGGCCGCCGCCGCGGTGCTGTGTCTTGGCGGCTTCGGCGCGGTGGTCGCGGGCACGGGACCCGGCGACGCACTCTATGGACTGCGCACCATGTTGTTCGGGGAGCAGAAGACGCGTGACGATGCGGTCATTCTCGCCGCGCAGACCCAGATGGCCGAGGTGCAGCAGCTCATTGAGCAGGGGGACTGGCAAGCCGCGCAGGAGAAGCTGCAGACGGTCACGACCACGGTGGCCTCGGTGAACGACCTTGAACGCAAAGAAGAACTGGTCACTCAGTGGCAGGAACTGACGGTCAAGGTGGAGGCGCAGGACGCGGCTGCCACTGTCGCGCCCGGAGCCCCGCTGCCCACGTTCCCGGACGTTCCGACGCTGGATATCGACCCGGCTACCCTGCCCAACCTGACGTCGGAGGCGTCGGTCATGTTAGAGACGCCGCCGGTCGAGACCACCGCGGCGCCTGAGACGACGGTGCTGTCCGGGACGACGGTGCCTTCGGGTACGGCGGTGCCTTCGGGTACGGCGGTGCCTTCGGGTACGGCGGTGCCTTCGGGTACGGCGGTGCCTTCGGGTACGGCGGTGCCTTCGGGTACGGCGGTGCCTTCAGGTACGGCGGTGTCCTCGGGTACGGCGGTGCCTTCCGGCACGACGGCGGCTTCCGAGGCGCTCTCTCCGTCGCCGAGCAGCGCTGCGGTCACCACCCCAACGGCGAGCCCGTCACCGACGGCCAGTGCGTCACCCACACCGGCACCCACCAGTACGCCGTCACCCGTGGGTACCACCACTACCACCTCGATCGCGGCTCGTTCCGCGACGTCGTCGCCCGCTGTGGCGCCGTCACCCACGCCGACCGCGGCGCCTTCGCCGGCGACCACCGCTCCGACCCAGGCGCCGGCATCAACACCTGCACCGCTGCCGACAACCACGACTCTGGTCGAGGTTCCGGCGGCCGAAGCGCCCGGCTGACCGCGCAGTTCTCAGCGGTATCCGTCGGGCTCCGAGGTCGCTTCGTTGAGTGAGGCGTCGGCGTAACCCCGGCAGTAATCCCATGTCACATAGGAATCGGGTTCCGGGTCGAAAGCCGGTTCGTGCGGGCGGACGGTGCCGTCCACGAGAAGCTGCAGCAGATTTGCGCGAAGCATGTCCCAGTCGTGGTAGTGATCCTGTTGGCAGTCGTCGCAGCAGACCACCAGACCGCGAATCCCCTTGGGTATCAGCAAGGCCTCGTATACCGCCAGATCGGCGAGATCGGCTTCGACCGCCATCCGTTCCTGCGCATCCAGCGGTTGTCCGGGCTCCAGTGCATCGAGCGCGGCCGACGGGTCGGCCGGGTCATCGGCGAACGGGTCGGGGGGCAATCCCGGTGGCAGGTGGTCTCGCACGACACCAAGACTACCTCTAAGACCATGCAGCCTCCCAAGTATCGCGCCAGCGCGTGCGTGCACGTCGGGGGAGCCGGAATCGCAAGTTCATAGCCGATAGGATGTGGCATCCCCGTCGGGTCTGCGCCTGGCCGTATCTGTCACTGGAGGCTCAACTCAATGTCGATACCAACGTCGATGGCCCAAAGCAGCATCCCCATCGCCGTCCCGGTGCCATCCGGGGGTGACGATCCGACCAAGGTGGTGATGCTGGGCCTCACCTTCGATGACGTCCTGTTGCTGCCCGCGGCATCGGATGTGATTCCCGCCACCGCCGATACCTCCAGTCAGCTGACCCGTCGAATCCGGCTGAAGGTGCCGCTGGTGAGCTCGGCGATGGACTCCGTCACCGAGTCCCGAATGGCGATCGCGATGGCCCGGGCCGGAGGCATGGGTGTGCTGCACCGCAACCTGCCGGTGACCGAACAGGCCGGTCAGGTCGAAACCGTGAAGCGGTCGGAGGCAGGTATGGTGACCGACCCGGTCACCTGTTCGCCCGACAACACCCTGGCCGAGGTCGATGCGATGTGTGCGCGGTTCCGCATCTCCGGTCTTCCCGTGGTCGACGACGACGGGCAACTCGTCGGGATCATCACCAACCGCGATATGCGGTTCGAGGTCGATCAGTCCAAGTCCGTGGCCGAGGTGATGACCAAGGCGCCGTTGATCACCGCGCAGGAGGGAGTCTCGGCCGAAGCCGCGCTGGGTCTGTTGCGGCGCAACAAGATCGAGAAGCTGCCCATCGTCGACGGTCGCGGCCAGCTCACCGGGCTCATCACGGTGAAGGACTTCGTCAAGACCGAGCAGTTCCCGCTGGCCACCAAGGACAGTGACGGTCGGCTGCTGGTCGGTGCGGCGGTCGGCGTCGGCGAGGACGCGTGGACGCGCGCGATGGCACTCACCGAGGCTGGGGCCGACGTATTGGTCGTTGACACGGCGCATGCGCACAACCGCGGGGTGCTCGATATGGTGCACCGCCTCAAGACCGTCGTCGGTGATCGCGTCGACGTCGTCGGCGGAAACGTCGCCACCCGCGCCGCGGCCGCGGCCTTGGTGGACGCCGGCGCCGATGCGGTAAAGGTCGGCGTCGGTCCGGGGTCGATCTGCACCACCCGGGTGGTCGCGGGTGTCGGGGCGCCACAGATCACCGCGATCATGGAAGCAGTAGCTGCCTGCTCCCGCGCCGGGGTTCCGGTAATCGCCGACGGTGGACTGCAGTACTCCGGCGATATCGCCAAGGCGCTGGCTGCCGGAGCATCGACCGCGATGCTCGGTTCGCTACTGGCCGGCACCGCGGAGTCGCCGGGTGACCTTATCTTCGTCAACGGCAAGCAGTTCAAGAGTTATCGGGGAATGGGTTCGCTGGGCGCCATGCGGGGGCGCGGTGCCGGAGGGTCAATCGAAGGCAGCTCCCGGGGCTCTTTTTCAAAGGACCGCTACTTTCAGGACGACGTGCTGTCCGAGGACAAGCTGGTCCCCGAAGGCATCGAGGGGCGGGTGCCCTTCCGTGGTCCGCTGTCGACGGTGATTCACCAGCTCACCGGCGGGCTCCGAGCGGCAATGGGCTATACCGGCTCGGCCACGATCGAGCAATTGCAGCATGCGCAATTCGTTCAGATCACCGCGGCGGGGCTGAAGGAGAGCCATCCGCATGACATCACGATGACCGTGGAAGCCCCGAACTACTCCGGCCGCTAGGACTGATCAGCATGCGTGACATGGTCGAAATCGGCATGGGCAGGACAGCTCGCCGGACGTTCGAGCTCGACGACATCAACATCGTGCCGTCTCGGCGCACCCGGTCGTCGAAAGATGTCTCGACAGCCTGGCAGCTGGACGCCTATCGGTTCGAGATTCCGGTGGTCGCGCATCCCACCGATGCGCTGGTCTCGGTGGAATTCGCGATCGAGCTGGGGCGGCTTGGCGGGCTCGGTGTCCTCAACGGCGAGGGTCTGATCGGGCGGCACGCCGATGTCGAGGACAAGATTGCCCAGGTGCTCGAGGCCGCCGACAAGGAGCTCTATCCATCGGCGTCCATTCGTCTTCTCCAGCAATTCCATTCGGCTCCACTGAATCCCGACCTGCTGGGCGCGGCTGTCGCGCGGATTCGCGATGCCGGGGTGACCACCGCGGTGCGCATCAGCCCGCAGAACGCCCAGGCGCTGACTCCCACGCTGGTGTCGGCGGGAATCGATCTGCTGGTCATCCAGGGAACCATCATCTCCGCCGAACGAGTCGCCCAGGACGCCGAACCGCTGAATCTGAAGACCTTCATCTCCGAACTCGACGTGCCGGTGGTCGCCGGCGGGGTGCTGGACCACCGAACCGCGTTGCATCTGATGCGTACCGGTGCCGCGGGAGTCATCGTCGGCTACGGCTCCACCAGCGGTGTGACCACCAGCGACGAGGTGCTGGGTATCAGCGTCCCGATGGCCACGGCGATCGCAGACGCCGCGGCGGCCCGGCGTGAGTACCTCGACGAGACCGGTGGAAGGTACGTTCACGTGCTCGCCGACGGTGACATCCACACCTCCGGAGACCTGGCGAAAGCCATTGCCTGTGGCGCGGACGCGGTGATGTTGGGCACTCCGCTGGCCTCGGCCGCTGAAGCCCTCGGGGGAGGCTGGTTCTGGCCCTCGGCGGCGGCCCATCCGTCGCTGCCGCGCGGTGCGCTACTCGAGGTGGCCAGTGGCGAACGGCCCTCGCTGCGGCAGGTTCTGACCGGCCCGTCCGACGATCCGTTCGGCTCGCTGAATCTGGTCGGGGGACTGAGCAGGTCGATGGCTAAGGCCGGCTATTGCGACCTCAAGGAGTTTCAGAAGGTCGGATTGACGGTCGGAAGCTGATCGGCGGCGCACGAAGTTAGGGTCGGCTCGCTAGCTCGTATCCGGCGGGTGCGCACATACTGTTTTGATGGAGCCTGACTACGACGTCATCATCATCGGTTCGGGGTTCGGCGGCAGCGTGAGCGCTTTGCGGCTCACCGAGAAGGGGTACCGGGTCGGCGTGCTGGAGGCCGGTCGCCGGTTCGCCGACAACGATTTCGCCAAGACCTCCTGGAATCTGCGGAAGTTCTTGTGGGCGCCGCAGTTCGGGATGTACGGCATCCAGCGGATCCACTTATTGCGCAACGTCATGATCCTGGCCGGCGCCGGAGTCGGTGGCGGTTCGCTGAACTATGCCAACACGTTGTACGTGCCGCCGGAACCGTTCTTCGAAGATCCACAGTGGCGGGACATCACCGATTGGCGTGCGGAGCTCATGCCGCACTATGAGCAAGCCCAGCGGATGCTGGGGGTTGTGACCAACCCGACGTTCACCGACGCGGACAGGATCATGAAGGAAGTCGCCGAGGACATGGGCGTCGGTGACACCTTCGTCCCGACACCGGTGGGGGTGTTCTTCGGCACGGACGGGCAGAAAATGCCAGGCAAAAAGGTGCCGGACCCCTATTTCGGCGGTGCCGGCCCGGCGCGTACCGGCTGCATTGAGTGTGGTTCTTGCATGACGGGATGCCGTTACGGCGCTAAGAACACCCTGGTGAAGAACTACTTAGGTCTTGCGGAATCCGCTGGGGCTCAAGTGCATCCACTGACCATGGTGAAGGATTTCCAGCAGCGGTCCGACGGCCTCTGGGAGGTGCGTACGGCTCGGACCGGCAGCAAGCTGCGGCGTGGACGCAAGGTTTTCACGGCGCGGCACGTCATTCTCGCGGCGGGCACCTACGGCACCCAGAAGCTGCTTTTCAAGATGCGGGACGGGGGTAAGTTGCCTAAGTTGTCCGACCGTCTCGGCGTGCTGACCCGGACCAACTCCGAGTCGATCGTCGGGGCCGGCCGCCTTAAGGTCGGCGACGATCTGGACCTGACGCACGGTGTGGCTATCACCTCGTCGATCCATCCCACCGCCGACACACACGTCGAACCGGTCCGCTACGGCAAGGGCTCCAATGCAATGGGATTGCTGCAGACGCTGATGACCGATGGCGCCGGGCCGCAGGGCACCGACGTTCCGCGCTGGAAGCAATTGGTCCGGAACGCCAAAGCCGATCCGAAAGGCACGCTGCGGCTGCTCAATCCGCGTCGATGGAGCGAACGCACCGTGATCGCGCTGGTCATGCAGCACCTGGACAATTCGATCACCACGTTCACCCGCAAGACGGAGTTCGGGTTCCGGATGCTGGACAGCAGGCAGGGGCATGGCCAACCGAACCCGACCTGGATTCCGGCGGGCAACGAAGTCACCCGGCGTATCGCACAGAAGATCGACGGGGTCGCCGGGGGCACCTGGGGCGAGCTGTTCAACATTCCGCTCACGGCCCATTTCCTCGGTGGTGCGGCGATCGGAGACAGCCCCGAGCGTGGGGTTATCGATCCTTATCAGCGGGTGTACGGCTATCCCACGCTGTCGGTGATGGACGGTGCCGCGATCTCCGCCAATCTCGGTGTGAACCCGTCACTTTCGATCACCGCTCAGGCCGAGCGTGCCGCCGCGTTGTGGCCCAACAAGGGGGAGGAGGACCTCCGGCCGGCGCAAGGCGAGCCCTATCGGCGGATTGCACCTATTCCTCCGGTGAACCCGGTCGTGCCCGCCGAAGCGCCCGCTGCCCTGCGCAGAATTCCGATCGAACCGGTCGGCTCGGCCGGCTAGGCCGCTGCCCGGGCCACCGCTCGCCCCGGGGTTGCCCGCTCGGCAGGGCCCCCTCGGCGGGGCCGCCCCGCTTGGCCGGGCCGCCGCGCCACCTAGACTGTCCCGGTGACTGTCCCGGTGAACTCCGCTGCTCCTCGTCCGGTGTTGGTAGTCGATTTCGGTGCGCAATATGCGCAGCTAATCGCGCGGCGGGTGCGCGAGGCTCGGGTGTATTCGGAGGTCATTCCGCACACCATCGGCGTCGATGAGATCAAGGCCCGAAATCCGCGCGCTGTCGTGCTCTCCGGCGGACCGGCCAGCGTCTACGCCGACGGGGCTCCGCAACTGGATCCCGCGCTCTTCGACCTCGACGTCCCGGTCTTCGGTATCTGCTACGGATTCCAGGCTATGGCGCAGGCACTGGGCGGCACCGTGGCCCGTACCGGCACCAGTGAGTATGGTCGTACTGAATTGAAAGTCACTGGCGGACAGTTGCATTCCGGTCTCCCGGATGTTCAGCCGGTGTGGATGAGCCATGGCGACGCGGTGACCTCCGCCCCGGATGGCTTTGAGGTGGTCGCGATCAGTTCCGGTGCGCCGGTGGCGGCCTTCGAGAACCGGGAGCGTCGGCTGGCGGGCGTGCAGTATCACCCGGAGGTGATGCACACCCCACACGGTCAACAGGTGCTGAGCCGGTTCCTGCACGAGTTCGCCGGTATCGACGCGACCTGGACTCCGGCCAGCATTGCCGACGCGTTGGTCGAGCAGATTCGTGCGCAGATCGGCACCGGACGGGCGATCTGCGGACTCTCCGGCGGTGTCGACTCGGCAGTTGCCGCCGCGCTGGTGCAGCGGGCCATCGGCGACCGGTTGACGTGCGTATTCGTTGACCACGGGCTGCTGCGCGCCGGCGAGCGCGCGCAGGTGCAACGGGACTTCGTCGCTGCCACGGGTGCCAAACTCGTCACGGTCGACGTGGCGGACCGTTTCCTTGAAGCGTTGTCCGGAGTCACCAACCCCGAAGGAAAGCGCAAGATCATCGGGCGCGAGTTCATCAGAGCATTCGAGGGCGCGGTGCGCGACGCCGTGCAGGACGGTCGGGCCGACGGCGAGGTCGAGTTCCTGGTCCAGGGCACCCTTTATCCCGATGTGGTGGAGTCAGGTGGCGGGACCGGAACCGCCAACATCAAGAGTCACCACAATGTGGGTGGACTGCCCGGAGACCTGAAGTTCACCCTGGTGGAGCCGTTGCGGCTGCTGTTCAAAGACGAGGTGCGCGCGGTTGGGCGGGAACTCGGCCTGCCCGAGGAAATCGTTGCCCGCCAGCCATTTCCGGGGCCAGGTCTGGGCATCCGAATCGTGGGCGAGGTCACCGCCGATCGTCTGGACACGCTTCGCCGGGCCGACGGCATCGCCCGTGAGGAGCTGACGTCGGCCGGGTTGGACCACCAAATCTGGCAATGTCCGGTGGTGCTGCTGGCCGATGTGCGCTCAGTGGGCGTGCAAGGTGACGGTCGCACCTACGGGCACCCGATCGTGCTGCGCCCAGTATCCAGTGAGGACGCGATGACGGCCGACTGGACCAGGGTGCCTTACGAGGTTCTGGAGCGAATTTCCACGCGGATCACCAACGAGGTGCGCGAAGTCAATCGCGTGGTCCTGGACGTGACGAGCAAGCCGCCGGGCACCATCGAGTGGGAGTGAAGGCTAGCTGTCGCCGGAGTCGTTCTTCTTCTCCACCAGGTCGCCGAGCAGCCGGGCCACCACCGACTCGATGGTCGACTCGATCGAGAATGCCAGGGTGGCGGCCACCGCCTGAACCGCTTGGGTGCGGAAACGCACCAGTGTGGTGATCAGTTCGGCGACCTCGACATCGTCGGGCATCGCAGCGCCCGGGTTGACCTTGTCGAAGACCTCCTCCACGCCCGCTTGCACCAGGATCGTGCTGATCTGATCGAGCAGAGGCGCGATCTGTTCGTGCAAATCGATGAGTTTCTCGGATGCGACGCCGTATTGGCGCAGCTCGTTGAACGCCTCGATCAGCTTCGGGCGCACCACGATGGCCTGACCGTTCTCGGTATCGTCCTCGAGGCGGACGATCCCCAGACCGACCAGGCGATGGAACCCGGGTTCGTCGTCCACCAGCAACTTGGCTTCGGCCACCGACATGCGCTGTGGCCTTTCGGTGGCCCAACTTCCCGCGATGGCCGACTCCAGCCCGAGCATGTCGCCGAGGTTCTTACCCTGCTGCCATGCCGACAGCATCTCGTTCACATGGGCGATCGTGTAGCCCCGGTCCAGCATCGAGGTGATCAGTCGAAGCCGCGTCAGGTGGGTGTCGTTGAACAGCACGATGCGACCAACCCGAAGCGGTGGGTGCAGCAGTCCACGGTCGCGGTACACCCTGATGTTGCGCGTGGTGGTGCCGGCCAGTCGTGCCAGCTCGTCGAGGCGGTACTCGCCGGACTGAGCGACGCCATGGGGTTGCACCGCTGCGTCGAAGAGTTGCGACACCGCGTTCTCGATCACATCGCGGGACCCGCGGCGAATACGGCGCAGCATCGTCGGGATCGGACCCGCCTGCGGCCTGGGTAGTTTGTCTGGTTCCCTGGCCGGTGGCATGTCAGGCCGTCGTCGTGACAGCGCCGGCGGGGATGTCGTGCGATACCGGCGTCTCCGATTCGCTCCTCGCCAGCGCGGTGTAGTCCTCGATCTGGAAGTCCCGCATCAGTCGAAGATACTGGGTGGCAAGGCCCGGGTACATCGACGCGTTATATCCGTCCCGGGTCAAATACCAGCTGCTGCAGCCAGACATCCACGTGGTGGCCCGCAACCGCTTCTGAATCTCCCGGTTGTAGCGGTCTTGCACGTCGGCACGAACGTCGAGATAGCGAAGATTGTTCGCAAGGATCGTCGTGATGCCGGTGACGGCATATTCCAGCTGTCCCTCGACGTACACCAGCAGAGAGTTGTGGCCCGGTCCCGAGTTGGGACCGGTCATGAAGAAAAGGTTCGGGTAGCCGTGCGCGCTTACGCTCTTGTACGCCTCGGCGTGGCTGGCCCACTCCCGCTGCAATAACCGGCCACCGCGACCGGTGACGGGGAACGGGGGACCCGACAGGTGAACGTCGTAGCCGGTGGCGAAAACGATCGCATCCAGGTGGTGCTCAATGCCATCGCTGGTGCGGATGCCCGCGGGGCTGAGCGTGGCGATCGGCCAATCGATCAGCTTGCAGTTCGCTCGCTGCAGGGCAGGGTAATAGTCGCTGGAGACCAGCATGCGCTTGCACCCCGGGGTGAAGTCTGGAGTCAGTTGACGGCGTAGCCACCGATCTTTGACCTGGCGATTCAGATGTGCTCGCCCGAGCCGGGCCATCAGGCGGCTCATCGGCGTGTTCCACACCAGCGCAACCGCGCTGGCCTCGTGTCCCCAGTACAGCGCCTGGCGGGCGAGCTCCTGAGTGGCCGGTACCGCGGCGAACAACGCCTGTACCGCGCCGGGGACTCGCAGGTCCAGGCGGGGCAGCACCCATCCCGGGGTGCGCTGGAACACCTTAACGAACTCAGCAGTCTTGACCAGCTCGGGCACAATCTGCACGGCGCTCGCCCCGGTCCCGATCACAGCGACCCGCTTGCCGGTGAAGTCGTAGCCTTCGTCCCACGCCGCGCTGTGGATCTTGTGCCCCTGGTAGCTGTCCAGACCCCGAATGTCGGGGAACTTGTGATCTGCCAGTGGACCCGATGCCAGCACCACGGTTCGAGTATGAAATATCGTGCGCTGGTTGGTGGTTGCGGTCCAGACTCCTGCGGACTCGTCGAACGACAACCCGGTGATCTCGGTGCCGAACTGGATGAGTGGTCGTAGCCCGAACTGGTCGGTCATCTCCTCGATGTGGTCGCAGATCTCCGCGCCGGAGGGGTAGGCGCTCGACCAGGACGGGTTCTTGACGAACGAGAACGAGTACAGCAACGACGGAATGTCGCATGCCACACCGGGATAGACATTGTCGCGCCAGGTTCCACCGACCCGGTCGGCACGTTCGACGATGACGATGTCGTGGACGCCGGCCTGCCGGAGCTTGATGGCAGCACCCAAGCCGCTGAATCCGGCGCCGACGATAAGGGTGTCATGGATCGCCATGTTTCAGGCCGCCGGCTCGTGGGTGAGTTCTTTGAACCAGTTTGGGATGGGCTTCAACAGCCTCCTGGGGTAGTAATCAGACGCCCACACCAGCGGGTTGACCATCCAGTGGTAAGGGTTGTTCGGTTTGACCACCAGGCGGGCGTGCAGTTTGAGGATCTGATAGGTCGGTACTCGCCAGGCGTTCTCGCTGCGCTCACCGAGTGTCTTGAACCGCTTCATGGCGTTGTACAACTTCTCGGGTGGCAGTCCCATGTCTACGATGTTGTTTCGCATCCGATTCAGTAACGGCAGGTAAGTGATCGCGCCGATTATCACCCCCGGTGAGGCGATATTGCCGACGAACTGCACCAGCAGTCTGCGCAAATCGGCTTGGCCGATCATGTCGAGCACCTCGAAATCGACCGCAATGTGCCTTGATTCGTCGTTGTTGATCTTCTCGAAGACCTGATGGCAGACCGGATCATGCACCTCTTCGAGAAGGAACTTCAGCAGTGCACCGTCTAGGGCGACCTCGAGCATCGGGATGACCGTGCCCAGGATGGACAACGACATATCGTCGGCGTAGGTGTCGAGCCAGTCGATGGCCAGTCGGATGTTGACGTTGGGCTCCGGGGGGTCGGGGCTATCTTCGTCGAGCATGCCCCAGCGCTTCATCAACGCCAGTTCGGCATTGGCATGCCGTTGTTCCTCGGCGTGAAAGTAGCGGTATATCTCGGCAAGCGTCGGCGTAGGGGCCTTTTTGGCCAGTGCGGCGAAGCCGCGCGCGCCCACGTTCTCGATCCAGCACAGATCGACCATAAACGCCTTGAGCTTGGGCCACTGTTCTTCGGTGATCATCTCAGCTCCCGGGGCGGTCCAGTCGATATCGGCCAGAGCCCATTGGCGATCCTTGATCTTCGCCAGCATCGCGTCCAAGTCGATCGCCATGATTTCCTCCCTAGTTTGTGATGCGGGTGGTCAATCCGGCGGCTCGAGTGAACACCGTCGGAGTGAGACGCTTTATGCCCCAGACGATCCGGGCATCTGGTTGCGGCATGCAGTACAGGCGGCCACGGTCATTGGTGTCCAGGCACATCTGGGCCACTCGCTGCGCAGAGAACCCGGTCCAGCGCATCAATTGGTCGGCCAGGTGAGTGGCATGCGTCGAGATGCGTCCTGCATCAACGATGTTCGTTTTGACGAATGTCGGGCACAGCACCGTCACGTTGACGCCGGTACCGGCAAGCTCGGCGGCGAGTGTCTCCGATAATGACAGGACGCCCGCCTTGCTGACGTTGTAGGCGGCCATGCCCGGGATCGCGCCGAACGCTGCCGCCGATGCGACGTTGATGATGCCGGCCGGTCGGCCCGCTTCGCGCAGGATGGGAGTGAACACGTGGCAGCCGTGGATCGGGCCCCACAGGTTGATGTTCAGCACCCAGTTCCAGTCTGCGAGTTCCGTGTCGCCGATGAAGGCCCCGCCGGCGCCGACGCCTGCGTTGTTGATCACCAGCGTCGGCGGGCCGCAGAACCAGGACTGCGCCTCCTCGGCGAGGCGATAGACCTCCTCGACCCGGGTGACGTCGCAGGCCAGCGCCACGGCCTTGCCACCGCCGGCGGCGATCTGCTGGGCGGTTTTGTGTGCTGCAGGTTCGTCGATGTCGCTGCAGACGATGCGTCCACCGCGGCGGGCCAGTTCGACGGCGAACGCGGCGCCGATTCCGCTGCCGGCGCCGGTGATCACGGCGTCGGCTGAACGACTCCGGCGCGATGACCCAACTCCGAAGATGTCCATGGCGCAGCCGGGCTATCCGTTGCTGCCGTCGCGCAGCAATTCCGCTGACGGATGGTCCCAGCCGAACACATGTGGAGTACATCATCTAATGATGACAGTTGTCAATGTCATCATTAGATGGTGGTCATCATTAGACGATGGGTAGTTTCGGCGCCGAGATCTGGTTGACGCTGTCATACCCACAGTGTTTACTGTTGCTATTCGAACATATATTCGAATAGCGTGGATTGCGGGTGCTTTCGGGAGGTACTGCTGTGGCATTGGCAGTGGGTGGTGTCGACGCCGAGCGAATTTCAGCGCACCGTGCTGAGCAGGTAGAACTGTTGCGCAAGCAGATGGCTTCGGTGTCTGAGAGGATGGCGGGAAAAGGGGGTGGAAACTTACGGACGGCTTCGCTATGTGCGGAGTCTGTTTCCGGCCCCGATGCTTTGCTGGTATCCGAGTCCCCGGCCGGGTCATCCTCGGGCCCAGGGGCGTTGCCCCGCGGTACCGTGGCGGTACTTTCGGGTGCCCGGTCGCTGGAGCTGAGCATGGTGGCGGCGGTGACGTCGCAGGGAGGTCAGGCCGCGATCATCGGTCAGCCCGATATCGGACTGCTCGCAGCGGTGGAGATGGGTGCGGACCTGAGTAGGGTCGCACTCATTCCGGAACCGGGGATCGACCCGGTCGAAGTCGCTGCTGTCCTGCTGGACGGCATGGATCTGGTGGTCCTCGGGCTGAATGGTCGGACGGTTCCGGCGCCCCGCGCCCGCACGGTTGCGGCGCGCGCCCGGCAGCGAGGATGCACGCTGCTTGTCACTGGCGGGAACTGGCAGGGAACTTGCGCACACCTGGAGGGGTACATCAGCGGTTACGAGGTGGCCGGCGCCGGCGCAGCGCCCACTCCGGGACGTGGACGGATCAGCCGGGTGCGGCTTGCCACGTGTACCCGGGGACGGTCGGACGGCCCGGTGCGGATGTCAGGCGGTTAGGCGTGCCACGGTGGTGGAGCCGGCCATGACCGAGTCAAGTGGATCGGCGTCCAGGGTATTGGCGCTCTGGTGCATGGACTGGCCCGCTGTTGCCGCGGCAGCAGCTGCCGGGTTCCCCCCGACGGCGCCGGTCGCGGTGACGCTGGCCAACCGGGTCATCGCGTGTTCGGCGGCAGCGCGTGCAGTGGGTGTCCGCCGAGGACTGCGTCGACGCGAGTCGCAGGCCCGATGCCCGGAATTACACCTTGCGACAGCCGATTCCGCCCGGGATGCTCGGTACTTCGAGCATGTCACGGCCGCGGTGGACGATCTGGTACCCGGTGCGGAGGTGTTGCGCCCCGGCCTGCTGGTGCTGTCGGTTCGCGGCGCATCCCGATACTTCGGTTCCGAGCAGGCCGCTGCCGAACGGCTAATCGACGCGACGGCTGCGGCCGGTGCCGAGTGCCAGGTTGGCATCGCCGACCAGCTGCCCACCGCTGTCTTTGCCGCGCGGGCGGGCAGGATGGTCCCACCCGGTGAGGATGCCCGGTTTCTCTCGGAGATGTCGATCCGGCAGCTGTCGGCCGAACCGAGTCTGGCGCCGGTAAGCCGTGATGGATTGACGGATCTGCTGTGGCGCATGGGAATCAGAAGAATCGGGCAGTTCGCCCAATTGCCGCGCAGTGACGTGGCATCCCGTTTCGGGGCCGATGCGGTAGCTGCGCACCGTCTTGCCCGCGGCGAGCCCACCCGGCCGCCGTCAGGGAGGGAGCCCGAGCGGGAGCTGGACGCGGTGATGAATTGTGATCCTCCCATCGACCGGGTGGATGCGGCGGCCTTTGCCGGTCGTTCTCTGGCCAGCGTGCTGCACCTCCGTCTGGAGGCTGCAGGAGTGGGATGCACCAGGCTGGCCATCCACGCCGAGACTGCCAATGGAGAAGAGCTGGAACGTGTCTGGAGATGTGCGGAGCCGTTAACCGAGGACGCGACTTCCGATAGGGTGCGCTGGCAGTTGGACGGTTGGCTGAATCGACGCAACTCCGTCCGGCGGGTTGGGGACAGCAACCGCGCTGGCGGTGGCTCCCACGTGCCGGGGAGGGCAGCGGAAGAACGACCAACAGCGCCGGTCACCGTGCTGCGGCTGCGCCCGGTGGAGGTGGTGTCTGCCGAAGCCCTGCAACTGCCGCTATGGGGAGGGGCCGGAGAGCAGGACCGATTACGGGCTAGGCGGGCCCTGGTGCGGGTTCAAGGGCTTCTGGGTCCCGATGCCGTCAAGGTCCCGGTCCTCAGCGGGGGGCGAGGTCCTGCCGAACGCATCACACTCATCTCCCTGGGGGATGAGCTTGTGCCCCAGTGGGATCCGGTCCTCCCGTGGCCGGGTCGGCTGCCCGAGCCGTCGCCGGCGGTGCTGCTCGACGATGCGGTCGAACTCTTCGACGCGGCGGGTAACCCGGTGCGGGTCACCGCGCGCGGGTTGTTCTCCGCGGATCCGTTCCGGCTGGATGCACCCGACCGCAACGGTCGGCTGTCCTGGTGGGCCGGTCCCTGGATCGTCGATGAACGCTGGTGGGAGGACGCGGGGAAGGGCCGCACGGCTCGCGCGCAGGTGCTGCTCGGCGATGGTCGGCACCAGGGTCCGGGGCAGGCGCTGCTGCTGTGTTACCGGAAGCGGCGTTGGTACCTCGAAGGTATCTACGACTGATCGAGCTGCCTCGCGAAGGCGCCAACCCGAGCAATGAAACGGTCGAAAAACGTACCGGGATTGACGTCGACACCGATGAGCGCGTTGGGTTCCCGTCCCCACCTGCGACTCCAGTCGGCGATTGTCATGCCGCGCGTCAGTGTGCCGGCCAGCTCGACGTCCACGGCAGCGGCGCGGCAGTGAACCAGCCCGGTGTCCAGGGCGACCGCGGCGGCCAGCGGATCGTGCAGGTGGGCCAGGTAGCCCTCGCCCTGATCGTGGTGGAACTCGAAGTAGAACCGCATCGCGTCCTCGAGTACCCGGATCAACGAGTTCGAGGCCGTCGAGGCGATCCCGCGATCGTCGTATTCGGTCATCGCTTCCGAGGAGGATCCGGCGGCGACTGCAAGCCTGCTCAACAGGGCCGGAGTCATCTCAATGTGTTCAGTGAGGTTGAGTCCCAATACGATCGGAAGGTCAGCGGTAACTCCATGCCATGCCGCGAAAACCGCCGCCGCCGACTCGGGATCGACACTGACGTTCCATTCGGCGACCGGCGTCGTGTTGCCCCGGTAGTCGAATGTGCCGCCCATGATCACCAGCCGTTTCAGCAGTCCGGGCAGCGACGGATCGGCATGCAGCGCGAGTGCCAGGTTGGTCATCGGTCCGGTGACCACTCCGACAAGTTCACCCGGATGAGCATGGGCCGCCCGAACCCAGGCGGTGGCCGCATCGTAGTCGGTGAGCCGCCCCGTCGGTGTCCGAAGCCGGGCGTATCCGAGCCCTTCGGGCCCGTGGGTGTCCTCCGCGGTCCGCAGCGGCGCCCGAAGCGGATTCTCCGAACCCATGGACACGGGCACTTCGGTGCGGCCGCACAGCTGGAGCAGGGCGAGGTTGTTTCGGCATACCTGTTGCACGGGCACGTTTCCAGCGCTCGAGGCGATACCGACGAGATCGGCCTCGGGGCTGCCCAGCAGATACACCAGCGCCATCGCATCGTCGACGCCGGTGTCGACGTCGATGAAGATCGGTTGACGCGGTTCGGTCACCAGTGCACGCCGGGTACCAACCGCACCGCCTTTTTGACCGCGCGCGGAAACCGTAGCTCGGGAATCGGTCTTGCCTGCCCCTCGCGCCGAGGCGCCGGCGGAGGTGACGGGTGATCCTCCGCGACACCGCGGGCCGCGGCCGAATCGGGATATCCGAGATACAACTGGTGCAATACGCGGCGAGAAAGCTTGGGGGTGAAATACATTCCCAGATCCGAGAGTGTACCCACCGGTGTGTCGATGCGCGCGGGCTTTTCCACCAGGCCGCGAACCACCATGGCGGCGGCATGTTCGGCCGAGATCGGGGCAATGGGGATGAGTTTGCGTGACGGCGCGATCATCGGTGTTCGGACCAGCGGCATGTGAATGTTGGTAAACGTGATGTTATCTGAGAGCGTCTCGGCGCCAACGACTTCGGCGAAAGCATCTAACGCGGCTTTGCTGGGAATGTAGGCGCTGTACTTCGGGCTGCTGGCCTGTACCCCCGCGCTGGAGACGTTGACGACGTGGCCGAATTTCCTTTCGCGCCAGTGCGGAAGAAGTGCGAGCACCATCCGGACAGGACCGAAGTAGTTGACCGCCATCACGCGTTCGTAGTCGTGCAGGCGGTCTGTGGATGCGATCACCGACCGTCGGATCGACCGTCCGGCATTGTTGACCAGGTAGTCGACATGGCCGAAGCGGCCCAGAATGTCCTTGATGGTGTGCTCCACCGCAGCCGAGTCGGTCACGTCGCAGGTGAATGCGTGGGCGTCCCCGCCGGCCGCGCGGATCTCGGCGATCAGCTCGTCGAGTGCTTCGGCGTTGCGCGCCAGCGCGAAAACCGTTGCGCCACGGTCGGCCACTGCGATCGCCGATGCTCGCCCGATTCCACTGGATGCGCCGGTGATGATCACGTGCTTCCCTACCAACGGCCCGTCCGGGTGGTCGCGTCGGGCCCGGTTGGGGTCCAGATGCTCAGCCCAGTAATGCCACAATCGTGACGCGTAGGTCGCAAACTCCGGAACCTCGATTCCGATGCCCCGCAGCACTTCCCGGGTCTGCTTAGAGGTGAACGTCGGGGCTAGCTCGGCTACGTCGAGGATTTCGCCGGGGATACCGAGCTGGGTGGCTGCCATGTTGCGCAGGACTTTGGCGCGCCCGGTCGCTTGCAGGAGCGGGGTCGCGGCGGCACGCGGTAGCGATCCCACCAGGGGAGGCAAACCGGCCGCCGGTGCGATTGCGCGATAGATCCCCCGCAGCCCGATCGTTTTCGGTGAGGTCAGGTGGAATGTTTGGCCGTCCAAGTCATCGGTGTGCATGAGTGCGGTGATCGCGTCAACCACGTAGTCCACCGGCACGATGTTCGTTCGTCCGGTATCCGGGAGCACCATCGGCGTGAAGCTCGGCAACCCGGCGAGTTTAGACAGCAGGCTGAAGAAGTAGTAGGGCCCGTCGATCTTGTCCATCTCTCCGGTCCGGGAGTCGCCGACGACGACGGCGGGCCGGTAGATCCGGTATCGCAACCCCGGTGCCGACCGCACGAGCAACTCGGCCTCGAACTTGGTCCGGTGGTACGGCGTCGGCAATTCCTGCGCAACGTCGAAGTCGTCTTCGGTGAAGACCCCGGGGTAGGTTCCGGCGACCGCGATCGAGGACACGTGGTGCAGCGTCGCGTCGAGCCGGCTGGCCAGTTCGATCACCGCGCGGGTGCCCTCGACGTTGGCAACCCGCTGCCGGTCCTCGGGTGCCGCGATGTCGTAGATCGCGGCGCAGTGCACGAGGTGGTCGATCTTATCGAGATCGGCAAGGGTGGTGGCGTCCAGACCGAGTCCGGGGGACGTCAGGTCCCCGACGAGCGGCTGCACACGCTCATCCCAGCGTTGCGCGAGCATTTCGAATTTGCCCAGCGACGGGCGTCGCACCAGGACGTGCACTGTCGAGGTATTCGGGAGGGCCAGGATTCGGTCTACCAGACGGCTGCCGATGAACCCGGTACCGCCGGTAACGACATAGCGCATGCGACTCATGGTCATGCGTCGCCGGTCAAAGGTCAACACCACGCCGGTCGGTCTCCCGATACTGTCTCTAACTATGCCGATCGATCCGAACGCCGTTGGCGCCACCACTTCACCGCAGATCATCGAATGGGCAGACCGCGACACGCTGCTGTACGCGCTGGGTGTGGGTGCGGGAACCGAGGATCTTGCGTTCACCACCGAGAACAGCCATGGAATCGATCAGCAGGTGTTGCCCACCTACGCGGTCATCGCCTGCTCGCCGTACGCTGCGGCGGGCAAGATCGGGTCGTTCAACTTCAGTCGGCTCCTGCACGGGTCGCAAGCCGTCCGGCTGTTCGCACCGCTACCCCCAGCGGGCAAGCTCAGCGTGGTCAGCGAAGTGGCCGACATCCAGGACAAGGGCGAGGGCAAGAACGCGGTGGTGATGCTCAAGGCCACCGGCAGCGACCCAGACAGCGGTCGGGCTGTCGCCGAAACGCTCACCACCCTGGTGATTCGTGGCGAGGGCGGTTTCGGCGGGCAGCCCGGCCGGCGTCCGTCGGCACCAGAGATTCCCGAACGGGACCCCGACATCAGGGTGGCGATGCCCACCCGAGAGGACCAGGCCCTCATCTACCGGCTGTCCGGGGACCGCAACCCGCTGCACAGTGATCCGTGGTTCGCGCGCGAGCTGGCCGGATTCCCGAAGCCGATCCTGCACGGCCTGTGTACCTACGGCGTGGCCGGACGGGCACTTGTCGCCAACCTCGGCGGCGGGGACGCTACCAAGATCACCGCGATCTCGGCCCGGTTCACCTCGCCGGTGTTTCCGGGCGACGTCTTGACCACCTCGATGTGGCGGTTGGGGTCCGGCCGGGCGGTGTTCTGCACGGAGGCCGCGAATCCAGACGGTTCGGACGGACGGCTGGTGCTTGAGGACGGCGTCGTCGAGTACGTGGGGTAAGCGACACTGCAGGTGGGGCAGGTTGGACACTGCAGGTAGGGCAGGTTGGACACTGTGAAATCGACTACCGGGCTGGTAGCTTCGACCGAGCGGGTTCCTGATCTTGGTTCCAGCGCTCTACAGTGCCCGGGGTGGTGAATGTTTGATGGTTTGCGGAGTTCCCCCGCTGCTCCCATAGGCCCCGCCCTGGCGTGGTCCGACCACTATTACCTGGTGACCGCGACCCTGGCTACCCGGGGTTTGCAGCTATGGGTGTGTCGCCTGGTGGCGGTCTCCCTCGCGCTTCTCGGGTTGATTCCGCTCGCGCTCATGCTCAGCGGACTTGAAACCCGGCTCTCCTGGGTTGTCGCCGGGATCGTCTTTGTCGCCTGTCTGGCGCTGTCGGCGTTCTGGTTGCAGTCCGGCTGGCCGACCCGGGGGCAGTCACTTGCCTCGATTCTTGTCGGCTCCCTAGCCGTCGGGGTATCAGCCCTCATCGCCCCCAGCCCGGTTATCGGACTGCTCAGTAGCGTGGCATTCGTCGTCCCGGCGACGTTCGCGGTGTTCCTCCACACCCCGCGGGTGCTAGCGGTGGTCTGGCCCATCGTCGCGGCCGTGGTCTGGGTACTCTTCGCACGCTCGGCCCCCGCCGAGTTCATCGAGGCCATCTGGGCTACGGCGATGGTGGTGGTGCTCAACATCTTCAGTGCCGTCGGCTGCTGGGGTGTCATCAGGATGATCCAGCCGGACTCCGTGCACGGCGACATCGAGCAACTCACCGGCTTGCTGCATCGCGAGGCTTTCTACCGCCGGGTCGCGACATTGCTGGCCTCGCGCAGCCGCAGCCATGACCAGTACTTCGTCCTGGTCGCGGTGAAGATCGATAGCTTCTCCTTGCTGCTCGGCGAAAAGGGCGCCCGGGCGGGCATCAAGGCGCGGGTATCGGTGGCACAGGCCCTTCGTGAGACCGTTCGGCACAACGCCGTGGTCGCCCACATTGCCGACGACGTCTTCCTGGTGGCCGACACATTCACCACCACCGATGCCTCGCCACTGGTGGAAAGAATCCGCGGCGCGATCGCTGTCACTCCGCAGCATCTCACCGCCAGCATCGGCGTCGTCTGCACGCCGCTGGCCCCGCTAGCGGTCGAACCTCCCGACGTCGTGGTCGACACGCTGATCGAGGTCGCGACCGCGGCGATCGAAGAAGCCCGCAAGGCCGGTGGCGATCAGGTTCGGTATATCGTGCTGCCGTCGGTGAGCGACGGCCGTGGTCCGGGCGCCGATCTGACCGCCTGAAAGAAGGCCAACTATTCGAACATAAGTTCGATATATTGGCGGGGTGGGTTGGCACAACGGTCCGCCGAGCTGGACGGAAATGGAGCGCGTCCTCAGCGGCCGGTCACCCCGGCATCGAGGGGGAACGCCGCTGAGTGTGTCGGCCGCAGACGGACAGGATTGTCCGGCATGGCCGCGCAAGCGGGGAAGCACCAAGCCTCGGTCGACGCCCTACGCCGAACTGCATGCTCATTCGGCCTACAGCTTTCTGGACGGTGCCTGCACCCCCGAAGATCTCGTCGAGGAGGCCGCCAGGCTGGATCTACGGGCCATTGCGCTGACTGACCACGACGGGCTCTACGGTGTGGTGCGGTTCGCCGAGGCGGCCAAGGAACTGGATGTGGCCACGGTGTTCGGCGCCGAGTTATCCCTGGGTGGCGGATGTCGTACCGACGAGCCCGACCCGCCCGGCCCGCACCTGTTGGTGCTTGCGCGGGGTCCGGAAGGATACCGACGTCTGTCGAGGCAGTTGGCGGCGGCGCATTTGGCCGGTGGCCAGAAGGGTAAGTTGCACTACGATTTCGACGCCCTGACCGAGGCGGCCGGCGGTCATTGGCACATCCTGACCGGATGCCGCAAAGGTCATGTGCGTCAGGCGCTTTCAACCGGTGGTCCGGACGCCGCGGCTGCGGCGCTCGCCGACCTGGTCGACCGCTTCGGGCGCGACCGGATCGCCGTCGAGCTGAGCCATCACGGTCACCCACTCGATGACGAGCGAAACGCCACCTTGGCCGAGTTGGCCCCGCGCTTCGGGCTAGATGTCATCGCTACTACTGCCGCGCACTTCGCCGACCCCGCACGGGGCCGGCTGGCCATGGCGATGGGAGCGATCCGGGCCAGGCGATCCATCGAAGATGCAGCGGGATACCTTGCGCCACTGGGTGGTTCACACTTGCGCTCGGGAGACGAGATGGCCCGGTTATTCTCGCATTGTCCGGAGGTGGTGACGGCCGCGGCCGGACTCGGTGAGCAGTGTGCCTTCGGTCTGGCTCTGATCGCACCGCGATTGCCCCCCTTCGACGTACCCGAGGGGCATACCGAGAACAGCTGGCTCCGCCATCTTGTCGCCGAGGGCGCCTACGACCGCTACGGCGCGCCCGAACACGCCCGAATCGCCTACGCCCAGCTCGAACACGAGCTGAAGGTCATCGAGGAGTTGGGGTTTCCCGGCTATTTCCTGGTCGTGCACGACATCGCACGGTTCTGTCGGCTCAACAACATCCTGGCTCAGGGCAGGGGATCGGCGGCCAACTCGGCGGTCTGCTATGCGTTGAAGATCACCAACGTCGACCCGGTGGCCAACCAGTTGTTGTTCGAACGCTTCCTGTCGCCTGCCCGCGACGGTCCACCCGACATCGATATCGACATCGAATCCGATCTGCGGGAGAAGGTGATTCAGTACGTCTATCAGCGTTACGGTCGTGAGCACGCCGCCCAGGTGGCCAACGTGATCACCTACCGCGGCCGCAGCGCAGTGCGGGACATGGCGCGTGCGCTGGGATTCTCCCAGGGGCAGCAGGACGCCTGGAGTAAGCAGATCAGCCGGTGGAACGGTCTCGCCGGCTCGCCCGACGTGGAGGGGATTCCGGAGTCGGTGATCGACCTGGCCATGCAGATCTCCGACCTTCCCAGGCACTTGGGCATCCATTCCGGCGGAATGGTGATCTGTGACCGTCCGATCGCCGATGTGTGTCCGGTCGAGTGGGCACGGATGGAGAACCGCAGCGTACTGCAATGGGACAAGGATGACTGCGCGGCAATCGGATTGGTCAAGTTCGATCTGCTCGGCCTGGGCATGCTCTCGGCCTTGCACTACGCCATCGACCTGATTGCCGAGCATAAGGGCATCGAAGTGGACCTGGCCAGGCTGGATCTAAGCGAGCAGGCCGTGTACGAGATGCTGCAGCGGGCGGACTCTGTTGGAGTGTTCCAAGTGGAGTCTCGGGCGCAGATGGCCACGTTGCCCAGGCTGAAACCACGGGTTTTCTACGACCTGGTGGTCGAGGTTGCACTGATCCGGCCGGGACCGATCCAGGGCGGTTCGGTGCATCCATACATCCGGCGTCGCAACGGGCTGGAACGAGTCACCTACGACCATCCGTCGATGGAGCCGGCGCTGCGAAAGACATTGGGAGTACCTCTGTTTCAGGAGCAACTCATGCAGTTGGCCGTCGACTGCGCCGGATTCACCGCAGCCGAGGCCGATCAGTTGCGCCGTGCGATGGGCTCGAAGCGTTCGACGGAGAAGATGCGGCGGCTGCGAAGTCGCTTCTTCGACGGAATGGCCGAGTTGCACGGCATCACCGGAGACGTGGCTCAACGGATTTACGACAAGCTGGAGGCATTTGCCAATTTCGGTTTTCCGGAAAGTCATTCGCTGAGTTTTGCCTCTCTGGTGTTCTACTCGTCGTGGTTCAAACTGCACCATCCCGCGGCGTTCTGCGCCGCGCTGCTGCGCGCGCAGCCGATGGGTTTCTACTCCCCGCAGTCGCTGGTCGCCGACGCCCGCAGGCACGGTGTCATTGTCCGGCGACCGGATGTCAATGCCAGTCTCGGCTACGCCACCTTGGAGAATCATGGGCTAGATGTACGGCTTGGATTGGGTGGTGTTCGTCATCTCGGCGACGAACTGGCCGAACGTTTGGTTGCGGAGCGGAACGCGAACGGCCCCTTCGTTTCCCTGCATGACCTGACCGGACGGTTGCAGCTTTCGGTACCTCAGACCGAGGCGCTTGCCACCGCGGGAGCGCTGGGTTGCTTCGGGGTGTCCAGGCGCGAGGGTTTATGGGCCGCCGGTGCCGCCGCCACACAGCGGCCCGATCGGCTGCCGGGAGTCGGGTCGACGTCGCATGTGCCGCCGCTGCCCGGAATGACCGAGCTGGAGCTGACGGCCGCCGACGTGTGGGCGACCGGGATTTCACCGGACAGCTATCCGACCAGGTTTCTGCGAGAGGATCTCGCCGCACGCGGCGTGGTTCCAGCCGACCAGCTGCTGTCGGTGCCTGACGGTACCCGGGTGCTGGTGGCCGGGGTGGTCACGCATCGGCAACGGCCGGCCACTGCGCAAGGGGTGACGTTCATGAATCTCGAAGACGAGACGGGGATGGTCAACGTGCTGTGCTCACCGGGGGTGTGGTCGCGGTATCGCAGGGTGGCTCAGACGGCCTCGGCGTTGGTGATTCGCGGCATCGTGCAGAACGCGAACGGCGCGGTCACCGTGATCGCCGATCGGATGAGTGAGCTCAGCATGCGGATAGCTTTGCGAAGTCGCGACTTCCGGTGAGCACGCACCATTTCCCCGCGAGGGCGCGTGTTTGCACGGCGGCACGCCGCAAACCGCGGCAATTTGCGCGTGCTCACCGGAGGGCGACCGTCGGAAAGGGTGACGGCCGGTGGCGCCGGCGGCACTGGCAGTCGACACTTCCGCAAAATGTAGGCTCGGACCATGCCCCTGAATCTGTCCGCGGACGAAGTCCTGACCACCACGCGCTCGGTGCGCAAGAGGTTGGACATGGAAAAGCCGGTGCCGCGAGATGTGCTGATGGAGTGCCTGGAGATTGCGCTGCAGGCGCCCACCGGATCGAACAGCCAAGGCTGGCAATGGGTATTCGTAGAAGATCCGGGTAAGAAGAAGGCTCTCGCCGAGATCTACCGCAGCAACGCGACGCCCTATCTCCTGGCGTCCAAGCCGACCATCCACGGTGACATTCGCGACGAGCAACGTCCCCGTGTCTTCGACTCCGCGATGTACCTCAATGAACATCTCCATGAAGTTCCGGTGATGTTGATCCCCTGCCTGGAAGGCAAGCCCGACGACACTCCCTCCGGTCACAGCGCCGGGTATTGGGGTTCGCTGTTGCCCGCCGTGTGGAGCTTCATGCTTGCGCTGCGGTCGCGCGGCTTGGGATCCGCGTGGACGACGCTGCATCTCCTGGGTGACGGCGAGCGGCAGGCGGCCGACCTGCTTGGCATCCCGTTCGATGGTTACAGCCAGGCCGGGCTCTTCCCGATCGCCTATACCAAGGGCACCGACTTCCGCCCGGCCAGGCGGTTACCGGCCGAGCAGCTGAGCCATTGGGACACCTGGTAGTTCACACCGCCCCGAAAAACTGATGCTGCCGCCAGGCCTCGTAAACGGCCACCGCGGCGGCGTTGGACAGGTTCAGCGACCGCCGGCCGCTCAGCATCGGAATCCTGACCTGTGCGGTGATGTGCGGGTCGGCCAATGTCGCTTGCTCGAGGCCGGTCGGCTCCGGCCCGAACATGAGTACGTCCCCGGGTTCGTAGCGGACCTGCGCGAACGACGTCGTGGCGCGTGCGGTGAAGGCGAAAACGCGGGCCGGCATCACCGCCGTCCAGGCTGCGGTCAGGTTGGGGTGCACGATCACCGAAGCGAGGTCGTGATAGTCCAGGCCGGCCCGGCGCAATTTGGGTTCGGAAAGGTCGAAACCGAGCGGTTCGACCAGGTGCAGTTCGCAACCGGTGCCGGCCACCATCCGAATGGCATTGCCGGTATTGGGCGCGATGCGGGGTGAGAAAAAGAGAACCCTGAACATTGGGCGTCTCAGCTACGCGGTTTCAGGGTGAAGACCGTGCGGTCGCCAGTTCGCTCGTAGTGTTCGCGATAGGCAGGCCAAAGCTTTACCAGCCGCGGCCAATAGCGGTCGACCTCTGGACCGGGAAGTTCGCGTGCGTTGCAGGTAATGAGTTGGTCGCCGATTTGCACCGTGGCGGTTGGATTCGCACGCAGGTTCAGTACCCACGGGTTGATTCGTTCAGAAGGTGGTCGCACGTTACATAAGACGAGCAGACCCGAATCCTGAAGAAAGAAAACCGGATTGGTATGGATCTTTCCCGTCTTGCGGCCCTGAGTTGACAACAGCAGGATATTCCGACCCAACACCCGTCCGCTCGTCCGGCGATAAATCCATCGGTGTATCGGAGCGGCAATATTTTTGATTGCCCACACCCCGGGTTGGCTCGCGCCTAGCGATCGGCCGACACGGGAATCGCGCATAGCCTGGAGCCTAATCCGCGTGTTCAGGGGGACCCGGATGCGCCCGAGAGAAACAGAAGCGCCTGAACGGGTTGGGCACTTCATTAAGTGACGAGGGTGTTCTTGACGATGACGCCGTCTTTCACGATCAGTGCCAGGTTGGCGGCCGGGTCGGCGAGCACGCCCAGATCCCGGGTCGGATCGCCGTTGACCACCAGCAGATCCGCCCACGCGCCGACCGTGATTTCCCCGAGTCGGGCTTGCTGGTAGGGATCGCGTTCGCCGGCGAGCCGGAATAGGGCGGCGTTTCCTGAAGTCACCATTTTCAGCGCCTCGACATTAGTGAAGTACTGGCCGAGACGGACCACCATATCGCTCTGGCGGTCATTGTGGTCGGGTTCGAACAACAGGTCGGTGCCCCAACCCAACTTCACGCCGTGTTTCCTGGCCCACTCGTACACCTGCGCGGTTCCTTCGGCGACCCGTTGATTTTTCCTGGCTCGGTCAGGATCGGGCAGGTGGTGATCATGTGCCTCGAACGGTTGCATCGAAAGCCAGACATCGTGATCGGCCAGCATCGCTATCGTGGGTTCGTCGGAAAGGTGCCCGTGTTCGATGCACTTCACCCCGGCCTCCACCGCCCGCCGGATACCGGGGACGTTGTAGACGTGGGTGCACACGTAGGTGCCGTAATCGGCGGCGGCCTCGACGGCCGCGCGAAGTTCGGCGGGAGTGAATTGCAGCGTGTAGAGCGGATCGTAGACGGATGCGACACCGCCGCCGGCCATCAGCTTGATCTGCGACGCTCCGAGTTTGAGCTGTTCGCGGACCGCGGCAAGCACCCGGTCCACTCCGTCGGCGACCCGGAGAAATCCGATCTCCTCGGCCCGGGATGGCTTGCCGCCCAGCGCCGTTGGTGGCTCGAACTGGAAGCTGAAGTCGCCGTGTCCGGCCGTCTGCGAGATCGCCGCCTGGCTGGGATAGATCCGCGGGCCGAGGGCGGGGTCGGCGTCGATGACCGTCTTGATCCCCGCGGTGTCACCGGCCACGTCGCGGACGGTGGTGAATCCCCGTAACAGGGTGTCCTTGGCGCGCACGATCGTCGCGGCCGCCAACTGGGACTGAGTCGCGGTGATCAGGTCGATCATGGTGTTGGCCATACCCACCAGATGGACGTGCGCGTCCGTCATTCCCGGCATCAGGAAGCGGCCTGCCGCGTCGATCACTGTCGTCGCAGCGTCCTCGGCGATGGGTGACGTGTCCACGGCGGCGAAGGTGCGGCCCTCGATGAGTACGTGGCCGGCGAACGTTCGGTCGGCGACAGCGTCGAAGATCTCAACGTTCTTGATGAGTAGGCGACCTGGCTCGGTCTTCACCCCGATCAAGCTATCCGCCCGGGCACGTCCCAGAGCACCGAATCAACGGTTCCGGGTGTCGCGGTGTTGGGCCCACGAATCAACCGCGGCGGCCGCCTACCGGTGCGATTGCGATAATGCCCGCATGGTCGAGCAGAGCATCTGGATGCAGAAGGTCGCGGCTGATCCGGGGCATTCACGCTGGTATATCGAGCGCTTCCGTGCCATGGCGCGGGCCGGTGACGACCTCGTCGGTGAGGCTCGTTTGGTCGATGCGATGGCGCCTCGAGGATCGCGCATCCTCGATGCCGGCTGCGGTCCGGGGCGAATCGGCGGATATCTGTCGTCGGTAGGGCACGACGTGGTGGGCGTCGACGTCGACCCCGTGCTGATCGAAGCGGCCGAAGAAGACCATCCCGGCCCGCTCTGGCTGGTCGGCGACCTCGCCGAGCTCGATCTACCCGCGCGCGGGATCGCCGAGTTCTTCGATGTCATCGTGTCGGCCGGCAATGTCATGACATTCCTTGCCCCGAGTACCCGAGCCCAGGTGCTTTCCCGGCTGCGCGCCCATCTTCGGCCCGACGGTCGGGCGGTGATCGGCTTCGGCGCCGGTCGTGACTACGAGTTCGATCGATTTTTCGCCGACGTCGCTGCGGCCGACCTCACGCCGGATCTGCTGTTGTCCACCTGGGATCTTCGGCCGTACACCGACGATTCCGATTTCCTGGTCGCAGTCCTGCGGCCGGAGTAGCGGCCGGCTGCCGAAGCCGTGGCTGGCATACTCGTCCAATCGCTAGGCTCGCCCGGCAGGCGCCATGCGGGCGACATCAGCAGGAGCCATATGTATCACCCTCGATTGCCACCCGGCGGACAGCCCGTCGGTGGTAGGGGCGGCCGATGACGCGCGACAATCGACGTCCTCGGCTGGCTCCGTCGAGCTGGCCGGTTCGATGGAAAGTACTCGTCGTCGCAGTGTTTCCGCTGCTGCTGGCCGGGGTGCTGGGCGGGACGGTCGTCTACTCCAGCGCGATGACAGCGATACAGCTACGTGGTGACGCCGAACGCGCCGCCCTGGTGCCGGTTATCGCGGGCTACTTGGCCGCGCTGGAGGCCACGATGATCGCCCCGACCGACGGTGGTGACGCGCAAGCCGCATTGTCGACTTTCGATACCAGCAGAGATGATCTTCGACACCATGTGGACGGCACCGAGGTCCCCGATGGTGTTCGTGCGGCGGTCGACACGTTGCTCGACGACAGCCAGAACCTGCTCGGCAAGATCATGGGTAACGTGGGTGATCTGCGGACGCAGGTGATGGACTACCCGAGGCTGCTGATCGCCGCCGAGACCGCCATCGCGGGGCTGCTCGGCGCGGACGACCGGAACGTCCGGGCACAGGGCGCGGCCCTCTCGGGTGCGATCGCAACCCGCGGACAGATGGTGATGCAGCAGATGCTGGTCAACCACGGCGCAACGCTACCCGAACCGGTGCTGCGATCGACCATGCTCGAGTTGACCGGCGCCGAGTCGGCACCGGTGGCGGCGATGTCGGGCTATCTGGGCGTCATCAGCGAGCGAGCGGCGGTGGGAAGCGTTCTCGGCGTCCCGACCGACCGGTCAGCGCTGTTGCGATCGGAGATCGCCGACAGAACGGCGATTCTCTCCGATCCCGCGGCGGTCCTGGTCGCCAACCCCGAACTGCTCGCCTCCCAACGGATCAGCGCCGGCATCGCAGCAGCTGTGATCGCTGAGACCAGGGAATCGATTCCGGCTACGGTCGACCGCCAGGCCAACTCCGCGCGATCGCTGGCCGTCCGGGATGCGGCACTGGTGTTCGGTTCGATTGGGCTGGTGGTTCTGCTGGTCACCTTGGTCGCCCGCACGCTGGTCGTTCCGCTGCGCACGCTTCGGGACAACGCGCTGAAGGTGACGCACCAAGAGGTCGCGCGTGAATTCGAACATGTTCGCAGTGACGGCAGGTCATTCGCCGTGCAGCCGATCCAGGTGGGCACATCTGACGAAATCGGTCAGGTTGCCCACGCTTTCGACGAATTGCACAAGAGGGTCGTGCAACTTGCCGGCGAGCAGGCTCGACTACAGATTCGGGTCACCGACATGTTCGACGCGCTGGCCAAACGCCATCGGTCGCTGATCGATCAGCAGGTCGCCCTCATCGAGCGACTCGAATGCGAGGATGACGACCCCGTTCACCGCGAAAGTCTTTCGCAGCTGGACTATCTCGTCGCGCGGATGCGCCGCACGAATGCCAATCTGATGGTGCTCGCCAACGCACCGATTCCGCGGGACCGCGCCGAATCGATGTCGGCTACCGCTGTGGTGGAGACGGCGGCGGCCGAAGTCGCCGATCGCACCCGCGTCACCATCGGGCACCTGCCCGACAGCCGGGTCGCCGGCAGTGCGGCCGGCGATCTGGTGCATATCCTTGCCGAGTTGCTGGACAACGCGTTGCGCTATTCGCCGTCCTCCGCGCCGGTGACGGTCTCGGCAGTGCGGACCGACAACGGCGGACTGGTCATCGAGGTCGCTGACATGGGTAGCGGGATGACCGAGTCCGACATCCGAAGCGCCAATCTCAGGCTGCAGTCCGGCGGTGACGTAAACCCGTACACGGCGCGCCACATGGGCCTCTTCGTGGTGGGTCGACTGGCCGCCCCACACGGGCTGGTGATCCGGCTGCGCAGCACTGACACCCGTGAGCCGGGTTCGGGAACCACCGCCGGGGTGTACGTGCCGGCCCGGCAGCTGATCGGCGTGGACCCGGCCCCGCCCGACGACGTACCCGACCAGTCGGGCGCCGGGCCCGCCCGGCTCCTGCCGCCGCAGCAACCCGTAGCCGATGGCGGGCCGGCCGGGCGTCCGATCGGTGGCGACGACTCCGAAGAGGACATCTACCGGGATATGTTGTCCGAATGGCCCGTTGACCCCCACGAGCTATCCAGTAGCAGCGACTTGATTGCGGAAGCGGTCTGGAACCACGGTTGGGCGGCCACCGGCCAACCCGCCGACCCCCGCGCTCGCCGGGGTGACGGATCGCCCGAAAGTCGATGACCAAGCCGCTCGCACCTCACGAATCAGACCGGGAGTTCGACGGCAACGACTTCCGCGACGAAGACTTCAGTCGGGTCCGCACCGAACGGGTGGTCTTCACCGGATGTGACTTCTCCGGTGTCGACCTGTCCGAGTCCGAGCATGACGGATCCGCATTCCGTAACTGCATGTTTCGCCGGGCATCACTGTGGCACGCGACTTTTCGGCACTGCAGCTTCCTCGGCTCTATCTTTGTCGAGTGCAGGATGCGGCCATCGACGTTCATCGAGGTTGATTTCACGCTAGCCGTACTGGGCGGTGCCGATCTGCGCAAGGTCGACCTGTCCGACTGTCGGCTGCTGGAGGCCGGCCTGGTTAGCGCCGACCTGCGCGACGCGGTGTTGCGGCGCGCCGACCTAACCGGCGCGCGGGTGCAGGACGCGCGGTTTGAACGCGCCGATTTGCGCGGCGCCCGCGTCGATCCGGCCTTCTGGACCACCGCGAAAGTTCGGGGAGCGAAGGTCGATATCGATCAGGCGCTGTCCTTCGCCGCGGCGTACGGTCTCGATATCGGCGGGTGATGCCGGCCGGCCCGCCCCGACCGGGCACCCCAATGCGGCGAGCAGACACAAATGTCCCCAAATTCCAGGCATTTTGGGAACATTTGCGTCTGCTCGCGCAAGGTGGTGGCCAAAAGTGGATCAGGCGGCCTTCAGCCTGATCCGCCAGCGGACGAAACCCACGTAGAAGATGCTGATCGCCGCGAGCATCGCCATGTCGAAAAGCCATGCCCCCGAGGTGTGTTCCCAATGCCGATCTTTCGGCGTCAACGGACCTGGGACCAACCGGATCAGATCGACAGTGGACGCCGACGACGCGAAGCCCCACCGTGCCGGTGTCGCCCACGACATCTGGTCCAGCACGATGCGGTCGGTGACCGGGATCATCCCGCCGGAGAACACCAGCTGGCTCATGATCGCCACCACCAGCAGCGGCATGATCTGCTCGCTGGATTTCGCCAGCGCCGACAGCGCCAAGCCGACCATGGCCGCAGCCACACATGTCACCGCGATGTCGATGAACAACTCCAGGCTGCGGTTGCCGAGCATCGCCCCCCGCTCGACGGCGCCGGGGCCCCAGCCCTTGCCCGCGATCGCAATCGAGGTGACGATCGCGGACTGCACGATGGCGAATGCGGTGAACACCAACACCTTTGCCATCAGGTAGGCCGATGTGGACAAGCCGACGGCCTGCTCACGCCGGAAGATGGCCCGCTCACCGATCAGGGCCCGGATGGTCAGCGCGGTACCCATGAAGATCGCTCCGACGTTGAGCATTACCAGAATCTGCCCCGGTTCGTTGGGTGCCGCACCGCCTCGCTCGGCGGGAACCGGCACTCCGAACCCGACGTCGCCGGGCACCGATAGCGACAGCACCCCCATGATGAACGGCAGCATCATCAGGAACGCGAAATAGCCGCGGTCGGAGATCACCAGCCGGATCTGCCGACGCGCGATCGTGGACAGCTGTTTGGGCACACTGGTGCGGGTCGGATTACCCAGGTCCGAGGGGGCCAGCGCGGGCGGCTGCGGCGGGGGCGGCCCGTGCTGGGCCAGGAAGCGCTGGGCTGCGCCGTCGGGGTCACCGGCGACGCCGGAGAAGATGTCTGCCCAATTGGTGGTGCCCATCGACGGCCCAATCTCACTGGGCGGGCCGTAAAACGCCGTCTTCCCGCCCGGGGCGAGCAGCAGTACCTGGTCACAGACGTCCAGATAGGTCAGCGAATGGGTCACGACGAGCACCACGCGGCCGGCATCCGCCAGTTGCCGCAGCATCGTCATCACCTGACGGTCGAGGGCAGGGTCCAGTCCCGAGGTGGGCTCATCGAGGATGAGTAGCGATGGCCCGGTGAGCAATTCGAGTGCGACCGAAGCGCGCTTACGTTGCCCGCCGGAAAGCTTGTCGACGCGGGTGTCGAGGTGCTCGATCATCTCCAATTCCTGGAGCACCTCGTTGACCACCTGATCGCGATCGGCCTGATCGGTGTCCGGAGGCAGCCGCAGCTCTGCGGCGTACCGCAACGCCTGCCGGACGGTCAGCTGCCCGTGCACGACGTCGTCTTGCGGCACCATCCCGATCCGGGAGCGCAGCGAGGCGTACTCGCTGTGCACGTCGTGGCCTTCGAACGACACCTGGCCCGTCGTCGGGTGGGTGTAACCGGCGACCAGTCGGGCGAACGTCGACTTGCCTGCGCCCGATGGGCCGATCACCGCTGTGAGCGTTCCCGGCCGCGCGGACATCGAGATGTTGTCCAGCAGCGTCTTGTTTCCCTCAATCGTCCAGGTGACCCCGTGGACGTCGAGGCCGCCGACCGCGATGTCGGCAGCGGTCTGGATACGACGGGCCAGGGTGCCATCGCGGAAGACGAGGTCGACGTTGCCGATCGTGACGGTGTCACCCTCGGTAAGCCTTGCGGTCTCCACGCGGGCGCCGTTGACGAAAGTGCCGTTGATGCTTCGGTTGTCGCGGATCTCGGCGGTTCCGTCGGCAGCCGGGATGAGGGTGGCGTGGTGGCGTGACGCCAGCACGTCGGGGATGACGATGTCGTTGTCACCCGCCCGGCCGATCTTGATCGACCCCGTCGGGACGTCGGCGGGGCGGCTCGGCCGCAGGATTCGCAGCATGCTGGTCGCGATGTTTCCGTCGCCGGACCGGGGCGCCGCGGATGGTCCCATCACCGTGGCGGATTCCAGGCTCGGCGAAGAGATGGGCCTGGAGACCGGGATCGGCGTCGACCGCGAGGGTTGCGGACGGGGCGGATACTGCCCCGGAGGAACTGTCGGGCGCGACCCCCGGCCTGTCGGATACGGCCCCTGATCGGTGGGGGGTCGGTACGGTCCGGGTTGCGCAGGCCTCGGCGGCGATGGAGGCGGAGGACTGGGCCAGGGCCCGCTGGGGCGGTTCGCGACGGGCACCGCCGCTGTCGGAGGCGGCGAACCGGCCAACCCCTGATGCCGGCCGACTTCGAACGTCAGCAGCGGGCCATCCGGGTTGCCGACATGAATCTGCTGTCCGTCGGCGATATCGACGGCGGGCACCCGGCGGCCGTTGACGAACATCCCGTTGAGGCTGCCGTTGTCGATGGCGATCCACCGGCCCTGGTCGTATCGCAGTACCAGGTGCGCCCGGGAGATCAGCGGGTGCGCGATGCGAACGTCGGCGCGCAGATCCCGCCCGACCACGACGTCGTTGCCGGCCGCGAACGTGCGGGGGGATCCTTCGTACCGAACGGTCAGCGCGGGGGATGCTGGTCGGCTCATCGCGGCCAACTCTATCGGTAGAGCGTACCGCCGAGGATCTCGCAGCAGACGGTGTCTGTGATCTGTTGCAGCCCCGTGATCTACCCGAATCGCTCTTGGACGACCGGCGATCCGGTGACCACACAGTGCGTCCGGCTGTAGATGGTGGCCATGCACTGATTGCAGTGGTTGCACACGGAGCGCACCTCATGCCGCGGCCCGTCCGCCTGAATCCGGTTGCACAGGTCGGGTTCGGCGAGCAACGCCCGGCCCATCGCGACGAAGTCGAAGCCCTCGGCCATCGCCAAGTCCATCGTCTCGCGGCTGGTGATACCGCCGAGCAGGATCAGCGGCATCGACAACTCGGCGCGGAACCGCTTGGCGTCCCGCAACAGATATGCGTCACGATAGGGGTATTGGCGAAGGAATTTCGTGCCCGTCATCCGGATACCCCACCGCAGCGGTGGTTTGAAGGCCGCCGCGAACTCCTTGATCGGGACATCGCCACGGAACAGATACATCGGGTTCACCAACGAACTGCCCGCGGTGAGCTCGATGGCGTCCAGTCCGCCGTCGGATTCGAGCCACTTCGCGGTCTGCAGCGCCTCCTCGATGGAGATGCCGCCGCGGACACCGTCGGTCATGTTGAGCTTGGCCGTGACCGCGATCGGTGCCCCCGCCTTGTCCACCGCGCGGCGGACTGCCAGGACGGTGGCGCGCGCCACTTTGGCCCGGTTGGCCAGCGACCCGCCGAACTCGTCATCGCGCCGGTTGATCAGCGGGGACAGGAACGAGCTCGCGAGGTAGTTGTGGCCCAGATGCACTTCGACGGCATCGAAGCCGGCGTCGATCGCGTAGCGCGCGGCGTGAGCGTGGGCCTCGATGATGTCGTCGATGTCCTCGCGACTGGCCTTCCTGGCGAAGCGCATCGACAGCGGGTTGAAGAACCGCACCGGCGCGTAAGCCAAGGCCTCGTTGGATCGGGCGTTGGCGACCGGGCCGGCGTGCCCGATCTGTGCGCTGATCGCCGCGCCCTCGGCGTGGACTGCGTCGGTCAGCCGGCGCAGACCCGGCATCGCTTCGGGGCGCCAGTAGATCTGCTTGCCGTCGGTGCGCCCACCCGGTGTGACGGCCAGGTAGGCGACGGTGGTCATGCCGACCCCTCCGGCGGCGGGCAGCCGGTGGTAGGTGACCAGGTCGTCGGTGACCAGGGCCTGCGGCGTGGCACCCTCGAAAGTCGCGGCCTTGATGATGCGGTTTCGCAACGTCAGCGGCCCGAGTGGGGCGGGAGCGAACACGTCGCGGTCGACCGTCATGCCATCCGAGCTTGCCACGCCGCCGAAGAAATCTCACCGCCTGCCTGACACAATGACCGCCGTGGGTGCGATCACATTGGACGGTAAGGCCACGCGCGACGAAATCTTCGTCGACCTCAAGGAGCGCGCTAAGCGACTCACCGCGGCCGGCCGGATTCCGGGGCTGGGCACCGTGCTGGTGGGGGAGGACCCGGGTTCCCAGGCCTATGTGCGCGGCAAGCATTCGGACTGCGCCAAGGTGGGCATCAATTCGATCCGCCGCGATCTGCCCGCCGACATCAGCCAGGGCGCGCTCGAGGAGGTGCTCGATGAGCTCAACTCCCACCCGCAATGCACCGGCTACATCGTCCAGTTGCCGTTACCCAAGCATCTGAACGAGAACGCCGCGCTGGAGCGGGTGGCCCCCGACAAGGACGCCGACGGCCTGCACCCGATGAACCTCGGGCGGCTGGTGCTGAATGAGCCGGCTCCCCTGCCCTGCACTCCGCGGGGCATCGTGCACCTGCTGCGGCGCTATCAGGTCGAGATCGCCGGCGCGCACGTCGTCGTCATCGGGCGCGGGGTTACCGTCGGCCGCCCGCTCGGGTTGTTGCTCACCCGGCGCTCGGAGAACGCCACCGTCACGCTATGCCACACCGCGACCCGGCACCTGCCGCAGATCGCCCGCGAAGCCGACATCATCGTGGCCGCGGCCGGGGTGCCGCATATGGTGACCGCCGAGATGGTGCGGCCGGGTGCGGCCGTCGTCGACGTCGGGGTCAGCCGCGACGCGGCAGGCAAACTGGTCGGCGATGTGCACCCCGGGGTCTGGGAGGTGGCCGGGCACGTGTCGCCCAATCCGGGCGGGGTCGGCCCTCTGACCCGCGCGTTCCTGCTGAGCAATGTGGTCGAGCGCGCAGAGGCCGCCGCGTCCGCGTGACAATCCGCGACGAGTGCTCGCACAAGGAGCAGGCAACGTGAGGTTCGCCCGGAAGGTGTTCGCGGCGCAGTGGCCGATCATGCTGGTCGGCCTGCTCCTGGTCGCGGCCTTCGCTCTGGTGGCCGCCGGTTATTGGCGCCGCGGCACACTGGTGATGGCCATCGGTATCGGGGTGGCCGCGGCACTCCGGCTGACCCTGACCGATGATCGGGCCGGGCTGCTCGTGGTGCGGTCCAGGACCTTCGACGTGCTTACCACCGCGTCGGTCAGTGCCGCCGTGCTCTACATCGCGTGGACCATCGATCCGCTCGGAACCAGCTAGAGTCCGCCGACCACCGCGAATGTGAAGCCAGGGTTGTGAATCGGTGCCGCAAGCGACCTGGAGTGATACTTCGCGGCGTTCAGGCCAGCGTCGCCCTGATGCACACCGTGACGTAGGGCAGCGCCAATCCGCTGACGTTGGCCAGGGCGGGGTGGTCGGCGAGCAGTTCGCGGACGCGCTCCAAGGTGCGGGTCCGGACCCGCGCCGGGGAGGTGATGCAATAGCTGCGCGAGGCCACCAGGTCAATCAACGCTTGCGGCGTCAGGTAGCTGGTCCACTCAACCTGATGCCGCTCGGCGTCGGTGAACGGCACGGGCAGCTGAACCGACTGGCTGAACGGGTCGGCCTCATGGCCGATGATGCGGCCCAGATCCTTGACCCAGCCCAGGCGCTCATCGCGGTTGTTCCAGACCAGTCCCAGCCGACCGCCGGGCCGTAGCACCCGGGCGACCTCCTTGATCGCCCGGTCCGGGTCGAACCAATGCCACGCCTGGGCCACCAGGACCGCGTCGACGCTGTCATCGGCCAGCGGGATCTCCTCGGCGGTCCCCAGCAGTGCCGGGGTGTCGGGCAGCGAGTTGCTCAGTAGTTCCAGCATTTCGGGGAGCGGGTCGACGGCGATGACATCGAGGCCGCGCTCCACCAGCCGGGTAGTCAGCTTGCCGGTGCCGGCCCCGAGGTCCAGCACTTGCACGGCGCGTTGCCCAGCGCGGTGGCCGGCACCATGGTCCCCGCCGGCAAGGAGCCAGTCGATCGCCTCGGGCGGGTAGGACGGGCGGCCGCGTTCGTAGGCCGCGGCTTCCGCACCGAACGACAAAGAACGCTGTTCGGGGGAGCCGGTCACCGCGCGGCCAGCTCCAGGGTCCGCCGGATGAGCTTTCCGACCGCCTCCGTCTCCAGCAGGAAACCGTCGTGGCCGTACACGGAGTCGACGACGTCGAGCCCGTCGCACCCGGGCAGCAACTCGGCAAGTTCGGCTTGCAACCGCAGTGGGTAGAGCCGGTCGGAGGTGATACCGCCGACCACGGTGGGTACCGGGCAGTTGCGCAGCGCCGCCTCCACGCCGCCGCGGCCGCGGCCGACGTCGTGGCTGGACAACGCGTCGGTCAAAGCGACGTAGGTGCCGGCGTCGAAGCGGCTGAGCAGCTTCTGACCCTGATGCTGCAGATAGCTCTGCACGCTGTAGCGACCGCCGGTTGCCGGGTCCTCGTCGCCTTGTGGTGCATTGCCGAACCGGTTGTCCAACTCTGCTTCACCCCGGTAGGTCAGATGAGCGAAGCGCCGCGCGATCTGCAGGCCGACATCGGGCGATCGCCCGGTGCCGTGGTAGTCGCCGCCGAGCCAATCCGGGTCGGAGGTGATCGCCGCGACCTGGGTGCTCTGCGTCCCGATCTGGTCGGCGGTGGCCCGCGCCCCGACTGCGAGCACCAGACCCGCACCGACCCGGTCGGGATGCGTCACGATCCACTCCAGCGCCCGGGCCCCGCCCATCGAACCGCCGATGACCGCGGCGACATCGGTGATGCCCAGCTTGGCCAGGGCGGTCACATCGGCGGCTACCTGATCGCGGATCGATATCGTGGGAAATCTTGAGCCCCAGGGCTTTCCGTCGGGGGCCACCGAGCTCGGCCCGGTCGAACCCCGGCAACCGCCGAGCACGTTTGTCGAGATGGCACACCAGCGGCCGGTGTCGATGGGGGCGCCCGGCCCGGCGACGCCGTCCCACCAGCCCGGTGTCGGGTGCTGGGCCCCCGTCGGCCCGGTGATGTGAGAGTCGCCGGTCAGCGCGTGCAGCACCACCACCACGTTGTCGCGTTGCGGCGAAAGCTCGCCCCACCGCTGCACCGCGATCGAGACGTCGTCTATGACCCGGCCGTTTTCCAGCTTGAGCGCACCGATGTCGACGACCGCCAGCTCGCCTTCAGGGGGCAGCGTTATCCGCTGACCGGTCGTCGTCACATCCATGATTGTCACGTCGCTACCCGTCAGAATGACGCCACGGCGTGCGGATCGATAACGTCCTCGGAACGCGGCGACCCGGCCGCCTCGGCCGCAGCGAATCCGCGATCGAGATCTTCGAGGATGTCCTCGATACCCTCGATACCCACGGCCAGCCGCACCAAGCCGGGTGTCACCCCGGTGGCCAGCTGCTCGTCGGGGGTCAGCTGCGCATGCGTCGTCGACGCCGGATGAATGACCAGGGAGCGCACGTCGCCGATGTTGGCGACATGGCTGTGCAGGCGAAGCGAATTCACGAACGCTTTGCCCGCCTCGGCCCCGCCGGCCAGCTCGAACGCCAGTACCGCGCCGGTTCCTCTGGGCGCCAGCTTCTTTCCCAGCTCATACCACGGTGATGTGGGCAGGCCGGCGTAGTTCACCGAGATCACCTCGTCCCGTTCGGCCAGGTACTCGGCGACCTTCTGCGCGTTGGACACATGGCGCTCGACGCGCAGACTCAGCGTCTCCAGACCCTGGGCGATGAGGAACGCGTTGAACGGGGCCGCAGCCGAACCGAGGTCACGCAGCAGTTGTACGCGCGCCTTGAGGGCGAACGCTGGTGGTCCGAGTTCGGCGAACACCACGCCGTGGTAGCTCGGGTCGGGGGTGGTGAATCCGGGAAACCGTCCGTTCGTCCAGTCGAAGTTGCCGCTGTCGACGATGACGCCCGCGATGGCGGTGCCGTGCCCGCCCAGATACTTGGTGGCCGAGTGCACGACGATGTCGGCGCCGTGTGCGATCGGCTGGATCAGGTATGGCGTCGCGATGGTGTTGTCGACGATCAGGGGCACCCCGTTCTCGTGCGCCACCGCGGAAACCGACGGAATGTCGAGCACATCTATCTGGGGATTGGAGATGGTTTCGCCGAAGAAGGCTTTGGTGTTCGGCCGCACGGCGTCCCGCCACGACTGCAGATCGTCGGGGTCGGCGACGAAGCTGACCTCGATGCCGAGCTTGGGCAGCGAATAGTGGAACAGGTTGTAGGTGCCGCCGTACAGACGCGGGGAGGAGACGACGTGGTCACCCACACCGGCGAGGTTGAGGATCGCGAACGTCTCGGCGGCCTGCCCGGAGGACAGCAGCAACGCCGCCACCCCACCCTCGAGGGCAGCGATGCGCTGCTCGACCACCTCCTGGGTCGGGTTCATGATGCGGGTGTAGATGTTGCCAGGCTCAGCCAGGCCGAACAGCGCGGCCGCATGGTCGGTGCTGTCGAAGGTGTAGCTGGTGGTCTGATAGATCGGCAACGCTCGTGCGTTGGTCGCGGCGTCGGGTGTCTGCCCCGCGTGTACCTGCTTGGTCTCGAAGGCCCAGTTCGCGGACACGTCCGCTGACTCGTTCTGGCTGCTCATCGATGTTCTCCTACTGAAAGGGTGCCTGTGATGGAGTCGATCACGAGGTTTGCCCCTCTACTCAGGGGGCCCGTCTACTCAGCGGACCCGCGCTTGCCTTGCAGCCGCGAGTGGCTACTCAACCTGGTCATCACCCGGGGCACCCCACCGCGGTTGGAGGGTTGCCGGCCAGCGAGCCGGGGCTTGACGCTGGCGCTCATGACCGAGACGAAGAATAACGCACGACTGCGCGTGGGTGCTAGCGGATGTCCTTACCTGCGGTTCAGCCGATCGCTTCCCGGGGCCGGTTCCCCTGGTCGTCGAGGAAGTCGCGGATAAGGTCGGCAATCCGTTCGGGTGCCTCGAACATCGGGATGTGCCCCACACCGTCGAGCTCGGTGTAGCGGGTGGTCGAGGGCAAGTGCCTGCGGAAATGCCTGGTGAACCGGGGATGGGGCAGCACCCTGTCCTTCTCGCAGATCACCATGTAGGTCGGGATGTCGGTGTCTGCCAATTCCATCAGGCCGGGAAGCAGCAGCGCCTTGAGCAGCAGTTGGTAATAGGCCGGGCAGTGGGTGACGTCGTCGATGATGTCCAGCAGATCCGCGTCGGTGATGCCGGCCGGGGTGGCGCTGACCGGCACGCTGGCCGCCGCTCGGGCCAGCGGCAGTCTGGCCGCGCGCGGGCCGAATACTTTGGCGGTCAGCCAGACCGGCAGGCCAGCGACGAACTTGAACACGATCTCGTACTTGGCCGGCGACCACCGGTGCCACCCACCTGCAGGCGCAATCGCGGTCAGAGACCGGGCCCGGCCCCGGCGTTCCAGCTGGAATGCCACCCAGCCCCCCAGTGAGTTGCCCACGATATGGGCGCTGTCCCAGCCCAGCGTGTCCAGGTAGATCTCGACGTCGTCGGCCAGGGCATTGCTGTCCAGCAGCCACGACGTGTTTCGTCGGCCGCCGTTGTGACCGGCCATGGTGGGGGCGAACACCTCGTAACGGCCGGTGGCGGCGAGTCGAGGCGCAACCTCTCGCCACACATTCTGCGACATCATGAACGGGTGCAATAGCAGCACCGGCTGCCCGGTACCGAGGTGGATCGGCGCACGTCGGCTCATCAGCCCGACATTAATATGCTGCCGCGGGTCGAAGCTGAGCTTGTATGTCAGATTGGGCCGATTGCGTCGCGCAAAGCTTCAGATTCGAGGTTGAAAAAATTGATCGTCAGCACCATCAACGTCAACGGCATCCGCGCGGCCGTCAGGCAGCGGTCCCCGGAGAACCCGGGCTTGCTGGCCTGGTTCAAGGAGACCGTCGCCGATGTGGTGTGCCTACAGGAGACCCGCGCCGACGACGAGCAGTTGGCACTCGCCCTGGCGCCTGCACTGGCGGACGGATGGCATCTGGCTGCGGCGACACCACACCTCAAGGGGCGCAACGGCGTGGCGGTGTTATCCCGCACTCCGCTCGATGACATCAGGATAGGCTGCGGGACAGCGGAATTCGCCACCCATGGTCGCTATCTCGAGGTTGATACCGCTGGGCTGACGGTGGCCAGCGTGTACTTTCCGACCGGCGAGGCCGAAACCGATCGGCAGTCGGAGAAGGAGCGGTTCATGGCGGCGGTCGCGGCCAGGATGGCGGCGCTGATCGCGCAGGCGGCCGGCGGCAGAGAGTCGGTGCTCTGTGGCGACTGGAACATCGCCCACACCGAGAACGACATCAAGAACTGGCGCGGCAACATCAAGAAGGCGGGTTTCCTGCCCCAGGAGCGTCAGTGGCTCACCGACCTGCTGGCCAGCGGTTGGGTCGATGTGGTCCGGCAAGCACATCCCGGCGTACCCGGTCCTTACGCCTGGTGGTCGTGGCGGGGTAAGGCGTTCGACAACGACGCGGGCTGGCGCATCGACTACCAGCTGGCCACCCCGGGCCTCGCGGCGCGGGTGGTGTCGGCGCGAACCGAACGCCCGGCCGCCTATGCGCTGCGGTGGTCCGACCACGCCCCGGTCACCGTCCACTACGCGTGATTTCGGTGTAGTAAGTCTTCGTGAGCGTGCCCAACTACACCGACTCCGCCTAGCAACCTTGCCGGTTGGGGCTCTGCAACGCCGAATCGGCGCTCTCGATCGCCCCGCGGACGACGCCGAACACTCGCGCATCCCAGGTCAGCGCGGTCTCCCAGGGCAGTCCGACCGCGTCGGCGACAAAGATGCTGTGCGCATCGTCGAATTCCACGCAGCGACGATGTGGCAGCACCCGGTCGCCGACATCGACGGCCAGCGCGCTGTTACGCGCCACCAGACCGTCATTCGGCCACGTCGACGGGCTCACCGGCCCGGGACGGGTGAAGCGGGTGCCGGCGATCATCACCACCGGTATCCGATCCAGCACCCCCGCCTGGTATTCGTTCCATCCGTGCGGGCCCATCAGGTACCCCTTGTTGACCTCGCGGCCAGAACCGGACTGCAAGCGCGTCACTTCGGCCTGCATCGCAGTGGCCGCCTGCTCACAAAACGCGTCGCCGGCGCAGTCCGACAGCGGGCTCAGACCGTTGGCGTAGTCAGATAGATAGCTGCCCTGCCACGGGGTGCCCAGGGTGGTCAGGGAGCGGATCCGCAGCGGCGATCCCAGCCCCTGTAGGACCCGGAAGGCTGCACGTGAATACAGCCCGCCCATCGAGTGGCCGACCACGTCGACGACGTCGACGCCGTGGGCATCGTGCAGATAGGTCAGAAAACGGGCCAGGTGTTCTCCGGCGAGGTCGATCGAGGCGGTGGAGTCCACCGTCATGTTCTCCGGAAGCGTGATGGGGCAGTCGCCGAAGGCGCCGAACCCGCCTTGGTCGGTCACCGGCCCCCGCCCGGCCATCGCCGGCGAGGTGTATACCCGGTAACCGGCGGCCAGCAGATCCGTGCGCAGCGCGGTGTCGGTGTTGCCGGCGGCCAGGCCTGACCCGCAGGCCTGCTCCGGGGTGGTGAACGGGCTCACCGCCTCCCCGCCGGAGACGATGACAACGGCGTGGCCCCGCGGTGCGGCGGCTCCGGTGCCGGCCGGAACGACCATCGACATCAGCAGAATCACGCAGCACACCAAGCAGGTTCGCATCATTGGCATGCTATCGGGCGGTCCCTGAACGGTCGGGGGGCATCGGTAGTGGAAAATAGCGGACACGATGACCCCATACGCTCAGCCGACCTCGCGCCCCCAGCCCGTCGTGTTCTCCGGCGCCCAGCCCACCTCGGATTCCCTGCACCTCGGCAACGCGTTGGGCGCGGTCAGCCAATGGGTTCAACTGCAGGACGGTCACGACGCCTATTTCTGTGTGGTCGACCTGCACGCAATCACCTTGGCGCAAGATCCCAAGACGCTGCGTCGACGCACCCTGGTGACGGCCGCCCAATACCTGGCGCTGGGTGTCGACCCGGCTCGAGCGACCGTGTTCGTGCAGAGCCACGTCCCAAGTCATGCGGAACTCGCCTGGGTCCTAGGCTGTTTCACCGGGTTCGGTCAGGCCTCGCGGATGACGCAGTTCAAGGACAAGTCGCAGAAGCAGGGAACGGAGGCCGCGACCGTAGGGCTGTTCACCTACCCGGTGCTGATGGCCGCCGACGTGTTGCTTTATGACACCGACCTGGTACCCGTGGGCGAGGATCAGCGCCAGCACCTTGAGTTGGCCCGTGATGTCGCCCAAAAGTTCAACGCCCGTTTTCCCGAGACGTTCGTGGTGCCGGAGGCGATGATCGGCAAGGCCACCGCGAAGATCTATGACCTGGCCGACCCCACCTCCAAGATGAGCAAGTCCGCGGCCACCGACGCAGGACTGATCAGCCTGCTCGATGATCCGGCCAAGACGGCCAAGAAGATTCGGTCGGCGGTCACCGACAGCGGCCGGGAGATCTACTTCGATCCGCAGGCCAAACCGGGGGTGTCCAACCTGCTGACCATCCAGTCGGCGGTGACGGGTGCGGACATCGACAAGCTGGTCGAGGGCTATGCCGGCCGGGGCTACGGGGACCTGAAGAAGGAAACGGCCGAGGCGGTGGTCGAGTTCGTCACCCCGATCAAGGAGCGGGTCGACGAACTGCTGGCCGACCCGGCCGAATTGGAGAGCGTATTGGCCGCCGGCGCGGCCCGTGCCCGCGAGGTTTCCGAACGGACCCTGCGTCGGGTTTACGACCGGTTAGGGTTTCTACCGACGCGCTAGCGATTGGGGGCCGGATGACCGCGCCGGACTCGACCGAATCCGACGACAAACCCGGCTTGATCGACCGGCTGCGCGCGCGGATGCCCTGGTTCGACCATTTGATGCGTGCCCAGCAGCGCTACACCGACAGCAAAGGCGACTTCTATGCCGCCGGCATCACCTATTTCACAATTTTTGCGCTCTTCCCATTGCTGATGGTCGGATACGCCGTGGGAGCCTTCGTGCTGGCGAGCCGACCGGAATTGCTTGGCAGGGTCAAGAACCAGATCGAAGCCTCCATCAGCGGCGATCTCGGTCAGCAGGTGATCCAGCTGATGGACTCGGCGATCAATTCACGGGCCTCGGTGGGCATCATCGGCCTGGCCGCCGCGGCCTGGGCCGGGCTGGGCTGGATGAATAATCTGCGCGAGGCGCTCAGTCAGATGTGGGGTCGCTACCGGGGCCCACGCCCTGGATTCGTCCGGACCAAATTGTCGGATCTCACGACGCTGCTGTCGGCTTTCGTGGCGATCGTGATCACCGTCGCGCTCACCGCGCTGGGTAATACGTCGGTGATGAAGAACGTGTTGCGATGGCTGGGGATCGAGGACACCAGCGGGTTGACGCTGGTGCTGCGGGCCGCCTCGGTCGCGGCCTCGGTGCTGGTCTCCTGGCTATTGTTCACCTGGGTGATCGCTCGACTGCCCCGGGAGTCGGTCAGCTTCCGCAGCAGCGTCCGGGCCGGACTGATCGCCGCGGTGGCTTTCGAGATCTTCAAGCTGGTCGCCTCGATCTACCTGCGATCGGTGGTCACCGGCCCGGCCGGCGCGACGTTCGGTCCGGTGCTGGGCCTGATGGTGTTCGCCTACATCACCGCCCGGTTGATTCTGTTCGCCACCGCATGGGCGGCGACGACACCCGAGAACATGGGCGAAGATCCCGTCCCGGCGCCGGGTCCTGCCGTGATCAAGAACCGGATCATCACCCGACCCGGGTTGGGTCGCTGGCAGGCTGCCGCCGCGGTGGGGGTGGGAGCGCTTGGGGCGCTGGGCCTTTCGCGGTGGCGGAGCCGTTAGCGGGCGTTAGTGGGCGTCAGTATTGGGGTCGACGGTTCAGTGACCGGGCGCCCATGATCAGGATGAACACGATGATCGTTCCGACGACCGCCACCCCGACCCGCACCGGCAGCGCGTTGACGTCGGGTACCACCGCGTTAGCCGTGGTCACGGTATTCGCGGCGGCGGCGTCCGGCTTGGGTGTGACGAGGGAGGGGTCCGGTTCGATCAGGGTGCCCACCTTGGTGCCCGGCGCGGTCGCGTAGCCGTAATCGAGCAGTCGGGCCGCCTGTTCCCAGGGTGCGATGGGCTGTCTGGTGCCGCGCAGCAGCACCGCGACCAGTCGGCGGCCGTCGCGGTCGGCGGCGCCGACGAAGGTCTGTCGGGCGTCATCGGTGTAGCCGGTTTTGCCGCCGATCGCCCCGGGATAATTGTCGAGCAACTTGTTGTCGTTCTCGATCGGATAGTCGCCGTCTCCGCGGCCGGGGAATGGAAATGATTGGGTGGCAACGATCTTCGAGAAAGTCGGATTCTGCCAGGCATACCGGTAGAACAAGCCCATATCGTAGGCCGAGGTACTCATGCCAGGACCGTCCAGGCCCGACGGCGTCGCTACCCGGGTGTCCCGGGCCCCGAGTTTCGCTGCCAGGGAGTTGAGCTTGTTCAATGCGGTGTCCATGCCGCCCATTTGCATCGCCAGTGCGTGCGCGGTGTCGTTGCCGGAGTACATGAGCAGGCCGTGCAGCAAGTCGTTGATGGAGTAGAAGCCGCCTTCGCCGATACCGACTTTGGTGCCCTCCTGCGCGGCGTCTTCGGCGGTGCCGGGAACGACCTTGTGCAACGGCAGGTCGCGAATGGCTTGCATCGCGGTGAGCACCTTGACGATGCTGGCCGGTCGGTGCCTGCCGTGTGGGTCCCGGGCCGCGATGACGTCGCCGGTGTCGAGGTCGGCGACCAGCCAGGCCTCCGCGGAGATGTCGCCGGGCACCGGGGGGGTGCCGGGTGCTGTGATGACGCCGCAGCCCCGCAATGCATCCCCGCCCATCGGCTTGGCCGGAACCGGCAGTGGCGCCGGCGGCTCGCCGGACTTGGGGATCTCGGATGCGTCGACCGCGGGCGGAGTGGTGACGCGGTAGGGGCAGGCGTTTACGTCGGTCGCGGCGTCCGGTTCGGCGACAGCGACCGGGGCGAGTGCCAGCATCAGGCCCATTGCCAGCCCCATTGCTGGAGCCGTGAACAGCGCAGATATCCGCGCGGAGATCGTCGTGAACGTCGCCATCGTCTGCGCAGACTAGGCGACGTCGGCGGCCTTCTCCGGTAGCCACGCGGTGACTGGTGTGACGAAAGTTTCGATTGTGACTTTCTGTACCGGGTGCCGCCCCAGGGTCAGCGACACCACTCACCGGGTCTCAACGACTCACCTGGTTTCAACGACTGACCTGGTCTCAACGACTCACTTGGTTTCAACTATGACGACATACCCGACCGTTTCGAGGATGCGGTCGTCGCGCTGAAGATCCCAGGTCCATTCCCGGATCGGGGCTCCGGTCCGCACCGCAACCACGTCGGCTTCGGCCAGTGGGGTGTTGCTCTGCTGCCTGACGATGACGCGGTGGCCGTCGGCCTCCAGTGCGCGGATGGTGTCGGCCGCATTGTCGCCTCCGCTGGGTGCGGCGAGGGCCGAGGCAGCCGATCCGAACGCGGCGGCCGACAGTACCGCAGCGGCGGTCGCGGTGCCGATGGTGAACTTTCTCGCGGCGCCGATGGCGGACTTGGTTGATGTACGAGTGACGAACGTCTTCATGGTCTGCTCTTCCCTTTCTGGGTCGGAGCCGTGGAGCGAGTCGCGCGGTTTCGACGTGTCGGTTGATCTACTGCTGTCAACACCGCAGGTCAGGCCATTTAATTCGGTTGGCAGAAATTGAACGACGGATGGCAGAACTACGATGGCGGCTACCGCTGGGCGTGCGGAAGGGCGTACATGTTCATCGTTGTTCTCGGGTCGATCCTGGGGCTGATGCATCTGTACGTCTGGAAGCGGATGGTTAAGGACACCACTCGCCCGGGTCGTGCCCGGCGCTGGTTGTCGGCACTGCTCATTGCAGCGATGGCGCTGTTGCTGGCAGCACTATTGGGTCCGCGGTTTTTCGGCGCGAGCGGGGCTGGCTGGTACGCGTGGCCCGGCTACTTCTGGTTTGGCTTGATCGTTTACCTGGTCCTCGTCCTACTGGTGCTGGAGCCGGTTCGCCGTGTGCTGCGCAGCTGGACAAGGCCTGATCGCGCCGAGAGGACGCCCGTCGATTCGGTTGACCGGAGGGCGTTCCTGGCTCGAGCGGGTGCTGCGACGGCCGGCGTCGCGGCGGTCGGCCTGGTCGGCACGGGCGCGTTCAGCGCTCTCGGGCCGCCGAACCTGCTGCGGGTGCCGGTTCGGTTGAATCGGCTCGATCCGGCGTTCGACGGCTTCCGGATCGCGGTGGTGTCCGACATCCACCTCGGTCCGCTGCTGGGCCGGGCGCACACCGAGCGCATCGTGGCGATGATCAACGAAACTGAGCCCGACCTGGTCGCAGTGGTGGGCGATCTGGTGGACGGGACCGTCGACGAGCTCGGCGCGGCGGCTGCCCCGCTGCGCGACCTGGTATCCCGGGAGGGAACGTTCTTCGTCACCGGCAATCACGAGTACTTCGTCGAGGAGACCGCCGCCTGGTTGACCGAGCTGGAGCGTCTCGGCATGCGGGTACTGCGCAATGAGAACACCCGGATCCGCCGCGGGACGGCCGAATTCGATCTCGCCGGGGTCAACGATGTGGCCGGGACGTCGCGGTCCGATGGGCCGGACTTCGACCGGGCGCTGGACGGCCTCACCGCGACGGGGCCGACGATCCTGCTGGCCCACCAGCCGGTTCAGATCGAGCAGGCTGCTGTTCGCGGCGTGGACCTGCAGTTGTCCGGTCACACCTACGGCGGGCAGATGTGGCCGTTTCACTACCTCGTCGAACTGGCACAGCCGTCGCTGGCGGGGCTGTCCACGGTGCAGAACACCCAGCTCTTCGTGACCCGCGGGGCGGGATTCTGGGGGCCACCGGTGCGCCTGGGCGCGCCACCGGAGATCAGCGTGTTATCGCTGCGCAGTGGCTGACCGCGATCGACACGTTTCCCCACACCGATCCCGTTTGAGAATCGGGCCTTGAGGGAATTTTCTCAGCAACTTCACGGCTTTCTCTGGCGGAAACGCTCAGGTGCGCTGAGCAAGCTAAGACCAATCGATACAGGAGGCGCGGACATGACGACCAAAACCGCAGGTGCAACCGTCGTCCATCTGGACTCGCACCCGGCGTGGCGCGCTGCCCAGCGGCGCTCACTCGAACTCGCCGAAGCGATGCGCAGGCATCCGTCCTTCCAATCCCGGGTTGGGGCCGTCAGCGGAAACATTGCGGCACAGACGTTGGGTGCCAGCTAGCTGTTCTTCATGGGCAGGTTGTGAACGCTGAGGCGTTCGATTGGTGACTTGCCGTTGATGCCGGTGTGGGGTCGGTGGTGATTGTAGTAATGGACCCAAGCTTGGTAGGTCGCCGCGCGAGC
>JBFXJE010000005.1:0-281292 GCA_050175175.1 Mycolicibacterium sp. | reverse complement strand
AAGTTCTTGAACATGAGCACATTGACCACCCCGACGACCACCTATCCGTGGCGGCCGGATTCCACCTATTTCGCAGCGAACGAGGTTGTCGGCGATGCCCTGATCTTGCAGACCTCCACGGTCGCCGAGTCGATCTTGTCGGGTTCCGCGCCTGCGACGTATCCCACCGCCACACCGAACGCGGGCACCAGCACCGGCTCTACCTCATCGAAATTGTTCATCGCACTTCCTTTCATTGTTGGTAAAACGTGAATCGGAATAGTTTTGAGTTCTGCACATCCCGGCAGCCGCTATGCCACCCGTGATCGCTGCGCGGGTGTACCGGAGGGGCATGCGCCGTGGCGGGGGGGTCACTGGAATCCGTCCTTGGGTGCGAACGCACCCGACCAACTGCTCCCGGTGGGTACGTTGATCCCGGCCCCCGATTTCATGCCCTTGATCCCGCGATACGGGCGACTGGTCTCGATGCCGAACTTTTCGCGGACCCCGGCCACCTTGTCGGCCACCGCATTCGGATCGACCGTGCCGTCCTCAGTCAGCAGATCGCCGAGCTCCACGCCGGCCGCCCACAACGCTTCGGGCTTCACACCAAGCCGGGACACCTCAGACTCGACCTGGGAACGCTGCACCGACTCCAGACGAGCCGCTAGATCATCCCGCTCCGCCTCGGTGGCCCGCAGCTGATGCCGGTACTTCGCGGCCTCCTTCGACGCTTTGCCGTCTGGGGTGTCCTCGGCGTCAGGTGTGCCCTCTGGGGGGTCGACCGCACCGACATCCTCGGCTGCCCTGATCTCTTCAGGTGTTAACTTTTCCTGACGCTGGTTAACACCTGGATGGGATTCGGGTGGTTCAGTCGACGATTCAGCCATGACGGCCTCCTTACGGGGTTGTGGGAAATCGGTTGTAAAAAAAGTCGAAGCAATGCCGTGAGTGCTTCGGGCGTGAGTCCAAAAGGGTCATGCCCCACCCCCTTGCGCGTCGTTGAGGGCGTCGAGCTGGTCGCAGTGAGCGTGCAGACGGTCGGCGGCGTAGCGGGCGATCTCCGGGCTGAGCACAACGACGTGCGGGCCTTTGTCGGCGTCGCGGATGGTCAGATACATGTAGTCCTGCCCGGTTTCGGCGATGTAGCCGCGCCCGATTTCGAAGTCCTCGCCGATGGGTGGGGTGATGATCGTCGCTCTGGGCGGGATGCGGTCGGTGAAGGGATTCATGGCGGGGTTCCTTTCGCGCGCGGGGTTTGTGCGTGGTTAAAACGGGGGTTCGTCATCGGCCCGCTCGGCTACCGGGCCAGCCCAGCGTTCCTCGTACCAGGCGAGTTGCTTGTGGATGATCCGCACCACGTCGTCTCGTTCAGCGCCCTCGGCGACCCAGATGCGGACGGTCGTACCCGATCTCTGTGGTTCCTGCCTGAAGCCACCCATAAGCACGTCGCCGTCATCGTCTGGAACCATGACGGCGTCACCAGGCTCACGGTTCGCCCAGCCGTCGAGCTGCAGGAAGTCCCGAATGGGTTTGTCGTCGTCCCCCCGCAGTATCGTGGGCAGCGGCTGACTCGTCGAGGGACCGAGTTGCGCGAGTTTCAGTTTCCATCCGGCGTCGAACATCAGATCAGCGATAGCGCGGACCCCGTCATGGCTCAGATGCACGTTTGCTTGCTCGGCCATAGTTGCTTCGACGGCCATGTCCACCATTGCTTTGGCTGCCCGCCTCAGATCGTTGATTAGGTCGGCGGTGCGCTTGTTGTCGGTGACTGTCACGCTTTCGTGCCTTTCGGTGGTGGTGTCGTCCAGTTCCACCGCGGGTGGTGGTGGGTTGGTGTTGTCCTTCAGTTCGTCGGCGAGGATGCGTTGAAGGACACGTCGAAACGCTGCTTGGTCCTCGCCTACGAGCGCGTCGGTCAGAAGTTCAGCGGGTCCAATGTCGCCGTCATAGACCTTGGAGTACAGGATCGCCGCGGCGATCTTCACCGCGGCCGGCGTCGGCACCAACAATCGGCCGTTATCGAAATCGGTCGTGTCGTGGACGATCTCGACGAAACTTTCGGCGCTCGTCCAGCAGCTACCAAGGTGATACTCGGCGGGTTCGTCTATGCCGACGGGGTCTTGGTACTTGATTGCGTAGAGATTTTCGACGAGGGGTCCGAATCCGCTACCCATGATCAATTTCCTTTCCTTGCGGGTGGTGGTGCGATGATTTGTCCGGCGACGATGCCGTGCGGCTTCTTAGCCGTGGATAGGCCGTTCAACCACGTTTTGCAGGCGTCTAGCGCCGGACACTGCTGGCACAAGCCGATGGCCTGTGTGTGGCGCTGGGCCACGACTTCGGCGGGTTCACGCGACGCCGGTGGGTCGAATAGGTGGGAGCGGCCTCGGCAACGGGCACCGGGAAAAGCTGGGGCAATCGACAACGCGGCGGCGAAGTCGTCCCATGTGGTGCTCATCCGACTGCCTCGGTTCTCTCGGTTCTGAAGTTGGGGTGCTTGGGGCAGTCCTGAAGGTTGTCGAGGCGGCCGGCTTGGTCGCAGTCGCGGCAGTTGTCAATGGCGTGCCGAATGATTGCGCGGGTGGCGGTGGTGTAGTCCTGGCGGGCTTCGGTCCACAGTTCGTGGTTGGTCCGGTGGTTGCCGCAGGGTCCGCATTTTTCGTGGGTGCCGTAGGGCATGTGAGTGGGGCAGTAACGGGGCGGTTCTTGTCCTGGGTCGTGGATTTGAGTGGGGGCGGGGCGCGCGTGCGCGCGGCCCCCGTCAAGAGAACCGTCAATAGAACCGTCAAGTAGGTCACCTGGGTGACCCATTCGTGTCCCGATATGACCCATTCGCCCCCCCGATTTGACCCATTCGCCCCCCGGCGATTGGTTCACTTGAGTGACCCGTTCGCTTACATGCGATTGGGTCATCTGGGTGACCCGTTCGGGTAGTGGTCCGATCCGGTAAATCGGGGCGCAGACACGGCCGTGCTGATTGTCGAACCCGCGCTTAACCACTCGGACGATCCCGGCTGTTTTGAGGTCTTTGACGGCACGCTTGGCGGTCGCGAGGGATGCTCCGTAGAGGCCGGCGCGGATGTGGTCCCACCGCACCGATCCCTCCCGGGATTCGTGGTGGCATTTCTCGGCGATGGCGACGAGAGCATGAAATCCGCGTTCGGGTAGGCCGCTGGCTCGCAGTGCCGGTGAGGCGTCGAGGACTTCCCCTACAAGCTGCCCGCTCATGGCGACACCGCTTGTCCAACGGGGGTAAGTGTTCCGAATTGTCCGGAATCTTCCTTTTCGGAACACTTATCGGCCGCTTTGTAAGTGTTCCGAGGTGTGTTATTTCGCCACAGCTCGGAACACTTAACGCCGCACTGTGGACAGGTGACGCCCGGCGCTGGATCCACTTGGTAGAGCGTGTGAGTCCACTGGAAGTACGGAATTGCCAAGCCTGCTGCGACTAGTGACCGGGCTGCTCGACGGGCCGCGGAGTACTCCGAGTCGGTAGTGGTGAACCCGCGGACGCTTATCCAAGGTCTGTTGTTAAACCGGCTGGGCGGCTTCGGATTGTGGTAAAGCTCGTGCAGTAAGAGCCGCTGCCAGCGGCCAAGACCTCTGCTCATCCGGCTACCGCCTCGGCGCGTGCTTGGCAGACCCTTCCCCGCATCCGCGCCAGACTGGCCGCGCTAGTGATCGGTCGGTGGCAGTCCAAGCAGCGCATGGCGATCCCGTAGCCGTACTCATGAAGGACTTCGATGGCGTGTTCGACGGCGCGGTCCTCGAAGCAGGGTGCTTCATGCCACTGATCTGGATTAGACTGCTGGTATCCGTTCGCGCGGGTTTCTCGAAGGTGCCGGTTCCCACTGGGGGCTGGCACTTTTCGTGTTTCAGGCATCAGCCACCACCGCCTTGGTGGTAATCAGGCCAGTGATCCTGGGCGGGGCGGTCAGCATGTCCGGGCCTTAAATCTTCGGTTTGATCGGATTCGGGGTCGATCCCGAGGTCTGCGTGGTCGTGCTGGGGCCGACCGGACATTTACGCCGAGACTCCCCCACCGCGACGGGTGGCCTGTTCCTGCTCCGCGATCCAACTCTCGACATCGCTGCGCCGGTACACCACACGGCCACGCGGGCCGAGAGTGAATGACGCCGGCCCCTGATTTGTCGAGCGCCAGTACCGCAGCGTCCCGGCGTTGATCCCGTAGTCCTGCTCGACCTGCTTGGTGTGAAGCAGCTCGTCAACCGCCATTGGTGCTCCTTTCACAGCGTCATGCTGTTTTCGCATTTTTCTAGGATGACACTGTTGGGCGGTGCGGGTCAAGCACTATGCTGTGATTTGTGCATCGTGGACCAGGTGGCCCAGCGCCCCGCGAGGAATCACTGGCGGTAAACGCGCAGTTCGGTCACTTGATGAAGGAGGCCCGAGAGTCGAGGGGTTGGAGTCAGCGCCAGCTCGCCGGGATGCTGACGGCCGTCGACCTCAAGTTGGACCCTTCCGCAATCACGCGTATAGAACGCGGAACGCGCGACGTGAAACTGTCTGAGGCCATAGCCATCGCGAACGTTTTGGAGATCAGTCTCGACTTGTTGTCATACTCGCCCGAACAGGACTTCCACATGCGAGAGATGTCGCAAGTACAGATGACAGTGCGGGCACGAAAGGCCCTTCTGCAAGCGCTCCGACAGATTGATCGCTGGGTCAACGCCACCGATCCCGACACCGAGGAGCAGCTTCTAAAGCGGCGCAAGCTGTCAAGCTTCACTGAGCTATACACCCAGAGTCTTCGCGAATGCGGCGAGTTCCGCTGGGGAGGCCAGATGGGTTCTGAGGGTGACAACTTTACGGTCTATTACGGCCCAGATGACTTCAAGGTGAAGCAAACTCTGATTGAACTGGTTACAGCCGGAATCCTCATGAGTGAAAAGGAATTTGAAGAAGCGATGGAGTTCAAGTTGGTCAACCAGCTACGGGACAGCGGACCACTTGGACTGATATCCAACATCATTCCCGGCAAGAAACGAACGGCTGAAGATGAAGATGACTCAGATACGTAACCGCCGTGCTGGCGTCGAGGACAGGTGGACCAAGACCGTTCACCGTAAGCAACCTGACGGGACCACAATCGCTGAAACCGTGCCGTCCAAGGTGCATGGCAAGGGAATGCGTTGGCGCGCACGCTACGTCGACAAGCACGGCCGCGAACACAGCAAGAGCTTCGCCCGGAAGCTCGACGCGAAGCAGTGGCTCGACAAGCAGGTATCCGATCAGGTCACCGGCACCTGGACCGACCCGAAACTATCCGGGCAGACATTCGGGGCGCTGGCCGAGAAGTGGATCGCGACGAAGGCAACGAAGGCGCCAAAGACGTTCGCCGGCTACCGCTCCCTGCTCGACGTGGTGGTACTCCCCCGCTGGGGTGATGTCCCGTTGCGCGACATCGCGTTCGAGGACATTCAGGAATGGGTCAGTGGTCTATCGGTGAGCGGGTCCACACGGTTCGAGGGCAAGGGGCTGAGCGCGTCGCGCGTAATCCAGGCCTATCAGGTGGTGAAGCAGGTTCTCCAGTTCGCGGTGCGAGCCAAGCGGCTGCCGTCTAACCCGGCCGAAGACGTTGAACTCCCCGAGAAACACGAATCGGAGCAGACGTACCTGACCCATGAGCAGCTTCACCGGCTGGCCGTGGCGTCGGGGCGGTTTAGGACGCTGGTGTTCATGTTGGGGTATTGCGGGTTGAGGTTCGGTGAGGCCGCCGCGTTGAAGGTTGGCGACGTGAACCTTGAGACACGCCGTATCCGGGTCAGTAGATCGGTGACCAATGTGGCCGGTCGGGGTCTGATCGAGGGGCCGACGAAAAACAAGACAGCGCGCACGGTGCCGGTCCCGAAGTTCCTTGCGGCCCTGCTTGAAACCGAGATTCAGGGCAAGGGCAAGGATGCGCTTGTGTTCCCGTCGCGGCGCGGCGCGGATCGGTGGATGACGTTGGGTGAACTTCGGTGGGTGTTCGACGTAGCCGTGCAAACCGTTCAGGACGCGGCGCTAGCTCAACGCCAAGCCGAATCAGAGGATGGCGGGGAGGCGGTCACACCGGAGTTCCCGGCCCTGGTTCCCCATCAGCTTCGACATTCCTGCGCCTCCCTTGCGATTGCCGGGGGCGCGAATATCAAGGTGCTTCAGAGGCTCATGGGCCACAAGACGGCCACCATGACGCTGGACAAGTACGGGCATTTGTTTCCCGATGATCTGGGCCGGATTGCGGACGCGTTTGATTCTGCTGCGGACGCACTGCGGACTGAGCCGCCTCTCCGGGCGGTCCCACTTGACCGGAAAGGGGGTTGACCTGCGCTTTTAGTGTGCCCCCAGTCGGACTCGAACCGACACTGGGCGGATTTTAAGTCCGCTGCCTCTGCCAATTGGGCTATGGGGGCCATCGGGCGGGGCATCCGAACACCGCATTGACTCGTTCTCGCCCCGACTGCGGGGGCAACCATACCGCAGCGGATGCGATGCCCTTGGCAGCGCGGAACCCAACCTCGGACCACGACCTGGGGACCCGAACTGACGGGCATAACGCCACGAATCCGGAGGACCTTCGTCACCAGGCTGGTGATCCGGCTGCGTTTCGGCGGCCATTGAAGTTGATTGAAGATTACTCGCGTCCATCAGCACGGCGGGCCGGCCGATAATTGGAAGGGATTCGACTTGTCCGATGCCCGTTTCGACCACCACTCCCGACAGGAACTGGTGCTGCTGTGGTGCGCACGATCCGCAGTCGGATTGGTACTTGTTCTGTCGGTGGCGAACTGGGTTGGCTGGGCTACCGGAAGCGAAATCCTCACCAGAATCTTTCCCTCGTGGCCCGTCATGTCACCGTGGTCTTCGCTGCTTCAGGCCGCGTTGGGCGTCGCGGTTCTGCTGCAGACCGGCAACCCAAGACCTGCTCGGGTGTGGGCCGGACGTGCATTGGCCGTGGCGAGCGGGATGATTGCGGCGGTGTTTGTGCTGCAGGCCGCGACGGGCAGGTCATTCGGCCTGGACAAGTTGCTCTTTGCCGATGAGCTGGCCGCAGCACAACCGCATTGGCCCGGTCGCCCTAGTGTCTCGACCACAGTCTCCGCCTTGCTGCTGTCCATGGCGATCCCGCTTATCCGATGCGAACGGCGGTGCAAGATCGTCTGGCCCGTATGCCTGGCGGGAGCGGCGGTACTGCCGACCCTCACGGCCCTGCGATATGTATTCGAAGCATCGCTGATGATGGATGCAACGAGGTCAAACGGTCAGGCAATCGGGTCCGTCGCGGGCTTGCTACTGGTGAATACGGCAACTTTGGTCAGTCGCCCCGACCGGCAACCAATCGCTTGGCTGCTCGCCCGCCCGGACCGCTGGACACTGATCCGCTTGGTCGCCATCTTGGCTGGTTTTCCGGTCCTGGTGGGCTTCGCGCGGCTGCTGTCGCTCGCCGTCGGCATGCGCGGGGACTCGGTATGGGTGCTGTCAATAACTCTGGGAGCCATGGCTATTGGGATAACGGTTCTCTTGGCGAGCCAACGTGAACAGAGGCTGCTCATCGAAAGGGAAGCTTTGAGTAGACAGACCGCTGAAGCCGAGCGGGCACGTGCCGAGACCGCGACTCGCTACCGGATCCTGGCTGAGAACTCGGTAGATATCGTCCTTCATCTGCGTGGCACGCAAATTGCCTGGATCTCACCCTCGGTGGAGGCGGCGTTCGGAGCTCCGCCCGAGCAGTGGATCGGCTCTGACGCACTGCTGCGCGTTCACCCCGAGGACGTGGATGTCGTCGTCAACGGCTTACAGAACGTAGCCGCAGGAGAAACGGCCGGCGCGCGCTTTCGGGTGAGAACGTCCGCAGGCGACTATCACTGGGTTGACGCTCGCGGGAAGCCATACTTCGACGCTTCGGGCAACACCGACGGGGCGACCGGATCGCTGCGAATCATCGACGATCAGATTGCGGCGGAGCAGCAACTCCAACGTTTGGCCCGGTTCGACGCGCTGACCGGACTGGTCAACCGGGCAGAGACCTTCTCCCGCTTGGAAGCTGGGCTGACCTGCTCGCGAAGTCCGGGGAGAGAATTGGGCGTACTGTTCTGCGACGTCGATCGCTTCAAAGTGATCAACGATACGTTCGGCCATGGCGCCGGGGACGCCGTCCTGCGCATCGTCGGGGAGCGGATTACTCGGTGTGTACGCCATGGGGACACCGTCGGACGCACCGGGGGTGACGAGGTGCTTGTCCTGTTGCCCGGCCTGCACAGCAACACGGAGGCGATGCAGATCGCCCGGAAAATCCAGGCGCTCAATGCCGAACCGATCCATTTCAACGGCAATGTCCTGCGTGCAACGTTGAGCATCGGCGTCACTTTGGCAATCCCAGGGGAGCCGATCTCGGAGTTAACGACCCGCGCCGATGCCGCCATGTACCGGGCAAAACAGGCTGGCGGCAATACGGTCACCAATATCTGAACCTCGGGCCGGCTATATGCAGCGCGTTGCGCGCCGCCGCATTGATGTTGCCGAAACCACCGCGTTGGACTCGGCCGCACAGGAATCGTTTTGAGGTTGCAGATCAGTCCGAGCACCCTTCAGCGTGCCTTCGACGCCCTAGTGGTTTCGGAGCTTGTAGATCAGCTTGTCCTTGGTCAGGTTGGAATAGCCGGACATACCGAGTTCCTTGGCTCGCTGCTTCAACTCGTCGACGGTCCAATCGTCATACGAACCCGACTTGCCGCCCTTCCGGCCCACGGCAGACCTGCCACGCGCCGCGGCGGCATTGGATATGCGCGCCGCCTTTTCCTTCGAGTTACCCTCTGCGCGCAGGTCTTCGTACATTTTCTCGTTCTTTATCGATGAATTGGGCATGTGCATCCCTCCTTCGTCTTCTCCCTCCGCAATAGGCTTCCCCGCTGCGGGTAGACCAAACAATCGCGCGTCGATGGGCTATGCCAGCACTCAAGCATCGGCGGATGTAGCGGTCAGGCTGTTCAGAGAGCCTTACTCGGGACCCGCAGCTGACGTATTTGTATGCACTGCCGGGTTGGACGTAGTGTCGGGCGCCGCTTCGGCTGCGGATGCCGCCGTTCTAGGACCAGCTTCACCGAGCGGCCGGCGGTATTCCTCCGCCTCGGTCACGTCCCCGTTGGCCTCCGTCGTGCCGCCTGACAATGTCGATGTCTCCGAGACAACTGCTTCGGCGGTTAGAACTTCCGTATCGTCATGGCGGTCGCTCGGCTCGCGTCGTACCGAAGCTGGCGTCAGGACCGTGGACCGCTCGGAGACCGAGGCCAGCGTGGGATCCGCAGCACCAGAGGATCTCTCGTCCGACGACTGGACAAGACCCGGCTGCGCACCGCTGCTTTTCTCGGCATCGACCGACGTCGCACCAGGAGCCGTCAGGTACGGAGTGGGAGCGCCGTACGGATCGATAGCACCGGTGAATACGGGCGGACCGCCGACCCCGAAAGGGCTGTCCGGACGCTTGGTGTGGAACGGACGGTTGTTCGGATCGCCGGTGAGGTAGCTGATGCCGTCGTCCCAGCCGGTCGGAATGGCTACGACGAGATCGACGGCGGTCTTGATCACATTGGGGATGTAGAGGTACTTGGCCGGGGTCGGCTTCCCGGGATTGATCGTCCGGTCGTACCCGGTTTCCACCATCACACGCACCGCGGGGTCGAGGGTGACCGCCAACGCGGTCCCCAGAAAGGGGATGGCCTGCAGCGGCATCAGTAACGGAACGATGGGCGTGGGGGTCAGGTAGTAGGTGGCGTCCTGAAATTGGCCTTGCAGCTGTGGTGTGCCGACGCCGAAGTAGTCCCCATGCACGTAATGGGTCCCCATGAGTGCATTGACCACGGAGGGCAGGTTCAACGGGTTGGTCGGAAAGTCCGCCCAGCCGTCGTACTGCCGGGCGACGTCAATGGTCGTGAGGGGCGCCGGCTCCGGCGAGAAGGTCGGAGTCGCACCGTTGAAAGTCACACCCAAGATCGGAATGTGCACCCCGACAAATCGCTCGAGAATGCCTCCGTGGGGCCGGTTTGGGTTGGCAACCATGATGAAACTCACCTCGGACTCCACCGGATGCGCTATGAGGCCGAGCTTCTGGTTGGTCGCGATGGTAGCGCTCTCCGAATAGGAGTACACCACGTAGGTGCTATCGCTTACTGGCTGTGGCTGTCCGGTTTCGGTGTACGGAGCAAGGGTCACGACACAGTCGACTCCCCGAATACAGTCGTCAAGATTCGCTTCCCCAACAGCGACCGACTGATCGAAGGTCAGGTCGTGGAAACCCGTAACGAACTTGAACTCCTCCGGCGTGTAGACAGCAATCAGATCGCACGTGCCTCCGCAAAGCTCGCTCGGCGCGATGTATTCGCTATCCGCGGCGCCGACGTAGGCCGTGATGAACTCCGTCGTGTCCTGGGGGACACTCAGTGGATGCGAATTGCCGCCCATGATGAGGGCGGTCGCGGCGAAGGCGAAAGCTGATGCGAAAACGGTTGCCAGCGTGAGCAGTACGGTGATCGAGGCAGCCAGCAGCGCCGCGACCGCCGATCGGATGAAGCGTCGTCGCATCGGTCCCCTCCTGACGCCTACGCGAAGCGAGCAACCCTACGTTGAGTGTCTCCATGGGCTCGGATGACCTCCAAGGGACATTGGTCCCGACCAGCAGAGGCTTTGGCACTCAGGTGTGCCGATACTCTTCTCTCACGTTGGCGATGCGGCCAAGATCAATCAGTGTGTCGGGTGCGAACGTCCGTCCGTCGAACGCCCGGCAACACTGGTGGTCAATCAGCTCGATGGCTGCCTTCCGCCTGAGATGACGGGAGAAGCATGACAATCCAGCGACTCCTTGCAGGCTTCGCCTTGAGTTCCCTCATCATCTCGACTTGTGCAACTGAAATATCCGCCCAAGCGCAACCGCCTGATTTGGGGTGTCGAAGCACCATTTCGGCCGTTAATGCACTGCGCAGCAACCTGATCCTTCCGCCATACTTCTCCACGCAGAACGCGACGAAGCAGGGTGACGAGTTCGATCCGAACCGATACTTCGCCGCGTTCACCCACCTGAAAATACGGCAGGGCTACACGCTCGATTACGTCTATCACCAGGACGGCATGGGCGGTTATCCGCTGCTCTACGCCCGACGGATCGACCAGCCTCCCTACGCCAATGAAAGCGCATATAGAGCTTCCGGGGAACATCCCGACTATCTCGAATTCATCGAGCCACAGCGCGACTCGCAAGGCTTCTTTGAGTACGCCACATTCGCCATGACCGCGAACCAGTTCTATCTGGACTGGCACGCCAACTACAACGATTGGCGCGTCGTGTGCGGTCCTGAGGAGGTGGACGACATCATCCGGTCACTGGAAGACGAAGGCTCCGCCGGTAGACCGATGACTACCCAACAGCAGCGAGACGCACGCGCCATCTCTAATCCGCAGCCGACGGTTGTATTCGATGCAGAGACAGCAAAGGTAACAATGATCGTGTTCACCAAGTGGGGCGGGTTTTTCCGTCGCACATTCACGGTCGGGCAGTCGACCCCCTCGATCCTGGACGAGCGAGATGAACCTCTCGTCGAGTATGACTGCGGTATCGCGTTTTAACGAAGCCCCTTTACCCGCCCGACGGAGGTCGATCAATGGCCAGCACGCAGCACCGTAGCGGTTGGCTGGCCTTGGTCCCGGTGATCTTTGCGCTGGGCGGTTGTCATGCGGGGAGCGGCACCAGCCCCAGCCCGATGGACTCGGTAGCTGCTCCTACGTCAGCGACATCGGCACCGGCCACCGAGCCAGCCAGTGCGTTGTTCTACACGAAAGCGGGCTCGCTATACGTCAGCGAGCCGCCGGGCGCTCCAGGGCGCAAGCTGACAGACGGACCAGCGGACTTCGATCCAGCGCCATCACCCGACCTCTCGCATGTTGCCTTCGTGCGGAGGAACTCTGGCGCTGACTTCGGCGGCGAGCTCTGGATACTCGACCTATCGCCGCAGCTTGCACCTATTGGGTCACCTCGGCGACTCGTCGACCCAGCTACCCTCCCGCGAGCCGGCGCAGGGTTGCCCGCCACGGTTGCGAGTCCCAGGTGGTCACCGACCTCGGGGCAAGTCGCCTTCGTAGCCAATCCGACCGACGGGATGATCGACGGCGGCTACCTGCTGGTTGCCGCGGCCGACACCGGCGCGCTGCTGCCCATGAAAAATCCTGCGTTCGCAGAGCGCGCCTTCGCTTGGGCGCCCGACGGCAGGCACATCGCCTGGATCCCCCAGCGCAGCGACGTCAGGCCGGTGGACATAGAGATTCTCGCCGTCGGCAGTGCATTCACACCTGTTGCCACCGGCACGAACGCCTCCTCTGTCACCTATGGTGACCGAGGGCGCCAGGTCATTTTCGCAAACTCGGACACCACCGAATTAATCGAATATCCCGAGAACCCTTTCACGGTCCGCGCCGGCGGCGTCTACTCCGTCCCAGCCTCCGCCGAGACCGATGCGGTGCTGTCGGCACGCACTCCGGGGTTTACCAGGCAAGGCTGGGGCTACGGCAACATCACGACGCTGGACTCCGGCGCTGTGGTGTTCACCGCTCAAGAGGTTATGCCGGGCGCCACCACGTCGGCAGTGATTCAAATTCTCGACAAGGGGTCGTCACAGCCGCGCACAATAGTCACCGACCTCGCTAACAAACCGACCTGTCGGCATTACCCGCACGGCGGGCAGGTGTGTAATGCCTCCCAAGGTCCTATATCGGGGGCTGGGGACATCGTCGCCTATCTGGACAGTTCACCCGAAACCTACTTGGTAGTAACCGATATCGGCAATCGGAAGCCAACACGGATCGACAAGGGTGTTGACAGCTTTGCCTTCCCGCCAAGATAGATCCCGAACTGGCGCGACGACGCCCCGGCCCGCAACACGCTCAACCGTACCTGCCGCCATGGCTTGACCAAACAACCCGCGTACCGGATCAGATTCGTCCTGCCAGGTAGCTGCCTTGACACGAAGGACATTCACCCCTAGACGGCGGCTTCAAACACGGCGGGTCCGGGTTTGACCCCAGCCGACGAGGGAAACCGCTCCGGTATGGCTGAGCAGCAGGGCGGCGGCGCCTTCGACAGACTCGTGTCGTTGCTGGACTATCCGATGTTCATCGTCACCACCGCCGCGGGCAAGCGCCGCGCAGGGTGCCTGGTAGGTTTCGCATCTCAAACCAGCATTCATCCTGCACGGTTCCTGGTCGGGCTGTCCCGAAACAATCGCACATTCACGGTGGCACAGAATGCAGACCACTTGGCCGTGCATGTACTGGGTCGGGAGAGCCTTTCGCTGGCCGAGCTATTCGGCGGCAGTACCGGCGACAGCATCGACAAGTTTTGCCAATGCGCGTGGCACGACGGCCCCGCCGGGATGCCGATCCTGGATGCAGCCCCGGCCTGGTTCGTCGGCAGAGTTCTCCGGCGCTTCGACCTCGGAGACCACGTTGGACATCTCATCGAACCGCTTAGTCGGCAGCGCTGCAGAAGAACTCGGCGAGTTGGTCACATTCGCGGACGTCCGAGACCTGACACCTGGCCACAAAGCGTAACCGCAGTGCTCACGGTCACCGTTGAACTCGCAAGCTGCGGCTGGAACAGGTACTGATCTGCGAGACGGGCTAGCTGTACCTTCGGTACGGTCAGGCCTGAGCGGTCACGGCGCCTCGGATTGGGGCCGGCCCCGTCGCATTCCCATTGGCAGGACGAGCCAGAACGTCGCGAACACCATGAGCGCGAACCCGCCCGCGATCAGGGCCGGGATTGTCCCGGCCACCGTGTTGAAGATGATCACCGTAATGCCGGCCACTGCCGCGCCGAGCATCATCAGACCAAGAAAGGCACAGCGGTGAGCCGCGGTCACCAGCGCGTCTAGCCGCTGGCGCCGAAAAAGCACCCGGTGCATGGCCACCGGCGCGTTGTAGTGCCGTGGACAACACCGCGATGCTGACCGTGGCCAGATAGACCATTCGCATCCCGCCGTCGAGGACTTCAAAGCGCTGCTGAGTCTCGTGCGAATCCTCGCCCACCGGCTGATTTTCGCATGATGACACGCTCGGCACAGGGGTTCGGCCGGGCCGGCCATCGAGGGCGTGGCGGCTTCTCAAAGGAATTCCACAGGTGACGATGAGGACCCTCTCAGCCGCCCGTCGCACCGTGGAAACATGACAAGCACAATCGGCCATCGGCGGGTTGTCACCGAGCGGCCACACGCCAATTGGCGCACTCGCGCGGCTATCCTACTGGCGCTGACAGGCAGCGCCGCGCTGCTGCTTCTCGCGACTGTGGCGTCTTTCCCCGGTCCCGTCTACTGGGCCGTCTCCTCGATCGCGCTTGCTGGGGTACTGACCTTGTTCGTCGCAGGCGGACGCGCCTGGGACCGCACGGTTGCCAAAGCACGTGCCGAGGGCGTCGTCGAGCGCTGAGCAGAGCCGCAGGGCTTCGACTCTGTACTACCGGCCGGCGAACGAGGCAGCGCGCGATGCCGATGTGCCCGACGCGCCCTCCTCTAGCTCAGCCAATCGGTTTTCGCGACGGACAAGGAAACGGACAGCAGATAGCCACAAGACCGGAACTGCCATTAGGAGCAGCGTCTCGTAGAAATCACTCATCTGGTTGCTCTTTCGATCCGGGAACTCACGTACTCACCATTTGACGACGACACCCGATGGAAGACCAGTCTCCTAACGGAATGCTTACGCGAGAGGACACAAAATTAACGGCTTCACCTACTCCTGGAAGCGATAGCCCATCCCGGCCTCGGTAAGCAGGTGCACGGGGTGCGACGGGTCGTTCTCCAACTTGCGACGCAATTGAGCAAGGTACACCCGAAGATAATGAGTTTCTTTGGCGTACGCCGGGCCCCAGACCTCCCGTAGTAACTCCTCACGGCCAACAAGCTTGCCGCGGTTACGAACGAGCATCTCGAGCATGCCCCACTCGGTCGGCGTAAGGTGCACCTCCGCACCGTTCTTGGTCACCTTCTTGTCGGCCAGATCAACGGTGAAGGAGGAGGTCTCGATGACCGGCTGGTCGGCCTCGGATGAGGCGGCGCCGCGACGTACCGCGGCTCTCAGCCGGGCAAGAAATTCGTCCATACCGAACGGCTTGGTGACATAGTCGTCGGCCCCGGCATCGAGCGCCTCGACCTTGTCGGATGAGTCGGTGCGCGCAGACAACACGATCACCGGTGCGGTCAACCACCCGCGCAGTCCGGCCAGCACCTCGATGCCCGACATGTCCGGAAGGCCCAAGTCCATCACGACGACATCGGGCTTGTGATCGGCTGCCGTCCTGAGCGCCTCGGTGCCACTGGCCGCTGTGAACACTTCGTAGCCGCGCACCGACAGATTGATTCGCAACGCCCGCAGGATCTGCGGCTCGTCGTCGATGACGAGAACCCTGGTCTTCTGGGACGTCATGATGACCGATTCATCGTCGGCGGTGCGGCGAGTTCGACCTCGATCGTGAGCCCGCCACCGGGCGTGTCTGTTGCCGTTATGGTGCCGCCCATCGCCTCAACGAATCCCCTTGCTACTGAGAGTCCCAGACCCACACCGATGCTGGTGTCATGGTCGCCCAAACGCTGGAATGAGGCGAAGATCTGTTCCTCAGTACCGCGCGGAATTCCGGGCCCTTCGTCGACGACAGCGATCAGCACGCGGTCACCGACTCGGCCCGCCGTCACCCGCACCGTGCTGTCCGGTGCATATCGCAGTGCATTGTCGATGAGATTGGCCAGTACCCGCTCGAGCAGCCCGGGGTCTGCCATCACCACGGCGTCGTTCACCGTGACCTTCACCCGGTCGAAGCCCGTTCGACGAAAACCGGTGAAGCCCCTGCTGATTCCCAAAAGCGCACGCTGGACTGCCTCTTCCAGATACACCCGGCGCATCTCGGGTTTCAGCACCCCGGCCGCCAGTCGCGACGAGTCGAGCAGGTTCCCGACGAGTGCGGTGAGTTGATCGACCGACTCTTCGATCGTGGCCAGCAGTTCAGCGGTGTCCGCTTCGGAGAAGTCGATGTCCTCGCTACGTAGGCTGGAAACCGCTGCTTTGGCGGCTGCCAATGGGGTACGCAGGTCGTGGCTGACCGCCGACAACAGCGATCGCCGCAATTCATCGGCCTGCGAGATCGCCTCCGCCTTACCTGCTTCCTCGGTAAGTTCGCGTTGCCTGACAAGTCCGGCGGCTTGCTTCGCGACGACCGCCATCACCCGGCGATCCTCCGCGGGCAGCTTGCGTCCTGACATCAGCATCCAGAACTCGTCATCACCCACTTCTATTGCGGTATCTGCGGAATCGACGTCGACGCAGGGATCTTGGCCCACACACCCGACGATTTCCCCGTCTGGTCTGGATCGGCTGACCCGCAACATGCTCACCGCCCGTTGCGAATACGCTTCGCGCACCCGCTCAAGCAGGTCGTCGAGGTCGGCGCCGCGCAGCACCGACCCGGCGAAGAGCCCGAGTAGCTCCGCCTCTTGCGATGCCCGGCGGGCTTCGCGACTGCGTTTCGCCGCACTGTCGACCAATGCCGCGACCGCGACGGCGACGGCGAGAAGCACCGCAGTCGTGACGGCGTTGTCCGGCTCGGCGATCGTCAGCGTGTGACGGGGCTCGATGAGAAAGAAGTTCAGCAAAAGACCGGACAAAACGGCAGACAGTGCCGCGGGTGCCACCCCACCGAGCAGCGCCACAATCAACACCCCGATGAAGAACAGCGCGTTCTCACCGCCGATGCCCAGCCCCGTATCGAGCAGTGAGACGATCAATGCGCAGACAGCGGACGGGATGACCAATGCGGCCAGCCAGGAGGCCAGGTGTCGATTTCGCGGCGATATTCGCGCCCACAGTGACGTTCGGTTGGCTTCGGGATGAGTCACCATGTGCACGTCGATACCGCCGGACTGCTGAACTACGTTCGCACCGATGCCCTCGTCAAAAATGCGGGCCCACCGCGACCGCCGTGAAGTGCCGATGACCAGTTGGGTGGCATTCACCTCACGAGCGAAAGTCAGTAGCGCTGAAGGAACATCGTCGCCGACCACGGTGTGCAGCGTCGCGCCGAGGCTCACCGCAAGTTCCCGGACTTTGCCCATCTTCGGCGCTGACACTCCCGACAAGCCATCCCCCCGTACCACGTGGACGACCATCAGCTCGGCGCTTGACTTCGACGCGATCCGAGAAGCTCTGCGCACCAGCGTTTCCGATTCGGGTCCGCCGGTAACGGCGACGACGACACGTTCTCTGGCTTCCCAGGTCTCGAGGATCTTGTTTTCTTCGCGATACCTTTCGAGCGCCGCATCGACCTGGTCGGCCAGCCACAGCAGTGCCAGTTCGCGCAGGGCTGTCAGATTGCCCCGACGGAAATAGTTCGACATCGCCGCGTCGATACGCTCGGGTGGATAAACATTGCCGTGAGCGAGCCTGCGCCGCAAAGCCTCAGGCGTGATGTCGACGAGTTCGACCTGGTCGGCTGCGCGAACGATCTCGTCGGGAACCTTCTCCCGCTGCTCGATCCCGGTGATTTGGGCAACGACGTCGTTGATGCTCTCGAGGTGCTGGACGTTAACCGTCGAGATCACGGTGATCCCCGCGCCAAGCAGTTCCTCGACGTCCTGCCAACGTTTCGGATTCTTACTTCCGGGCGTGTTGGTGTGGGCGAGCTCATCGACCAGCACCACCTGGGGTTTTCGCTTCAACACCGCCTCGACATCGAGTTCGGGAAACGCACTGCCGCGATACTCGATGAACTTCGGCGGAATCGTCTCGATACCGGCCAGCATTTCAGCGGTTTTCCGGCGCCCGTGAGTTTCCACCACCGCCGCGACGACGTCGGTGCCGCGCTCCAGGCGGCGGTGCGCCTCCCCGAGCATCGCGTAGGTCTTCCCGACCCCTGGCGCAGCGCCGAGGTAGATGCGCAGTTCCCCGCGGCGCTTCGCGCCGTCCGAGCGCTGGACGTGTGATTCGGCGTCGGTGGAGACACCCGCCGGCCTCGCTGCAATCGGCTCTTCGCGGCTGGTCACAAGCTCATCATCCACCCGAGAGATCAGCTCGTCGCCGGATACATCTCGTCCAGGGCGACATTGAGCGCCAGCACATTGACCCGAGCCTCACCCAGGATGCCAAGAGTGCGTTCTTCGCGGTGCGCCGCTATCAGGTCGATTACCTGCTCGGGCGTGACGCCGCGGGCCCGCGCCACCCGCTTCACCTGCAGCTCGGCGAACGCCGGCGAGATATGCGGGTCCAGTCCACTGGCGCTGGCCGTCACCGCGTCGGCCGGCACCACCGGACTGTGCGGTGCTGCGCCGCGGATGGGCACGATCTGGCCGATCGAGTAGTCCTCACCGAAAGCGGCACACTCCACCCTCACACCCTCATAGCGCTCGAGGAACGGGATCGGGTTGGTCTCGCACGGCTCGTTGACGCTCACCACCCGGGTCGGGTTCACGACGTTGCCACCGGCGTCCCTGGTCCCGATCACGGAGAGCACAGCGCCCACGCCGTCATCGGTGCAGAACGGGCGAGAGCCATCCACACCTTCCAGCGCCGCAGCCGCATGGCTGCGCCCACACACCAGGGTGAGCAGGCTGGCCCGGTAGCCGGCCGGGTTGCCAGCGTCGTCTTCGGGCAGAGAAGGATCACCGGGAGTGTCGATGATGCTCTCCGGGCCCAGATTGCTGGCACTGGTTGCCATCGGGTCGTAGCCATCACCCGCGACCGAGGGCCGGCCCTGGAAATACTGGGGCAGCGGATTGCCGTCACTGTCGGTGAACAACTGGCCGATCAGACTGCTGCCAACGGCCTTTCCACCCACCTCGATGATCGAGCCGTTGGCGTTGTCCCGCAGGCCCGGCAGCTGCGCCACCACCCAGATGAACAGCGGGTACGCGATGCCCGTGACTACGGTCAGGACGAGAAGCGCACGGAAGGCGGCCCAGTGCGTACGGACCATGTTGGAAAATTTCATCTTTCACATTCCCGGTAGGAATTGGACAACAAGATCGATCAGTTTGATCCCGATGAACGGGGCGATGATGCCGCCGAGGCCGTAGATGTAGAGGTTTCGGCTCAATAGCTTCGACGCGCTGCTCGGCGTGTAGCGAACACCGCGCAACGCCAGGGGTATCAGTGCGACGATGACGATCGCATTGAATATCACCGCCGATAGGATTGCCGACTGTGGGCTGTGCAGTCGCATGACGTTAAGTAGGTCCAGGCCGGGGAACAGCACCACGAACATCGCCGGGATGATCGCAAAGTACTTGGCGATGTCGTTGGCGATCGAGAAGGTCGTGAGCGCGCCGCGGGTGATCAGCAACTGCTTGCCGATCTCGACGATCTCAATGAGCTTGGTCGGGTCGGAGTCGAGATCCACCATGTTGCCGGCCTCTTTGGCCGCCGACGTGCCGGTGTTCATCGCGACACCGACGTCGGCCTGGGCCAGCGCCGGTGCGTCGTTGGTGCCGTCACCCGTCATCGCGACGAGCTTGCCGCCCTCCTGCTCGCGTTTGATCAACGCCATCTTGTCCTCGGGTGTCGCCTCGGCGAGGAAATCGTCCACCCCGGCCTCATCCGCAATGGCCTTGGCGGTCATCGGATTGTCGCCGGTGATCATCACCGTGCGAATACCCATCCTGCGCATCTCGTCGAAACGCTCGCGCATGCCCTGCTTGACAACGTCTTTGAGGTGGATGACACCCAACACCGAAGCAACGCCACCGCGCACCTCACCGACCACTAGTGGCGTACCACCTGCGGCGGAGATGCCATCGACGATCGTGCCGAGTTCCGTCGGCACGTCGCCGCCCTCCGATCGCACCCACGCCGCGACAGAACTTGCCGCGCCCTTGCGCAGCTTGTGTCCCTCGACATCGACGCCCGACATCCTTGTCGCAGCTGTGAATTCGACCCAATGCGCATGGGCCAGCTCCCCCGGCGTGCGCGCCCGCAGACCGTAGCGCTGCTTGGCGAATACCACGATGGATCGGCCCTCGGGCGTTTCGTCGGCGAGGCTGGACAGTTGCGCTGCGTCCGCGAGGGCCTCTTCCGAAATGCCGGGCAGCGGAAGAAAGTTCGAGGCCTGCCGGTTGCCGAGGGTGATGGTGCCGGTCTTGTCGAGCAGCAGCGTGTTTACATCGCCGGCTGCCTCGACCGCACGGCCCGACATGGCCAGCACATTGCGCTGCACCAGGCGGTCCATACCGGCGATCCCGATCGCCGACAACAATGCGCCGATCGTGGTCGGGATCAGACAGACCAGTAACGACGCCATCACGATTCCGGTCACGCCATCGGACGTCAATGCCAGGTTGTCGGGGACGCCGGGGTTGTTCATCTTCGAATAGATGGCCAACGGCTGCAGGGTTACCACCGCGAAGACGAAAATGAGCGTCAACGCTGCCAACAAGATGTTCAACGCGATCTCGTTGGGCGTCTTCTGCCGGTTGGCGCCCTCGACCAGGGCGATCATCCTGTCGATGAAGCTGTCGCCCGGTTTCTGGGTGATCTTCACGACGATGCGGTCCGACAACACCGTCGTTCCACCCGTTACCGCGGATCTGTCCCCGCCCGATTCGCGGATCACCGGGGCCGACTCACCGGTTATGGCCGACTCATCTACCGATGCAATACCTTCCACGACGTCGCCATCGCCCGGGATCACCTGCCCCGCTTCGACCACCACGACGTCACCGAGTTGCAGCAGAGGGGCCGCCACCTCTTCCTCGGGACCGGTGCTACCCGGTTGCCACCGCAGGAGACGCCGCGCCATGGTCGCGGTTTTCGTGCGGCGCAAGGATTCAGCCTGCGCCTTTCCGCGGCCCTCTGCCACCGCCTCTGCCAAATTGGCGAAGACCACGGTGAGCCATAGCCAGACGACGATCAACCAGGCGAACCACGATGGTTCGAAGAGGGCGAGCACGGTGCTCCACACGGCACCGATCTCCACGATGAACATGACCGGGTTGCGCCACAGCGTGCGAGGGTCAAGCTTGCGCAACGCGCCAGGCATCGATCGCCACATCATCTGCGGGTCGAGCAGGCTGGCCATTTCAGTGAATTCCTTCGGCTAGTGGCCCAAGCGCGAGCATCGGCAGGAAGGTCAACGCCACCAGGATCAGGGTGACACCGGCGACCATGCCGACGAATTGCGGCCGATGAGTGGGCAGCGTACCCAGCGATGCCGGTGTGCTGCCCTGTCTGGCCAGCGAACCCGCCAGCGCCAGCACCAACACGATCGGCAGGAACCGGCCCAACACCATCGCCAGGCCGAGTGCGGTGTTGTACCACTCGGTGTTGACGGTGAGTCCGGCGAATGCTGATCCGTTGTTGTTCGACGCGGAGGTGAAGGCATACAACACTTCCGACAACCCATGCGGCCCGGTATTGAGCATTCCAGCCCGTTGTCCCGGCATCGCCATCGCCAGCGCGGTGCCGGTCAGCACTAAGAGTGGAGTGACCAGAAAATACCCTGCGGCGAGCTTTATTTCGCGCGGAGTGATCTTCTTACCCAGGTATTCGGGCGTGCGACCGACCATCAGTCCAGCGACGAAGACCGTGATGACGGCGAGGATCAGGATGCCGTACAAACCCGCTCCGACGCCGCCCGGCGCCACTTCACCCAACTGCATGTTCAGCAGCAAGACCATACCGCCGAGGCTGGTGTAGGAGTCGTGGAAGGAGTCCACCGATCCGGTGGACGTCAACGTCGTCGATGCCGCGAAGACCGCCGAATTAGCAACGCCGAAACGTTGTTCCACGCCTTCCATCGCCGAGCCGACCGCGGTCGGGACGGTCCCGTGCGCCTGCAGTTGGAACCACATCGTGGCCGTCCAGCTGATGACCGCGATCACCGCCTGGACCGCCACAATGGCGTAGCCCTGCTTCGGGTTGCCGACCATGCGGCCGAATGTGCGGGGCAGGGAGAACGCGATCACCAACAGCAGAAATATCTCGAGCCAGTTGGTCCAGGTGGTCGGGTTCTCGAACGGGTGCGCGGAGTTGACATTGTAGAACCCGCCCCCGTTGGTGCCGAAGTCCTTGATCGCCTCCTGGCTGGCCACCGGCCCACCGGGAATGGTCTGCTGCGCACCGGCGAGGGTGTTCACCAGTTGGTCGTAGTTGTGGAAGTTTTGGACCGCGCCACCGATGATCAGAACGATGGCCGCAACAATGCAGGCCGGCAACAGGATACGGGTGATGCCCCGCACCAGGTCGACCCAGAAGTTGCCGAGATCAACGGTGTGCCGGCGCGCAAAGCCGCGCACCAGTGCGATCGCGACGGCCATACCCACAGCGGCGGATACGAAGTTCTGTACCGCGAGGCCGGCCATCTGGACGAGGTGGCTCTGGGTGGATTCCCCCGAGTAGGCCTGCCAGTTGGTGTTGGTGACGAAGCTGACCGCGGTGTTCCAGGCGAGCGACGGCGTCATCGACGTCGCCGGGTTATCAAGGTGCAGAGGAAGTTTGCCTTGCACCAACTGGAAGACGAACAGGAACAGGATGCTGATCGCCGAGAATGCCAGCACGCTGCGGGCGTAGGCACCCCAGGACTGTTCCGATTTCGGGTCGGCGCCGATCAGCCGGTAGATAAGCTTCTCGGGGCGGGAGTGCTTGTCGGAGGCGTAGACCCGATACATGTAATCGCCGAAGGGCACATGTACGGCGACAATAACCACGATGAGTGAGGCCAGGAACAGGATTCCTGCTGCTGTGGCAGTCACTAGTACCTTTCCGGGAAGAGCAATGCGGCAGCCATGAACAGCGCGAGCAGCACGGCCATCGCCAGCCCGACGACGTTCTGATAGCTCACCGTTCTTCGACCAGCTTCTGCACCAAGCCGAGCAGGCCGAAAACAGCCACTGTCAGCACGACATACCCGAGGACACCCATCTCGCGTCTCCATTTCTTGTGTTGCGGTCGCTACCGGATCGCCCGGGGCAGCCTGCGCCAGGCCCTCAGCCTGGGCAGCCAGACCGAAGCTAGACCGCGCAAGCGCAGGCCGTGCCGAGCGTTAACGGTTTCTTTACACCACCTGCGGTCGTCTTTACGGGGTTCGTCCGTTTGGCTAACTGTCACCGTGCGGTAGAGCCCTTGGGCTCTAGTTCAGCAACGGACGCGTGCATCACACTGGTCGACACCGGGTCAGGGCGTGCAGCCAAACACCTAAGGAGAAAGCCGATGATCGAAATCCTCCAGGACATGCCCGCCGGGGTCACGGGCTTTCGGGTGTCGGGACGGGTGCGCGGTGACGACCTGCGCGCTTTCAAGCCGGTGATGGACGAGATGACCGACGCGGGTGAGGTCCGGATTGTCGAGGTCATCGCGCCGGATTACGAGGGCTTTGGGCCTGGCGGACTGGTCGAGGACCTGAAACTGGGCTTGGGCGCGCTCTTCCAGCATCACTCGACCTTCAAGCGGACTGCGGTGGTGACCGATAAGGAATGGATCGGCCACACACTGCACGCGCTGGCATGGATGGTTCCCGGCGAGGTCGCGCTCTTCGGTCTCGATGAGCTCGAGCGCGCCAAGGAGTGGGCCGCGGGCTGACTCGGGTCTATTGGCGTGCCGGACGGGTCTTCCGGCGAAGTCGCGGCACACTTGCACGATGCTGCATTTGCGGATCTTGTTGCCCACCAAGCTGACCGAGGGCGTCGTGCAGATCCTCGAGGAGGATCCGTGCGTCAGTGGCCTTGCCATGGTCAGGGCCGCGGCGATTCGCCCGGCCGGTGACCTGGTGCTTGCCGATGCACCCAGGGAGGCCATGAATGACATCGTCGCGCGGCTGCGCGACATGGGGGTGCATCGTGAAGGCACCATCGAAATCCAGCGGGTCGACACTTGGCTTTCCAGTGACGGCTTCAATGCCGAGATGAAGGCACCCGGCAGCAGTGCAGACGCGGTGGTGTGGGCCGAGGTCGCGCAGCGATCTTACGAAGAGTCCGAACTCAACTGGACCTATCTGAGTTTCATGGCGCTTGCCACGACGATCGCCGCGATCGCGATCGTTCTTGACTCCCAGGTTCTGGTGATCGGGGCGATGGTGCTGGGGCCCGAGTTCGGCGCAATCGCCGCGCTCGGCGTGGCCCTGGTCCGGCGCAGGTATTCGCTGCTCGGCCACGCGCTGCGCACTCTTTCGTTGGGATTCTTGGCAGCTATTGCGGCAACAACGATCGCGGCACTGCTCGGCCGAGTCCTGGGTTGGATCACACTGGCCGATGTCGTCGGGCCTCACCCTGCTACCGATTTCATCTACCACCCTGATAAGTGGTCATTCATCGTGGCCGTGATCGCGGGCGCCGCTGGCGTGCTGTCGATGACGTCAACGAAGGCTGGTGGCCTTGCCGGCGTGTTTATCTCGGTCACCACCGTGCCGGCAGCCGGAAACATCGCCCTTGGAATCGCATTCGGTGCGGGGCACGTAGTTTGGCCGAGCACTCTTCAACTGTTGCTGAACGTATTGGGCATGGCCCTGGCCGGCTGGCTCACCCTCGCACTACAGCAATTCGTGTGGTCGCGAGTGTCCGTTCGTCGCGCCAGGGCCATGAGCCGACCGAAGCGCATACTGTAGGTGTCAGACTGGCGGCAGAGCAGTCGCCTCAGTCGCTCGGAAACTCCTCAGCGAGCGCGATCAGCTTGGCGCGCACCAGGTCTGGACGCTCATCGGCGATAAAGTGCCCGGCATCGACGAACTCCACCGTGTAGTCCTCGGCATGGGCCGTCTCGGCCGACGCCAGCTCTGGAGCGATCGCGGCGTCGTTCTTGCCGAACAACACACGCGTCGGCACGGTTGACCGACGTCGCTCACCGGTGCGGGCCAGTCTCGGGATCTCACGCACCAAAAAGGTCCGGTAGGTATCCCGGCCGGTTCGGGCGACCACCGGATCGCGGAACCGATCGGAGTAGACCCGCGCCGTCTGCTCATCGATCTCCGAGACACCCCGGTAGACACGGTCCAGAAATCCAGTGTGCCGCTGGACCGGAACCCCGGCGAAGGCGATCAGCGGCTGATACATCAGGAATCGCCAAGCATGGCGAGCCATCACCTTCGGGGGCACCCAAGGGTGGGCGATGTTGAGGGCGAGATACCCGTCGATGCGTTCGGGCACCCGCAGGCTCAAGAGGTACCCGAGGAACCCACCCCAGTCGTGACCGACGAGCAGCACCCGATTCAGTTGCAGGGCGTCCATCAACGCGACAAGGTCGCTGACGACCTCCTCCTTCTCCCAACGGTGCGGTGCCGGACCCGACCATCCGTAGCCCGGCAGGTCCGGAGCGATGATGCGCAAGCCGGGTGGCGGGTCGGCCAACAGATCTCGGTACACCCAGTGGTGCTGCGGCCACCCGTGCAATGCAAGCACCGGTCGACCCTCCGGCGGGCCCGCCTCGGTCACGTGGAATCGGACCCCTCGGGCGGTGACAAAACTTCTGCGGACATCCTCGATCGGCGGGGGTTGTTTCGTCATGCCCCGAGAGTAATCGCCAGCGGTTAACGTTCTGGCATGCCCAGCTATCGCGATCTGTTCGACGCCAGCATCACAGATCCCGCCGCCTTCTGGGCCGACGCCGCCCAAGCGGTCACCTGGACGCGGCAACCGGAGCGGATTCTGGACGACCGCGACAAGCCGTTCTACCGCTGGTTTCCCGACGCCGAGCTCAACACCTGCGCCAACGCGCTGGACCGCCATGTGCACGGCGGGCAGGAGCGTTGGGCCCACGGGCGTAGCGCAGGGGACGACTCGGGGAATTTGCACGGCGGGCGTGCCGAGCAGCCCGCGCTTATCTACGACTCCGCGGTGACCGACACCAAGCGCACCTTCAGCTACGCAGAACTGCTGGACCACACGGCACGGTTCGCCGGTGCATTGCGCGACCTCGGCGTCGGAAAGGGCGACCGCGTCGTCATCTACCTGCCGATGATCCCCGAGGCGGCGATCGCCATGCTGGCCTGCGCGCGGATCGGGGCCGTGCACTCGGTGGTTTTCGGCGGGTTCGCGCCACACGAGCTGGCTGTCCGAATCGACGACGTCCGACCCAAGGTCATCGTCTCGGCCTCCTGCGGTATCGAACCGACCCGCGTCGTCGAATACAAACCGATGCTGGATACCGCGATCGGCATGGTGAAGCATCCGCCGGAGCATTGCATTGTGGTGCAACGTGATCGGCTGCGTTGCGAGCTCATCGCGGGACGCGATCTGGACTGGGCCGACCTGATGGCGGCCGCGACCGCCGCCGAGGCGGTGCCCGTCGCCGCGACAGACCCGTTGTACGTGCTCTACACCTCGGGGACCACCGGCAAGCCCAAAGGCATCGTTCGCGACAACGGTGGCCACGCGGTCGCCTTGCTGTGGAGCATGGCGAACATCTACGACATCGCACCGGGTGACGTGTTCTGGGCCGCCTCCGACGTCGGCTGGGTCGTCGGCCATTCCTACATCGTCTACGCGCCACTGTTGCTCGGCGCGACCACGGTGCTTTACGAGGGTAAGCCGGTCGGCACGCCCGACCCGGGCGCATTCTGGCGGGTAGCCGCCGAACACCGGGTGAAGGCGCTGTTCACGGCTCCCACCGCGATCCGGGCGATTCGCAAGGAGGACCCCGAAGGCCGCCATCTGGCCGACCACGATCTCTCGGCGCTGAAATACCTGTTTCTGGCCGGCGAGCGCCTCGATCCGGACACCTACCGCTGGGCCACCGACAAGCTCGGGATTCCGGTGATCGATCATTGGTGGCAGACCGAGACCGGGTGGCCGGTCGCCGCCAATCCGATGGGCGTCGAACACCTTCCGATAAAGGCAGGTTCTCCCACAGTGCCGATGCCCGGCTATGACGTGCGTATCCTGCACGACGACGGCAGTGGGTGCGGTACCGGCGAGGAAGGCGCCATTTGCATCAGTCTGCCAATGCCACCGGGCACACTGCCCACGCTGTGGAACGCCCAAGATCGGTTCGAGGCCTCATACCTGTCCGAGCACCCCGGCTATTACCTGACCGGCGATGGCGGACACTTCGACGAGGACGGCTACCTTTTCGTGATGGGCCGCATCGATGATGTGATCAACGTTGCCGGGCACCGTCTTTCGACCGGAGCGATCGAAGAGGTCCTGGCCACCCACCCCGCGGTTGCCGAGTGCGCGGTGATCGGAGTTTCAGACGAAATCAAGGGGCAGACACCGCGGGGACTCGTCGTCCTCAAGGCCGGCGCATCGGCCGACGGACTCGCCGACGAGCTGGTGCAGTTGGTGCGCGCCGAGATCGGGGCGGTCGCCGCGTTCAAGCACGTCGACGTTGTCCCCGCGTTGCCCAAGACGCGGTCCGGCAAGATCCTGCGCAAGACCATGCGTGGGATCGCGGCGGGCCGCGACGAGCCGGTGCCCTCGACCATCGAGGACCCCGCCGTGCTGGAGGCGCTCAGTCCGATTCTGCGTTCCTGACGAGGTGATATTCACGGGGCACCTGGGTACTTCCTTTCTAGAAACTTCTCTGGACACTTCGATTACGCGATGTGAAGGGAGTCCCGGCGATGTCTGGGGATCCGAGATATATGGCCGTTCAGGGTGCGGCCGTGATCGCTGCAGCCGCGGTGACGACGCTGGGCGTGCTCGGTTTCATCCCGGCGGCGACGCTGGGCCTCGACCAGTTGGTCTGGGCTGGACAGCGCTCAGGTGCAATGCTTTTCGGGATATTTACGGTCTCGGTGGTGCAGAATGCCCTGCACCTGGCCACCGGCGCCGCCGGGTTCTTGATGGCTCGGTCCTATGCCGGTGCCCGCGCCTACCTGTTGGCCGGTGGAGCGATCTACTTGGGACTGTGGCTGTACGGGGTGCTCGTCGAGCGCGGCAGCAGCGCCCATGTCCTTCCCCTCAACCCCGCTGACCAAGTGCTGCACCTCGTACTGGGGGGAGTCATGACCCTGCTCGCGGTCACCCTGGCCGGGCAACGGGATCCGACCAAACACCCACCACGGATCAGCGGTGAAGGCACCCGCCTCACGTGATAGACAGCGCGATGCCGTCGAGGATGTCGTGCTCGCTGACCACCAGCTCGTCGATGCCGGCCCGCTCGCTCAGCGCGGCCGCCAGTTCCTGGACGACGATCGCGCCGCCGCCGATCACGTCGGCCCTGCCCGCATGCATCGGCCCCAACGCCGCGCGCTGCCGGCACGACATGTCGATCAGATCCGCGCAGACGGCCCGCAGATCGCCGAGCCCGACCCGGGACAGATGGATGGCCTCGGAGTCGTAGCTGGCCATCTTGTGCGCCAGCGCGGCCAGTGTGGTCATGGTTCCGGCGACCCCCACCCAGGTTCGGGCCTGCTCGATCGGCACGGCCCGAAGAGCCTCCGCAACCGCGGCGCGCACCACGGCGCGCGCCGCGGCGACCTCCTCGCCGGAGGGCGGGTCGGAATGCAGGCAACGCTCGGTGAGGCGCACGCAACCGATGTCGGCCGAGTGGCTCGCCGTCACCTCGACGGAGCCGAGCACCAGTTCAGTGGAGCCGCCGCCGAGATCGACGACTACGAAAGGTGCTGCAGTGGAATCCATCTCACCGATGGCCCCGTGGAAAGTCAACTCGGCCTCCTCGGCTCCGGTGATCACCTCGGCGACCGCGCCGGGCACCACCGCACCAAGCACCGCGGAGGTCATGCCGAAGAACGCCTCGCGATTGGAGACGTCCCGGGCCGCCGAGGTAGCCACCATCCGGACCGCCTCGACATCATGGCGGCGCATCAGCTCGGCATAGTCGGCGAGCGCCGCCCGGGTACGCGCCACCGCGTCCGAGGTGAACTCCCCAGTTGCGTCCACGCCCTCACCGAGCCGAACGATCCGCATCTCCCGGTGCACATCGACCAACCGGCCGTCGGTCCGCTCGGCGATCAGCAGCCGAATCGAGTTGGTGCCGCAGTCGATCGCGGCGACTCTGCTCGCCCGCACTTCCATCAGGCCCACAGCTCCGGTTCCAGGATCCCGGCCATCTCGGGTTCCGCCGACAGTATCGCCAAAGCTTCATCGCCGAAGGGATTCACGCCCGGTCCTTTCGCCAGCGAATGAGCGATCACGACGTGCAGACATTTGACCCGATCCGGCATTCCGCCGCCCGAAAACGTCGTCCCCAGCGGCTCGACATGGTCGCGCTCCTCCAGGTAGGAGTCATGGGCGCGGCGGTAGGCCGCCGCCAATTCGGGGTTGCGCCCGAGGCGTTCGGTCATGTCCCGCATCAAACCCGAAGACTCCAGCCGGCTGGCCGCCGCCGTCAACACCGGGTGGGTCAGATAGTAAAGCGTCGGAAACGGCGTTCCATCAGGAAGTTTCGGCGCGGTCTTCACCACCGCAGGCTCCCCGTTGGGACACCGATAGGCGATCGCGAGGACGCCGCGCGGCTCCCGGCCCAACTGTCGCGCGACGGCTTCGAGATCGGCTTGATCAACCACCGGAGGGGGGCGCACCGGGCGATCCGGGGGAAGCCGGCGGTATCGCCGGCGAAATACCCTGCGGCGCATCCGCGATGGTGTGCCACAGCGTCGTATACCAGGGATCGCCGGCACCGGCCGGAGCGGGCAGATCGGAAGGTGCAGCCGGCACCGCGGCCCCGGGTGGTAGCTGCACCTGGTATGGGATCTCGCCGGGCATCACAAAGCCCAGCCTTTCGCGCGCCTGCGCGGCGATGAACACCGGGTCGGCCAGCTTCGCCTTCTGCGCTTCGAGCTCCGCGATCTGCTCCCGCAGCTGCGCTTCGGCGGCCTTGATCTGCTTCATTTCGGTGCGTTGGGCGAAATAGGTCCGCACCGGCCCGGCGATGGTCAGAGTCAGCACACAGATGACGGCGGCCAGAATGGCGGCCCGGCGGGCGGCCGACCCGAACCGCTGTTCGGATGCCCGTTCGGCTGCCGCGGCGATGGAATCGCGGATCGTGTCACCGACCACCACACCCTCGACGCGTTCGTCGGCGACCGGAATCTCTGAAGTGTCCGGCCCGGCTGTGACATTCGGGGGCCCGCCCGATACGGCGATCTCCTTGCTCGGTGGCCGCGGCCTGGGCCGCCCGGCGTCCCCGGACTTACCCGGCCGCGACGCTGGAGCTTTTTTGCTCCTCGCGTTCGCCGCCGAGCGCCGCTTGGGGTCGGGCCTTTTCGCTTCGGGCACGGGCTATTCGACGCCGCCGTTCACTCCTCGGGCCGATGCCCCGTCGGCCGGGTTGAAGCGCGGGAAGGCAAGGTCGCCGGCATAGCGCGCGGCATCGCCGAGCTCCTCTTCGATGCGCAGCAGCTGGTTGTACTTGGCGACCCGCTCGCTGCGAGCTGGGGCTCCGGTCTTGATCTGACCGCTGCCGACCGCCACCGCGAGGTCGGCGATGGTGGTGTCCTCGGTCTCCCCGCTGCGGTGGCTCATCATGGTTCGATATCCGCTGTTGTGCGCCAGCGCCACGGCGTCCAACGTCTCGGTGAGCGTCCCGATCTGATTCACCTTCACCAGCAGCGCATTGGCGGCACCCTTCTCGATCCCCTCCTCGAGTCGCTCCGGGTTGGTGACGAACAGGTCGTCGCCGACGATCTGCACCTTGTCGCCGAGCGCGGTGGTCATCGCGACCCAGCCGTCCCAATCGTCCTCGGACAGTGGATCCTCAACAGAGACCAGCGGATAACCGGCGAGCAGCCGTTCGTAGAAGGAGACCATCTGATCGGCGGTGCGGGTCTCTCTTTCGAACGCATAGCCGGTGCCCTCGGAATAGAACTCGGTTGCCGCAACGTCGAGCGCCAAGGCCACCTCACTGCCCACCTTCAGCCCGGCCGCCTCGATCGCCGTACCGATCAGGTCCAGCGCCGCCGTGGTGCCCGGGAGGTCGGGGGCGAATCCGCCCTCGTCCCCCAATCCGGTGCCCAGCCCCTGCTTCTTCAGCACCGACTTGAGCGCGTGGTAGACCTCCGCGCCCCAGCGCAACGCCTCTTTGAAGCTGGGAGCCCCGATCGGGGCGATCATGAACTCCTGAACGTCGACGCCGGTGTCGGCGTGCGCTCCGCCGTTGATGATGTTCATCATCGGCACCGGCAGAATGTGCGCGTTAGGCCCGCCGAGGTAGCGGAACAGGGGCAGCTCGGCCGATTGCGCGGCGGCCTTGGCCACCGCCAGCGAGACGCCGAGGATCGCGTTGGCGCCTAACCGGGACTTGTCGACGGTGCCGTCCAGGTCCAGCAGCGCCTGATCGACCAGCCGCTGCTCATCGGCGCCCAGTCCGATCACTGCGGGGGCGATCTCGTCGAGGACCGCCTCGACGGCCTTCTGAACGCCCTTGCCCAAGTAGCGCGATCCCCCATCGCGTAACTCGACGGCCTCATGCTCGCCGGTCGAGGCACCGGACGGGACCGCGGCGCGCGCAACGGTGCCGTCCAGCAGACCCACTTCGACCTCAACCGTCGGGTTGCCCCGCGAATCGAGAATCTCGCGGGCTCCGACCTGTTCGATGATGGGCACTGTTGTCTCCTTGGTCCGGGGCCGAAACGGCGCGTCCTAACGGGGTGTCACACGGGGTGTCACAAGGGGTGTCACAGGGGCGATCAAGATGGCTATCAAAGGGGCTGCGCCTTGAGCCTAGAGCCTGCGGCTTCGGTCGGGGTGCTCAGAGCGCATGTCCGCCGGCGTACGCACGTGCCCAGTCCCGCACGTTGCGGGCGTACTGATCGGAATGGTTGTACGCGCGCAGCGCATCCATCCAGCCGTGGGGTGTCGAGAGATCCTTTCCGCGCCAACACAGATACCCTGCCGCCGAGAGCGCCGCATCGTCGATGTTGTCTGCGCTGATAACACCGTCGTTGTTCGCATCGACGCCGTACAGCGTCCAGGTCTCCGGAATGAACTGCATCGGTCCCATCGCCCGCGCGTAGGGCTCCGCGCCGTCGTGGCTGACCGAGTCGTGGTCCAGGATCTCGAGGTTGCCGTTGGTGCCATCCAGCAGAACACCGCGGATCGGCGGCCAGGTGTCGCCGTTGGCTTCCACGGTCGAGCCGCGGTAGGTGCCGTGGTGGCTTTCCACCTGGCCGATGCCCGCCAACGTCGTCCACGCGAGGTTGCAGTCGGGGTTTTCCACCTCGGCCACCCGGGCCGCGTAGGCATAGGCCTCCAACGCCGTCACCGGGATTCCGAGCGCTGGCGCGCGTTGAGCCGCCCATTCGTGGAGCTGATCGGCGGGCCGTCCCTCGGCGTACGTATCGATCTGCGGCACCGGATCACCGGGCGGCGGCGGCACCCCATCAGGTATGGGTGTCCCGGCGTGCCAGGAACAGCTCGAAGCCATGAGCAGCGCTGTCGCGCCGATCACGGCTATCGTCTGCAGCCACCTCACCCGTTTCACCGGACTCCTCAACCGACATTGGTAGAACCATGCTGCCATGTGACCAGCGATCGTCGGCTCAATACACACCGCCGCACGGGCTCTCGGCACCCCGCAACCGCAGTGCGGACCGGCCCGAGTAACGTCGCCCCGGAGGTTTAGGTGTGCCTATCCTTGTTATTCGTATTCACGCGTGCGACGTTCCAGAATTCACCACGAGGGAGACTCAATGAGAAGGCATATTGCCTGGTCGGCAACGATCGCGGTCACCGGCTTGGTTCTCACCGGTTGTGCCGGCAGCGGGTCAGGCGATGACAGGGCCACCACCACCGATGCGGCCGAGACCACGTCGGCGACGCCGGCAGCGACACCCAACCCGCTGGCCGAACAGGCCGCTACCGAGTACAAGGCGTACGCAGCCGCCCAGATCGACGAACTCGTGACCGCCGTCAAGGTGCTGACCGATGCCGTACGCGCCGGGGACCTGCAGGCGGCGCAGAACGCCTACGCGCCCTCCCGGGTGCCGTGGGAGCGCATCGAACCGCTGGCCGGGCTGGTCGAGGAGATCGACGGCAAGGTCGACGCCAGGGTCGACGACTTCGCCAGCGTCGACGATCCTCAGTTCACCGGGTGGCATCGGCTCGAGTACCTGCTATTCGACCAGAACACCACCGAGGGGGGTACACAGTTCGCCGACCAGTTGGACGCCGACATCGCGAAGCTGAAGGAGCAGTTCCCGTCCGTGGACGTCAAACCGGTCGACGTCGCAACCGGCGCGGCCGAACTGATCGAAGAAGTCTCCCAGGGGAAGATCACCGGTGAAGAAGATCGGTACTCCAAGACCGACCTCTGGGATTTCGACGCCAACATGCAGGGGTCACGCGACGCGATCGGAAAGCTGAGTCCGGCTCTGGTCGAGGCCGACCCCGCACTGCTGGGCAAGATCGACGCCGGAATCAACTCGGTGTTCGAGACCATGCGGCCACTGCGCCGCGGCGACGGCTGGGTCCTGTTCTGCACCGAGAACGATCCGTACCCGTCGCCGCGCTGCCGCGAGGTGACCGTCGACCCGGCAACCATCGACACGCTCAAGGCAGAGCTTGCCGGGCTCTCCGAGAACATGTCTCAGGTTGCCGGAGTGCTGAAGCTGCAGTGACCACGCCATCCCACCGCGCGAGGGTGTCGCGCCGCGGGTTCGTCACCGGCCTTTTGGGCACCGGCGCCACAGTGGGCGCCGTGGGCGCGGGCGCCCTGGCCGGCTGCTCGTCGCCGGACGGGGGCGTACCGCACCCGCCCGCCGCACGTTTCGTCGAGTTCGAGGGACCGCACCAGACCGGCGTCATCGCGTTGCCGATACCCGAACGAGGTCTGATCGCATCGTTCAACGTGCTGTCCAAGGACCGGGCCGGGTTGGCGACGGCGCTTTCCGCGCTCACCGAGGAGATCAGAGCGCTGATGGCGGGACACCCGCCACAGACCCGGGATCCGGCCTACCCACCCGTCGACTCGGGAATCCTCGGCGAACAGCCGCCCGCCGACAACCTCTCGATCGTGGTCGGTGTCGGGGCATCGTTGTTCGACGACCGCTTTGGATTAGCCGATCGCAAACCCAAGGAACTGGTCACGATGCCGTTCCTGGCCAATGACCGCCTGGACCCGAATCTCTCACACGGCGACGTGTCGATCATCTTCGAGGCCGGACACAACGACACGGTCCAGTTCGCGTTGCGGCAGTTGATGCGTCGCACCCGCAGCGACCTGGTGCTGCGCTGGATGGTGGACGGCTATGCCAGGGGTATCGGGGCGGGGCGCGCCGCCCAAGCAAGCACAGGAGCCAGCACGCCGCGCAACCTGCTCGGGTTCAAGGACGGAACGGCCAACCTCGATGTCAACGACAGCGCGGTGATGGACCGCCACGTCTGGGTGGCAGCCGACGACGGCGAGCCCGAGTGGGCCGTCGGCGGCTCATACCAGGCGGTGCGAATCATCCGGATGTTCGTCGAGTTCTGGGATCGCACCCAGCTGGTGGAGCAGGAGGCCCTGATCGGCCGCGCGAAGGTGACCGGCGCTCCGCTGGGCCTGTCCGGCGAGTTCACCGACCCCGACTATCCGACCGATCCCGACGGTCAACGGATTCCACTCAACGCCCACATTCGGCTGGCCAACCCGCGCACCGCCGCGACCGACGAAAACCTGATCCTGCGAAGGGGATTCAACTACTCGCGGGGCTTCGACGGAGCCGGCCGGCTCGACCAAGGCCTGGCTTTCATCGCCTACCAGCGCAGTCTGAACAAGGGTTTTCTCGCCGTCCAGGCACGGCTCACCGGCGAACCGCTGGAGGAGTACATCCTCCCGGTCGGGGGCGGATTCTTCTTCACCCTGCCCGGGGTCACCGGTTCCGACCGCTTCCTAGGTGATGAGTTGGTCGACTGAGTGTTACGTCCTTTACGTCCTTAGCGTGCGCCTACCGGCCCTTGCCAGTACGCCCGCCACTCGTCCTCGCCGATAGCCTGCCGCGGGGCATCGTCGAGTTGCTCGGCGACGTCGGCACCTCGCCGATCCGCGACCACCGAGCGTTCCGCAACGCGCACATCGTCCATGAACTCCAAAATCGCACAACGCAAGGCGTTCTCGGCGTCTACGTCGGCCGACACCGAGATGGTCGTGATGGCCGACGGGATCAACTCCGCCGGAAATCCAGCAGCTTCGGCGCGCGCGATCACCTTCTGCGCCAACGCCAATGCGGGCTGAGCGGTCGGGATGTCGTCCATGATGGAGGAGGACCGCTTCGCGCGCTTTTCTGAAGCTTTACGCTGCTCCCATTGAGCCAGTTGGTCTTCCAGCGAAATCGACTCGCCCGCCAGCACGGCCGGCACCCGGTTGCCGAGCTTGCGGACAAGTGCGTCGGCGACGTCATCGATATCGAACGAGTCCTGAGGTGCGTCCTCGGCGATCCGGGCGTGAAACAGTACCTGCAGCAGCACATCTCCGAGTTCGTCTCGCAATTCCGAGAGGTCTCCGCCATGCACCGCATCGAACAACTCGTAGGTCTCCTCGAGCAGATAGCGCCGCAATGAATCGTGGGTCTGCTGACTCTCCCAGGGCCCAGCGGTGCGCAACTTGTCCATCAGCGCCACAGCGTCGACCAGGCGTTCACCGGACTGCGGTTTCGGAGCCGAGATCACCCGCTCGCCCGCCGCGATCCGCGCCACCACCGAGGGATGCTCGGCATCAGACGACAGCAGCACCGCTGCGGGGGCGCCGTCGTACGCGGGGCGCGCCGACGGCAGTGACCAAGGCACTTTGATCGGCAGCTCCTCGGTGTACTGCACGTCACCGGTCAGCAGCGCGACCGCATCGACGGGCACCAGCACCGGGCGGCGGGGGTCGACCAGGACGACCGTCATGTTCCACCTCCGAACTTGGTTATATCAACTTCGCCGTCCGGAAGCCCGCCGACGGCCAGGAGGAACCCCGCCATGAAGGACACCAGCTCGAGATCGCGGATCCGAGGCGCCCCCACCCCGTTGCCCGAACGCGGGATCGGTACCTGGACCGTCGCGGTGGTGGCGCGGTAACTCGCGCCCGGGTAGAGCCGCTTAAGCCTCAGTTGCAGCGAGTCTGGCAGCGTGAGCGGCGACACCCGCAGGGTCGACGCCGACGCCGACCCGATTTCGGTGACGCCCGCCGCGCGGGCAAGCAATCGCAACCGGGCAACCGCGATCAGTCGCTCGGCCGGTTTCGGAAGCGGACCGTAGCGGTCGACGAGTTCCTCGACCACCGAGTCGACCGAGGCGTCGTCTCCGGCTGCGGCCAGACGTCGGTAGGCCTCCAACCGCAGCCGGTCGCTGCCTATGTAATCGGGTGGGAAGTGCGCGTCCACCGGCAGGTCGATCCGAACATCCTTCGGTTCCTGAACAGCCCCAACGGTTTCCCCGTCGGCCGCTGCCCTATATGCTTCGACGGCTTCGCCGACCAGCCGCACATAGAGATCGAAACCCACACCGGCCACGTGCCCCGACTGCGCCGCGCCGAGAACGTTACCGGCGCCGCGGATCTCGAGGTCCTTCATGGCGACGGCCATGCCGGCGCCCAGCTCGTTGTTCTGCGCGATGGTCGCGAGCCGGTCGTAGGCCGTTTCGGTCAGCGGCGTGTCGGGCGGGTAGAGAAAGTACGCGTAACCGCGTTCACGGCTGCGCCCGACGCGGCCCCGCAGCTGGTGCAGCTGGGACAGGCCGAACGTGTCGGCCCGTTCCACGATCAACGTGTTGGCGTTCGAGATGTCCAGCCCGGTCTCGACGATCGTGGTGCAGACCAGGATGTCGAATTCTCGGTTCCAGAATCCTTCGACGGTGCGCTCGAGTTGCTCCTCGGGCATCTGCCCGTGCGCGACGACGACCCGGGCTTCGGGCACCAGCGCCTGCACCCTGGCGGCGGCCTGGTCGATGGTGCGAACCCGGTTGTGAATGTAGAAGGCCTGACCATCGCGCAGCATCTCGCGGCGCAGCGCCGCCGCGACCTGCTTGTCGTCCTGCGGGCCGACGAAGGTCAGCACCGGATAGCGCTCCTCGGGCGGCGTCAGGATGGTCGACATCTCGCGAATACCAGCCAGGCTCATCTCCAACGTCCGCGGGATCGGCGTCGCACTCATCGTCAGCACGTCCACGTGGGTGCGCATCGACTTGATGTGCTCCTTGTGCTCGACACCGAAACGCTGCTCCTCGTCGACCACCACCAAGCCGAGGTCCTTCCACGTGACTCCGGTCTGCAGCAGCCGGTGGGTGCCGATGGCGATGTCGACCGAACCGTCCTTCATGCCGTCGAGGATCGCCCGGGATTGCGCCGGGTCGGTGAAGCGCGACAATCCCTTCACTGTGATCGGGAACCCGGCCATCCGCGCGGTGAACGTCTGCAGATGCTGATCGGCCAACAGCGTCGTCGGCACCAGCACGGCCACCTGCTTGCCGTCCTGTACCGCCTTGAAGGCGGCCCGCACCGCGATCTCGGTCTTGCCGTATCCGACGTCTCCGCAGATCACCCGGTCCATCGGGACCGGCTTCTCCATATCGGACTTGACCTCGGTGATGGCGGTCAGCTGGTCCATCGTCTCGGTGAAGCCGAACGCATCCTCCATCTCGGTCTGCCAGGGAGTGTCCGGGCTGAACGCGTGACCGGCCGAGGCCTGCCGCTTGGCGTAGAGCGTCACCAATTCTGCGGCGATCTCCCTGACGGCACTGCGCGCCCGGCTTTTCGTATTGGCCCAGTCACTGCCGCCCAGACGGGACAGCGACGGTGCTTCACCGCCCACGTAGCGCGACAGCTGGTCCAGCGAGTCCATCGGCACGTACAGCTTGTCGGTGCTGTCCCCGCCCCGCTTCGACGACGCGTACTCCAGCACCAGGTATTCGCGGCGGGCGCCGCCGACCACCCGTTCGGTCATCTGGACGAACCGGCCGATGCCGTGCTGATCGTGAACCACCAGATCCCCGGCGGTCAGCGCCAGCGGATCCACCACATTGCGGCGTTTGGCCGCCAGCCGCCGGCCTTCGGTGGCGGTCGCGCGGTTGCCCGTGAGATCACTCTCGGTGATCACCACCAGGTTCGCGCCGGGGATCACCGCGCCCCGGCGCAGCGGTCCTTTGAGAACGCCCACCACACCTTCCCGGGGGGTGGCGCCGGGTTCCAAAAGCGTTGCAGGCGTGTCGTTTTCGCCGAGTTGCTCGACGACGCGCATCGCGGTGCCGGTGCCCGGTGTGACGACGACTGCGTAATTTCCGTCGCCCGCAGCGAGACTGACGTGGGCCCGCAGCATTGCGAAGATCTCCTCCGCTGCGTTGGGGCCGCCGGCCCGCCCTGCCGTCGGTGCCGAGCGGATCCCTACCGGCACCGCCGATTCGTCGTCGAGTTGGCTCAGCGTCCACCAGGGATGTCCGGCGTCGCGCGCGCAAGCTCGGGCGGCGTCGAATCCGACGAACCCGGACGCACCCATCGCCTCGAGGTCGATCGGCGCGCCGCCACCGACCGCCGCGGTCGACCACGACGCCTCCAGGAACTCACGGCCAGTCTTGATCAGGTCTGCCGCCCGGGACCGCACCTTTTCCGGATCGCAGATCAACAGCGGAGTGCCGGGAGGCAGATGGTCGGGCAGGGTCGCCAGGGCGGCCGGCTTGAGTAGTGGCAGCAGCGCCTCCATCCCGTCGACCGGGATGCCCTCGGCCAGTTTGGCCAGCATTTCGGGCACGCTGCCGGGCACACTGTTCTCCAGCACCGGGTGCTCTTCGGACAGCGCCGCGGCGCGTTCTCGCACCTCCCGGGTCAGCAGCAGCTCGCGGCACGGCACCGCGATCACGGTGTCGATGTCGATCTCGGGGATGGATCGCTGATCGGCGACGGAGAACATCCGCATTTCGGACACCTCGTCGCCCCAGAACTCGATTCGGACCGGATGCTCGAAGGTAGGCGGGAAAACGTCCAGGATGCCGCCGCGCACTGCGAACTCGCCACGCTTGCCGACCATGTCCACGCGGGTGTAGGCCAGGTCGGCCAGCCGTGCCACCACCGCATCGAATCCACCACAGAAGCCCCCGTCGGCCTCAAGGTCGGCGCCGACGTTGAGCGTGACCGGCGCGAATTCCTCAGCGGCCCCCGGTCGTTGCGGAATGGGCTGCAGCAGGGATCGCGCTGCGGTCACCACGATTCGCAGCGGCGGGCCCAGCCGCTCATCGTCGGGGTACGCCAGACGCCGCAGCAACAGCAGGCGCGCGCCGACGGTGTCCACCCCGGGCGAAAGGCGCTCGTGGGGCAGCGTTTCCCAGGAGGGGAACATCGCCACGGCACCACCGAGCGCGCCCTGCAACTCGGCGGTCAGGTCCTCGGCTTCCCGCCCGGTCGCGGTGACGATAAGAAGCGGCCCGGACCGCGCGAGTGCGCACGCAACATAGACGCGTGCGGTCGCCGGGCCGACGAGGTTCAGATCGGCGGGCCTGTCGGCGCCGCGGCGAGCCACCTCCTGCAGCGAGGGGTCACGCAGAGCCAGGTCGACGAGGCCCGCGATCGGGGTATGGACGTCAACGGTCCCCGATGCGGTCATGATGGGCTCCATCGTAGGTTGCCGCGATCCCATCGACCTGACCGGTGCGGACGGGTGCGCGGCCCGCGCCGCGGTCCTACTCCTGATGCAGCACCGGGTCGGATTCCAGATGGGTCAGGCCGTTCCAGCACAAGTTGACCAGGTGCGCCGCCACCACTTCTTTCTTCGGTTCGCGCACGTCGAGCCACCATTGCGCGGCCATCGAGACCGAGCCCACCAGCGCCTGGGCATAAAGCGGTGCCAGATCGGGGTCCAGACCGCGGCGGGAGAAGTCTCCGGCCAGGATCGAAGCCACCTGGCTGACGGCGTCGTTCAGCAGAGTCGAGTAGGTACCAGAGGTGATGCTCGCCGGGGAATCGCGGATCAGGATGCGGAAACCGTCGGTGCGCTCCTCGACGTAGGTCAACAGTGCCAGCGCGACGCGTTCGATCCGCACCCGGGACCGGTTCTTGGTCAGCGAGGCGGTGATCCCGTCCAGCAGGGCGGACATCTCGCGGTCGACGACGACGGCGTAGAGCCCCTCCTTGCCGCCGAAGTGCTCGTAGACCACCGGCTTGGACACGTTGGCGCGTAACGCGATCTCCTCGATCGAGGTACCGTCGAAACCGCGCTCGGCGAACAGCGACTTGGCGACTTCGACCAACTGCTGGCGCCGTTCGCTGCCGGTCATCCTGGCCCGCGGAGCACGGATCTCCTTATCGGAAGCAGCCACCCTGTTGAGGGTAGTTGCTTCGACTAGAGTCTCGGGGTGATCAGTCCGTCGTGGTGTAATCGGCAGCACCTCTGATTTTGGTTCAGATAGTTCAGGTTCGAGTCCTGGCGACGGAGCGGGCGTCGGCGAGCGCGTGCGCGCGGAACGGACATCGCGGGAGGGGCAGCTATGCGTGAGGCCGCAGTCCTGATTCTGGCAGCGGGGGCCGGCACCAGGATGAAGTCCGATACACCGAAGGTGCTGCACACGCTGGCGGGTCGCAGCATGCTGGCGCACTCGCTGCACGCGGTCGCCGGAGTGCAACCCCGCCATCTCGTGGTGGTGGTAGGTCGCGATCGCGAGCGGGTGGCCCCGGCGGCGCTGGCGGTGGCCGACGAAATCGGCCGTCCGGTCGAGATCGCCGTTCAGGAGCAGCAGCACGGCACCGGACACGCTGCCGAATGCGGCCTGTCGGTGTTGCCGGCGGATTTCGACGGCGTGGTCGTCGTGACCTCGGGCGACGTGCCGCTGCTGGACTCCGGCACCCTTTCCGATCTGATCGGCGCACATATCGCCGAGTCGGCGGTCGCCACGGTGCTGACCACCACGCTGGCCGACCCGACCGGGTACGGGCGGGTGCTGCGCACCCGTACCAGTGGAGATCTACTGGGGATCGTCGAGCAGACCGATGCCAGCCCGGCGCAACAAGCGATCACCGAGGTGAACGCCGGCGTCTACGCGTTCGACGCCGAGGCGTTGCGGTCGGCGCTGAGCCGGCTGCGCTCCGACAACGCCCAGCACGAGCGCTACCTGACCGACGTCATCTCGATCGTGCGCTCCGACGGGCACACTGTTCGTGGCAAGCACGTCGAGGACACCGCACTGGTCGCCGGTGTCAACGACCGCGTGCAACTCGCGGCGCTGGGCGCCGAGCTGAACCGCCGAATCGTTGCCGGCCATCAGCGGGCCGGCGTGACGGTCGTCGACCCCGCATCCACCTGGATAGATGTCGAGGTACGGATCGGCCGCGACACAGTGGTACGCCCCGGCACCCAACTACTGGGCAGTACGAGCGTGGGAACCCACTGCGACATCGGGCCCGACACCACCCTGACCGATGTCTCGGTGGCAGACCGGGCCGCGGTGGTCCGGACCCACGGCTCATCCTCGGTGATCGGGGAAGGCGCCGTCGTGGGCCCGTTCACCTATCTGCGCCCCGGCACGGTGCTGGGCGCCGCCGGCAAATTGGGGGCGTTCGTCGAGACGAAGAACGCCAGCATCGGCGAGGGCACCAAGGTTCCGCACCTGACCTATGTCGGGGACGCCGACGTAGGTGATCACAGCAACATCGGCGCCTCCAGCGTCTTCGTCAACTACGACGGAGAAACCAAGCGGCGCACCACGATCGGCTCTCATGTTCGAACCGGTTCGGACACCATGTTCGTGGCCCCGGTGACCGTCGGCGACGGCGCCTACACCGGCGCGGGGACGGTGATCCGCAACGACGTTCCCCCCGGCGCGCTGGCGGTCTCCGCGGGTGCGCAGCGCAACATCGAAGGCTGGGTGGCGCGAAAGCGCCCCGGCAGCGCCGCGGCCAAGGCCGCCGCAGAAGCTTTAGAGGCGTTAGACGCATCGGCCGTCGCCGAGGGCCACGGACAGGATGCCACCGAGCACTAGCTACGATGGCCTGCGTATCGATCCCCATCGATCCGACGAAGCCGAGGGCAGCCCCGTGAGCCACGACTGGACCGACAATCGCAAGAACCTGATGTTGTTCTCGGGGCGAGCGCACCCCGAACTCGCCGAGCAGGTGGCCAAGGAGCTCGACGTCACCGTGACCGCGCAGACCGCGCGCGATTTCGCGAACGGGGAGATCTTCGTCCGCTTCGACGAGTCGGTACGCGGCTGCGATGCCTTCGTCCTGCAGAGCAATCCCTGGCCGCTGAATCAGTGGCTGATGGAACAGCTCATCATGATCGATGCACTCAAGCGGGGCAGCGCCAAACGGATCACCGCGATCCTGCCGTTCTACCCCTACGCCAGACAGGACAAGAAACACCGCGGCCGCGAACCGATTTCGGCGCGGCTGGTGGCCGATCTGCTCAAGACCGCCGGGGCCGACCGCATCGTGTCGGTCGACCTGCACACCGATCAGATCCAGGGCTTCTTCGACGGCCCGGTAGACCACATGCGCGGACAGTCGCTTTTGTGCGGCTACATCGCCGATAACTACGCCGAGCACGACATGGTCGTGGTGTCGCCGGACTCGGGGCGGGTGCGGGTCGCCGAGAAGTGGGCCGACTCGCTGGGCGGAGTTCCGCTGGCCTTCATCCACAAGACCCGTGACCCGCTCGTCCCCAACCAGGTGAAGTCCAATCGAGTGGTCGGTGAGGTGCGAGGCAAGACCTGCATCCTGACCGACGACATGATCGACACCGGCGGCACCATCGCCGGCGCCGTCCAACTGCTCAAGCAGGACGGTGCGGCCGACGTCGTCATCGCCGCAACCCACGGTGTGCTGTCCGACCCCGCGCCGAAGCGGCTGGCCGACAGCGGGGCGCGCGAGGTCATCGTCACCAACACCCTGCCGATCGGCGAGGAGAAGATGTTCCCGCAGCTGACCGTCCTGTCGATCGCGCCGCTGCTGGCCAGTACGATCCGGGCGGTCTTCGAAAACGGCTCGGTGACAGGACTTTTCGACGGTTCGGCATGACCGCGCGCATCTATCACAACCCGAAGTGCTCGACCTCGCGCAAGACGCTGGAGTTGTTGCGGGACAACGGTATCGAACCCGAGGTGGTGCTCTACCTCAAGACCCCGCCGTCGCGCGCCGAGTTGTCGGAGCTGATCGCCGACGCCGGGATCGAGGTGCGCGCCGCCGTGCGCAAACGGGAATCGCTGTACGCCGAACTCGGGCTCGGCTCGGCGACCGATGACGAGCTTCTCGATGCGATGGTGCAACATCCCATTCTGATCGAGCGCCCGTTGGTGGTGACCCCCAAGGGAACCCGGCTGGCTCGGCCGACTGACACCGTCCGAGAGATTTTGTGACATCGAGGCGATCATCGACGGATTCACCGTCGCCGTGCACCAACCCGGACTCCCCGCACTAGGCTGACGGCCATGAGCGATTGGACCGCCGCCGACCTGCCGTCGTTTGCCGGACGCACCGTCATCGTCACCGGCGCCAACTCGGGGCTGGGCCTTGTGACCGCGCGCGAGCTGGCCCGGGTCGGGGCCAGGACCGTCTTGGCCGTGCGCAACCTCGACAAGGGCAAGTCCGCCGCCGCGGATCTCACGGGCGATGTGGAAGTGCGCAAGCTCGACCTACAGGACCTGGCGTCGATCCGGTCATTCGCCGACGACATCCGCGCCGCCGGCGACACCGTGGACGTGCTGATCAACAACGCGGGCATCATGGCGGTGCCCTACGCGCAGACGGTGGACGGTTTCGAGAGCCAGATCGGAACCAATCACCTCGGCCACTTTGCGCTGACAAATCTGCTGCTCCCCACGATCACCGACCGGGTGGTCACGGTCTCGTCGATGATGCACCTGTTCGGCTACGTCAGCCTCGGCGATCTGAACTGGAAGGCGCGGCCGTACCTGGCCTGGCCGGCCTACTGTCAGTCGAAGCTGGCCAATTTGTTGTTCACCAGCGAATTGCAGCGCAGGCTCGATACGGCCGGTTCGCCGGTGACGGCGGTTGCGGCTCATCCCGGGTATTCGGCGACCAACCTGCAGGGCCAGACCGGTAACCAGTTGGGCACCCGGTTTTGGGGTGCCACCAACCGCTTCTTGGCCACCGATGCCGACTTCGGCGCCCGCCAGACCTTGTACGCGGCGTCTCAGCCGCTGCCCGGGGACAGCTTCATCGGTCCGCGGTTCGGTATGCGCGGGCCCACCGGGCAGAACCCGCGCAGTCCGCTGGCCCACAGCCGCGACACGGCCACCGGTTTGTGGACGCTGTCCGAGCAACTCACCGGGGTGCAGTTCGGGATTTAGATTTTCGCCCTTGGCGGTCCTTGCGCTACCCTTGTCGACGCGTCACGGCGAGGGTGACCTGCTTCCGCAGGTCGACCGTTATCGACGGGAACGAGCACCGCAACGGTGTGCGACCTGGCCGTGCCCGATATAAATCACCGGCACAGGAGCACTGAACCATGGCGAAGAACGCGCCCAACAATCTGAAGGCCCAAGTCCGTACGGCCACCGGCAAAGGCGCATCTCGGCGCGCCCGCCGCGAGGGCAGGGTTCCCACGGTGCTGTACGGCCATGGCAGCGATCCGCAGCATCTCGAACTCGATGCGCATGACTTCGCCGCGGTACTGCGGCACGCCGGCACCAACGCCGTTCTGACGCTGGATATCAACGGCAAGGAGCAGTTGGCGCTGACCAAGTCCCTGGAGATCCATCCGATCCGGCGCAACATCCAGCATGCTGACCTGCTGGTGGTACGCCGCGGGGAGAAGGTGACCGTCGAGGTCAACGTCGTCGTCGAGGGCGAAGCGATTTCGGGCACCCTGGTGACCCAGGACGCCAACAGCATCGAGATCGAGGCCGACGTGCAGTCGATCCCGGAAAGCCTGTCGGTGTCGGTGCAGGACGCCGAGGCGGGCACCCAGTTCACCGCCGGTGACATCGTGTTGCCCTCCGGTGTCACCCTGGTGTCCGACCCTGAGATGTTGGTGGTCAACGTGGTCGTCGCGCCGACCGCCGAGGACCTGGAAGCCGAGACCTCCGGCGAGGAAGGCGAAGCAGCCGAAGAAGGCTCCAACGAGGCCGCCGACAGCGACGCCGGCGAAAAGGCCGAACCCGGCGCCGACGCCGACTAGTCCATACCGACCACCGCCATGGCCGAGCCCTCCCCTGCCCGCGCGCAGGGGCCGATGCTGGTCGTGGGCCTGGGAAATCCCGGGCCGGGCTACGCGCACAACCGGCACAACGTCGGCTTCATGGTGGCCGAGATCCTCGCCGACCGGATGGGCGAGAAGTTCAAGGTGCACAAGAAGTCCGGGGCCGATGTGGCCACCGGGCGTCTGGCCGGCCGGTCTGTGGTGCTGGCCAAGCCCCGGGTGTACATGAACCTCTCCGGCAGACAGGTCGGGCCCCTGGCGGCGTTTTACTCGCTGCCGCCCGCCGACGTCGTGGTGATCCACGACGAGCTCGACATCGACTTCGGTCGTATCCGGCTCAAGTCAGGTGGGGGCGAGGGCGGCCACAACGGCCTGCGGTCGGTCGCATCAGCGTTGGGCAGCAAAGACTTTCAGCGGATCCGCATCGGCGTCGGCCGGCCCCCCGGCCGCAAAGACCCGGCCGCTTTCGTGCTGGAGAACTTCACCACCGCCGAGCGCGCCGAGCTACCGACCATCTGCGAGCAGGCCGCGGATGCCACCGAGCTGCTGATCGTCCAGGGGCTCGAGGCCGCCCAGAATATCGTCCACGCATGGGCATAGACCGCCCACTCGAGCCGCGCGAGCGCGCGAAAAATGCCAGCAATTACGGCGCGGCGGCGCACAGACGCGCGCCCTCGCGGCAAATGAGCTCGCTCGCGGAGCAAGGGGTGCTACAAGACCAGGGAGACCGAGGTCGAACGGCGCAGCTTGCCCGACGGCGTCTTCGGGATGCTGCCCGGCCCCAACACAACCACGTTGCGGGGCCGCACATCGACCTCGGCCACCACCTCATGGGCGACCTGATGCTCGATGCGGCGCACCTCGACGGGATCCTCCCAGTCATTGGACTCGACGGCGACGGCGAACGTCTCGCGGGAATGTCCGGCATCCAGCCGAACCGCGACCGCACAACCCGCCCGGACGCCTTCGACCCGCCCGGCCGCGCGTTCGATATCGGTCGGATAGATGTTGCGGCCGGCCATGATGATGACGTCCTTGACCCGGCCGCAGACCACCACGTGACCGTTCTCGGTCAGATAACCCAGGTCGCCGGTGTCATACCAGCCATGCTCGTCCTGAGCCGGGATGAAGCCGACCATAGTCAGGTATCCGGGCGTCACGCTCTCGCCGCGCAATTCAATGACACCGACGCCCCGCGGGGGCATCAGGTTGCCGTGGTCATCGACGATGCGGGCCTCGAGGTCAGGCAGCAGCGGGCCGAGGGTAGCCAGCCGCTTGGTGTTGCCCTTTGTGGCGGGCACCGCCCGGCGCAGCGCCGCCAACAGGTCGGCGTCGACCTCGTCGACCACCAGCCCGGCCCCGCACGGCGAGAAAGACACCGCCAGCGTGGTCTCGGCCATGCCGTAGGCGGGAAGAATCGCCTCGGGCCGCAGCCCGAACGGTCGGCCCGCATCGATCAGGTCATCGACGTCGGCGGGGTCGACGGGCTCGGCGCCCGACAGCGCGAACCGCAGAGTGGACAGATCGAATTCACCCGGCTGGGCCTGGCGTCGCAACCGCTTGGCGAACAGCGCGTAGGCGAAGTTCGGCGCGGCGGTCATGGTGCCCTTGTACTTGTCGATCAGCCGGGCCCACAGCAGCGTGTCCCGCAGGAAATCCATTGGCGTGACCTTGACCAGCTCGGCGCCGAAATACATCGGGATGGTCAGGAAGCCGACCATGCCCATGTCGTGGAAGCAGGGCAGCCAGCTGACCATCACGTCGCGGTCCACGTCGTACTCCGCCCCGACGAACATCGCCTCGGCGTTGGAGTGGATGTTGCGGTGGGTAATTTGGACGGCTTTCGGTGAGCCGGTGGAACCCGACGTCAGCTGCATGAGCGCCAGATCGTCCTCGCCCACGTCGATGGGATCGATCGGCTCGGAAGCCAACAGACCATCGACGGTGAGCACCGTGATGCCCTTTTCCTCCAGGACCGGGATCGCCACCAGGAAGGGCTCGCCGACGATGACCGCCTTGGCCTCGATCATGCCGATGACGGTCATGGTGTCCTCTGCCCACATGGCCAGATCGGTACGGGGGGTCGGCTGGTGCAGCATCGTCAAGCTGGCGCCGCGCATCCAGAGGCCCTGCGCGGTGGGCGCGATCTCCACCGGGTATCCGGCGAGCACGCCGACCGCGTCGCCGAGACCTATACCGGCGGCCGCGAGGCCACCGGCGATGCACCTGGCGCGCTCGTGCACCTCACCCCAGGTGTGCCGGATCGGCTCGTGCGGCTCGCCGGTGACCATGCCCTTGTCGGTGGTTCGGGCATTTAGGTACATCTTCTCGGTGAATCTGCTCACCACGACCTCCTCGCCGACATGTGCCCCGATGCGAACGACCTTTCGCAATGCTCCGCCTGATGGGGGGCCTTTTCGCGGAGGCGCGCGCGTGTTTCGGATGCGTTTGTGTCTCGAATCGGTGATGTCGTAACTGCGCGATCGAATCCAGCCCATCGCCTACCGCGCTCAGCGGCGGCGGAACTGTTTGCGTCCACTTCTCGACCGCGCGTTCTCACCGTCGACTATCTTAAACATCTCTTAATTAACTGCCAATCAATCCCGAAGATTGAGGTATTACTCACACCGCTTCGTGATGAGCGCGTAAGCCGGACGACTGGGGCGCGTGGGTGGGCCGCACTCAGGCAGATGGGGATCGTGCCGGCACCACCCGGGCGCCATGCACCGGGCCGCTGGCCACCCGCACCGTCCGGCACACGCCCGCACCGGCCAGTTCGGTGCCCACATCCACGGCCGCTCCGGCCGACGCGCATAAGAACGCGCAGGTGGGGCCTGAGCCGGACACCAACCCGGCCAGGGCGCCGGCCTCGGTACCCGCGCGCAAGGTGCGACGCAGCGACGCATCCAGGCTCAGCGCCGCTGGTTGCAGGTCGTTGCCCAGCAGTGGCGCCAACTGCGCCGGATCTCCGGATGCCAACGCGGCCAGCACCGGTTCGGGGGATTCCAGGCGCGACGGCAAATCGCGATCGCCCGCGGCGCGCAACCGGTCGATCTCGTCGAACACCTTGCGGGTGGACAGTCCGCCGGCGGAGAAGGCCAGCACCCAGTGGAAGGTGTTGCGGGCAAGTACCGTGGCCAACTCCTCGCCGCGGCCGGTTCCCAGCGCGGTGCCGCCGTGCAGCGCAAACGGTACGTCGCTGCCCAGTTGTGCGCCCAACGCATGCAGGTCGCGCCGCGGCACGCCCAGCTCCCAAAGCGAGTTCATCGCCACCAGCACCGCCGCAGCGTCCGCACTGCCGCCGGCCATGCCACCGGCCACCGGGATCGTCTTCTCGATCGAGATGGCAACGTCCGGGGCCCGGCCGACATGATCTGCCAGCAATTGGGCGGCGCGCCACGCCAGGTTACGGTCGTCGACCGGTAGCGAGTCCGCCCCCTCGCCCGAAACCTCCACCGACAATATGTCGGCGGTCCGAACGTTCACCTCGTCGAGTAGCGACACGGCGTGGAAGACGGTGTTCACCTCGTGGTAGCCGTCGGCGCGGCGGTCGCCAACCTCCAGGTAGAGGTTTACTTTTCCGGGAGCCCGGACATTCACCGACCCGGTGGGTACCCACTCCGATGCCGTATTTCCGTCTCGCGCTGACACTGCACGACAGTAACTCCGCATCGGTCGCCGGGTGCGCTGACCCGGCAAGCGGCGCGCCGGTAGACCGGCTTATTCGGCACGCCATCGTTGCGCTGCTGCGGGAGAATCCACCAGCACCGCGTCAAGGCCGACTTTCTTCGCGCGCTGGTAGTCATCGAATGTGTTCACGGCGAAACCCATAACTTTCATGCCGGGCTGCGCCGTGAAGCACTCGACGGCGGGCGGATCCCACAACTGGGCGTTCACCTCAGTGGCACCGACCCCCAGCGTGAATTCTTCGGTGACGGTGAACTCGCGGTGCACCTCGAATCCCGCCCACTTCCCCGGATCACGAGGCGGGTCACAATGATGGTTCAGGGCCAGGTCGAGCAGGCGCTGGCGGGTGCGGTCACGACTTTCGGCGGTCTGGAGCCCCACACCAGCGGCGGCGTCGGTGATAGCGGCATCGGTGGAGAAAATGACCGAGCGCCCCGCCGCACCGGTCCTGGTCAACACCTGCGCAACCGCCGACACCAGAGGTTGTGCCGGCGTCTGCTTGAGGTCCAGAAACAACGGCAGATCCGGCGGCATGACGGCGATGGCCTGCTCCAGGGTCGGTATCGGCGTCGGCCGCTGCCGGTAGGGATAGCCGTCGGCACCCGACTGGGTGAAACTCCACCCTGCGTTGAGCTGCACCAGTTGCTCGGCAGTCTTTGAATTCACCGGTCCCGACCCGTCGGTCAACGTCGCCAAATCGGTCGGGCGATACAGCACCGGCACCGCGTCGCTGCTGGCCTGAACGGTCAGCCAGACCCCGTCCACACCATGAGCAACCGCGTTGGAAATCGCCACGATCGTGTTCTCCGGAAAATCGCCCGTGCCGCCGCGATGCGCGATGATCATCGGCTCGTCGTCCAGGTCGAGCGGCGTAGCCTCAGCCAGTCCGCACGGTCCGCCCAGCATGAAGAGCAGCGCGACTACACCAAGCACCACCGTCTTCAACAGTCGGTTCCCTTCACGCTTCACGTGCTAAGCGGAGGCGCGCTCGATCAACCCGTCGGGGAAGCCGACGCGAAACCTGAGGATCGGGTCGCTAGACCGTGCTGATTTCCGCCTGCCGCTGGTGGGCGGCTTCGGAATCTGGTCGAGCGGGATGTGGCGTCGGCTCGACAGAATGCGAGGCCGAGTCGGGCATGTTCAAGGTCACCGGAGCGGCCTTGGGCACCAGCTGCCAGTCGTCGGATCGCTGCAGCAACCGAATGAAATCGGCGATTCTGAGTGTCTCGCCACGGCGGGACGGGTCGATGCTCGCAGCCAACAGCCGACTGGCCGACTCATTGCCGGAACCCGCCCATTCAGCGAATGCGTTGCGCGCCGTCTTGCGTCGCTGCGCGAAGCCAATGTCGATCAGTTCGAACACCTGCCGGCGGAACTCATCGTCGGCGGGCCAGGGCGAAGTGGCGTAGCGGTCGATGCGCACCAGACCGGAGTAGACCCGCGGGATCGGCCAGAACACCGTGGGGGAAACCAAGCCGTAGCGCCGGACATCGCCGTAGAACCGCACCTTGACGCTGGGCACGCCGTAGTCCTTGCCACCGGGTTCGGCGGCGAGTCGCTCGGCGACCTCGGCCTGCACCATCACCATCACGGTCCGGATCGAGGGGAACTCGGCAAGCAGATGCAACAGCGCCGGGACGGCGATGTTGTACGGCAGGTTGGCGACCAGAGCGGTGGGCATCTCCGACATGTGCGACTTTTCCAGGGTCAGGATGTCGCGGTTGAGAACGGTAAGACGATTGATCTCGCTGTGCGAATGGTCGGCGACGGTCGTCGGAAGCTGACGGGCCAGCACCGGATCGATTTCGACGGCGGTCACCGTGGCTCCGCGGTCCAGGAGCGCCAACGTCAGCGAACCCAGCCCCGGGCCGACCTCGAGCACATGATCGGACCGGTTGACCCCGGAGGACGACACGATACGGCGAACGGTGTTGGCGTCGTGGACGAAGTTCTGACCGAACGACTTGCGTGGACGGAAATCGATGGCTTTCGCTAGATGTCGGATCTCAGTTCGCCCAAGCAGTCGAATTGTCACGACACACCGATCCTCCCGCTACAGGTCGGCCACGCCCCCCATCCTTGACGCGACCGAGTAATCTCAGCAATCGCGATCTGTTCTTCTCTTGTCGCCAGATCCGCTCTCGCAGCATAACGCAGACCACCGCTGCGCTCCCAGGTGTTTTGGTCAAATTGGACCCCACCAAAATATCCGTTGCCGGTATTGATCGCCCAGTTACCACCGGCTTCGCAGCGGGCCAACGCGTCCCAGGTGGCCGGGTTCGACACCGGGGGAACCTCGGTGCCCGGTTTGGCGCCGACTCGGAGTACGCCATCGCGGGCGGGTGAAACCACGACGTTGGCAACCGGCAGCCGGCCGGTCTCGACGCCGTTCACGGTGGAGACCGCGAAGGTGACGTCCTGAGTGCCCGGGCTACCCGGATCCTCGACGATCTGGCGGCTCATGTTCAGCGTCACATCTTCGATGCGCTGGTTGTTCGGCGCCAGCGGCACCCGCTGGGTGACTTTGGCGACCCGGATCCGCGTCACGTCGATCTGCATGCCGTCGATAACGGGCGACGACGGTGCGGGTACGACCGAATCACGTTGCTGCAGTGGAACTCCCGCGGCATCCAGTAGCGCGGCAACGTTCGGCGCGGCGAGGCGAACGACGCGGATCTGTCCGCCGTCGTTCAGCTGAACCGTCCTGGGGCTGACCACCGGAAGCGACATCCCTTCGAGCGGGACACGGCTGCTACGCGAGGCTGCCAGTGGCGCCTTGTCGGTCATCTGCAGCTGGGCGAGCGCCTCCTGCACCGTCGATGCGGTGGTCCAGACCTGCTCGGTGCCGCCGCCGTCGGTGGAAATCTGCAACGGCCGACTGCGGCGCAGCACGATGGTCCCGGATTGCTCAACGGGCGCATCGGCGGCCGGATAGAGATCGTCGCGGTCGCCGACCTCGAAGCCGTTCTCGTTGACGACGTCGATCACGCGAGCCTTCATCGTCGCGACGGTGACCGTCGAGCGGTCGACGGTCAGCGTCACGGTCTTGTGAGAGTTGACCGCCGTTCCGCCGGCAAAGGCCAATGCCAGCAAAATTGCGGCCATCACTACCCGCAACAGCGGCGAGCGCGCGGCATGGAGTTTCGTTAGAGCATTCACAGTGTTGATCCCGACGTTGGTAATCCCGAGTCAATCCCCGACTAGGCAGTACGGGCGGCACGGTCGCGCACCCGCATTTGATCACAAGACGGTAACGAAAAGGTCTACAAGCGGCAACTCTGCCAACCGTAGACTCGCTCCGCCGTCGCGGAACTCTGCTGCGCAATCAGTTCCGCGGGCCGGCCGACGATATCGGCCAGCGCTCGCACAGTGTAGGGCAGGCAGTAGGGCTCGTTGGGCGCCCCGCGATACGGATGAGGGGTCAGGAACGGTGCGTCGGTCTCGACGAGAAGTTGGTCGGGGGGGATCGATCCGGCGGCTTCCCGCAGCGCATGAGCGTTTTTGAAGCTCACTGTCCCGGACAGGCTGAGCACCCAGCCAGCTTGCACGCAGGTGTGCGCCATGTCCACGTCGGAGGAAAAACAGTGGAAGATCACAGTCTCGGGCGCACCCTCGGCCCGCAACACGTCCAGCACCTCGGCGTCGGCGTCGCGGTTGTGGATCATCAGCGGTTTGCCCGTCCTCTTGGCCAGGTCGATGTGCCAGGCGAACGCCTCGCGCTGTTCGGCGAGGGTCGCACACCCCGCCAGACGTCCGGGCCAGTACATGTCGATGCCCGTCTCCCCGACCGCAACCACCCGGGGGTGTTTCGCCAGCTCCTCGATCTCAGTCCTGGCCTGCGGTGTCAGCGCGCCGGCCCGGGTCGGGTGCAGCGCCACCGCGGCGTACACCCGCCGATCCCAATCGGCGGCTTCCACCACCCATCGTGCGGAATCCAGATCATCGGCGACGGTGACGGCCGCCCGCACTCCGGCAGCCGCGGCGCGGTCCAGGATCGCGCGCACGTCGTCGGCGACACGGGCGCCACAGGCATCCAGGTGGGTGTGCGCGTCGACCAGGGGAATCAGGGGCTCCGGAATCGGCGGCGGCTCGCCCTGCTTTCTGGAGGAGCTCACGGCCTACACCCTAAGGTGAATCCACATGCGCGAGGCCTACTACATCACCACCGCGATCGCCTACCCAAACGGCACCCCGCACATCGGCCATGCCTACGAGTACATCGCCACCGACGCGGTCGCCCGGTTCAAGCGCCTGGACGGCTTCGATGTGCGCTTCCTCACCGGCACCGATGAGCATGGCCTCAAGATGGCCCAGACAGCTGCCGCCGAGGGCATTCCCACCGCCGAACTGGCGCGGCGGAACTCCGACGCATTCCAGGCGATGCAGGAACGTCTCGGCGCCTCCTTCGACCGGTTCATCCGCACCACGGACGCCGATCACATCCAGGCGTCCATTGCGCTCTGGAAGGCAATGGAAGCTGCGGGCGACATCTATCTCGATTCCTACTCCGGCTGGTACTCGATCCGCGACGAACGCTTCTACGCCGACGACGAACTGGAAGACCGGCCCGATGGGACCCGAGTCTCCCTCGAGACCGGCACCGAGGTGACCTGGACCGAGGAACAAACCTACTTCTTTCGGCTGTCGGCCTACACCGAGCGCCTGCTGGCGCACTACGCGGCCCACCCGGAGTTCATTGCGCCGGACGTCCGGCGCAATGAGATCGTCAGCTTCGTATCCGGGGGGTTGCGCGACCTGTCGATCTCGCGGACCACGTTCGACTGGGGAGTGCCGGTCCCCGACCACCCCGACCACGTGATGTACGTCTGGGTGGATGCGCTCACCAACTACCTGACCGGTGCCGGGTTCCCGGACACCGACTCCGAGAGTTTCGCCAAGTACTGGCCGGCCGATCTGCACATGATCGGCAAGGACATCATCCGGTTCCACACCGTGTACTGGCCGGCCTTCCTGATGTCCGCCGGTATCGAACTCCCCCGCCGGGTGTTCGTGCATGGTTTCCTGCTCGTCAGCGGCGAGAAGATGAGCAAGTCGGTCGGCAATGTCGTCGATCCGATAGCCCTCGTCGACACCTTCGGACTCGATCAGGTGCGCTACTTTCTGCTGCGAGAGGTGCCATTCGGTCAGGACGGCAGCTACAGCGAGGAAGCCATCGTCGGACGAATCAACGCCGACCTGGCCAACGAATTCGGCAATCTCGCTCAGCGGTCGCTGTCGATGGTCAACAAGAACCTCGGCGGCGTGGTGCCCTCGCCGGGCCCATTCACCGACGCCGACCGGGACCTACTGGACCTCGCCGACGGGCTACTACCGAGGGTTCGCGCGCAATTCGACGTACCGGCAATGCATCTCGCGCTCGAGGCCATCTGGTCGGTTCTGGGCGCGGCGAACCGGTACTTCTCGGCCCAACAGCCGTGGGTGCTGGGGAAGACCGATACCGAGGAGGCTCGCGAGCGGTTCGCCACGGTGCTCTACACCACGCTGGAGGTCGTGCGTATCGCCGCGCTGCTTACCCAACCGGTAATGCCCGGATCGATGGACAAACTGCTTGACCTGCTCGGCCAGCCGTCGGATCGACGGGCATTCACCGCGGTAGCGGTTCGACTGACCCCCGGCGTCGCGCTACCCTCCCCCACCGGGATTTTTCCGCGGTACCAATCTGCCTGACTACTCCTCGTTAATATGTGATGCGCGTCACGCCGTGTCACATCCGGGCGGCCGGCGGTGTCTCAAGGGCACGTCCCAGAGAAAGGCAGACACCATGACCGGAAAGACCACCCGGGTCCTCGTCATCGGCGGCGGATACGCCGGCGTGATGGCGGCTAATCACCTGCGACTCGAAGAGAGCGTCGACGTCACCGTCGTCAACCCGAGACCGGCCTTCGTTGAACGGATTCGGTTGCACCAGTTGACCGCCGGATCCGACGACGCGGTCGTTGACTACGCCAGCGTGCTCGGTCACGGCATCGAGCTCACCGTGGACTCCGTCACCCGCATCGACGCCGCGGCGCAGCGGGTCGAGCTCGCGTCGGGGACCAGCTTGCACTACGACTATCTGATTTATGCCGTGGGCAGCACCGGTACGCCGTCGGCGGTCACCGGCGCGGCCGAGTTCGCCTATCCCATAGCGGAATACGAGCAGGCTGGGCAGTTGAAGGCGGTCCTGGCAGCTGCTGCGGCCGATGCCGCGATCAGTGTTGTGGGCGGCGGGCCTACCGGCTTGGAGACGGCGGCCGAACTCGCCGAGCAGGGGCGGCGGGTGACGCTGGTGTGCGGCAGCGCGCTCGGCCCGTATCTGAGCATCCGGGGCCGCCGCGCCGCCGCCAAGCGGATGGCCGAACTCGGCGTCACCGTGATCGACGGTCCGGGAGCCACCGTCACCGAGGTGCTGCCCGACGCGGTGGTCCTGGCAGACGGTCGCCGGGTGGCCAGCACGGTGACGATATGGACGGCGGGTTTCGGCGTGCCGGACTTGGCTGCGCGCAGCGGCCTTCGCACCGACGCCATCGGCCGGCTGCTCACCGACGAGACCCTGACGAGCATCGACGACCCGCGCATCGTCGCCGCCGGCGACGCATCGGCACCTTCGGGCCTGCCACTGCGGATGAGCTGCCAGGCCGCCATTCCGCTGGGCGCCCAAGCCGCGAACACCATACTGAGCCGGATCGCCGGCACCGCACCGAAACCGATCAACCAGGCCTTCACCGGCCAGTGCATCAGCCTGGGCCGGTCGGCGGGCCTGATCCAGATCGCCCGTCTCGACGATCAGGTGCTGCCGTTGTACATCGGTGGACGCGCCGCAGCGCGCATCAAGGAGATGGTCTGCAAGGGCACGATCGTGTTCCTGGCCCGCGAGGCCCGCAGGCCGGGGAGCTACTTCTGGCTCAAAGGCGGCAAGCGACCGCAGCAGCTGGCTGCTCGAGCGGTGCGATTGTGAACGATCACGCCGAGCGATTCACTGCGCTGCGACCGCTGCTATTCACCATCGCATACGAAATCCTGGGCAGTGCAACAGAATCCGATGATGTACTACAGGACAGCTATCTGCGCTGGGCAGACGTGGACCTTTCGACGGTCGTCGACACCAAGGCCTATCTGGCTCGTCTGGTGACCCGGCAGTCGTTGAACGCGCTGCGCGCTCAGTCCCGGCGGCGCGAGGACTACATCGGCCCATGGCTGCCCGAACCGCTGTTGGTCGAACCGGACGCATCCGCCGATGTGGTTCTGGCCGAGTCTGTTTCGATGGCGATGCTGGTGGTGCTGGAGACGCTGAGTCCGGACGAGCGCGCCGTTTTCGTGCTACGGGAGGTGTTCGGGTTCTCCTATCCGGAGATCGCATCGACGCTGGACAAATCGGCGGCGGCGGTGCGCCAGATGGCGCACCGGGCCCGCGAGCATGTACAGGCACGGCGCAAACGGTTCGAGCCGGTCGACCCAAAGGCGTCCGCCGAGCTGACGACCCGCTTCTTCACCGCGGCCGCCACCGGCGATCTCGAGGGCTTGATGGCGATGCTGGCACCTGAGGTGGTATGGACTGCCGACAGCGACGGGAAGGTCAGCGCGGCGCGCAGGCCGGTCTACGGTGCCGATCGAGTGGCCAAGCTGGTCATCGGCCTGGTCCGCCTCGGCGGAGCCGCCGGCCGGGTCGAGCCCGCGATGTACAACAATGCGCCGGCGCTGCGCCTCTATCTCGGTGAAAGCTTCGAAGGGGTCATCACCGTCGAGGTCATGGACGGCAAGATCACCCACTTCTATGCGATGCGAAATCCCGAAAAGCTGGCCGGCGCCGACATCAGGCGGGAGATCAGCCGCAGTGTCTGACAACCGCAGTGTCTGACAAGCTGATGCGGTGCGCATCGAGCGACTCGGCGACTTGGGCAGTGCACCGTTGGTGCTGGATCTGCTTGCCGCCGCGACGACGCGGCTCGGTCTGCCCGCACCCGCCGCTCTGATCGGCGAGTGGTTCGGATCGCAGGCGATCATCGCGCCGTCGCTGCAGACAACCGAGGTAGACGCGGATGCCGTCTTCGATCCCACCCCCGGTGGCCCACACCCCACCCTCGGGATCGGCGGCGCCTCCCCGATCGGGGGCGGCTGGTTCGGCTACCTGTCCTATCCGGACGCCGGTGCCGACGGCCTGGGGCCGCGAATTCCCCGAGCCGCCGGCGGCTGGTCGGACAGCGTGCTGCGTCGCGACCGCGACGGCACCTGGTGGTACGAAAACCTCTTGGGCGCAGCGATTTCACCCTGGATCGTCGACGCGCTGCAGACGGCCCCGGTCCCGCGTTCCGCCGTCGTCGTCTGGACCGAAGCCGACCAGGCGGCGCATCAACGCGGCGTGCTCGCCTGTCTGGAGGCGATCGCCGCGGGCGAGGTGTACCAGGCATGTGTGTGCACCCAGTTCAGCGGCCGGCTCGACGGCGACCCCATCGACTTTTTCATCGAAGCGGTGACGCGCACCGCACCGGCACGCGCCGCCTATGTGGCCGGAGCCTGGGGCGCGGTGGCTTCGCTGTCACCGGAACTGTTCCTACGGCGCTGCGGCGAAGCCGTGACATCGAGCCCGATCAAGGGCACGCTGCCGGCCCACGCCGACCCGGCCCGACTACGGGCATCGGTCAAAGACGTCGCGGAGAACATCATGATCGTGGACCTGGTCCGCAACGACCTCGGCCGGATAGCGCGCACCGGGACGGTGTCGGTGCGCGAACTGCTCGCGGTGCGACCGGCACCCGGCGTGTGGCATCTGGTGTCCAGCGTATCCGCACGGGTGGCCGCCGAGATGCCGATGACCGCGGTGCTCGACGCCACCTTCCCGCCCGCATCGGTGACCGGCACGCCGAAGACCCGGGCCCGTGAACTGCTCACCGGGTGGGAGCCACGCAGACGCGGGGTCTATTGCGGCACAGTTGGTTTGGCATCGCCAGTGGCTGGCTGCGAACTGAACGTGGCCATTCGAACGGTCGAGTTCACGACCGACCGGACCGCGACCCTCGGCGTCGGCGGGGGCATCACCGCGGATTCCGTCCCGGCGCGCGAATGGGACGAATGCCTGCACAAGGCAACTCCGATCATCGGTCACGCCACCGTCGGACCTCAGTCTCGCGCACGCAGGACCGCATCGTAGAGTGCGCGCCGCGACGGGGCGCCGGGATTGCCGGCAATCACCTGGGCGCAGGCGTCCTTGACCCGCATTCCGGCCCCGACCAGGCGGTTGACCTCGACCACCAGGGCGTCGGGGTCGACATTCGGCGTGGCACCGGCCAGCACCACGGTGATCTCGCCCAGCACCCCGGCGGCGGCCCAGTCCACGAGTTCGCCGAGGGAGCCCCGCACCACCTCTTCATGGGTTTTGGTCAGTTCTCGGCACACCGCCGCCCGGCGATCGGACCCCAGCACGTCGCGGGCGTCTCGCAGGCAGTCGGCCAGCCTGCGGGGCGACTCGAAGAACACGCACGTCCGGGTCTCGCCGAGCAGTGTCCGCAGCCACGAGGTGCGCGCCGATTGCCTGCGGGGCGCGAAGCCCTCGAAGCAGAACCGGTCAGACGGCAGACCTGCCACGGCCAACGCAGTCGTCACCGCCGACGGGCCCGGTAGGCACTGCACCGACAACCCGTGCTCGATCACCGCGGCCACCAACCGGTAGCCGGGGTCACTGATCAACGGCATGCCGGCATCGCTGACCAGCAGCACGGTGGATCCGCCCCGGATGTCCTCGACAAGCGCCGACACTCGGGACACCTCGTTCTGATCGAACAAACTGACAAGCCGACCGGCGATGCGGACCTCCAGCGACTGTGCCAGCGTGCGGACCCGCCGGGTGTCCTCGGCCGCGACCACATCGGCGCTGCCCAGGGCTCGCATCAGCCGGACCGAGGCGTCCGACGGCTGACCCAATGGGGTGGCCGCGATGAGCAGTCGGCCGGCGGTCATTTCGGCGGGCAGCAGCGATGGGCCCACGCACGGAGTGCCGGGGACGGCCCGGGGATTGACATGAGCACAGCCTACGATCGCAGGCGTGAGCGCCCCGGCCGACGAACTCGTTGTTCGGCACCGAGCGGTGCCGGTGATCAGCCCTGGGCCGCTGGTCCCCGTCGCCGATTTCGGCCCGGTCGATCGCCTCCAGGGCTGGGCGATGACGGCGGTCCTCACCGCGCTGGCCGCCCTGACGCGATTCCTCAACGTTCGCTCGCCGACCGACGCGGGCACCCCGATCTTCGACGAGAAGCACTACGCACCGCAGGCCTGGCAGATGGTGCACAACAGCGGCGTCGAGGACAACCCGGGCTACGGGCTGGTGGTGCACCCGCCGGTGGGCAAGCAGCTGATCGCGGTCGGCGAGGCCCTCTTCGGCTACAACGGGCTGGGCTGGCGATTCTCCGGAGCCGTGTACGGCGTCGTTCTGGTCCTGCTGGTGGCTCGCATCGCGCGTCGCATCAGCAGGTCAACCATGGTCGGTGGGATCGCGGGCCTGTTGTTGATCGCCGACGGGGTCAGCTTCGTCACCGCCCGTACCGCGCTGCTGGACGGTTTCCTGACTCTGTTCGTCGTCGCGGCCTTCGGCTGTCTGATCGTCGATCGCGATCAGGTCCGCGAACGTATGCATATCGCACTGTTGGAGGGCCGCATCGGCGAGACACCATGGGGCCCGCGCCTCGGTGTCAGGTGGTGGCGGTTCGGGGCGGGCGTGCTGCTGGGTCTCGCGTGCGCAACCAAATGGTCCGGGCTGTACTTCGTGATGTTCTTCGGCGTGATGACGGTTGCTTTCGATGTCGCCGCTCGTCGCCAGTACCGAGTCCCGCGCCCGTGGTTGGGGGTCTTTCGGCGAGACGTCGGGCCGTCACTCTATGCGCTGGTGGTCATCCCGTTCGGGGTGTACCTGGCCTCATACGCGCCGTGGTTCGCCTCCGAGACGGCGATCGGTCGCTACGAGGTGGGCCGCTCCATCGGGCCCGACAGCGTCGTCCCGATGCCCGACGCGGTGCGCTCCTTGTGGCATTACACCTACGCGGTGTACCGATTTCATTCCGGGCTGACCAACGCCGACGGGAACCATCACCCGTGGGAGTCCAAGCCGTGGACCTGGCCGATGTCGCTGCGACCGGTCCTCTATGCGATCGAGACCGAGAACATTCCGGGGTGCGGCGCTCAGTCTTGTGTCAAAGCCGTGATGCTGGTGGGCACCCCGGCGATGTGGTTCATCGCGATCCCGGTCCTGGCCTGGGCAGTGTGGCGGGCATTCGTCAGGCGAGACTGGCGATATGCGGCTCTGCTGGTGGGCTATGGCGCCGGGTTCCTGCCCTGGTTCGCCGATATCGATCGGCAGATGTATTTCTTCTACGCGTCCACGATGGCTCCGTTTCTGGTGATGATGATCGCGATGATTCTCGGCGACATCCTTTACCAGCCGGGCCAGAACCCGGAACGTCGAACGTTGGGGCTGCTGGTCGTGTGCTGCTACGTCGCGTTGGTGATCACCAACTTCGCGTGGATGTATCCGATCCTGACGGGATTGCCGATCTCGCAGAGTACGTGGAATATGCAGATCTGGTTACCGTCCTGGCGCTAGCCCCGCTAGCGCGAGAGTGTACGTACGGTCGTTGCAGCAGTGGTGAAATCGCGACCGTGAGTGCACGCTCGTTGAGCCAGAGGTGTCCGCTACAGCGGATCGCGGGCCACCGGGCAGGACATGCACCGCGGGCCCCCTCGGCCGGTGCCCAGCTCCGACGCTGCGATCGGCAGTACCTCGATGCCGGCATCTGCCAGCCGGGCGTTGGTTTCGGTGTTGCGCTCATAAGCCACCACCACGCCCGGCGCCAGCGCGAGGGTGTTGTTGCCGTCGTCCCATTGCTCGCGCTCGGCGGTGACGGGGTCCAGGCCGGTGTCGATGACCCGCAGTTTGTCGATGCCCATCGCGTGGGCCGCGGCAACGACGAACGGCGCCACGGCATCGATCTTCACGCCTTCGGCAGCGCGCCGAATGGTGAATGCGGACAACGAGTTCACGATGTTTGGATACATCACGACCGCATCGGTGTCGACCATCGTGCACACGGTGTCCAGGTGCATCTGAGCGCGCTCCTGGGCGATCGGCACCGCAAGCACCGTGTGGGCCAGATCGTCATCGAAAAGGCTGCGTGCCAACGCCTCCGCGCCCGCGGGTGTCGTTCGTTCGCCCACCCCGACCGCCAACACACCAGGTGCCAGCAGGAGCACGTCGCCGCCCTCCACCGGAGCCGATCGCGACTCGTAGGCGCGACGGACCCCGAGAAAACGCGGATGGTGCGCATAGATCACGTCGGTCAGCGAGGTCTCCCGCGCCCTGGCCGGCAGGGCCAGTGATGTGATTGCCACTCGTGCACCGATCCAGAACGACGAGTCCCGGGCGAACAGCAGATTGGGCAGCGGATCGATGACAAAGTCCCCACCGTGGTGCATCCGGCGCACCAGGGACAACTCGTTCTCCCCGAGCGGCGACTCGTCAAACGTCAGTCCGGCCATCAGCACATGTGCCAACGCGGCCGCATCAAGGGTGCGTAAGTATGTCGAAAGTTCCTCTGCCAGATGCGAACCGAGCCGTCGCGAGTCCACGGCCGCGGCGATGCCGTGCATACGTGCCGCCCCGCTGGCGGCGAGCGCCTCGGTCAACAGGTCGGCGAGCAACAGCACCTCGACACCGCGCGATCTCAGCAGCGCCGCGAACGCGTCGTGTTCCTCCTGCGCCTTGCCAACCCAAGGGAGGCCGTCGAAGAGCAGCGAGTCGTTGTTGCGCGGTGTCAGCCGCTGCAGTTCGGCGCCCGGGCGGTGCAGGACGACCACGCGTAGCGTGCCCACTTCGGAATCACAGCCCAATGCAGGGTTTGTCACGCCAATCACCGTAGACCCAAACGACACCTCAACACCTCGGTCAGGCTGAAGCGGGCGCCTTGACGGACTCGACGCCGACGTGCCCATTATCGAACGTCTGTGCGATAGACTGCACCGCATGGAGCCGGCCCTGCAAAGCTCGCTGTTCGATCCCGCCGACCGCCGCGAGCTGGGCAATGGTGCGTGGCTCGAGGTCCGGCCGGGCTGGCTCACCCAGGGCGACTCCGGTTCCGTCGATTCGCTGTTCGGCGAACTGCGCGACGCGGTCCGATGGCGCGCCGAACGCCGCCAGATGTATGACCGGGTTCTCGACGTTCCGCGGCTGGTCGGCTTCCACGATTTCGCCGATCCCACGGATGCGGCGCCGCACCCCGCGCTCGCCCGGATTCGAGCACGGCTCAATGACACGTACGCCGCCGAACTTGGCGAGCCGTTCGCGACCGTCGGGCTCTGTCTGTACCGCGACGGCCGGGACAGTGTCGCCTGGCACGGCGACACCATGGGCCGGAGCAACGACGAGGACACCATCATCGCCATTCTCGGCCTCGGCGCCACAAGGGTTTTCGCAATGCGACCGCGAGGCGGCGGACGCTCGTTACGACTGCGCCACAGCCATGGCGACCTACTGGTGATGGGCGGATCATGTCAACGCACCTGGGAGCACTGCATTCCGAAAACCACCAGGCCCAGCGGACCTCGGATCAGCGTGCAGTACCGGGCGTTCGACGTGCGCTGAACATCGGTCCGTCAACCGCGCCGAATCGTCACTCGCCCCTGACCAGAGCGACCGCCTGGGTCACGAGTTCACGGGCACGACTTGTGTTGACCGGGACGACGGGCGCATCCGGCAGCACCAGCGGGTTGGCGGTGACGATGACGATGAAGTTGCCGAAAGTAGCGACATAGTTGTAGAGCTCGCCGGTGCGGGTGCGTCCGTCTGCCGTCGTTTGCAGGACCCGATGGGTGCCGACGATCGGGACGCCCTCGACGTGCGGCGCCTCGACGCGCTCGACCGAGCCGCGCACCGTAGGTCCGGTGAACGTCACCGCACGACACTGCTCGGTCGGGGTCTGGGCCGGTACCGGCTCTGAGGTTTCCACTGCGATCACGATGTAGCGCATACCCTCGCCCTCGGCGGTGGTGGCGGCCATGTTGCCCTTGACCCCAATCGGCAGCGTCTGTCGGCTCGCCGCCGCCGCGCAGTCTGCGGGATCGAAGGTCAGCCCCGGGGGCAGCGTCTGCGGGCCCAATAGTCGCGGATCGATGGCTGCCGGCCCCACCGTGCTGACCTTGTACGGCGGGCCGAAACTGGAGCCTATGCCGGCGACTTTGGCAATGTCCGCCCGCGAAAGGTCGACCGGCTGATTCGAGCCGCACGCGACCAGCAGCCCGACGCAACCGGCTACCGTCACGCCGGCCAGCGTCGCCCGTTGGTTCTGCATCGCGGCCAATGTACCCGCATGTCGGGCATCAACCGCGCAGCGCCGAGACGACGCTCAGTAAGAGATCTGCCGCAAATCCGGGCTGCAGGGACGGACCAGGCGAGCCGGGATCGGTGACCAGCGTCACGAAGCACAGATAGCCCACCAGGTAGGCCGCGAAGGTGTCTGCGCGCGAGCGGGTTTCCGTCCCGCCCTCGACCACTGTGGTGATCGTCGCGCTCATCGACATTGTCGGGGCCCCGGGAACGGTGTGCTCGGAGGCGACGATGACGGTCGCGGTGCTGCGCTCGGAAGTCAACGTCCACCGTCCGCACTCGGCCAGCAAGCGCGAGTCGGGCGCCGCCCCGTCTGACTCCGCAACCACGGCGAAGACGATTCCGCCGGGCCCGGAGGCCGACCAACCCCGCGCCGACGGCGCACCGACCGCGGGCGCGGCCAAGATCAGGCACTTCGGTGGCACCGCGACGCTCGCCTCTCCCAGACTCCACGAGGCCAGCGGGGTGGCCACCGTGGTGGCGACGGACACCTCGTACCCCGGCGGCAGCTCACCCCGGGTGCGATCGATTCTTGCCGGATTTATCTGTGTGCCAGTACTTTCCGTCGACAGCGAGTGCGGCGCCGGTCCGTCGTGCTGGCCGCACGCACTACACAGCAGCGCCAGCGAACACGCAGCGAACTGCCTCACCGCCTTTTGATACCACGCGGCCCGAATTTGCCGCCCGCGACGCTCAGGCCGCGGCCGCGTCGATTCGATCGGATGCCGTCGAGTAGCCGTCTACCGTGTCGCCCGCATTGTCGTTCTCGTCGTCCCGTCCGGCCGCGTCGTCTCGGCCGGCACCGTCGTCCCGGCCGGCCGCGTCGTCGCCCGCCTCGTCGTCCCGGCCGGCCGCGGCACCGTCGTCGCCGGCCTGGACGGCCGCCGGGATCTCAGATTCCCGCGGGGACGACGCGAGTCCGACGGCGGGCTCAGGTACCTCGGACGCCTCCTGCACCACCGGGCCGTTGTTATCCATGGCGACAGGTTCAGGAGGGTCCGGCGGTTGGGCGATCTGGTCCGCGTCGTCGGGCATACCCCTGGTGGGGTGGGTCGCCGGCTCAGCAGCCGGCTCAGCGCCCTCGGCGCCGCCGGTATCGCGGGTAGGACCCCCGGCTCGGTGCGCGCTCCCCGCCGCCCCGGCGCCGCCCGACTGTTGCGGCAGGGCCCGCCCCCCGACCCCATACGGGCCCGGCGCCTCAGTACCGAGCGGCCGGGACAGTCCGAATCCCTGGAAGAGGTTGTCGACGGCCACCGGCACCGATCGGATGAGGTTGCCCGCCAAAGCAAACACATCCTTGGTCGGCCACCAGCTCATCGGCGTCGGGGTGCCGGGACCGATATCGCGGTCGTAGGCGTCCTCGATGATGACCCGCAGCGGTGCATCCATCGCCTTGAGGATCGGCGCGGGCAGAAGGAGCGCCAGCGGTTGCAGGATCGGGACGACGTCGGTCTCGATCAGGTAGTAGCTGGTGTCTCCCTCGCTGCCCTGGAATTGAGCCTCATCAAAAGGCACCTCGACGGTTTCGCCGTGCAGCACAACGTAGCCGAGCAGCGCGTTGACCAGGGCCAGCAGATTCAGCGGGCGGACCGGGAAGTCACCGCCGAGTCCGTCGTACTGCCGCGCGATGTCGACCGTCGGATTGGCATAGGCGCCGTCCGCCAGCATCGCACTGTCGGTCGGCGACGAGCCGATGAACGAGATGCCCAGGATCGGGATGGTCGGCAAACCCTTGCCCCGCATCAGCACGCCACCGTTGGGTCGCATCGGGTTGGCAACCAGCATGAACGGCACCGCCGCGTCGCCGGTCTGGTAATCGCCGATGAGGTCCAGCTTGGCCAGCGAGGCGATCATTGCGCTCTGCGAGAAGCCGAAGACCTGGAAGAAGTCGCCGATTCGCGGCGCAGCCGAGGGCCCCACCGTGGAGACGACGGCCGGGTCGTCGTTGAAAACGCAATCCATGCCGGCCGCCAGGCATCGCTGCAGATTGGCGTGGCCCTCGGCGACCGATTCATCCAGGGTGAGCCGGCCCATCGGGAAGAACTCCTCGGGCGTGAACACGGCGACCGCGTTGGTGACCGGACCGGTGGACGCCGGGTTCAGGTAGTGGACCACAGCGTTGTCGAGGTAGGAGGTGACGAACTCGGCAGTGTCCTTGGGGCCCACCAGCGGATGTCCGGTCCCGCCCATGATCAGCGCGGTGGTGTGGGCGGCAAGCAATGGAATAGCCGTTGCCATTCCCCACCACGACGCCATCACGACGACACAGCCCAGCGCAAGGACAGTCGTCATCAAGCAACGCACGACCGACCGCATCCCCGACCCGCTCTCGCAGAAGTGCCCTCTTGATCATCCACCCCAAGTGGTCGGCATTGCAGCGAAACGAGGACAAGAACGGGCTGCTGAAGGCGGATTTACCGGCCTTCGGGTGAGAACTGCGGCGCGGGCGACTAAACTGCGCTGCGATCCGGCTTAGTCGCGCGCAGACCGTGTCGACGCCTCGGGCCGACAATTATCAGGAGACGACATGACCATCCCCATGCGGGCAGGCGTCATCGCCATCACGGCACTGGCGCTCGGAATCGGCCTGTCCGGGTGCGGTTCGGATAAGACAGAAGGCTCGGCGACCACCTCGGCCACGGAGTCGGAGACCACCAGCAGCGCGGCTCCCACCACAACGGCACAGGCCACCGGACCCGCCAAAACGATCGTCGACTACATCAAAGAGAACAACATCACCGAAACGCCGGTGAAGCGAGGCGAGCCCGGCGCCCCCAACATCAACCTCCCCATACCGCAGGGCTGGGAGGACGCCGGAGCCAGGACCCCCGAGTGGGCCTATGGCGCAATCGTGTTCGCCGATCCGGCGGCGGCGCAGGATCCCGCGACGGTCATCGCGATCCTGTCCAAGCTGACCGGCGACGTGGACCCGGCAAAGATTCTCGAATACGCGCCGGGCGAGATCCAGAACCTGCCGGATTTCGAGGGGCCGGAAACCGGTAAGCCCACCACGCTTAGCGGATTCGACGCCACCCAGATCGGCGGCATCTACACCAGGGACGGCATCAACCGGATGATCGCCCAGAAGACCGTGGTTATTCCGGGCCAGGATGGCAGCATCTACGTGCTGCAACTCAACGCGGACGGCACCGAGGATCAGGCGATACCGCTGATGGATGCCACCCAGGCCATCGACGACGAAGCCACGATCACGCCCTGAGCCAAGACGGCTCAGGCTCGCGATACCGCCTCAGGCACGCGATACCTCTGAGGCTTTGGCGGCCTCGGCGATCTGCTCCTGGGTCGGCCGCACCCCGGTATAGCGCTCAAACTGTTCGGCGGCTTGCCGGGCAATCACCTGCGCCCCGGTGATGACACCGACCCCGGCCGCCCGCGCCGCGGCGATCAGTGGAGTCTCCGACGGCACCGCAACCACGTCGAACACGGTTTGCGCGGCGTCGATCGCCGCCTCGCCGAACGCGAGGTCCCGCGCTTCGGCGCCACCGGCCATGCCGATCGGGGTGACGTTGACGAGAATGTCCGCGGTCCGCGCATCGACTGCGGCCGCATATTCGTAGCCGAGGCGGTTCGCCAGCGCCGGCCCCGCGACACGGTTACGCGCGACCAGGACGCCCGCGGCGAAGCCACGATCGGCGAATGCCGCGCCGACCGCACGCGCCATGCCCCCGCTCCCCCGGATCAACACCGACTGCCGAGGGTTCAACTCGTACTCGTCGATAAGCTGTTGTACCGCAAGGTAATCAGTGTTTGCCGCGGTGAGCAGGCCGTTGTCGTTGACGATGGTGTTCACCGACTGAATAGTGCCCGCCGAAGGTTCTACCTGATCCACCAGATCAAGAACGTCCCGCTTGAAGGGCATCGACACCGAACAGCCGCGGATTCCGAGGGCCCGCACCCCGCCAATTGCGGCGGCGATATCGGACGTGGTGAACGCCTTGTAGAGGAAGTCAAGGCCAAGCACTTCGTAAAGGTGATTGTGGAAGCGGGTACCGATATTGCTAGGTCGGCCGGCCAGCGAGATACACAACTGCGTGTCCTTGCTCAACGGCGGCCTCCGGCCGACGGTGGTCAATGGCGGCCTCATCCCACCGCCCGAATAACCTGACGAGCGACGGCACGGATCTGCTCGGTCAGCTCCGGCGAGAAGGGCAGGTCCTCGGAGCGAGGCACCCCGATCTCGGTGGTGACGACACCCAGGTCATCACGGTGCCAAATCGCTCCGAACCGATCGAGGATGGCACGCATGGCAAGGTTGTCGCTGAGAACCCGGGCGGTGAAACGCTGTACACCGTCATAGCTGGCTGCCACCGAGAGGGCTCCCATCAGGAAGGTGCCGACGCCCCGGCCCTGATATGCATCGGCCACGGTAAACGCGATCTCGGCCTGGACGGGATCGACTTCGTCGCGCACGAATCGCGCGTCGGCGACCACCGGACCATCCGGCCCGTCGGTCAGCACGAAAACAAAGTGCTCCAGGTAGTCGACCTCGAACAGATAGCCCAGCAGGGTCTTCGACGGGATCCGCACCGACTGGAAGCGCCTATAGAGCGTCTCGCTGGAGAACTCGACCGGGCCATTGGCGGTGCGCTCGCTGTCTCCGGGGAGCACTGGGCGCAAACACAGGACGGTGCCGTCACGCATCGACACCGCGATGGGCGTGATGAACGCTGCCAGACGCTGGCGGGCCGTGCGCACCAGTCGGTCGACCATTCCGGGCAATTGCAGCATGTCGGCGAAGGCATCGCGGTCACCTACCCAACCGGTGAGCGGTTCGGTGGCCACCACGGTCGCGGTGCGCGGTGCGCTACGCAGTAACGCGATCTCGCCGACGATGAGGCCGGGCGTCAGTTCGACCACCGTGTCATGACCGTCGGTCCCGGTATGGGTTACCTCGGCCCGGCCGGATTCGATCAGCAGGAACGACACCGCGAGCTCGCCCTGCTGCATCAACACCTGTCCCGCGGATGCCCTCAACGGTCGCAACCGCGCGGCCAATGGGATGAGCGCCTCTGCGGGGATTCCCGCGAAGACCTCCAGGACGGCGAGATCATCGGCTCGGACGACGTTCGGGCCGGACACGTCATGAGGCTAGCGGCGGCTTCTGGTGACGGGCAACTGTGGAGCTAAGGGGATTCGAACCCCTGACCTTCTCGATGCGAACGAGACGCGCTACCAACTGCGCCATAGCCCCTGATACCGGTAGCAGGCTACCAGTCACCGGATAGCGGCTGAAATCAGCACGACCACCGGGGTCCTACTGGCCTGCCGCCCTGGGGAGGTCGTAGTGACGCGCGAACGCGACGTATTCCAGGTGCTCGAACTCGGGATCTTCCTCGTCGATCTCCAGCACCGCCGCGCCCGGTCTGCGCAACCGGGACGGCACCACATCGAAATCCCGATCGGCGGTGTTCTCCACCCCGAGCCGCGAGCGGGCGACTCGCTGAGCACGACGGCGACGCACTTGCGCCTCGATGCGGGTCTGTCGACGCAGGTAGGCCAGATACAAGCCGGTGAGAGCGCCGATCGTGCCGCACGCCCACCACATCGTCGGCAGCCAGGTGAATGCCGCCACCGCGGTCGCGAGCATCAACACCGACATCACCGTCAGGGCGCGGGTACGGAATCGATACTTGCGGGCAGTGACGGCTTCGGCAGTGGTGGACTCGTGGCGCCGCCGCCTCGAGGCACGCATGGAGTCAGCGATGCGCAGGTCGACGTCCGACGGCGCCTCCAGGCCGGACGAGTCGGCCACATGGTCGTACTCGTCATTCTCGCCGTCGTAGTCGTCGTACTCGTAGTTATCGCCGTCGTACTCGTCGCTTTCGCCTTCGTACTCGTCGCTTTCGCCTTCGTACTCTCCGGCGTCGAGATAGTCGTCACCGAATTCATCGCGGCCGTCGGCACCGGCCTCGGCACGGCGGCCCCGGCCAGCGTCGGCGTCGTCCGACCCGATCGGCAATGCGCCGGAGTCCTCCACCACATCCACGTCGAGGTAATCGCATTCCTTGTCGGCCTCCCCGGCCGCAGCGGCGACCATCACGACCGCACGGCCGGGCTTTCGGCTCTCGCAGTCGTCGGTCTCGTCGTCCAGGTCGTCGGACGACGGACGCCAGTCCGGGTCGCTGCGGTGACCCGACGCGGGTCCACCGCGCCGACGTAGCCGAGCCGTTCGGCTGCTGTTGAGCACCCGGGTGGCCAGTGCCACGTCGCTGGTCCGCCGGACTGCGTCGCGCTTGTTGATCAACATCGGGACCAACACGAACAGCCAGAGGACGACGAGAGAGATCCAGAGGAGAGATTGGGGGATGCTTGGCATGGCGCCTGCTCCTTTCCCCATCAGGCTAGGTCTGTGACCAGCGCATCCATCGGCGGCGCGCCGAGCACAATTACACACCTGTAATTCACTGCTGACAAGCACCAAACGTCACATGTGTCACATTGGTAACAAAGCGTTGCAGGACGGAGCCCAATTACGCCCACGCGGCGTGGCCGGCTCGGACCAGCGCGGAGGCCACCGACCCGTTCAGTTCCTCGATCGTGATGGCCACCAGCAGGTGATCGCGCCAGGCGCCGTCGACATCGAGGTAGCGCTTCAGCAGACCCTCCTCGCGGAACCCGGCCTTTGCCAGCACCGCCCGGCTCGCCGCGTTCTCCGGACGCACCGTGGCTTCCACCCGGTGCAGCATGACCGGACCGAAACAGTGATCCAGACCCAGCGCCAACGCCGCGGTAGCGACGCCGGCACCGATCGAACCACTGGCAACCCAGTAGCCGATCCATGCGGAACGCAGCGCACCGTGCGTCACGTTCCCGATCGTGAGCTGTCCGGCGAACTGTCCGTCGAGCTCGATCACATACGGCAGCATCCGACCCCTCCGAGCCTCGGCACGAAGCCCCGAACACACCGAGGGCCAGGACGAAATCGAGTGCCGCACTTCCCAATCGAGCTCAGTCGTGGGCTCCCACGGTTCCAGGTGGGAGCGGTCGGCCAGCCGGGTCCTGCTCCATTGCGCGCCGTCACGAAGCCGGACTGGACGCAGCCGGACCAGCCCGCCGGGCACCCGCAACGGTCCCACTGACATGGGCCATCCCGGATGCTGCGAACGGGAACTCCACCGGTTCATGACGGCCGCCAGCTATGAGTTCAGCCGCGCTGCGCCAGGAACGCGACATCGACGATCTCGCCGGTGCGGATCTGCTCCGCCTCGGTGGGAACGATGACCAGACAGTTCGCCTCGGCGAGAGTCGCCAACAGGTGCGAGGACGCGCCCGGCTCCCCGCCGAGCGCTTGCACAAGATATTCGCCGGTGTCGTGGTCGCGCATCAACTGCCCGCGCAGGAAGCCCCTGCGGCCGGCCACCGAGCTGATCGGGGACAGCGTACGAGCCTGCACGACACGCCGCATCGGCTGTCGCTTACCCAGCGAGAGGCGGATGAGCGGACGCACCATCATCTCGAAGACCACCAATGCGCTGACCGGATTGGCGGGCAACAGGAAGACCGGGACCCGCTCCGGTCCCAGCTGGCCGAAGCCCTGCACCGACCCCGGATGCATCGCGATCCTGCTGACCTCCATCTCGCCGAGTTGGGCGAGTACCGCTCGCACCCCTTCGGCGGCGGCTCCCCCCACCGCACCCGCGATCACCACCGCCTCGGCTCGATTCAGCTGGCCTTCCACAATTTCGCGCAGCTTCCTGGGCTCGGTCGTCACGATGCCGACACGGTTCACTTCCGCTCCGGCATCCCGGCCGGCGGCCGCCAGCGCATAGGAGTTCACGTCGTAGACCTGACCGTTGCCGGGCGTGCGGGAAATGTCGACGAGCTCACCGCCCACAGACATGACCGACAATCGCGGCCGCGGGTGAACCAGGACGCGCTCGCGACCGACCGCGGCGAGCAGGCCTACCTGGGCCGCACCGATAATCGTCCCGGCACGCACCGCGACGTCACCGGGCTGCACGTCATCCCCGGCGCGACGTACGTACGCACCGGACCGTACCCCTCGCAGCACTCTGACCCGGGACTGGCCGCCGTCGGTCCACCGCAGCGGCAAAACCGCGTCGGCCAGCGTCGGCATCGGCGCGCCGGTCTGGACCCGCGCGGCCTGGCGTGGCTGCAGTCGGCTCGGGGTGCGAGCGCCGGCCTCGATGACACCCATCACCGGGAGGCTGATCGCCGGACTGCCCGTCTCATCGGCCTCGGACCCACCGTCACCGGATTCGGCACCGATTCCGAGCACATCTACGCTGCGCACGGCGTAACCGTCGATCGCGGCCTGGTCAAACCCCGGTAGCGGGTGCTCGGTCACCACTTCTTCGGCGCACATCAAACCTTGTGCTTCGGCGATCGCCACCCGTACCGGCCGCGGCGCCATCGCGGCAGAAGCTATCCGCGCCTGCTGCTCCTCCACCGAACGCAACTCGCGCCTTTCTCCCGTTCAGTCGGCTGGGCCGACGGCGCTCTAGTGCTGGCTCGTCACGTCGGCCAGCCCCAACCGTTCGACCAACCACTGGCGCAGTTCGGGCCCGTAATCGTCCCGCTCCAGGGCAAAGTCAACCGCAGCCTTAAGGTAGCCGCCCGGATTTCCCAGATCGTGTCGAGATCCGCGGTGCACCACGACGTGCACCGGATGTCCTTCGGCAATGAGTAACGCGATGGCATCGGTGAGCTGAAGTTCGCCGCCGGCGCCGCGCTGAATCCGTCGGAGCGCGTCGAAGATCGCCCGATCCAACAGATAGCGGCCGGCCGCAGCGTACGGCGACGGTGCGTCCTCCGCCTTGGGCTTCTCGACCATGCCCTTGACCCGCAGCACGTTCGGGTTGGCCGCATCGGGTACGGGCTCGACGTCGAATACGCCGTAGGCGCTGATGTGTTCCTTGTCCTCCTCGATCGCACACAGCACCGAACCGCCGCGCTTGGCCCGCACTTTGGCCATCGTCTGCAGAACGCCGGTGGGCAGCACCAGGTCGTCGGGCAGCAGCACCGATATCGCGTCCTCAGCGGGAGCCAATCGGGGCTCCACGCAGCTCACGGCATGTCCGAGCCCGAGGGGTTCGGCCTGAACGACCGACTCCACCTTGATCAGCGCGGGTGCGCGTCGAACCTTTTCGAGCATCGACTTCTTGCCGCGAGCCTCGAGCGTGCCCTCGAGGACCAGATCCTCGACGAAGTGCGCGACTACACCGTCTTTTCCCTCGGAGGTGACGATGATCAGGCGTTGGGCGCCCGCTTCGGCGGCCTCTGCGGCAACCAGTTCGATGCCGGGGGTGTCGACGACGGGCAGCAACTCCTTGGGCACCGTCTTGGTGGCGGGAAGGAAACGTGTTCCCAGTCCGGCCGCGGGCACAACCGCGGTGTACGGCACCGGAACTTCAGGCCGATTCATCGTTCACACACTAACCTCTCTGCGTTGGATGTTTCCCCACGACCCGGTGCGGAGGACTTCGCGTGCACGCGGCAAAGGCACAGCTGAGGGCCGCGATCCTGGCCGCCCGCCGGAGGGTGACGGCACAGCTGCGACGAGCGGAGGCACAAGCACTCGCTGCGCAGCTGAATGAGTTTGTCGACCCTGGTCAGACTGTGTGCGCCTACGTCCCGGCCGGAACCGAGCCCGGTTCGCTCGCGTTGATCGACACGTTGGCGCACCGCCACGTCGTCGTGCTCCTCCCGGTAGCCCGCGAAGGCGCCGATGGCATCCCGATGCCGCTGCGATGGGGGCGCTATCGACCGGGCGAACTCGTTGAGGCCCCGTTCGGCCTGCGCGAACCCGCGCAGCCTTGGTTACCCGCCGAGGCCGTCGCCGAAGCGGCGGTCATTGTGGTGCCCGCCCTCGCGGTCGACCGTCAGGGGGCTCGTCTGGGTCGCGGCGCCGGGTTCTACGATCGGACGTTGCATCTCGCCGACCCCGATGCGGTATTGCTCGCCGTGGTGCGCGACGACGAGTTCGTCGATCGGCTTCCAGCCGAGCCGCACGATGTGCCGATGACGCATGTGCTGACTCCGCGTTCGGGGATCGTCGCGCTGAACCGGTGACACACGCCCGCGACGGCCTGGGGATAGACCGGGAATGGCGTCCCCGGCCTTTCGGTTTTAGCACTTGAGCCGGTAGAGTGCTAACAAGTCTGTCCGATGCGGAGGTTACTACGTGCCTACCTATTCCTATGCGTGCACCGAATGCGACAACAAGTTCGACGTGGTGCAGTCGTTCACCGACGACTCGATGACCGATTGCCCCAGCTGCGAGGGGCGGCTGCGCAAGCTGTTCGGCAAGGTGGGGGTCGTTTTCAAGGGCAGCGGTTTCTATCGCACCGATAGCCGCGAGGCCGCCAAAGCATCCAACGGCGCCACGTCGGGCAGCGCGGGCAAGGGCGCGGAGTCCTCGTCGGCCGGTTCGTCGGACACGTCATCGGGCACAAAGAGCTCGTCGGAAAAGTCGAGCACTTCATCCAGCGGCACCTCGGCACCGGCGGCCGCGGCATCCAGCTGACGTTATCCACAGCCCCGCACCACTGAGGCCGATTCGCGTCCGTGGCTGTCTAGCCTGGCTGGATGGGGGATTCGCTCGACTACTCGCCGCTTGATCGCCTCGCCCGCTTCGCACGGCCGGACTGGTCGCGCACGGTAGCCGCGCGTCGGGCGCTCGCGGGTGTCCTGGTCGTGTTGGCGGCCATCGCCGCCTGGCGCGACGATCCGCGTTCCGACTACGCCGCAGTCGTCGTCACCACCCGCGACCTGCCCCCGGGCACCGCACTGCGGGCCGAGGACATCAGACTCGAATCCCGCACGGCCTCAGACCTTCCCGACGGTACGCGCACCGATGTCGACTCGGTCGTCGGCGCGACACTCACCGGGCCGGCGCGGCGGGGCGAGGTGCTGACCGACGTGCGCCTGCTGGGGCCGCGACTGACGGAGTCCGCCGCCGGCCCTGACGCACGCCTTGTGGCCCTGCCACTGGCGGACGCCGCCCTGGCTGACCTGGTTCGAGCCGGTGACATCGTCGACGTGGTAGCCGGCCCCGCATCCGCCGACGCGCAGGAGAGCGCGCGGTTGATCGCCACCGATGCGGTGGTAGTGCTGGTGTCGGCGAAAGACAGCAGCCACATCACCGGGGGCAGCGGTCGGGTCGTGCTGGTCGCGCTACCTGCCGCGGCAGCGAAGACCGTTGCCGGTGCGGCACTCGTGCAGGCAGTCACCCTGACATTGCATTGACCGGGCCTGAACGTCGTTCCGCCCCCGGCGTGGTCGCCGGGGGCGGAACGTTAAAGGCTTGGTCAGAACGGGCTTGCGTTGCCCTGCCGGCACTGCGGTCCGGTGCGAGTGTTCTGCGGGTTGAAGCTGCCGCCCCACGGGTTTGAGCCTGTGATGCCGATCGCCTGCCAGCCATCCGAACCGACCCAGGACGGTCCGGCCGACTCGGCATACTGCGTCGGCGTCCCGATTTCGCTGCGGCCTGGCGTCGACGCGGTACCGAGCGTCCCCATGCCGACCTCGCAGTACTTCGGACTGGAAGTAGATGCGGCCTGACGAGAGCTCACCGCCCCGTCGCCGCCGACCTCGTACATCCCCGGATCGTTGGGATTGTTCGGGTTGGCGCCGGCGGATCCCGCGCCCAACGTAAAGGCAGCCAGGCTGAAAGCGACGGCACCGAGGCCGAGCGCACCAATCTTTGCCGACTTGTGGATGAGAGCAGCCATCGGCCTGCCCCTTTCTGCTTTCTGTCACCAGATCGCGCGGGTTGCGGCGGTCACCGCAGTGGAAAATCTACCGGAAGTCTATCAGGGCCGAACTGGCCGCGCATGGTCTCACGGAGCAAAAAGAATTTCTCAGCAGCTTATTAGTTTCAGCGAATTCGCTCACCGATCTGCGTTCTCAGGCTATTCCTGTGGGGCGCCTGAGAATAGCGTCGATGACCTATCGCCCGGGCGGTATTCCAAGCTACTTCCATGCACTTTTCCTAATGGCCGGCGTGGCAAAGCCCGGCGGGCCGATACCACTATCGCTGCGATGCCGATGAGTCACCCCCTGCCCGCTGCTGAATATCTCAACTACCGCGATAGCCAAGGCTTTTCGGCGATCCAGTTACCCGTACTCGGCTACGCGGCACCGCGATGAGGGCTACGGTTCGGGTGAAGTTCGGGCGAACTTGTATTCAGTCACACGAAAGGATGCGGCCAATGCTGAAGGGATTCAAGGAATTCATTGCGCGGGGCAACGTGATCGACCTCGCGGTGGCGGTGGTCATCGGGGCAGCGTTCACCGGTCTCGTCACGGCGTTCACCCAGAATGTCATTCAGCCACTCATCGACCGGATCGGCGCCGGGCCGGACACCGAATACGGCGTACTGCGAATTGCTCTCGGCGGTGGTCAGTACGTCGATCTCAATGCCGTGCTGTCGGCCGGCATCAACTTCCTCATCGTGGCCGCGGTGATCTACTTCGTGATCGTCGTACCGTTCAAGAAGCTCCGGGAGCGTGATGCAAAGGTGGCGAAGGAGGAGACGGAACTGACGTTACTGACCGAGATCCGCGACCTGCTCCGGGCCGAAGCCGACGGCGGCGTCTCGGGTAGGCACGGGAGTCAAGCGGATCGAGCGGAGTGAACGCCGGCCGGACGTGCACCGCAACGAAATCGGCCCCCGATTTCCACCGGGGCCGATAGTCGTCATTGCCTCAGCTCATGGAGTCAGTTCATGTTCCAGGGTTTGCCGTAGGTGGTCACACTGTCCCCGGTCGAGGAGACCAACCGGGCGAACGGACGCAGCAGCACACCACCGGCGGCACCGGTCACCGTACCGTGCGCATTGGACACCGCCACCGAACCACCCGGGCCCGCCACATCCACACTGAACGTCGCGACCTCCTGGATACCCGGGCCGTTACCCAGGTCAGCCGAGATCGAGGCACCCGGGAAAATCGGCGGCGTCACAATGCCGCTGAACTCGTTACCGAATACCGGGTCGAAGAAACCGACACCTTGCAGGCCGTCGAAGGCGATGTTGAAGGTGGTGTAACTGAAGTTGATACCGACACCCAGCGACCACGGGAAGCCCACCTGATAACCGAGCTCCAGCGTCCCCTCGAAATCATCGGCCTTCTCGCCGGCCACGATGTAAGTCGCCTTACCCGAATGGAACCACTCACGGGTGAGCCGGTTGCGATCCAACGGGAACACCCCGTTCAAAAACGTGTCCCACTGCTGAATCGTCAACGTCCGGCCCTGACCATCGACCAGACTCAACTCATCGTCAAGCCCCGCCTGAGCCGTGCCAGAACCCACGAACAACGCCGCAACAGCCACCGCCACCGCGACCAGCACCCGACTAACTACCCTCATGATCTCCCTTAATGTGTCGGCGCGATTGTCATCTGTCATTGGTCAAACCTGCGTCAGTTCATGTTCCAGGGTTTGCCGTAGGTGGTCACACTGTCCCCGGTCGAGGAGACCAACCGGGCGAACGGACGCAGCAGCACACCACCGGCGGCACCGGTCACCGTACCGTGCGCATTGGACACCGCCACCGAACCACCCGGGCCCGCCACATCCACACTGAACGTCGCGACCTCCTGGATACCCGGGCCGTTACCCAGGTCAGCCGAGATCGAGGCACCCGGGAAAATCGGCGGCGTCACAATGCCGCTGAACTCGTTACCGAATACCGGGTCGAAGAAACCGACACCTTGCAGGCCGTCGAAGGCGATGTTGAAGGTGGTGTAACTGAAGTTGATACCGACACCCAGCGACCACGGGAAGCCCACCTGATAACCGAGCTCCAGCGTCCCCTCGAAATCATCGGCCTTCTCGCCGGCCACGATGTAAGTCGCCTTACCCGAATGGAACCACTCACGGGTGAGCCGGTTGCGATCCAACGGGAACACCCCGTTCAAAAACGTGTCCCACTGCTGAATCGTCAACGTCCGGCCCTGACCATCGACCAGACTCAACTCATCGTCAAGCCCCGCCTGAGCCGTGCCAGAACCCACGAACAACGCCGCAACAGCCACCGCCACCGCGACCAGCACCCGACTGAATGCCTTCATGATCTCCCTAAACACCTGGTACGAGACACCCCGAGCGGGGCGCCGTAATCGTTCGTGCCTGGTCTAACCACGCTGTTCATACCCGGCCATTCGCTACGCACTATCTCGTCCGACCCATTCCGTGTGTGGAATGGAAATTCCACTCAGCGGCCTGACCATTTCTCATTGTTGCCACGAGGAACATAACGGGGATGCATCGGACCGGCAACGTGAAGACCGGCCACTCGCCATCCGAATTCCCGGTCGGGCGCAGTTTGCTGAAACTATCACGATCACGCGCAAACCCCTCACCGCGACGACGGGGCGTTCCATTTTGGCAACGTCGCAGTTTCCAACCCCGCATCAGAGTGTTCGCTTCACCCGCCGCCAGTGTTACAGCTGCGCTTTCTGGGGTTATTGGTCAAACAGAGATTTGTCAGTGGTGGGGTGGAACGTTGTCGTTCAGCCACCGATCTTTTTCGATTTCCTCATCGCGTGATGAATTATCGCGTTCGTCAAATCGCGTCTCCGGCAACGCATCCCCGAAAATTTCGTTAACTGCTTCTTTGGAGCGCCCGGCCGGATCCGTCACGGCCGTCGTCCGCTGTGACAAAGATCACGCCCCCCAAGAGTGCGCTGTTCACCTGCTCTTAACATCGCGGACAGTATGGCAGCCGAGCCGCGGCCGGTATGGCACGCCGGCGCGGAGGGGGCCCCGGCAACGAATGAAGCACCCACCGGACGCTATTAGTCAGATGTCCAAGCTGGATAGCTGGGCGATGATCTGGGCCGCCAGCGGCCCCAGGGTCGCCATGCCGTCGCGAACCGCGGCCCGCGACCCGGCGAGGTTGACCACCAGAGTGCTTCCCGAGATTCCGGCCAGCCCGCGGGACAGCCCCGCGTCGGGGATACCGGCGGCCAGACCCGACGCACGCAACGCTTCAGCGATTCCCAGCAGTTCTCGATCGAGGAGATCGAGGGTGGATTCGGGAGTGACGTCTCGCGGCGTCACGCCGGTGCCGCCGATCGACACCACCAGGTCGACGCCGCCGATCACGGCGGTGTTCAGCGCGTTGCGGATCTCGACCTCGTCGGCCGAAACCACCACTACGCCGTCGACCACGAACCCCGCCTCACCGAGCAACTCGGCGACCAGCGGCCCGCTGTGGTCGGCTTCGTCGCCGTGCGCGGTGCGGTCATCGACGATCACGACCAGCGCCCGGCCCGCCAACGCTTGAGGCTGTTCCATGCGATCAACCGTATATCTCGGGTCCGACATCGGTGCGGCCACACTGCGTTCAGCGCGTCGCCGTTCCGCAACCGGCGTCACGGGCCCGCTTTGCCGAGGGTGACCTCGACCGACCGCGGCTTACCGGCGGGGTCGAGGTAAGTCAGCGTCACGGTGTCGCCCGGCGCCTTCGACCGCACCGCCGCGACCAGGGCATCGGCGCTGCCGATCACCCTGTCATCGAGCTTGGTCACCATGACCCCGTCGGGCAGACCAGCCTTGGCGGCGGCCCCGTCCTTGGTGACCTCGACGATCTTTGCCCCGTCCACCCCTGCTTCATTGCCGACCTGGACACCCAGAGACGCCCGGGAGGCACTTCCGGTTTGAATCAACTCGTCGGCGATCCGCATGGCCTGGTCCACCGGGATCGCGAAGCCCAACCCGATCGACCCGCCCTGCGGGCCGCCCGCGTCGGCACCCATCGTGGCGATCGCAGAGTTGATCCCGACCAGCTCACCGCTCATGTTGACCAGAGCTCCACCGGAGTTTCCCGGGTTGATCGCCGCATCGGTCTGGATCGCGTCCAGGACGGTGTTCTGGTTCTTCGCGTCACCGCCCGCTGCCACCGGCCGGTTTAGCGCGCTGATGATGCCGGTGGTGACCGTGCCCTCCAACCCCAGCGGGGACCCGATCGCCACGACGTCCTGACCGACCCGCAGGTCGGCCGACGAGCCGACCGCGATCGGGGTCAGATCCGAGACGTTCTCAGCCCGGACCACGGCGATGTCGCTGCCCGGGTCGGCGCCCACCAGGCTGAACGAGGACGTCTTCCCATTGGCGAAAGTCACTTTCGTCTTAGGGCGATCGGCGCCGGCCGGCGGGTCCCCCGACCCGGCAACCACGTGATTGTTGGTAAGGATCAGTCCGTCCGTCGACAGGATCACACCGGAACCCTCTTCGGATTGCCGTCCGATGTTCACTTCGAGCTTCACGACGCTAGGCAGGACCTTGTCGGCCACCTGCTCGACCGAACCGGCCGGCGCGCTGGCCGCGGGCAACCCGGATACCGCACCGGACGCGCTCATACCGGCGCCACCGTGGTCGGGATGCGCCAACACGGCCACACCGCCGCCAACGGCCGCCGAAACCACCGCGATGGCAACCGCGCCCGCAGTCAAAGCCGTTGCGCGGGAACTCTTCCGGGGCTGCGGCGGCGGGCCGGCCGGCATGTTCGGTCGCGGGTACCGGCCTGGAGCGGCCGGCATCGGAGCACCCCGGTAGGGGTCGTAGTGCGCCCGAAAGCCTTGGCGCTGTTGCTCGGTCGCGTATCGCCAGTCATAGGACTGCTGCCCATGGCCGCCCGGACCGCGCGGATCGCCGCCCGGACCGCGCGGATCGCCACCCGGACCCCGCGGATCGACCGGGCCGGGAGCCGTCTGGCCGGCAACACCGGATTGACGACCCGCCGACGGGTTCGGTGAGTACCTCGGATAGTTCGTCATATCGCTGGGATGCTCTTCCTGAAGTAGGTCCTTCTCGCCTGGAACAACGAAGGAGCAACCCCAAGGGTGCCCAAACGTGCTGAGAATCCCCTTAGAGATCGCTCTGACCATCCTCGCCTGTGACTACATTCACCCCCGGCGATCAACCCCCGCGTGTCGCCACTTCCGGCTCGGCATGGTCGGATTCGGCACGGCCGGATTCGGCATGCTCGGATTCGGCGGCCGCTGGACGACCCGGAAGCACCATATGCATCGACGTGCCGGGAGGGTCACCGCCCGGCACGGTTTCACGGACGGCGAGTGTGCCGCCGTGCTTGAGCACCACCTGTTTGACGATCGCCAGGCCCAACCCGGAGCCAGGCATGGCTCGGGCCGCGGTGGATCTGAAGAAGCGTTCGAAAACGAGATTGCGTTCGTGCGCCGGGATCCCGGGCCCGTAATCAGACACCACCAACTCGGCGTGTGAGGCGTCGATCGGCGCGAGCCGGACCACCACCCGGCCGCCGGGTGGGCTCCACTTCGCGGCGTTGTCCAAAAGGTTGAGCACCGCCCGGCCCAGCCCGGCCGCGTCACCGTATACCTGCCACGGCGTCACCGAGGTGTCGAACTCGATGTCGTTGCGGCGCCTGCGGACCCGCTCGAGCGACCGGTCGATCACGTCGGACATGTGCACCGTCTCGTGGATGACACCACCGGCATCTTCACGGGTGAGGTCGACCAGATCGCCGACCAATGTCGACAGCTCCTCGATCTGGGCAAGGACGTCGGACCGCAGCCCGCTCATCTCCTCCTCGGGCAGCCGGGGCGCGCCCGGCGCCATGGAGGCCATCAGCAGCTCCACATTCGTGCGCAACGATGTCAGCGGTGTGCGAAGCTCATGGCCGGCATCGGTGACCAGTCGTGTCTGCCGCTCGCGGGACTCGGCCAGGGCGCGCAGCATCATGTTGAAAGCCTGGGTCAGACGCGCCAGTTCATCGCTCCCGTGTACCGGGATCGGACGGAGGTCGTCGGTTCTGGCGACCCGTTCGGCCGCTTCGGTAAGCCGGGCCACCGGTCGCAGTCCGGTGCGTGCCACCATCCCGCCGGCGATGGCGGCCACGGCTACCCCGATCCCGCCGACGATGAGCAGGACGGTGGCCAACCGCTTGAGCACCTCGCCGGTCGGCGTCAGACTCTTGGAGATCAACAGCGCGTTACCGTCGCTCAGGTGTAGTGCGAGCACCCGCTGGTGGCTGACGGTCCGCAGCGACATCAGCAGCTTGCCCTGGATGACGTCCTTCTCCGGTCCCCCAAGTGGCAACCGCTGCCCCTGCTGGTTGGCCGTGTAGATCGCCCGAGGAGTGAACAGCATGGCATTCACCTCGGAGTAAGCGGTGCCCTCGATGGCGTCACCGGGGTCGGCGGCGAGCGAGCCACTCTCGATGAGCAACTGGGCACGGCTGCGCAGCTGGGTGTCGATGTCGTCGTAGAGTGCTCGAGACACAACGGCGTAGACCGCCACCCCCATCAGCACCACCACCATCGCCACCATCGACATGGCAAGCAGCATCACCCGCCACCGCAGTGACACCGAACTGGCCGCCGCGGGCGTCGGCGACGGTGTCTCCTGCTGCGGAGCGGTGGCCGGCTCGGCCATCAGGGCGGTGTCTCTCGCAACACGTAGCCCACTCCGCGGACGGTGTGGATTAGCCGCGGCTCGCCTTCGGCTTCGGTCTTACGACGCAGGTAGCCGACATAAACTTCGAGCGCGTTGCCCGACGTCGGAAAGTCGAATCCCCATACCTCCTCGAGGATGCGGCTACGGGTCAGCACCCGGCGGGGGTTGGCGATCAGCATCTCGAGTAACGAGAACTCGGTGCGGGTGAGGCTGATCGGCCGGTCGCCGCGGGTGACCTCGCGCGTCGCCGGATCCAGCGACAGATCCGAAAATGTCATCGCCGCCGATTCGCTGACTTCCTCGGGGTTGGTGCGGCGCAGCAGGGCGCGCATCCGTGCCAGCAACTCCTCCAGCGCGAACGGCTTAGGCAGATAATCATCGGCGCCGGCGTCCAGACCCGCCACTCGTTCGGACACCGAGTCGCGCGCGGTGAGCACCAGGATGGGAAGGTCGTCGCCGGTGCTGCGGAGTAGCCGGCATACCTCGAGGCCATCCAGGCGCGGCATCATCACGTCGAGTACCAGGGCGTCCGGGCGGTGGCTGACGATCATGTCAAGGGCCTCCCGGCCGTCTTGAGCCAACTCGACCGAATAGCCGTTGAAGGAAAGTGACCGTCGTAGGGATTCGCGCACCGCGCGATCATCGTCAACGACAAGTATTCGCACTGACACAGTGTCGACCCCGTGTCTGAGAGTGACCTGAGAGGCGCGCCGAGCGGGCCGGGACTTCCGGCAAACTCAGCGCCGGTCGAGGTCGATCAGTCCCAGCCGGGCCGCCTTGAGTAGGCGACGCGGCACCTTGTGCCGCTGACCTGCGACGGTGACGCCGACGAGTTCAGTGCGGGTGGCCTTCCACTGCGCGCGGCGGCTACGGGTGTTCGCGCGCGACATCCGGCGCTTCGGCACAGCCATGATCGAGCTCCATCTATTGGGTGTTATCGAGGTCTCTGCCCGGCACGCCGGGTGCTGCCTGGCGCTGGCAATTGCCGATCAGGATAGCCGGTGAGCTGGACGGGCTCCAAACTCGGCGGGGCGGCGGGCCCGCAACGCCGGGGGACTTGACTGGGCGGCGACCGAACGAAGTAACCTACCGGTTGGTTGGTCGGGTTTCGACGACGAAGGAGTGCCGGTGACGTCATCGGGGATCGAACCGGCCCGCACCCCGGTGCGTATCGGTAACTGCTCGGGTTTCTACGGCGATCGCCTATCGGCGATGCGCGAAATGCTCGCCGGCGGCGAGCTCGACTTTTTGACCGGCGACTACCTGGCAGAGCTGACGATGCTGATCCTGGGCAGGGACCGGATCAAGAACCCCGACACCGGCTACGCGAAGACGTTCCTACGCCAGCTCGAAGACTGCCTTGGCGTCGCCAAGGACCGCGGTGTCCGCATCGTCACCAACGCCGGCGGCCTCAACCCGGCCGGGCTGGCAGCCGCGGTGCGGGCCCTGGCCGGCCGACTGGGCGTCGCGGTGTCCGTCGGCCACGTCGAGGGAGATGACCTCCTCGACCGCGCCGACGAGTTCGGTTTCGCAGCCGACATACCGGGAGGCGCCACCCCCCTGACGGCCAACGCTTACCTGGGAGCCTGGGGCATCGTTGACTGCCTGGGGGCCGGCGCCGACATCGTGGTGACCGGACGGGTCACCGACGCGTCGGTGATCGTGGGTCCCGCGGCGGCCCACTTCGGCTGGAGCCGAGACGATCACGCCGCGATCGCCGGAGCGATCGCGGCCGGCCACCTCATCGAGTGCGGTACCCAGGCCACCGGCGGCAACTACTCCTTCTTCACCGAGGTGACCGATCTGACCCACCCCGGGTTCCCGATCGCCGAGATTCTCGCCGACGGCTCGTCGGTCATTACCAAGCATCCCGGAACCGGTGGGACGGTGACCGTCGACACGGTGACCGCCCAGCTGCTCTACGAAATCAGCGGCTCGCGATATGCCAATCCCGACGCCACCCTTCGGGTGGACTCCATCGAATTGACCGACGACGGTCAAGACCGGGTCCGGGTCAGCGGCGTCGTCGGCGAACCGCCACCAGCCACCCTCAAGGTGTCGCTGAACAGCATCGGCGGATTCCGTAACGAGATGACGTTCGTCCTGACCGGGCTGGATATCGAGGCGAAAGCCGCGCTGGTGCGCAGGCAGCTGGAGACCAGCCTGACCGTCAAACCCGCGGAACTCGAATGGACGCTGGCCCGCACCGATCACCCGGACGCCGACACCGAGCAGGCGGCCAGCGCGCTGCTGCAGTGCGTCGCCCGGGATCCGGATCCCAACCAGGTGGGCCGCCAGTTCTCTTCGGCGGCAGTCCAGTTGGCCTTGGCCAGCTATCCCGGCTTCACCAGCACCGCACCGCCCGGGGACGCTCAGGTGTACGGGGTCTTCAACGCCGCCTACGTCCCCGCGGACCGGGTCGATCATGTCGCGGTGCGTCCAGACGGCACCCGCGTCAAAATCCCGGCCCCCGATCGAGTTCGGGAGCTGGAGCCCATGACCCCCGGCGAGCTGCCGCCACCATTGCCCGCAGGCCCGACGCGGAGAGCGCCGCTGGGCGCCGTCGCCGGAGCACGCAGCGGAGACAAGGGCGGCAATGCCAACATCGGGGTTTGGGTCCGGAGCCAAGATCAGTGGCGTTGGCTCGCACATACGTTGACGGTAGAGAAATTACGTGAATTGCTGCCTGAGACGGCCGATCTGCCGGTGACCCGGCACGTCTTCAACAACCTGCGCGCCGTCAACTTCGTGGTCGACGGAATCCTGGGCAAGGGCGTCGCTTATCAGGCGAGGTTCGATCCGCAGGCCAAGGGGCTGGGCGAATGGTTGCGCAGCCGCCACATCGACATCCCGGAGGAACTCCTCGCATGAGCATCTGGACGACTCCCGAGCGCGATGAACTCCGAAAGACGGTGCGCTCCTTCGCCGAGCGCGAAGTTCTGCCCTACGTCGACGAATGGGAACGGGTCGGCGAACTCCCCCGCGAACTGCACGCCAAAGCGGCCGCGGCGGGACTGCTCGGTGCCGGTTTGCCGGAGTCGGTCGGCGGTGGGGGCGGCGACGGCGCCGATGCGGTGCTGATCTGCGAGGAGATGCATCAGGCAGGTGCACCCGGCGGCGTCTTCGCCTCGTTGTTCACCTGCGGCATTGCGGTACCCCACATGATCGCCTCGGGCGACGAGCACCTCATCGAGACATACGTACGACCGACGCTGCGCGGCGAGAAGATCGGTGCGCTGGCGATCACCGAACCCGGCGGCGGTTCAGACGTCGGGCACCTCACGACGCGGGCTGTCCGGGACGGCGGCCCGGGCGGTGACTTCATTCTCAACGGCGCCAAGACCTACATCACCTCGGGCGTGCGCGCCGACTATGTCGTCACCGCGGCCCGCACCGGAGGCGCGGGTGCGGGCGGAGTTTCACTGATCGTGGTGGAGAAGGGCGCAGCTGGCTTCGAAGTAAGCCGGAAACTGGACAAGATGGGCTGGCGATCTTCGGACACCGCCGAACTGTCCTACACCGACGTGCGCGTGCCCGCCGCGAACCTGGTCGGCGCCGAGAACACCGGATTTCAGCAGATCGCGGCAGCGTTCGTCGCGGAGCGGGTCGGGCTTGCGGCGCAAGCGTATTCGAGTGCGCAGCGGTGTCTGGATCTCACCGTCGACTGGTGCCGGAATCGATCGACCTTCGGAAAGCCGTTGATCGCCCGGCAGTCCGTTCAGAACACCCTGACCGAGATGGCGCGGCGCATCGACGTAGCCCGCGTCTACACCCGACGCGTGGTGGAGCGACAACTCGACGGCGAGACCGCCTTGATCACCGAGGTGTGTTTCGCCAAGAACACCGCCGTCGAAGCCGGTGAATGGGTGGCCAACCAGGCCGTGCAGCTGTTCGGCGGGATGGGTTACATGTCGGAATCGGAGGTCGAGCGGCAATACCGCGACATGCGAATCCTCGGCATCGGCGGGGGTACCACCGAGATTCTGACCGGACTCGCCGCCAAGACACTGGGTTTCCAATCATGACGCTGAGGTCGGTGCTGGACACCCGCTCCCCCGGCTACACCGAGGCGGCCGAGGCGATGGCGGCCAAGCTCGACGAGCTGGCAGCCGAGCACGCCAAAGCGCTGGCCGGCGGCGGCGAGAAATACGTGTCTCGCCACCACGCGCGCGGCAAGATGACGGCGCGCGAACGGGTGGAAGCGCTCCTCGACCCGGATTCGCCTTTCTTGGAGCTCAGTCCGCTCGCCGGGTGGGGAACGAACTTTACCGTCGGCGCCAGCGTGGTGGTCGGCATCGGTGCCGTCAGCGGCGTGGAATGCCTGGTGGTCGCCAATGACCCGACCGTGAAGGGCGGCACGAGCAACCCGTGGACGCTGCGAAAGATACTGCGAGCCAATCAAATCGCACGCCAGAACCGTCTGCCGGTGATCTCGCTGGTCGAGTCGGGCGGAGCCGATCTGCCCACCCAGAAAGAGATCTTCATCCCCGGCGGCCAGATGTTCCGCGACCTCACCCGACTGTCGGCCGAGGGTATTCCGACCATCGCGTTGGTGTTCGGCAACTCCACCGCGGGCGGAGCGTACATACCCGGAATGTCCGACCACGTCGTGATGGTCAAGGAACGCTCCAAGGTGTTCCTGGCGGGGCCGCCGCTGGTGAAGATGGCCACCGGCGAGGAGTCCGATGACGAATCGCTGGGCGGTGCGGAGATGCATGCCCGGACTTCGGGTCTGGCCGACTATTTCGCCATCGACGAACTCGATGCCATTCGCATCGGACGCAGAATTGTGGCGCGGCTGAACTGGCGCAAGCGGGGTCCGGAGCCGGGACCGGTGCGCGCGCCGCGGTTCGACGAGAACGAACTGATCGGCATCGTCCCCCCGGACCTGCGCATCCCATTCGATCCGCGTGAGGTCATCGCCCGCATCGTCGACGGTTCGGAATTCGATGAGTTCAAGCCGCTCTACGGCGGATCGCTGGTGACCGGCTGGGCAACGCTGCACGGGTACCCGCTGGGCATTCTGGCCAACGCGCGAGGGGTGCTGTTCAGCGAGGAGTCCCAGAAGGCGACCCAGTTCATCCAATTGGCCAACCGCTCCGACACACCACTGTTGTTCCTGCACAACACCACCGGATACATGGTGGGCAGGACCTATGAGGAGGGCGGGATGATCAAGCACGGGTCGATGATGATCAACGCTGTGTCGAATTCGACTGTGCCGCACATCTCGGTCCTGATCGGTGCGTCGTACGGCGCCGGCCACTACGGGATGTGCGGGCGCGCCTACGATCCCCGCTTTCTATTCGCCTGGCCGAGTGCCAAGTCCGCGGTGATGGGCGGCGCGCAACTGGCGGGCGTGCTGTCGATAGTGAACCGCGCCGCCACCGAAGCCCGCGGTCAGCAGGTCGACGAGGCCGCCGACGAGGCGATGCGCGCCGCCGTGGAAGGTCAGATCGAAGCCGAGTCACTGCCGATGGTGTTGTCCGGCATGCTCTACGACGACGGCGTCATCGATCCCCGCGACACCCGGACGGTGTTGGGAATGTGTCTGTCGGCCATCGCCAGCGCACCGATCAAGGGGACGTCGAACTTCGGCGTCTTCCGGATGTGAGCGCGATGCACGCCCAAATCACCCTCGCCGAAACTGAAGATACCAGCGAGTTTGGCCTGAATTTTCATGCACAACTTCAGTTTCGGCGCAAGGGGATCCGATGATCGCGCGAGTTCTGGTCGCCAACCGAGGCGAGATCGCCCGCCGGGTGTTCGCCAGCTGCCGACGCCTGGGTGTGGGGACCGTGGCGGTCTACACCGATCCCGACGCCGACGCCCCGCACGTCACCGAGGCGGAAGCGCGGGTTCGACTCGAGGGCACCCGTGGCTACCTCGACTCTGTTCAACTGATCGCCGCCGCCCGTGCCGCCAGCGCCGACGCGATTCACCCCGGCTACGGATTCCTCTCCGAGAACCCCGAATTCGCTGCGGCGGTGCTGGATGCGGGTCTCACCTGGATCGGACCGCCGGTGGCCGCGGTGGCGGCGATGGGGTCCAAGATCGAGGCCAAAAAGCTGATGTCCGCGGCGGGCGTGCCGGTGCTCGAGGAACTCGACCCCGCGACCGTGACCGCGGACATGCTGCCCGTACTGGTCAAGGCATCGGCCGGCGGGGGCGGACGCGGGATGCGGGTGGTGCGGGATCTGGCCCGGCTGCCTGAGCAGGTGCAGGCCGCCAGCCGGGAAGCCCAGTCGGCGTTCGGCGATCCGACGGTGTTCTGCGAGCGCTATCTCGAAGCCGGACACCACGTCGAGGTCCAGGTGATCGCCGATTCCCATGGCACGGTGTGGGCGGTCGGTGAGCGTGAGTGCTCGATTCAGCGCCGCCACCAGAAGATCATCGAGGAGGCTCCCTCGCCGCTGGTCGAGCGGGTTGCGGGGATGCGGGACAAGCTGTTCGAGGCCGCGCGGCTGGCGGCGACCGCCATCGGCTATGCGGGGGCGGGCACGGTCGAGTTCATGGCCGACGATCGTGGTGATTTCTATTTCCTCGAGATGAACACGCGGCTTCAGGTCGAGCATCCCGTCACCGAGCTCACCTCCGGGCTCGATCTGGTCGAATTGCAACTGCTGGTCGCCGATGGCGCGCCACTGGGCGCCGCGCCGCCGATGTCGCGAGGGTCCTCGATCGAGGCGAGGCTGTATGCCGAGAACCCGGCGAAGGATTGGCAGCCGCAGGCCGGTACGGTGCACCGGTTCAGTGTGCCCAACGCAACGACGGAGTTCGGGGCCGTCGACCGGATCGGGGTCCGTCTCGACTCCGGCATCGTGGACGGTTCGACCATCTCGGTCTTCTACGACCCGATGATGGCCAAGATCATCTCCTATGCCCCGACTCGGGCGCAGGCCGCAGCCCTGCTCGCGGACGCTTTGACCCGGACCCGAATCCACGGTGTCGGAACCAACCGCGACCTGCTCGTCAACGTACTGCGGCACCCGGCCTTCCTCAACGGATCGACCGACACGGCGTTCTTCCAGACCCACGGCCTGACCGCGCTGGCCAACCCGCTGGGCGGTGATGCCGCACTTGCGGCGGTCGCAGCGGCGCTGACCGATGCGGCGCAAAACAACGCTACTGCAACGGTTTTCAGCGCGGCACCAAGTGGGTGGCGCAACCTCATCTCGGGCTATCAGACCAAGCGGTACGAGGACCGCGATGGCGAAGTTCACGTCGTCCGCTACCGCTTCACCCGGGCCGGGCTGGCCATCGCGGACACCGATGACGTGACCTTGGCCGCCCTCACACCCGAACGCGCCGTCCTCACCGTCGCCGGGGTGGATCGTCCGTTTGACGTCTCGCGCTACGGCGACGACGTGTTCGTCGACACCCCGGACGGATCCGTGCATCTGGTGGCCCTTCCGAGATTCCCCGATCCCGATGACGCGCTCGCCCACGGCTCGCTGCTGGCACCCATGCCTGGGTCGGTTCTCCGCGTCGGCGCTGCCGTGGGAGACGCGGTCGTCGCAGGTCAGCCGCTGATCTGGCTGGAGGCGATGAAGATGGAGCACACCATCGCCGCGCCATCCGATGGCCTGCTCGTAGAACTCAACGTCGAACCCGGCCGCCAGGTCGAGGTCGGTGCCATTCTCGCCAGGGTCGATGCCCCGGCTCACGCCGAACAATAGGAGGACACTCACATGACCACCGGTTTCGTCGAGACAGAGGAGCAGCAGGCGCTGCGCAAGGCGGTGGCCGCGATGGCCGCCAACTACGGTCAGGACTACTACCTGGAGAAGGCCCGCGCCGGACAGCACACCGACGAATTGTGGTCCGAGGCGGGAAAGCTCGGCTTCATCGGGGTGAATCTGCCCGAGGAGTACGGCGGCGGCGGCGCCGGCATGTACGAGTTGAGCCTGGTGATGGAAGAGATGGCCGCCGCCGGGTCAGCCTTACTGATGATGGTGGTATCCCCGGCGATCAACGGCACCATCATCTCCAAGTTCGGCACCGAGGAACAGAAGAAGCGCTGGATACCGGGAATTGCCGACGGGTCGATCACCATGGCGTTCGCCATCACCGAACCCGACGCCGGGTCGAACTCGCATAAGATCACCACGACCGCCCGCCGGGACGGCAGCGACTGGATCCTGTCCGGGCAGAAGGTCTACATCTCCGGTGTCGACCAGGCCCAGGCCGTGCTCGTGGTCGGCCGCACGGAGGACCACAAGACCGGCAACCTGAAGCCGGCGTTGTTCGTAGTACCTACCGACACACCGGGTTTCACCTACACGAAGATTCCGATGGAGATCGTGAGCCCGGAGTTCCAGTTCCAGGTGTTCATCGACGAGGTGCGGCTACCCGCCGACGCACTTGTCGGAAGCGAGGATGCGGCGATCGCCCAGCTGTTCGCCGGGCTGAACCCGGAGCGAATCATGGGCGCGGCCAGCGCAGTCGGGATGGGCCGCTTTGCCATCGACAAGGCGGTCGACTACGTGAAAACGCGTCAGGTGTGGAAGACGCCGATAGGTGCACATCAGGGTCTCTCCCATCCGCTGGCACAGAACCACATCGAGATCGAACTGGCCAAGCTGATGATGCAGAAGGCCGCCGCGCTCTACGACATGGGCGACGACGGGAACGCCGCCGAAGCCGCCAACATGGCGAAGTACGCAGCCGGGGAAGCCTCGGTGCGCGCTGTGGACCAGGCAGTCCAATCCTTGGGGGGCAACGGTTTGACCAAGGAGTACGGGATCGCCTCGGTGCTCACCGCGTCGCGGCTGGCACGCATCGCGCCGGTGAGCCGGGAGATGGTCCTGAACTTCGTGGCCCAGACGTCGCTCGGCCTGCCCCGGTCCTACTGATGGACACGCTGGTCAGCTACCAGGCGCAGGGTCCGGTGGCGCGGCTCACGCTGGATTCGCCGCGCAACCGGAATGCGTTGTCCACGCAGTTGGTCGAGCAGGTGCACCAAGGCCTGACGCGGGCCTCCGCCGAATCGGGCGTACGGGTGGTCGTCCTCGGCCACACCGGAGGTACCTTCTGCGCGGGAGCCGATCTCAGCGAGGCGTCCGCAGGCGGTTCCGAGGACCCGGCCGAGACAGCGGTGCATAGAGCCCGGGAGCTGACGCGCATGCTGCGCCGAATCCTGGAATCCCGGCTCCCCGTCATCGCCGCGATCGACGGGCACGTGCGGGCCGGCGGTCTGGGCCTGGTCGGCGCGTGCGACATCGCGGTCGCCGGGCCCTCGAGCACCTTCGCGCTCACCGAGGCCCGCATCGGGGTTGCCCCGTCGATCATCTCGTTGACCCTGTTGCCGAAGATGACGGCACGCGCTGCGGGCCGCTATTTCGTCACCGGCGAAAAGTTCGGCAGCGCGGCCGCCGCCGCGATGGGGCTGATAACCGTGGCCGCCGACGACGTCGCGGCGACCGTCGATGAGCTGGCCGCGGCGATCGCCCTCGGGTCGCCGCAGGGCCTCGCCGAGTCCAAGGCGCTGACCACGGCAGCCATCCTGGCGGACTTCGATCGCCGTGCGGAGCAGTTGACGAGGCGGTCGGCGGAACTCTTCGTGTCGGCTGAGGCGCGCGAGGGAATGTTGGCCTTCCTGCAGAAACGACCACCCGATTGGGTCGGATAACGCTTACGGTTTGGCCAACTTCCTTGCGCGTGATGACGTTCGTCGTAGGCTCGGAATCGGTGTACTCATGCGTGAAGACAAGAAGCCTCCGTTGAACAACCCTGCGTCGCGACGCGGGTCGATGCATGCCGCGGACACCGACCGCATTCAGATCGCGCAGCTACTCACCGATGCCGCGGCTTCCGGCGAATTGCGACTCAACGAATACGAGGACCGCCTGGCCAAGGCTTACGCCGCGAAGACCTACGACGAACTGGAGCGGTTGTCGGCCGATCTCCCCGGAGCGGTGACGCAGGGCCGCGGTGGTTTGTGCCATCCGGCGCCGTCCACGGTGCTGCTGGCGATCATGACCGGTTTCGAACGGCGCGGCCGCTGGAATGTGCCGCACCGGCTGACCACCTTTGCGCTGTGGGGCGGCGGCGTCGTCGACCTGCGGTACGCCGACTTCACCTCTCCCGATGTCGAGATTCGGTCCTACTCGATCATGGGTGGTCAGACGATCGTGATCCCCCCCGAGATCAACGTCGATATTCAGGGGGTCGGGGTGATGGGTAGGTTCGATCGTGAGGTAGCGCCCGGGGGTTCACCGGGTGCGCCGCGGGTCCGGATTCACGGCTTTTCGCTGTGGGGCAGCGTCAAAGTAAACCGTAAGAAGCGCAAAGGACCTGCTGCGTGAGAGCCTGACGCGCGCGATCAGCGGCCCGATCAGTGGCGATGTCTGGCGCTCAGGTAGTCACCGACAACCGCGGCACCCAGCCCGTCCAGGTCGGGTACCACCACCCGGCCCCCCACCCGGCGGGCAACCTGATCGATGAAGCGCGCCAGACCCGGATCGTCGCCCAGCCGGAAAATGGTGACGTGCGCCCCGAGTCGGGCGATCTCATCGAAGCCCTTCACCGTGTGCGCGATCGTCCGTGGATGCGGCGGGTAATCGAAAAACACGGCAGAACCCGCCTCGAGGTGCGCGGTCGGCTCGCCGTCGGTGACGACGAGAACGACCGGCGCGGCATTCGGATGGCGGCGCAGGTGCCGACCGGCCAGCGCGAGCGCGTGATGCAGGTTGGTGCCCTGCTCGTAAACACCCTCGAGTCCGGTCAGCTCGGCGGCGGTCACCGTACGGGCGTACCGGCCGAATGCCACGATTTGCAGCGCATCGGAACGGAACCGGGTACTGACCAGATGGCTGAGCGCCAGCGCCGTGCGCTTCATCGGCAGCCAGCGATTTTCCATCACCATCGAGAAGGACGTATCGACCAACAAGACCACCGCCGCCTGGGTGCGGGTCTCGGTCTCGGAGACCTCCACGTCCTCGACCGTCAACCGGATACCCGAGTCGCCCACGTCGGCCGGATCGCCCGCCCTGCGCAGCACCGCGTTGGTGATGGTGCGGGTGACGTTCCATGGTTCGGTGTCGCCGAACTGCCACGCTCGGGTAGCGCCGGTCAGCTCGCCCGCCGCCCCGGCACGCCGGGTGTCACGCTCGCCGCGGCGACTCGAAAGTTGTTGTGCGACTTCACGCAGAGCGGTCTGGCCGAGTTGCCGCATCGCCTTCGGGGAGAGTCGCCACCGCCCGTCTGACCCGCGGTCCAGGAAGCCCTGATTCATCAGCGCGCGTTCGAGTTCGGCCAGGGAACGCGCATTGACAGCGGCCTCGTCTCCCAGTTGCCGCGCCAGCATGTCGAGATCGACGTCATCCATGGTGGCGCCCGGGTAGCTCTGCGACAGCTGCTCGGCCAGCTGCTCTAGCTCGGCGATATCGGCCAGCGCCCGGGCACCCTCCCCCATGCCCAGCGGATCGCTCCCGGAGAAGCGCTGCGAGCCGGCCCAATCTTCACCGGGTCGGGCGGCCTGCAGGTGTCCGTCCAGACGACTCAGTGCGTTCATCAACGACGGCGATCCGAAAGCCTGCTGCGCCAGGGCGTCGAGCTCGGCACGCTGTTGTTCGGAGAGACTGTTCCGGAACCGCTGCGCGGCCGCGGCGCGGCTGGCCAACGAGTCCAGCAGTTCGTCGATGTTCTTTGGATTCTCCGGGAAGAACTGTCCGTGCTTGGCCATGAAGTCCGCAAAGTCCTGCTGCGAGTCTTGTCCCTGTGCGTGTTTGTCCAGCAGGTCGTTGAGGTCATCGAGCATCTCGTTGACCCGCTGCCGGTCCTCGTCGGTGGCATTCTGCAGCGCCTGTTTCATTCCGGTGAAGCGCTGGTCGAGTAGCTCGCGTCCGAGCAGATCCTTGATCTGTTCGTACTTCTCGCGCGCCTCCGGCGAGCGCCACTCGTATTCGGAGAGCTCCTGCACGGCCTTGGCTGGTGACGGCGACAAAGATTCCAGCTGCAACTCGGAAAACCGGGCATCGTCGTCGAGGGCCCTTGCAAGTTCTTTGCGCTCGGTCAGCACTGCGTCGTCGAGCAGCTTCTTGATTTCGGCCAGTGTGCCGTCGAGGTTGTTGCGCTGCAACAGTTCCCGTCTACGCCGATTGGCTGCCGCGGCCAGCCGGTCGGCGCCCGGCATGTTGGCCGACCCACGCCTGAGCAACTCCGACAGCGCCCGCCTCGGCGAGGTGCCCGCCATGACGTCCTGCCCGATCGACTCCAGCGCCTCGCGCAGATCGATCGGGGGCGCCAGCGGATCTGGGCCACCGGTGTAGCGCGAGTATCGCGTAGTGCGCCGGGACGGTTCAGCCATAGACGGTTTCTCCGTCGCCGGAGACCTTGTCGATGCGCTTGGCGAGGTAGAGCGCCTCGAGCGCCAATTCGACCGCGGCGGCACGCTGACCGTCGGACCGGGCGTCGAGCCGCCGCTGGATCTCGGCGACCGCGGGCACCTCCGGGAGCGCGGCCAATACCTCGCGAGCCGATACCCGTGCGCCGGTGGTGACCGGGGAACCGTGCTCGATGGCGGTGACGATCGGGCCAACGTCGATTCCCCCGAGCAGTCGCTGCGCGGTGTCGGCGGTGGCCCGCCGCAGCAGATGCTCGAGCACGGCCTGCTCGCGGCCCTCCTCGCCTGATTCGAACTCCAGCTTGCCCCGAAGCACGTCGATCACCGTCCCGAGGTCGATGACGCGTGCGACCGGATCCGGCTCACCGAGAACGGCCCCCCGGTGGCGCGCGGACGCCGCGACGGTCTCGGCGCCCGCGATCGCGAATCTCGCGGACACCCCGGAACGCTGGTCGATGGAATTCGACTCCCGCAGGCTGCGCGCGAACCGCGCCAGGATCTGCAGCAGGTGGTCGGGCACCTCGGCGGTCAGGTGTGCCTCCTGGTTGATCACGCCCACCTCGGCGTCGAGTTCGAGCGGATAGTGGGTGCGGATCTCGGCACCGAACCGGTCCTTGAGTGGGGTGATGATGCGGCCGCGGTTCGTGTAGTCCTCTGGGTTGGCGCTGGCGACGACCAGGACGTCCAGGGGTAGCCGCAGGGTATAGCCGCGGACCTGGATGTCTCGCTCCTCCATCACGTTGAGCATCGCCACCTGGATCCGCTCGGCCAGATCCGGGAGTTCGTTGACGGCGACGATGCCGCGGTGTGCCCGCGGGATGAGGCCGTAGGCGATGGTTTCGGGGTCACCTAGGCTGCGGCCCTCGGCGACCTTTATGGGGTCGATGTCGCCCACCAGGTCGGCGACACTGGTGTCCGGTGTGGCCAGCTTCTCGGCATAGCGTTCGCTGCGATGCCGCCAGCTCACCGGCAGGTCATCGCCGGAGTCCGCGGCTCTGCGGATGGACTCGGGGGTGATCGGACTGTAGGGGTGCTCACCGAGTTCGGCGTCGGCGATCACCGGCGTCCACTCGTCCAGCAGGCCGATCAGCGCCCGCAGCAGCCGGGTCTTGCCCTGACCGCGTTCACCGAGCAGTACCACGTCGTGCCCCGCGATGAGGGCACGCTCCAGCTGGGGGATCACGGTGTCCTCGAAACCGAGGATGCCCGTCCATGGATTGGACCCGTCGGCCAGTGCGGACAGCAGGTTGTCGCGCATCTCGGCCTTGACGCTGCGTTCCCGATGCCCGGATGCCCGCAGTTCGCCTACGGTACGGGGGAGGTCACTGGGTGAAGTCACCACTCCACGCTACGGCTCTTCCCCGGACTCTTCCCGCACTCTGCCCCGGACTCCTCCCCGCGAGCAGACGCGTATGCACCCGACACTCCGCCGCATACTGGACTTTTGCGTCTGCTCGCGGCCATTGGGGGGGCCACGGCCGGCCCGGATCAGTGCGCGAAGTGGCGCGCTCCGGTGAGGTACAGCGTGATGCCTGCCTCCTCCGCGGCCGCGGTCACCTCGCCGTCGCGGACCGAGCCGCCGGGATGCACGACGGCCTTAACGCCGGCCCGGATCAACGTCTGCAGCCCGTCCGGGAACGGGAAGAACGCATCCGATGCCCCGACTGCGTCGCGGGTGCGGTCGCCTGCCCGCTCGACCGCCAGCCGGGCTGCGTCGACGCGGTTGACCTGACCCATCCCCACCCCGACGGTCGCCCCGTCCTTGGCGATCACGATCGCATTGGACTTGACCGCCCGACAGGTCCGCCAGGCGAACTTCAGGTCCGCGAGGGTGGCGGGGTCTGCCGGTGATCCGGTGGCCAGGGTCCAGTTGCCGGCGTCGTCACCGGCGGCGTCGATGACATCCCGCTGCTGAACCAGCAGCCCCCCACTGATCTGGCGGAATTCGGTTCCGCCCAGGCGCGGCTCGGAGGCCACCAGCACGCGGAGGTTCTTCTTGCCGGCAAGGATCTCCACGGCTCCAGGTTCATATGCCGGCGCGATGATCACCTCGGTGAAAATGCCTGCCACCCGTTCCGCCATCTCGACGGTGACTTCGGTGTTCGCCGCGATCACTCCGCCGAACGCCGACAGCGGATCACATTCGTGCGCCTTTCGGTGCGCGTCGGCCACCGACACCGCCGACACCGCGATACCGCACGGGTTGGCGTGCTTGATGATCGCCACGCAGATGTCCTGGTGGTCGAACGCCGCGCGCCAGGCAGCGTCGGCATCGGTGTAGTTGTTGTAGGACATGTCTTTTCCGTGCAACTGCTCGGCCTGCGCCAGGCCCGGCCAACCACCGTCATCCCGGTAGAGCGCGGCTTGCTGGTGCGGGTTCTCGCCGTAACGCAACACCGATGCACGCCGGAATGTCGCGCCGAGCCACACCGGCAGCTGCTCCGGGGCCTTCGCGGTCTCCGGGGCAAGTTTCGTCTCCATCCAGGACGCCACCGCTACGTCGTACTCGGCGGTATGCCGGAACGCCAACGACGCCAGCTTCTTTCGTTCACCGAGAGTGAATCCGCCGCTTCGTACCGCCGCCAGCACACCGTCGTAGCCCAGCGGGTCCACCACCACCGCGACGCTGGGATGGTTCTTGGCGGCAGCCCGCACCATGGAAGGTCCGCCGATATCGATCTGTTCCACGCACTCGTCGACATCGGCCCCGGAGTTGACGGTCTGGGTGAACGGGTACAGATTCACCACGACGAGTTCGAAGGCGGCCACCCCGAGTTCCGCGAGCGCCGCGACGTGCTCGGACTTTCGCTGATCCGCCAGCAGGCCGGCGTGCACGTGCGGGTGCAGCGTCTTGACCCGGCCATCGAGGACCTCCGGGAAGCCGGTGACATCCTCGACCGGCGTTACCGGAATACCCGCTTGGGCAATGGTTTTGGCTGTCGATCCGGTCGACACGATGTCCACCCCGGCCGCATGCAGACCCTGCGCGAGGGCGATGAGACCAGTCTTGTCGTAGACGCTGATCAATGCGCGGCGGATGCGCCGCCGGAACTGGTCCTCGTTCTCGGTCATCCCAGGATTGCCTTTCGTCCTGTCCAGGTGACGCCGTGACTGGCCAGCGCCTCCACTACATCCACCAGCAGTCTTCGCTCGACCACTTTTATCCGCTCATGAAGTGTTGCCTCGTCATCGTCATCCAGCACGGCCACCGCCTGCTGGGCGAGGATCGGTCCAGTGTCGGTCCCGGCGTCGACGAGGTGCACGGTGCAGCCGGTGACCTTGACCCCGTAGGCCAGCGCGTCGGCGACCGCGTGGGCACCCGGGAACGCGGGCAAAAGCGCCGGATGAGTGTTGATCACTCGGGCCGGAAACGTCGTAAGGAACTTCGGTCCAAGGATTTTCATGAATCCGGCCGATACCACCAGATCGGGTTCATGAGCGGCCGTCGCGGTGGCGACAGCTGCGTCCCAAGCGGCGCGGTCCGGATGGTCACCCAGCCGAGTGGTGAACGACGGTAACGATGCGGCGTCAGCGACGTCCAGAGCCGCACAGACCCGGTCGGTTCCGACGGCCACCACGCGAGCCGGGTAGTCGCCGACGGCGGAGTTCAGCAATGATGCCAGCAAGGACCCGGTCCCGGAGGCCAGCACCACCACCCGTGCCGGCGCGCTCGGGGGGACACTAACCGCTGGCTGCACGCCTGAGAGCGTAACGGGTTCGACACTTCCCAACCGGGCGGCCTCCCGAGCATCCGAATAGTGCCAAGCTGAGTCATGGCCGATCGCCCGAACATCCTGCTGGTACTGACCGACGAGGAGCGGGAGCGGGCGTGGTTTCCCGACCAGGTCGTGCTTCCCAACCGAGAACGCCTGGCGGCCGGTGGGATGCGGTTCACCAATCACCACGTGCACACCATTCCGTGCACCCCGAGCAGGGCCACCATCCTCACCGGGCGGCACGCCGCGTCCACCGGCGTCTTCGACAACACCAATTTCAGCTGGCAGCAACCGTTGCACCCCTCGATCCCGACCCTGGGACGGCTGCTCTCCGACGCCGGCTATCGGTGCGCGTACCTCGGCAAGTGGCACCTGGGCGGAGAGTCCCGCCGGCGCGGACTGGCCGAGTACGGGTTTCAGGACTGGAAGGCCCCGGACATCCACGGCACGCCTTATCTCGGCCATTTCATCGATGGGCGGATCGCTGCGCAGGCAGCCCGTTGGATCACCAGACACGCCGCTGACGACAGGCCGTGGCTACTCGTGTGTTCGTTCGTCAATCCGCACGACATCATGCTCTACCCAAGGTTTCAAAAGCCCCGGGTCCGCGACCACGGCGCCGAGCTACCCCCGAATTTTCACGACGATCTCAACACCAAGCCGATCACCCAGCGCTACTGGCGGGTGACGTGCGATGTGACCGGTGGCGTGGTCAAGGACGAGCGGGCCTGGCTGCGGCTGATCAACGCCTATGTCGATCTGCACCTCGAAGTTGACCGCCATCTCGGGACCGTCCTCGACAGCCTGGCCGGTTCCGGGGCGGAACGGAACACCGTCGTCGTGGCTACCTCGGATCACGGGGACCTCGCCGGCGCACACGGGCTGCGACAGAAGGCGGCGAACCTCTACCGGGAGAACATCCAGGTGCCGTTGACTATGTCCTGGCCCGGCACGATCCCGGCTGGTCAATCCACCGAACGGCTTTCCGGAGCCATCGACCTGGTTCCGACGCTGCTATCGGTCGCGGCGGCCGATCCGCCACCCGGCACCGCCAGGGAAGCCACCGAAGCACTGCCCGGGCGTGATCTCACTCCGCTGTGGTCGGAGCCTGATCGCGCGGTACGAGACAGCGTGCTCGTCACAAGTGATGCGTTCTCCAGCCTGGGTCCGGCGGGGTTGCACCGGGGCTTCCTCCGCGGCGTCGTTACCGAGCGACACAAATACGGCCGCTACTTCTTCCCGGGTGAGCAGGCCAGCGGTCGAGATGGAGCGGACCTGGAACTGTACGACCGGAGCGAGGATCCGGCGGAGTTGCACAACCTCGCGCATCCGGACGCCCCCGGCGAAGGGGCTGGCGAACTCATCGAAAGGCTCGACCGCCAACTTGACGACCTGATCGCCGCGGAGATCGGCGCCGATGACGTATCGCTTCCGCTGCCGGACAGCCGGTTGGCGTTCCTCGGTGGGCTCTGGCGACGGAAGGCCCGTGCGCAGGGATTCGTAAGTCCCGTGGGCGGGGCATGATTCGGCTGACCGATCTCCCACCCCGCTGCTGCCGAAGTCGATGACCGCCGCGAGCCTGCCGTCACGGGTGAGTAGGTTCGCCGTCCACGGAGTCCCCCTCGTCATCGACACCCGGGTCCGTCGGTTCATCCACGACGAAGTGCTCCTCGGGGTCAAGCTCCTCAGAAGGCGGCCCGTCGGCCGCGGGCATGTCGGCGGGCGGGGGCTCGGACTCGATGTCGTCCTCGGGCGCGAGATCGGCCGTGCCGGGCGCCGCCTCGTCCTGTTCGACGGGCGCGGTCACGGCTTCGGGCGGCACGTCTTCGGTGTCGGCATCGACAGGGGCCGCGACCGGGGCGACGACCTTGGGACGACGCTCCCGCGCCGCAAATCCCCCCGACATCGCCACCGTCAGCGCGCCGATTCCGGCGAACCACAGAAACACGGCGGGTGCGAACGTGGTCTGATCGACGCCGACGTCGCCGAAGTTGCCCAGGGCACCTCCCCCGGCGAAAGCCAACAGCGCCATCGTCGCGGCCGCAACGGCTGCGGCGACGACCACCTTGGCCAGCGCCGGCAGTACCGGCAGGGGCCGTCGGGCGCACTGCTGACCGACCGCGACCCCGGCGACGGCAGCCACGATCAGTAGCGCCACCCATACCGGACCCAGCGGCGGAGTCGGCACCGCAGCCAATATCGGCAGCGCGGGGACGTCGCCGCCGTACACGGTGAACGCGCTGAACGTCGCCAGGCCCACGTGGGCGCTCGACCCGACCGCGACCGCGGCCGCACCCACCGCGACGTTGGGCAGATAAAGCACTGACAGCACCGTGAGACTCAACTGACCGAATATCGAATCGGTGATCGAATACAGCTCGTGCATCGTCGACCAGTGCACGATCAGTGATCCCGACACGACCGCCCCGGACAAGCCGAGAAGCGCGATGACCCCGACCGCGGCAGCCCGGAAGGCATCCGGCAACCACATCGGTAGCGGTGCGGCGATCAGCAGCCGGCGGCCGACCCGCGAACCCACTCCGAGCGCCGCGCCGATCCCGTGCACCGTCAGCACGCTTGCGAAGGCATACAGCGCGTCGGGCGTCTGCAACTCGGTAAGCACCGACGCCGCATCGTGGATCACCGCCAGACAGATCGCCGCGATCAACACCGGGCCACCCACCGCGGAGGCCACCACCCATCGGGTGACGAACCATGACGTGCTGGTGGTCGCCCTCGCCGTGGTGCGCGCGGTCCCGTAGACCATGGCCAGCACGGGGAGCAACGGCATCACCCCCAGCGCACTACCGGCGATCGACACCGGCACCTGGTGCACGCCGAGCCAAATGCTGGCGATAGCTCCCAACGCGCCCGTCATATCGCTGTTGGCGATCAGCAGCTGCAGTAACACCACCGCGGCGATGACGACCAGCGCGACCAGGGACGGCCCGAAGGCAACCCGGAGCAGGTCGCGCGCCTGGCGGGTACCGATCGGCCTGGGGGTACCGCCCGCTTGCGGGGGATTCTGCACGGGTTGGGCTGCTCCTCGCACACGCCGGGGCGCGTGTCGTTCGCGCACGCCCGGTTCAGACTACGACGCTCAGACTACGGCGCTCAGACTACGGCGCTGACTGATCAGACTTCGAGGACGACGCCGACTCTTGCTGGGTGACTTCCTGCGTCTTCTGGGTGTCACTCGAAGGCTGTCGACCGTAGGCGGAAAATCCGGTGGGCGGGGTCGGCGGGCCTGACTCTTCGGTCTGTCCCTGCTGTCCTGCTGATCCGGACGGCGAGACCGCCGCGAACCCGCCGGTGGACGGGTCCGTGCTGGGATAGCCGCCACCGCCATACGACGGGTAACCGGGCCGTTGCTGGGGGGCGCCGTGCTGCGGCGGTCCGGAATATTGACCACCCGGGCTTTGACCGTAGTAGGGGCCGGGATACTGGCCACCCGGATATTGACCACCGTAGGCACCGGGGTACGGGCCGTACTGCGGCTGCTCGTACCGGGACCGGGGTTCGGGCGCGGTGATAATTCCCGAATCCAGGAACAGGGCCCCGATGCCGACGATCGTCTGGATGGCGGTGAAGACGACGACGAGGTACATGCCCCATGCGATGGTCACGGCGCCGGGCGCGGTGACCACCACCGAAATGACGAGCAGGAAGCTGAGCAGCGACAGCACCCCGACCGGGGCCGGCCGGGCCTTTTGCTTGGGCAGCAACCCGATCCCGGCGACCAGGGCGGCAAGCACCGAGGCGGCCACCGCGAGGTCGATTCGGAACGGGGTGATGAAGAACTCGGTGCCCGCGGTGAACTGCGGACCGAAGCTGGCCAAATAGACGAGGAAGCCGAGCGCGACAACCGCCGCCGCCAGATACACCGGTAGCTTGCTCACCCGTGCCTCGTCTCCCGGGAGCTTGGCGAACTGTTGAGTCGGCGCCGAGTAAGGGGCGTTCGGCTGCTGGGGGGACGGATAACCGGGACCTCCGGGCGCGCCTTGTGGGTACGACATGACCTCTCCTGTGCTGGGCGGGCATCGGATCGACGCTGACGACCTGACGACGCTGAGGACGGAGCCCGGCTGCGGGCGGGCCGCGCCGCCTCAGCGATTCGATGATCCACGCTAGCGCACCCGGCGGGCACCCCCGGTACGCCACGGCGGCCGCCGGCGCGGTCCGAGGTGGCCGGTGGGCCCCGTCTTGCGCCGGAAGATTGGAACACGTTCTAATTCTCGTCATGGACTTCGGGCTGGTGTTGTTCACCTCGGATCGCGGCATCGACCCGGCGGCTGCGGCCAAGCTGGCCGAACAGCACGGATTCACCACGTTCTACGTGCCCGAACACACCCATATCCCGGTAAAACGGCAAGCCGCCCATCCCACCACCGGCGACGAGTCGCTGCCCGACGACCGCTACATGCGCACCCTGGACCCGTGGGTGTCCCTGGGTGCCGCCGCCGCGGTTACCACGAAAGTGCGGCTGTCCACCGCGGTCGCGCTTCCCGTCGAACACGACCCCATCACGCTGGCCAAATCCATCGCCACCCTGGACCACCTTTCCGGCGGCCGGGTATCGCTGGGTGTCGGGTTCGGCTGGAACACCGATGAACTGGCCGACCACAATGTGCCGCCCGGTCGACGGCGCACCATGCTGCGGGAGTACCTCGAAGCAATGCGCACGCTGTGGACCCGGGAAGAGGCCGAATACCATGGTGAGTTCGTCGACTTCGGCCCCAGTTGGGCCTGGCCCAAACCCGTCCAAGCCCACGTCCCCGTCCTCGTCGGTGCCGCGGGAACGGAGAAGAACTTCAAATGGATATGCCGCAGCGCGGACGGCTGGATCACCACCCCCCGCGACATCACCATCGACGAACCGGTCAAGCTGCTGCAGGACACCTGGGCCGCTGCCGGTCGTGACTCCGCACCGCAGATCGTGGCGCTGGACTTCAAGCCTGACCCCGAGAAACTCATGAAGTGGAAAGAACTCGGCGTCACCGAAGTCCTCTTCGGACTTCCGGACCGCAGCCCCGCCGAGGTCGCCGGCTACGTCGAACGACTTGCCGGGAAGCTGGCTACCCTGAATTGATGACTCCGCAACGCTGGATGGGATGCCGTTCGCTCACCGCCGCAGCGGTAGTCGCCTGCGGCGTCCTAGTCGGGGGCTGCGGTTCGTCCGACCCCGCTCCGGTATCGCACGCGCTGACCAAAGAGTCGACGTCGGCGACCCCGACAGCGGCCGCCGACGCGTTCCCGGACATGTCGTCATACAGCGTCGCTCCGTACGACGGGTACGCAGTCGTGGACAGCCCGCGGGTGCAGGGGTTCGCATTCACCACGCCGGACGGCCTGCAGTGCGCGAACAATGCCTATCCGACACCGGAATTCGAATGGGTCAGCTGTTGGGGTCCGCGACCGGACCGGGGCCCGGGGCTCTGGAGTTTCAACGCCGAACCGGGCGCGCCGGCAACCGTGGAACCGGTATCAGCCGAAGACGTCGAAACTCCGGGATCCCCGCCCCCGCCGCTGTTGCCGGCACAGACCAGGATCACGGCGCAGAAGGGTAACGCGACGTGCGGTGTGGGCGCCGACGGAGTCACCGCATGCCGAGTCGGGGAACACGGTTTCGTACTGACCCCGACGTCCGCATCGCTCTTCTAAGAGGACCTTCGGCAATTTCGCGATTGCGCCGGACCCACCACGATCAATGGGGCCGGACCAGCCAGAATCAATGGGCGGCAAGCGCAGCCACACAGGCCCCGATCGCCTCGTCGTCGGTGTCGTCACGCAGCGGCGCAAGGACGATGCCGTCGACGATGGAGCCGAACCTCCCCCGAAGCGCCGCCGCCAATTGGTCGTAGCGCGCGCACACGACGAACTCCTCCAGGATCGCGTCATCCAGCGCTTCCGGCAATCGGTCCCACTGCTCGGTACGCACCAGCTGGCGCAGGCGCTCGGGTAGTTCGGTCCAACCGCGCCTCGTCAGCGCCGGGGCGTAGGCAGGAGTCGAATAGAGAAACGCCAGCATCCGGCGTTGCCGCTCCCGTTCAGCGGCAACCGCCCTGTCGTCAACACCCGTGGCGATCGCCGGGAATGCCACCACGGCCGGTGGCTCGCCCCGTCCTACAACGCCGGCCCCCCGCAGCAGCGCGGGCCGGACCACTTCGCGTAGATGGTCGGGTTCCGAGTTGGTCGAGTGCGTGACGACGCCACCCGCGACCTCACCAGCGAGCTCACACATACCCGGGTTCACCGCGCCAAGCCAGATGGACGGTTCCGGGGCATCGCTTGGACCGGGGTTGAAATACGGCTGCAATCGGGTTAATCGGTAGTGCGGTCCCTGGTGGTTGAGCGGGCCACCCGTGCGGAACGCCTCGAACAGGGCATGCAGCGCACCGACGTAGTCCCTCATTCTTGCGACGGGTTCGGTCCACGGCATCGCGAACCGGTCGCGGATGTTCTGCTTGATCTGGCTTCCCAGGCCCAGTTCGAAGCGGCCACCCGACAGCACCGACAGGTCCCATGCCGCGTAGGCCACAGCGGTCGGACTGCGGACGAAGGCCAACGTCACCGCCGTGCGGACGGTGAGCCTCGTGCTGTGCTCCACAGCGAGCAGGGCGACCGCGAGCGAGTCGTGGACGGTCTCGGGAACGTGAACACCATTGAAGCCCAGCCGTTCTGCCCGCCGAACGTAGGCGGGAACGGATGCCAGCGACTGCTGCGGGTCGAGGGCGAGGTAGACCAGCATGCCGGGGTCGGCTCTCCTAGTTCTGTTGCAGTAGTGCGCGGTTGCCGTTCGCAGTCGATGTGACGACGATCCTCGCACCCAGCGGATCCCCCTGGGACATCAACAACACCAGCTCGGCATCCTCGGTGGTCGCCATGAACCGGCTCCCGTCCTTGTCCAGACGACCGACGATGATTCCGGTCGGCACCGGCCAGTCGTGACGCACCGAATAGGTCTCTATGGTGCCGGTGCCGTCGGGGGTTTTGACTACCGGCACCGTCGGCAACGCGGCCACTTGCTTCGACAACGCCGCACTGCGCGAGGTTCGCCAGGGTGCCGGCGTCGTGGAGTAGACCCCGACCGAGTACTTGCTCATGATCCCGCCGTTGGCGCCGACGAACCCGAATTGACCTGGATTGGAACGCATCTGGATGACGGTCTCGGCGATGGCATGCAGCGAATAGCTGTTGCCGGGCCCGCCGAAGTATGGCAGCCCGCCCGTAAGGGTCAATCCACGCGGGTCGTCGGTGGCCAGCCCGAGCGCCTCGCAGATCAGGAAAACCGGAAACGGAAAGCAGCTGTAGAGATCGAAGGTGGCGATGTCGTCGACGCCGACGCCGGCCACCCGCAACGCCTCTCGGGCGGCCAGCTCCGAGGCGGGTCCGGAACTCAGGTCGGACCGCTGCAGCAGGGGTTGCTCGACGAGGTTGGCATACCCGTGTAGGTAAACCCACTTCTCCTCCGGCACAGCCAGTTTGCGCGCAGCGGCAACCGACATCAGTATTGCGGCCGCACCCTGGTTCACCGCGTCCCGGGCGACCAGCAACCGAGGATACGGGTCACAGATCATCCGATTCCCGTCCGCGACCGTTTCGATCTCGTGCACAGAGCGCTCCACCGGAGACGCCGAATACCGGTTCTTGGCAGCAACCTTCGACATCGGAGCGAACAACTCAGCCATCCGGTGCCGGTATTCGCTGACACCGAAACCCAGCCGCCGCCGTCGTGCGTTCTCGAGCAGACCGTACTGCACCGGGGCGCCGGTGAGCCCGTGCTGAATCGTGTAGTCGTCGACATAGCTGAAGATCTGGTGTCCGCGGTCCTCGAGTTGACCTTCGACGTGTTCGGTGAAGTCGGGCTTGTCGTCCCTGTCCGCGAAGTACTTGGCGGTCGAACCGGCCTCGGAACCCATGATCACGACGACGTCGGCCTCGCGGGCGGCGATTGCCGCCCCGGACTCGCAGACCAGCTTCTGCGGCCCCTGACCGCCGACCGGTTCCAAGACGACCCTGCCGGGTTCGCCGCCCACCCGGTTCATCACCGAGCGCGGGTAGTTGTTCGATCTACCCAGTGCGGCGGGTATCGGACCCGAGATTTCGAACTGCCGCAGGGCGAACACGGTGTCGACGGCCCGCGCGACCTTCGCTTCGCGCGCGCCGGTGTCGGTCAACGCGGCCCGCGTCGCCGCCGCCGCGAGTTCGACTGCCGACATGCCGCGGTAGTCCGGGTCTTCGATCCGCTCGGTGAACTGCCCGACGCCGACGACGACCGGCGTCCGGGGATCGACTGCCATACGGCCTGGGACTCAGAGACTTTCGTAGATCTCGCGGGCGAGCTTGGCGGTCGCCGACGGCGTCTTGCCGACCTTGACGCCGGCCGCCTCGAGGGCCTCTTTCTTGGCCGCCGCGGTGCCCGAGGAGCCCGACACGATGGCTCCGGCGTGACCCATCGTCTTGCCTTCCGGCGCGGTGAAGCCCGCTACGTATCCGACCACCGGCTTGGTTACGTTGGCCTTGATGTAGTCGGCCGCGCGCTCTTCGGCATCGCCACCGATCTCCCCGATCATCACGATGACCTTGGTCTCGGGGTCCTTCTCGAACGCCTCGATGGCGTCGATGTGCGTGGTGCCGATGACCGGGTCCCCGCCGATGCCGATCGCGGTCGAGAAACCGAGGTCGCGAAGTTCGAACATCATCTGGTAGGTCAGCGTGCCGGACTTTGATACCAGCCCGATCGGGCCCTTACCGGTGATGTTGTTCGGTGTGATGCCGACCAGCGACTCGCCCGGCGTGATGATTCCCGGACAGTTAGGACCGATGATCCGGGTCTTCTGCCCCTTGCTGACGTTGTATGCCCAGGCATATGCGCTGTCCTGCACCGGAATTCCCTCGGTGATGACCACAAGCAGGCCGATCCCGGCGTCGATGGCCTCGATGATGGCGTCCTTGGAGAAGGCAGGCGGCACGAATGCAATCGAGACGTCGGCACCGGTCTCCTTCATCGCCTCAGCGACGCTCGCGAAAACGGGCAGTTCGACGCTTTGGCCCTCGTTGTTCTCGTGGGTGACCGTCGTGCCGGCCTTGCGCGCGTTGACGCCGCCGACGATCTGGGTGCCGGCCTTGAGCATCAGTTTCGTGTGCTTGGTGCCTTCACCGCCGGTGATGCCCTGGACGATGACCTTCGAGTTTGCGTTCAGAAAAATTGACATCGGTCATGAGCCCCTTTAGTTCTTGTTCGCCAGCTCGGCGGCCTTGTCGGCGCCGGCATCCATGGTGTCCGCCTGAACCACCAACGGGTGGTTAGCCTCGGCCAGAATGCGACGGCCCTCCTCGACGTTGTTGCCGTCGAGTCGCACGACCAATGGCTTATTGGCTTCGTCTCCGAGCGTCTTCAACGCTCCGACGATCCCGTTGGCGACCGCGTCGCAGGCGGTGATGCCACCGAACACGTTGACGAACACGCTCTTGACCTGACTGTCGCCCAGGATGACATCCAGGCCGGCGGCCATCACTTCGGCTGACGCGCCGCCGCCGATGTCGAGGAAGTTGGCGGGCTTCACCCCGCCGTGCTTCTCGCCGGCGTAGGCGACGACGTCGAGCGTCGACATGACCAGGCCCGCGCCGTTGCCGATGACGCCTACCGAACCGTCGAGTTTGACGTAGTTGAGGTCGTTCTCCTTGGCCTTGAGTTCGAGAGGATCGGTCGCGTCCCTGTCCTCGAACTCGGCGTGTCCGGGCTGGCGGAAGTCGGCATTGGCGTCGAGGCTGACCTTGCCGTCCAACGCGAGGATCTGATCGTCCGGAGTGCGGACCAACGGGTTCACCTCGACGAGGGTGGCGTCTTCGCCCACGAAGACCTCCCACAGCTTTGCGATCGTCACCGCTGCGGCGTCAAGTACCTCGGCGGGGAGGTGACCCTGTTCGGCGATCGAACGCGCGGTGCCCAGATCGACCCCCGTGACCGCATTCACCGGAACCTTGGCCAGGCGCTCGGGCTTGGTGGCCGCCACCTCCTCGATGTCCATGCCACCCTCGACCGAACACATCGCCAGGTAGGTGCGGTTGGCCCGATCGAGCAGGAAGGAGATGTAGTACTCCTCGGCGATGTCGCTGGCCTCTGCCACCAGCAACTTCTTGACGATGTGGCCCTTGATGTCGAGTCCGAGGATGTCCTGCGCGTGGGTGAATGCATCGTCCGGGGTCGCGGCGTACTTGACACCGCCCGCCTTGCCCCGACCACCCACCTTGACCTGGGCCTTGACCATGACCGGTCTGCCGATCTCCTCGGCGATGGCCTTGGCGCCCTCGGCGGAATCGGTGACCCGGCCGGGTGTCGTCGGGACGTTGTGCTTGGCGAACAGTTCCTTCGCCTGGTACTCGAAGAGATCCATGGCCTCCGAAACACCCCTGCCTGTCTGTGTGTGATTACGACGCGCGGTCCTGCCGGGCTACCGGGGACTTTATCGACACGCGTATTGGCCGTGGACACCGCCCACCGCAGGTGTGGTTTATCTCACGCGGCAGGCAACCGTGATTCCGCTCACAATCGGGCAGCGCGCAGCTCTCGGGTTGGCACTTTGATTGGAATTTCGTTAACGTCCCCTGGTCTAGATAACGGTCTGATTACGACGACAAGGACTTTTCAGGTTGCCTCAGCATCGTTCACCTCGGCCCGCTGAGGGATTTCCGATGGGCGTTCGCAACGGAAAATCCAGCCTTAGCTGGGCCGTTCCGGCACCGGCGCGCGCCGAAATCACCGACATCATTCCGTTTGACGAGTTCGGCGCAATCGACGATCGCCCCGGTTCCGCGCCGCACGCCGCTTTCGACCGTGATGCGCAGGTCATTAACGCACCCGAACTCGACGACCTGAACGAGACCGACGATCTGGTGTCGCTGCGACTCGAGATCCCGGCCCAGTTCCACACCCGGCGCCGGGCGGCCAGCCATGCGTACCGCGACAGCCACATCGACCTCAGCGACGGAACGGCCAAGACCGACGTCATCGACATACGCGGTCGTGAGGGACTGCACCGCAAAGCCGAGGTGCCCGTGAAGGGACGCCTGATGGTCGCCGCAATGGCGGTGGGCGCCACCGCGGCCGGCGCGTACACGATGACCAACCAGGTGCAAGAGGCACCTGCGGACACGGTGCTCGCCGCCGACCAGAGCACCGGCGCCGTCACCACCGGTTCGGCGGATGGCGTGCAGATCGTCGCTGTCACTCCGACCACGGTTTCCGCCGTCCATGCCGAGGAGATCGTCAAAGCCGCGGCGTTCGCCCAGGAGCGCGCCGAGCGGGAAGCCCGGCTGGTCCGGCCGCAGTTCGCGATGCCGACGCGCGGCGTGTGGACTTCCGGATTCGGCTTCCGCTGGGGTGTTCTGCACGGCGGCATCGACATCGCCAACTCGATCGGCACCCCGATCATTGCCGCGGCCGACGGCGTCGTCATCTCCGCTGGTTATGAAGGCGGATACGGCAACATGGTGAAGCTGCGCCACTCCGACGGCACGGTGACGCTGTACGGACACAACAGCTCCGTCCTCGTCAACGTCGGCGAGCGGGTCATGGCCGGGGACCAGATCGCCCGGATGGGTAACACCGGAAACTCGACCGGGCCGCACCTGCATTTCGAGGTTCATCTCAATGGCTCCGACCGGGTCGACCCGGTCGGCTGGCTGGCCAAGCGGGGACTGTCCCCCGGCGGCTAAGTTGGCTGAGTGGACCGAAACGCGGACCCAGATGCGGACCGGGACGCGGACCCAGATGCGGACCGGGACACGGACGGGAACGCGGCCACCCGAATCATCCGTCGCGCCCCACTGAGCGAGCCGTCCCGCCCCCTGTCGGCGACCGCCGATTCCCCGATCCCGCACGAGCCGCCGACGAGCATCATCCGGCGGCACCCGACCGGCGAGATCCCCGCCGCCCTGTCCGAACCCGTCACGGCGGCGGCCGCTCCGGTCCTCGCTCCGGGGGCTAGTGGCCTGGCCACGCCCGAACGCGAGTCGCCCATCCGCGCCAGACCGGTGGCGGTCGGGCCGTCCCGGTCGGCGACAGCCGATCCGAAGCCGGCGATCGTCACAGCCGTGGTCAGCATCCTGTCCGGGTGGGCCACCGCGACCATCGCCACCGACCTGATCACCGGCTGGTGGGGCACCGACCTGCTGTTCTGTGTCGCGGTCGGCTTCCTGGCTGCGATCTCCGCGGCGGCCACCATCGGCGGAGTAATCGCGTTGTTACTGCGCCAGCGGATCGGCCGGCTTCTGGTTGTGGTCGGGTCCGTGATCGCGATGCTGATCTTCGCCAGCCTGTTCGTCGCGGGCGCCAAATTGCCCGCTGTGGTGTACGCGATGCCCTTACTGCCGTTGGCATCCATCGGGCTGGCGCTGCTACCGGACACCGCCCGATGGAGTCGGACGGGCGGCTAGAGCTTCGCCACGGGAGCGTGGTTGTGCATCAGCTTCACCCGGCCGGAGCTGCCGAAGTCGATCAACGACATCGCGGATTCGCCGACGCCGGACACCTCCTCGACCCGGCCCAGCCCGTACTTGTCGTGCGTGACCCGGTCACCTGGCTCCAGCACCAGAAGCGGACGCTTGGCTGCCGACGATCGGGTCGGCGACGGCCGCGCGTTGTCGGCACGGCCGAACCGGCCCGCACCGCCGACCGGTGCGGAAAACGCCGACGCCGGTTCGGTGCGGCGCCAGTCGATGAGTTCCTGCGGGATCTCACGGAGGAAACGTGATTCCGGGTTGAGCATGGGCTGTCCCCACGACGACCTGACCTTGGCGCGGCTCAGGTAGAGACGCTGCCTGGCGCGGGTGATCCCGACGTAGGCCAGCCGCCGCTCCTCGGACAGCTCAACGGGATCCCCGAGTGCCCGCATGTGCGGAAACATGCCGTCTTCCCACCCGGTGACGAAGACCACCGGGAACTCCAGCCCCTTGGCGGTGTGCAGCGTCATCATCGTCACCACGCCCGCACCCTGCTCCGGGATTTCGTCGGCGTCGGCGACCAGCGACACCCGCTCCAGGAACGCCGCCAGCACCCCGGTGTCCGGAACGTCCTCGTCGTCCGGGTCGGTGTCGGTGTCGGCCAGCGCCCTCGCGTTGGCCAGATCTGTACTGAATTCATGCGCGACGCTGACTAGTTCGTTCAGATTGTCCAACCGGGCAAGATCCTGCGGATCACTCGAGGATTCCAGTTCGGAGCGGTAGCCGCTACGGTCCAGCACGGCTTCCACCAGATTGCCGAGATCGTCGTCGAGTTTGCCTCGCAACTCGTCGAGCAATGCGACGAACCCGGCGATCGCCTTCTCCGAGCGGGTGTTCAGCATCGGCACCCTGCCCTCGACCGCCGCCAGTAGCGCGTCGTTGAAACTCGCGCCGGTGCTCTCGGCGTAGACCGCCAAACACGCCTCGGCACGGTCCCCGATGCCACGGCGCGGAGTATTCAGAATCCGGCGCATACTCACCGCGTCGCCCGGGTTGTCCAGCACGCGCAGGTAGGCGACGATGTCCCGAATCTCCTTGCGCTCGTAGAAGCGCACTCCCCCAACGACTTTGTACGGGATACCGGCCCGGATGAAAACTTCCTCGATGGCCCGGGAGGAATTGTTGGTGCGGTAGAAGACCGCCACGTCGTTGTAGGAGAAGCCACCGGCCGACGATCCGCCGACCGAGGCCGCCCCGTCGGACAGCGCGTCGATCTCCTGCGCCACGAACCTGGCCTCGTCGTGCTCGTTGTCGGCAACGTAGCCGACGATCAATTCGCCAGTGCCGGCGTCGGTCCACAGCCGCTTCTCGCGCCGCCCGGCGTTGCGGGCGATCACTGCGTTCGCCGCATTCAGGATGGTCTGGGTGGACCGGTAGTTCTGCTCGAGCAAAATCGTTGTGGCGTTAGGGAAATCGCGTTCGAAGTCCTCGATGTTGCGGATCGTCGCACCCCGGAAGGCATAAATGGACTGATCCGCATCACCGACCACGCACAGCTCGGCCGGCTCCACGGCGTCGGCGGACTCGGGCGCCGCGGCGCCCACGAGTTCGCGGACCAGAACATACTGGGCGTGGTTGGTGTCCTGGTACTCATCGACGAGGATGTGCCGGAACCGCCGCCGATAGTACTGGGCGATCTGCGGGAATGCTTGCAGCACAGCGACTGTCTCGCCGATGAGGTCATCGAAGTCCAAGGCGTTGGCGGCGCGCAGCCTGCGCTGGTACTCGCCGTACACATCCGCGATGATCCGAGCCAAATCATCGGCCGCTTCCGAAGCCTCGGCCTGCGCCTGCTCCGGCCCGATCAGCTCGTTCTTCAGATTCGAAATGCCGTTGGCCAGCAGCCGCGGCGAGTGCCGCTTGGTGTCCAGACCCATGTCCTTGCCGATCATCAGCAACAACCGGCGCGAGTCGTCGGCGTCGTAGATAGAGAAGTTGGAGTTCAACCCGGGCAGCAGCGAAGCCTGGTTACGCAGGATCCGGACACAGGTGGAGTGGAAGGTGGAGACCCACATGTTGCGCGCCCGGGGCCCTATCAAGCCCACGATCCGTTCGCGCATCTCCGCGGCGGCCTTATTGGTGAAGGTGATCGCCAGCACCTGCCCCACGCCGACCTCTCGGGCGGCAAGCAGGTAGGCGATCCTGCGGGTGAGTACGGCCGTCTTGCCCGAGCCGGCGCCGGCCACTATCAGCAGCGGGGATCCCTCATGCAGCACGGCAAGGCGCTGCTGCGGGTTGAGGCCATCAAGAAGGTGACCCGACAGCAGTTCACCCCGGCGAAGTTCATCGGTGCCGGTGATCGCAGGAACGGTCGTCATATGCTCCCAAACCTACCGCTGCGGGCAGACAGTCTTTGCGCTGGCACGTCCGGTAGTGGCACACTCTTTGGGTGCTAGCACGACGATTTTTCTACGGGTACCGGTCAGCGGTGCCCGTGGTCTAGCTGTTTTCCCCTCAGCCCCGCGGTCCGCTTCGGCGATCCGGGGCTCGTCTCTTGTGTGAGGCCCGAACCCGGATAGGGCCAGGTGACTCACCCAAAGAGAATTCGGAGACGAAATCATGACGACGATGGAAACCCCCCAGGTGCCCGACCTCCCCGATATTGCTGACCTGCGTAAGGAGATCGACCGGCTCGACGCGGTGATCCTCGATGCAGTGCAGCGCCGCACCGAGGTCTCCCAGTTGATCGGTAAGGCGCGGATGGCCTCGGGCGGCACCCGCCTGGTGCACAGCCGCGAGATGAAGGTCATCGAGCGCTACAGCGCGCTCGGGCCCGAGGGCAAGAACCTGGCCATGCTGCTGCTGCGACTGGGCCGCGGCCGCCTCGGCCACTGAGCTCCCGCCCGCGCCCCCCGCGAATCGCGGTGTAGTTCGTCACGCTGCGGTGACCGACTACACCGAAATCACTGCTGGGGGTTGAGGGCTTCGACCAGCCAGGGTGTCAGCCATTCGACGGCTTCCGGTGTCGGGTGCACTCCGTCGCTGCGCATTCTGATGCCGTCGACCCTGGTGGTGTAGGCGCCGTTGGGGTTCAACTTCCGGTTCAGATCCAGGACCGAGGCATTGTCTCGCTCGGCGACGACGCTGCGCAACATCAGGTTCCAGCGATCGACCCGGCCGGGCTGGTCTTCCGGATAGAGGCTGCCGTCGGCCCGTTCGGCGCGCCGGTTGTACGGCTCGGTGGTCACGACGATGCGCGCACCCGTGGACCCCAGGATGTCCAGCGCGCGGTTCAATTCCCGTCTCAGGTATGCGTCGTAGCGCGGCTCACCGATATGCGTCCAACGCCCGTCGTGCATCCGGTCGACGACCTCCCAGCGGCCGACGACCAGCAGCACCACATCGGGCTGTTCATGGCTGATCCGCTGCTCCCACCGGCTCGGCCAGGCATCGCATTCGGGCTTCTGGTCGAGTTCCTGTCCGACGTATTCATAGGGCCCGCCGCGGGCGATGCCGCACCCGATGGTGGTGTAGTCCGCGAAATCCAGATTCGGCGTCGGCGGCAGGTAACGCATCAGCGTCCAGGCGATGGAATCCCCGAACACCGCCACGGTGACGTCGCCGGGTGCGCGTTGGCGAGCCGGTGTGGACACTTCGACCGGGATTTCGGGTGCGATCAGCGCCGCGGTGTCTATCTTCGGCCCGCCGGACCCCCGCACGCCGACCGGCAGCACGGTCATGGTCACCACGGCGGCGGTCGCCGCCGTCGCGGCGGCCAGCGGCAGCATCGGCACCGTCATCGGCCGCCACCGCCTGACCGGCTGTTCGACGAGCCACCAGGTCACCGTCGCGACCGCGATGGTCGTCGCCGATCGCAGCGCGAACAGTTCCCAACCCGCCAAACCCGTCCGCTCCCCGTTCAACACCAGAAAGATCGGCCAGTGCCACAGGTAGACCCCATAGGAAATCGCGCCCAACCCGACCAGCGGCGGCAGCGCGAGCAGGCGTGCCACCGGGCCGTCCTGCTCGAGCGTGACCGACGCGATGACGAGAATGGCGGCGCCGGCCACCAGGATCAGCAGCCCGCCACCGAACTCCTGCGCGCTGCCGACGGCGAAGTGAGCGGCCGCGCCCAGCACCGCCAACCCGGCGACCGGCAGGGCGCAGGCCAACCATCGGGCCCAGCGGGAACGCAGCAGCACCGCCCCCGAGGTCAATCCGCGCCAGTCGCGGACCAGCAGTGCCGCCGCGGCGGCACCGACGAGCAACGCCTGGACGCGGGTGTCGGTGCCGAAATAGATCCGGTTGAGCGTCGTCTGCGAAGCCCCGGAGCTGAACAGCATCGTCGCACCCGCGGACGCGGCCACCCCGGCCGCCGCGACCAGGAACACCGCGATGCGAACCATCCGCCCCGTCAACGGGACACCCCGGCGGTAGGCCAGGGCGGCCAGTCCCGCGACGACTCCGGCCAACAGCAGCGGCCACAAGACGTAATACTGCTCCTCGACCGCCAACGACCAGGTGTGCTGCAGTGGGGACGGCGAGGCGCCCTGGGAGAAGTAGTCGCTCTTCTCGGCGACGAACACCCAGTTCGACATCCAGAAGAAGGTCGCGACGGCATGGTCGCGAAGGGCGCCGACGGATTCGGCGGAGAACAGCTCACGAGCTGCCACCACGGCCAGCACCATGACGATCAGTGCGGGCAACAATCTGCGGGCGCGGCGGATCCAGAAGTCCCTGAGGCCGATACGCCCGGTGCGATCGATCTCATCGATCAGCAACGAAGTGATCAGGAACCCACTGAGGACGAAGAACACGTCGACGCCGAGGAATCCACCGGACAGTCCCGGAATACCGCCGTGGTCGGCCAGCACGAGAATCACCGCGATCGCCCTGACCCCGTCGAGCGCGGCGATACCCCGCCGCGGGCTCACATAGGTGCGGGGGCCCACACGGATCGGCGCCGCACCGACGGCAGTCACGGTCCAGGGCCCTCCTTGCTATACGAGCAAGGAATTTTATGGGCCGCGGGACGCGAGGTCCGGCAGGCGCGCTGCCGGACCTCGATCTAGTTGGGCCGGGCGCGCAGTTGGTCAGGCCCAGTGGGTCAGGACTCGGCGGGGCTCAATTCGTCAAGGCGATGTATTTGGTGTCGAGGTATTCCTCGATACCCTCGGACCCGCCCTCGCGGCCGATTCCCGATTCCTTGACGCCCCCGAACGGCGCGGCGGGATCGGAGATGACGCCGCGGTTGACACCGACCATCCCCGCCCGGATGCCGTCGGCAGCGCGAAGCGCCCGGTCCAGCGATGTGGTGTACACGTAGGCGGCCAGGCCGTATTCGGTGTCGTTGGCAGCCGCGATGCCTTCCTCCTCGGTATCGAAACCGATGATCGGAGCGACCGGGCCGAACACCTCCTCCTTGAGGATCCGGGCGTCCGGCGGGACATCGGTCAGCACGGTGGCGGGATAGAAATTCCCCGGCCCACCGGGGGCGACGCCGCCGACCGCCACGGTCGCCCCGCGCGAAACCGCGTCGGACACCAGATCCTGCACCGAGGCCACTTGCTTTCCGCTGATCAGCGGGCCCAGCGTCGACGAGGGGTCGAGCCCGTTGCCGAGAGTGAACTCGCTCATCCGCTTGACCAACTTCTCGGTGAACTCCTCGCGGACGGCGTTGGCCACGTGGAATCGGTTGGCCGCGGTGCAGGCCTCTCCGCCGTTGCGCATCTTGGCCAGAATCGCCCCCTCGACCGCGGCGTCGACGTCGGCATCGTCGAACACGACGAACGGCGCGTTCCCGCCGAGTTCCAGAGACTGCCGCAGCAGTGCGTCGGAGGCCTGTTTGGCCAGCGCCTTGCCCACCCCGGTGGATCCGGTGAAGGTGAGCTTGCGGATTCGGCCGTCGTCGATGAGCGCGGTGGTCACGTCCCGCGGCTTGGTGGTCGGCAGCACCGAGAGCACTCCCTTGGGCAGACCGGCCTCGTCGATCAACTTCGCCAGCAACAGCATGGTCAGCGGGGTTTCCTGGGCGGGCTTGACGATCATCGTGCAGCCCGCCGCCAGCGCCGGACCGATCTTGCGAGTTCCCATGGCCAGCGGAAAATTCCAGGGGGTTACCGCGTAGCAGGGGCCCACGGGCGCCTTGGTGACCATGATGCGTCCGGTACCCGCCGGCGCCGGCGTGTAGCGGCCACCGATACGCACCGCCTCCTCGGCGAACCAGCGGAAGAACTCCGCTCCGTATTTCACCTCACCCTTGCTCTCGGCCAGCACCTTGCCCATTTCCAGCGTCATCAACGCGGCGATCTCATCGGTGCGCCGGGTTATCGACTCGAACACCGAACGCAGAATCTCGCCGCGCTCGCGCGCCGGCGTCGCGGCCCACTCGTCCTGCACTGCAGAGGCGGCGTCCAATGCAGCCACGGCGTCTGCCGCGGTCGCATCGGCGACGCCGACAAGAACTTCGTCGTTGGCCGGATTGAGTACGTTGAACCTCGAAGAGCCGGCGCGTTCCTCCCCCCCGATCCACAGTCCCGTGGGTACCGACGCCAACAACGAAGAAGTATCCATACCCCCATCATCTACACCGTTGTCAGACCGTCCGCACTAGGGTTTAAGAACATGGCCTCAAAGGAGTCTCCACCGGCACCCGATATCAGCGATACCCCCCAGTGGCAAGCACTGTCGCGGCATCACGAAGAGGTCGGCGCCAAACATCTGCGCGAGATATTCGTCGACGATCCCGCTCGAGGCTCGGAATTGGCACTGACGGTCGGTGACCTCTACATCGACTACAGCAAGCATCGGGTTACCCGCGAGACGTTGACGCTGCTGCTCGAGCTGGCCCGCAGGGCCGGCCTGGAAGAGCACCGCGACGCGATGTTCTCCGGCGCCCACATCAACACCTCGGAGGACCGGGCGGTATTGCACACCGCGCTACGGCTGCCGCGCGGATCGGAGCTGACCGTCGACGGTCAGGACGTCGCTGCCGACGTCCACCATGTTCTCGACCGAATGGGCGACTTTACCGACCGGCTGCGCAGCGGCGAGTGGCGCGGTGCCACGGGGGAACGCATCACGACGGTGGTCAATATCGGGATCGGCGGCTCGGATCTGGGACCGGTAATGGTCGACCGAGCGCTGCGTCATTACGCCGACGCCGGCATCTCGGCACGGTTCGTGTCCAACATCGATCCGGCCGACCTCGTCGCCAACCTTGCCGGACTCGACCCGGCCACAACGCTTTTCATCATCGCATCGAAGACTTTCTCCACACTGGAGACGCTGACAAACGCGACAGCCGCGCGGCGGTGGCTGACCGATGCGTTGGGCGATGCGGCGGTGTCGAAACACTTCGTCGCGGTGTCGACCAACAGCAAGCTGGTCGACGACTTCGGCATCGACACCCACAATATGTTCGGATTCTGGGACTGGGTCGGCGGGCGGTACTCAGTGGACTCGGCGATCGGGCTGTCGGTGATGGCAGTGATCGGCCGGGAACGGTTCGCCGAGTTTCTCGCAGGTTTCCACCTCATCGACGAGCACTTCCGGTCGGCACCGCTGCAGTCCAATGCGCCGGTGCTGCTCGGCCTGATCGGGCTCTGGTACAACAACTTCTTCGATGCCGGAACCCGGGTGGTGTTGCCGTACTCCAACGACTTGTCCCGGTTCGCGGCATACCTACAGCAGCTGACCATGGAGTCCAACGGCAAGTCGGTGCGCGCGGACGGCTTGCCCGTCACCGCCGACACCGGGGAGATCTTCTGGGGCGAGCCGGGCACCAACGGACAGCACGCGTTCTACCAGCTCCTGCACCAGGGAACCCGGCTCATCCCCGCCGACTTCATCGGATTCAGCGAGCCCGTCGATGACCTGCCGACCGCTGACGGCACCGGGAGCATGCACGACCTGCTGATGAGTAACTTCTTCGCGCAGACTCAGGTCCTGGCATTCGGCAAGACGGCCGAGGAGATTTCGGCGGAAGGCACCCCTGCAGAGGTGGTGCCGCACAAGGTGATGCCCGGCAACCGGCCCAGCACCTCGATCCTGGCGACGAAGCTGACTCCATCGGTGGTGGGTCAATTGATCGCGCTCTACGAACATCAGGTGTTCGTCGAGGGCGTCGTCTGGGGAATCGACTCGTTCGACCAATGGGGTGTGGAACTGGGCAAGACGCAGGCCAAGGCTCTGCTACCGGTGATAACCACTCCCGCGTCCCCGGCAACACAGTGGGTTTCCTCGACCGACGCCATGGTCCGTCGCTACCGCACCGAACGCGGTCGAACGGCGTGATTTCGGGGTGGTTGTCGTCGCTCGACTGGGGCGACAACCACGCCGAAATCACCGGAATCAGGCGAAACGCTTCGTGAGCCGCGGCGGCAACAGCTTCATCAGCTCCACCAGCGGCCACCACGGCCAGCCCGGCACCACCGCTCGGCCCTTCTCCTTCTCGATCGCCCGAACTATCGCCCGCACCCCGGTCTCGTTATCCACCATCAACATGGTCTTGCCTGCCTTGGCGGTCATTTCGGACTCGATGTAGCCAGGTTCGAGCACCGTGACCCTGATCGGGCCGGAGGGATACTCGGCTCGCAGCGACTCGCCCAGCGACGTGACGCCTGCCTTGCTCGCCGAGTAGGCGGCTTTGTGGCCGGGTACCCCGACATTGCCGAGCACCGAGGACACCAGCACCAAATGTCCGGTACCCGCGGCCTTGAACATCTCCATCGCTGTTTCTATCTGCACTAGGGCCGCAACGAGATTGGTCTCGAGCGTGGCCTTGTTGGCCCACAACTTTCCGCCGCCCAGCGGGTAGCCCTTGCCGATTCCCGCGTTGACGATGACGCGATCGATGCCACCGAGTTCGTCGCTGAGTTGTGCGAAGACCTTGGGCACCTGTTCGTGTTCGTTGACGTCCAGCGCCGCTGTCGCCACGGCGATTGCCGGGTTGCGTTCGGTCAGTTCGGCCTTCAGCGCCTCGAGTCGGTCGACCCGCCGCGCACACAGTGCCAGGTCGCGCCCCATCGCGGCGAACGTACGCGCCATGCCCTCGCCGAGTCCCGAGCTCGCGCCGGTGATCAAAATCTTCTGCCGGATCATCCCGGAAGGATAACCGGGTGACGACCGCGCTCAGGCCGGTGCGTGGGCGAGCAACTAATGGTTCGTCAACTCACTTCAGCAGCCGCGACATCCGGCGATCCGCCAGCACCTTTCCCGCGGTCTGGCACCGCGGGCAGTACTGGAAGGACTTGTCGGTGAAAGAAACCTCTCGAACGGTGTCGCCGCAGACGGGGCACGGCAGGCCGGTGCGGCCGTGCACCCGAAGCCCGGAACGCTTCTCCCCCTTCAGAGTTGCCGCCTGCTGACCCACCGACCTACTCACCGCATCGGTGAGCACCGCGACCATCGCGTCGTGCAGCGCCGTGAGTTGCCCATCGGTCAGCTTGTTCGCCGTCGCGAATGGGGACACTTTGGCCACGTGCAGAATCTCATCGCTGTAGGCGTTCCCGATCCCGGCGATCACCTTCTGGTCGGTGAGGACGGTCTTGATCCGCCCGGTGTTGTCCGCCAGTGCGGCGGCTAAACCGGCGCGGGTCAGGGCTAGGGCATCGGGACCGAGCGCGGCGATCTGGGGGACCGCGGTCGGGTCGGTCACCAGCCACACCGCCAGCCGCTTCTGCGTGCCGGCCTCGGTCAGGTCGAAACCCGCCCCCTCACCGGGTTGGCCGAGATGCACCCGCAGCGCGATCGGCCCCTTTCCCGGCTTCAGCGGCGCGGCGGCGAGCCTGTCCGACCAGCGCAGCCAGCCGGCGCGGGACAGATGGGCAATCAGGTACAGCCGCCCCACCTGCAGTCCTAGATACTTGCCCCATCGGTGAGCGGCGGTCACGGGTTGACCGTTCAGGCTGGACAGCGATGGGTCGAAAGTCTTGAGGACCGACAGCGCGGCCACGTCGATGCGGCCGACGTTCAGCCCGACCGCGTGGCGGCGCAGGTGATCGGCGAGCGCTTCGACCTCCGGCAGTTCGGGCATATCGGTCAGTCTGCCTGTACGACGAGCGAGAGCAGCCACGTGACGAGGGACAGCACCAGGGCAGCCCAGATGGCCGTCCACCAGAAGTCGTCGATGTAGAGACCCCACCGCGTGGTGTGCTCGGTGATCCACGAGGTGATCCACAGCATGAACGCGTTGATGACCACGTGTATCAAGCCGAGTGTGAGCACGTATAGAGGTATCGAAATGATTTGCACTATCGGCTTGATGAAGGCGTTGACCAGTCCGAAGATCACTGCGACCACGAAAATGATGCCGACCCTGGAGATCGTGGAGTCACCGCCGACGAAGCCGATCCCGGGTACGACGAGCGTGACGATCCACAGCGCCAGCCCGGTCAGTGCGGCACGCAGCAAGAACGGTCCCATGCCCACATGATTGCACCCGACCGACCGGCGGAACGACCGACCGATGGGCCGACCCGGGGACCGACGGACCGGCAGAATCCAATACCGGAGGTATGCGGTACCGCAGGTATTGACTAGTTGGCTGACGGTCCTTATCTTTACGGAGAGGCTTCTATTTCCATCTTTACGTAGAGGCTTCTATTTCCGGAGAGACGCGACGAGGTGATTTCGCGATGACAGCACCGGCCACTCATCCCCCGGCCCCCACTCGCGACGAGTTCGCCGAGCGTCTGCTGAAGGGCTCCGTCAAGAAGTCCTACGCGCCGGTGGTCGACATCGACTGGAACGCACCGCTGGATCCGGACAAGTTCTTCCTCCCGCCGAGGTGCGTCTCGCTGTACGGCACGCCGTTGTGGGACGGCATGACCCGCGCGCAGCAGATCGAACTCTCCCGGCAGGAGCTGGTCAATACGCTCTCGACCGGCATCTGGTTCGAGAACATTCTCAACCAGGCGCTGCTGCGCAAGATGATGCACCAGGACCCGACCGCGCGGTCCACGCATTACGAACTGACCGAGATGGGCGACGAGACCCGCCACATGGTGATGTTCGGCAGGGCGATCAAGCGGCTGGGCGCCAAACCGGTGCAACCCAAGCGGTATCAACGGATCATCATCAACATGCTCCCGTTCACCTTCCGCGGCTCAATGCTCTGGGTCGCGGCCCTCATCGGCGAGGAGATCTTCGACTCCCTGCAGCGGCAAATGATGGACGACGAGGAACTGCAACCTATGGTGCAGCGCCTGATGCGGATCCATGTCAGCGAGGAGGCACGCCACATCCAGTTCGCCCGCGACGGGTTGCGTAAGCGCGCACCGCATATGCGGCGACTGCCGAAGATGTTCGTAGCCAACATCAACGGCGTGGGCGGGCTGTTCTTTCGGTATCTGTTCAGCAGCCCGGTGCCATACCGGCGGGTGGGCCTCGATCCACAGCAGGCCCGCCACGTGGCGCGCACCAGCTCGCATCGGCACCGCATGCAGGTGATCGGGTTCGCGCCGCTGGCGACGTTCCTGGATGAGGTCGGTCTGCTGGGGCCGGTTGCCCGACGCATGTGGAAGCGCAGCCGATTCCTATGACATTACACGGCGTTGCCATGCCCGACATCGTCGTTGCGACCTAACGGCTTACACCGCAACATGTTCAGGCTCTCGAGTCGTCACCTCACAGCCGCCCGGCGCCGGGCGGCCAGCCTGAACCCGCCGGGATCACAGCCCGGCACTGCCGACGATGAGCTCGCCGACGATCAGCTCGCGGACGATGACGGGATCTACGACGGCCCGGCCACGGTGCACGACGGGGATCGTAGCCACCACACGCGGGCGCGTCTGACCGGCAGAATCGATCCGATCGATGGCCATTACCACTGGCAGGGAACGGTTTTCGGAATCGACTTCGCGGGGAAGCCGCCACCGCGAGTCGTCATAGCCATCGGCGATCGAACGGCTTCGGCCCGGCTGACCGAGAGCTTGTCGCGGTCGACATACTCCGTGGTGGGGGTCGGGGCGCCGCCATTCGAACTCGAGTGGGTGGAGGTCGAGGTTCCGTTACTGTAGGCACGTCACCGTTCCTACCGAGCAGGAGGCGATGTGCGCTTCACCTACGCGGAAGCCATGACCGACCCGTCGTACTACATACCACTGGCCAAGGCCGCCGAAGCCGCCGGATACCACGCGATGACCATTCCCGACAGCGTCGCCTACCCGCTAGAGTCCGACTCCACCTACCCCTACACACCCGACGGCAACCGCGAATTCCTCGACGGCAAGGCATTCATAGAATCGTTCGTGCTGACGGCGGCGCTGTGCGCGGTGACGACGACGCTGAAGTTCAACCACTTCGTGCTCAAGCTGCCGATCCGCCCGCCGGCCCTGGTCGCCAAGCAGGCCGGCTCGCTTGCCGCGCTCTTCGACAACCGGCTCGGCCTCGGCGTCGGCACCAGCCCGTGGCCGGAGGACTACGAGCTGATGAACGTGCCGTTCGCCCGCCGCGGCAAGCGGATGGACGAGTGCATCGACATCATCAAGGGACTGACCTCCGGCGATTACTTCGAGTATCACGGCGAGTTCTACGACATACCCGCGACGAAGATGACCCCCGCCCCGTCGAAGCCGATCCCGATCCTGATCGGAGGCCACGCGGACGCGGCGTTGCGCCGGGCCGCCCGAAACGACGGCTGGATGCACGGCGGCGGCGACCCCGAGGAACTCGACGCCCTGATCGGCAAGCTGAACCGATTCCGGGAGGAGGAGGGCCGTAGCGGACCGTTCCAGATCCACGCGATCTCCATCGAGGCGTACACCCCCGACGGCATCAAGAGGCTCGAGGACAAGGGCGTCACCGACGTCATCGTCGGCTTCCGGATCCCCTACATCATGGGACAGGACACCGAGCCGCTGGACACCAAGATCCGCAACCTGGAGATGTTCGCCGAGAACGTCATCGCCAAGGTGTGACCGTGATCGCTGGGTATGGAAAGTCCCCATGACCACCGGCCGCGGACCCGATAACGGCATGCCCGACGTCCCCGGCGCCTTCGACGCCGAGGCAGGAACCTACGACGCGCTCGTCGGCGCGAATCCCGGCTATCACAAGCATCTGCAACTGTCCGCGGCGCGAATGCAACTTCCGGATGGCGGACGGGGACTGCGACTGCTGGACGTCGGCTGCGGCACCGGGGCTTCCACCGCTGCGCTGCTGCATGCCGCACCGCACGCCGAAATCGTGGCCGTCGATGGCTCGGCCGGGATGCTGGCCCAAGCTCGCGCCAAGGATTGGCCGAAGTCGGTGACGTTCGTGCAGGGCCGAGCCGAAGATCTCGCCGCGGCCGGCGTAATCGGTCCGTTTGACGGCATTCTCGCCGCTTACCTGGTACGCAACCTCGCCGAACCGGACTCTTTCCTGCAGTCGCTGCGTACGCTGCTGCGGCCGGGCGGAGTCGTCGCGGTGCATGAATACTCAGTTCGCGACTCACCTGCGGCTGCCGCAATCTGGAACGCCGTGTGTATCGCAATCATCATTCCTGCGGGCTGGTTCCGCTCCCGCGACACAGCCCTCTACCGGTACCTGCGGCGCAGCGTGAATCAGTTCGACGGGGCGGCCGGCTTTCGAGGACGACTGCAGCGCAACGGTTTCGTCGATGTACGCACTGCAACGGTGCCGGGCTGGCAGCACAACATCGTGCACACGTTTCTCGCACGATCACCGGGATGAACGCGCGCGCCGCTGCGCCGAACGGCCACGCAAATGCCTATTCTCAGCGCATGTCCGACATGACGCAGCGCGACGTCGTGGTCATCCACACCGACGGCGGGTGCCGGCCCAATCCTGGTCCTGGCGGCTGGGGGGCAGTGCTGCGACACCGCGAGCACATCCGCGAAATGTGCGGCGGGGAGCCCGGCCAAACCAGCAACAACCGGATGGAGTTGACCGCCCCGATCATGGCGCTGGAAGCCCTCACACGCACCGTGTCGGTGCACATCTATACCGACAGCACCTACGTCCGAAACGGCATCACCAAATGGGTGCCGGGCTGGGAACGCAACGGCTGGAAGACCGCTGCGAGGCAGCCGGTGAAGAACGTTGACCTGTGGCAGCGCCTTCAGCTGGCCTGCGCGCGGCACCGGGTCGAGTGGTTCTGGGTCAAGGGGCACTCCGGGATAGCGGACAACGAACTGGCCGACGAGCTCGCCACCCGCGGTCTGCAGGAAGCGCTGCTCGGCACGCATTGAGTTCGCTTCCAGGAGGCATCTGCTCGCAGGGTGACACCGACATCGCCGCGTGAGCGGCCTATTCCCATTTGACCTCGTCGGGATCTTTGTCGGTACGCAGGCCGCGCCAGCTCGGCTGTCGCAGTCGGCCGTCCGCGGTGCGCTCGCTGTAGCGGACCTCTGCCACCAACTCCGGACGCACGAACGTCACCCCGGTGGCATCCTGCTTCGAAAGTGGTGCCGCGAAGGGGGATTCGTCGGCATGCAACGGCTCGAGGGTCTTCTTCAGGTTGGCGAGTTCTTTCTCGGTGAAACCGGTTCCGACCCGTCCGACGAACCGAAGGCCGTTCTCGCCGGGGATGCCGAGCATCAGCGCGCCGATCCCGCTGGTTCGGCCGCCCGCGCCGGCGCGCCAACCGCCGATCACGACCTCCTGGGTGTTCCAGATCTTGTCCTTGATCCAGGACGACGACCGCTTGCCCGGCTGATAGGTGGAGTCCCGCTTCTTGGCGATGACCCCTTCCCAGCCCTTCTTCCGGGCGAACTCCAAAGCATCGGCTCCGTCGCCGTCCAGCGCAGCGGGGACGATCAGGCCGCCGCCCTCGGCGAGTGCCTCGAGCACGCGTCTGCGGTCGGTGTACGTGGCCCGCAGCAACGACCGGCCGTCGAAGTACAAGATGTCGAACGCCCAGAACTCCACCCGGGTGGAACGGGCGCGGTTCTGCATTTCGCGAAAGCTGGGAACGCCGGCCTCGTCGAGGGCGACCGCTTCACCGTCGAGGATCACATGGTGATCGGCCAAGTCGGCGGCGAGCGCCTGCAGTTGGGGGTATTCGGCGGTCACGTCGCGGCCCCGCCGGGAGCGCAGCGTGAGTTTACCGCGATCGGCTTCCGCGATCAGCCGGTAGCCGTCCCACTTACCCTCGAATGCCCACTGTCCCTTGGTGAGTCGCCTTACCGATCCGGCAGTCGACAGCATCGGCGCAAGGTCCGCGGCGGTGGGGCGCTGCTGCTCTTTCATCCGGTGGGCCAGCCAGTTTCTGCCATCGGTCTGGATCAGCGCGTACCGTCCCTCGATCTTTTCGCCGTGCAAGGTGACGATCACCTCGCCGCCCTTTTCGGGTCCGTCGACGGGGTTGTCCTTGAACTTCTCTGTCTCGTAGGTGCCGGTGTCCCAGACAACCACCCGGCCGCCCCCGTACTCGCCCTTCGGGATACTTCCGGCGAAGGTCAGGTACTCCATCGGATGGTCTTCGGTGTGTACCGCCAGATGGTTGACCGAAGGCGTGTCCGGCAGATTCTTCGGGACTGCCCAACTCACCAGCACCCCGTCGCGTTCGAGCCGGAAGTCGTAGTGCAGTCGCCGGGCATGGTGTTCCTGAATGACGAATCTGTCGTTACCGCCGGCCCGAGGAGGCTCGACGGGAACCGGTTCGGGAGTCTTGCCGCTGTCTCGCATACGCCGGTAGGTGGTCAGTCTGTCGACGACACGCGGCTCGTCACTGCGGCGCTGCGGAGCCGGCAACATCTGATCGAGTTCGGCGATCAGATCGCCGCCGGACTGCAACCGATCGAGCACCTCGTCGAACCTCAGCTGACGCAGCTCCGGATCGCCGATCTCCTCCCAGGTCCGTGGTGCGGCCACGGTCGGATACTGGCGTCCTCTAAGCGAATAGGGCGCGATCGTGGTCTTGTTGGCGTTGTTCTGGCTCCAGTCCAGAAACACCTTGCCGGCTCGCAGGCTCCTCGTCATCGTCGCGGTCACCTGCTTGGGCATGGTCTTCTCGAGCTGTTGTGCCACTTTCTTGGCCAGCAGCGACGCACCCTGCGAGCTGATCGGATCCTGCAGTGGAACATACAGATGCAGACCCTTGCTGCCACTCGTCAGCGGAAGGGTCGAAAGGCCGATGTCGGCGACCAAATCCCGCACTTCAGCGGCGACGAGACTGAGAAGCCGCATACCGACGCCGTCTCCGGGATCGAGGTCGAAGACGATGCGTGTTGCCGGCCCCTTCGACCCCACGGTGCCGCTCGAGGCGTCCAGGAATCGCCATTGCGGCACATGTACTTCCAGTGCCGCCTGCTGGGCGATCCACGCCAACCCCTCGACGGTGTCGATGATCGGATAGGTGGTGATGCCCGATTTGTGCGAAATGGCACCGCGCGCCAACCACTCTGGAGCCGAGGAGGCTAGCTGCTTTTCGAAAAACGACGCTTGCTCGACACCGTTGGGCCAGCGCTTACGCGTTACCGGCCGACCCGCGATGTGCGGCAGCATCGCTTCGGCGACGTTGAGGTAGTACTCGAACACCGCAGCCTTGGTGGTCCCGGTTTCCGGGTACAGCACCTTGTCCGGGTTCGTCAGCCTCACCCGGCCATAGCGATGCACCGCTTCCGGCATGGATCCAAGGTATAAGCCGGGCATGCCCAGCAAGTACCGGTACCGTCGGAATGGTGCGGGCACTGGTCATCGGCGAAGCGCTCATCGACATCGTCGACCGGGGTGACGACCGGGGCGACACCCCGGCCGCCCGGCGCGGCCGGAAGCGAGCGTCGAGGCCCGCCGAGTACGTCGGCGGCAGCCCACTGAACGTCGCGGTCGGCCTGGCCCGGCTTGGCCGGGATGTCGACTTCCTCACCCACATCGGCACCGACGACCGCGGACGCCGGATCGGCGAGTATGTCGAAGCCTCAGGGGCGCAACTTGTTCCGGGCAGCCGAAGCGCTGGTCGAACATCCACCGCGCTGGCCACACTGGACTCCGCCGGTACGGCGACCTACACCTTCGATATCGACTGGCAGTTGAGCGGCACCCCGGAGGTAGCGCCACCACTGGTCCTGCACACCGGCTCGATCGCGGCCGTGCTGGAACCCGGCTGCCTGGCGACCGCTGCCCTGGTGGACACCTACCACCCATCGGCGACTTGCACTTTCGATCCGAATATTCGTCCTGGACTGATCGCGGACGCCTCCCGCTCCCGGATCGACCGTCTGATCGAGCGCGCCGACGTAATCAAGGCAAGCATTGAAGATCTGCGCTGGATTGACCCATGTCGGACGTACGAGCAGATCGCCGAAGCCTGGCTGGCGCTGGGCCCGTCGATCGTCGTAGTGACGCTTGGCGCAGACGGAGCGCTCGCGATGTGTGCCGCAGGAGCCGTGCGGGTACCTGCATTCCGTGTGGACGTGGCGGACACGGTGGGAGCGGGTGACGCGTTCATGACGGGCTTGATCGACGCACTGTGGTCTTTGGGCTTGTTGGGAGCAACTCGCCGGAAGCAGCTGGCCGCGATCACCGCCGACAACCTGACCGGCGTGCTGCGCGCGGCATCCCGGGTCGCCGCGCTGACGGTGATGCGGCCCGGCGCCGACCTGCCCGATCGGGCGGCTCTGGATGCGGCCACCTTTTCGGCCATACTGGGCTGATGCGATCCATCTGGAAGGGTTCGATCGCCTTCGGCCTGGTCAACGTCCCGGTCAAGGTCTACACCGCCACCGAAGACCACGACATCAGATTCCACCAGGTGCACGCCAAGGACAACGGCCGCATCCGGTACAAGCGGGTGTGCGAGGTGTGCGGTGAGGTTGTCGAGTATCGCGACATCACCCGGGCCTACGAATCCGATGACGGCCGGACCGTGATCATCACCGATGACGACATCTCGACCCTGCCCGAGGAACGCAGCCGCGAGATCGAGGTGCTGGAGTTCGTGCCGGCCGCCGACATCGATCCGATGATGTACGACCGAAGCTACTTCCTGGAGCCCGAGGGAAAGTCAACGAAATCATATGTCCTGCTTGCCAAGACGCTGATGGAGACCGACCGGGTCGCCATCGTCAACTTCGCCCTGCGCAACAAGACCCGGCTGGCGGCGTTGCGAGTCAAGGACTTCAGCAAACGCGACGTCATGATGGTGCACACACTGCTGTGGCCCGACGAGATCCGGGATCCCGATTTTCCGGTGTTGGACAAGGACGTCGACGTCAAACCTGCGGAGCTGAAGATGGCCGGCCAGGTCGTCGACTCGATGACCGACGATTTCAATCCGGATCGGTACCGCGACGAGTATCAAGAGCAATTGCAGGAGTTGATCCAGGCGAAGCTCGAAGGCGGTGAGGCGTTCACCACCGACGAGGAGCCACAAGAGCTCGACGCGACCGAGGATGTCGCCGACCTGCTGGCAAAGCTCGAGGCCAGCGTGAAGGCGCGCAACAAGCAAGGTGCCTCCCAGAAGCCTCCGACGAAGGCCCCGGCCAAAAGTCCGGCCAAGAAGGCAGCCAAGAAGGCCCCGGCCAAGAAGCCCGCCGAAAAGATGGCCAAGAAGGCGCCCGCGAAGCATTCGTGACAAAATTAGAACGCGTTCCAGAAATCTCTTACCTCGCGGGATTCGCCTTGCTACGGTGGCCCGCGGCGAGGGAAAAGAGGGCGGCGTGATTCTCGATAGGTTCCGGCTGGACGATCGGGTGGCGGTCGTCACCGGGGCGGGCCGGGGACTCGGCGCGGCCATCGCCCTCGCCTTCGCCGAAGTCGGCTCTGACGTCGTCATCGCGGCCCGGACGCGGTCACAACTCGAGGAGGTCGCCGAGCAGGTGGGTGGCACCGGCCGGCGTGCCCACGTCGTCGTCGCCGACCTCGCTCGACCCGAGGACACCGCCCGACTGGCGGACGAGGCGGTCGAGGCGTTCGGAAAACTAGACATCGTCGTAAACAATGTCGGCGGCACCATGCCGAACCCTCTTTTGAGCACCTCGGCCAAGGACATGCGCGATGCCTTCACCTTCAACGTCGCCACCGCGCACGCGCTGACCACGACGGCCGTGCCGCACATGTTGGCGCACTCGGGCGGCGGGACGATCATCAACATCACCTCGACGATGGGCCGGCTGGCCGGTCGCGGGTTCGCCGCGTATGGCACCGCAAAAGCCGCGCTGGCGCACTACACGCGGCTGTCGGCGCTGGACCTCGCGCCCAGAATTCGGGTGAACGCGATCGCCCCGGGGTCGATTCTCACGTCGGCCCTGGAGATCGTCGCCGACAACGACGAGCTACGCACCCCCATGGAACAGGCCACCCCGCTGCACAGGCTCGGCGACCCGGTGGATATCGCGGCCGCCGCGGTCTACCTCGCGTCCCCCGCCGGCGGTTATCTGACCGGAAAAACCCTCGAAGTCGATGGCGGACTCACTTACCCGAACCTCACCCTCCCGATTCCCGATCTCTGAGGAGACCATCATGGCCGTCCCGATCCCGGTAGCAGCCGTCGGCACCGGCAACGTCGGCAAGCATGCGCTGTCCCAGCTCATCACCGATCCGCGATTCGAACTCACCGCGGTCTGGGTTTCCTCGGAGTCCAAGTCCGGCAAGGACGCCGCCGCGCTTGCCGGGCTACCTGATGCGGCTGCCACCGGCATCCGCGCAACCACCGATCTCGACGCAGTGCTGGGGACCGGCCCGGCCTGCGTGGTCTACACCGCGATGGCCGACAATCGCCTGCCGGAGGCACTTGAGGACTACCGGCGGATCCTGGCCGCCGGCGTCAATGTCGTTGGCAGCAGCGCGGTCTTCCTGCAGTATCCGTGGCAGGTGCTGCCCGACGAACTCATCGCCCCCATCGAGGAAGCCGCTAGAGCGGGCTCTTCGAGCCTATTCGTCAACGGTATCGATCCGGGCTTCGCGAACGATCTGCTGCCGTTGGCGTTGGCCGGGACGTGTCAGAGCATCCAGCAGATCCGCTGCATGGAAATCGTCAACTACAACACCTACGACAGCGCGACGGTGATGTTCGACGTAATGGGCTTCGGCGGCCGGATCGACGAGACACCGATGCTGCTACAACCGGGCGTGCTGAGCCTGGCGTGGGGTTCGGTGGTGCGGCAACTGGCAGCCGGTCTCGGCATCGAGCTCGACGAGGTAACCGAAACCCACATCCGGCTACCGGCTCCGGAGTCCTTCGACATCGCCGCCGGCCGTATCGAGAAGGGCACCACGGCCGCGATGCGGTTCGAAGTACGCGGGATGAAGGACGGCGAGGTCGCTGTGGTGCTCGAACACATCACCCGACTGCGCGACGATCTGTGCCCGGATTGGCCGCAGCCAGCTGGGCCCGGCGGGGGCTATCGGATCGAGATCACCGGCGAGCCGTCCTATGACCTCGATCTTCGTCTGAGTAGCCGCAACGGGGATCACAACTATGCCGGACTGGTGGCTACCGCGGCCCGGGTCGTGAACGCAATTCCGGCGGTGATCGCCGCCGAGCCCGGAATAGTCACAGCGCTCGACTTGCCTCCCATTTCCGCCCGAGGTCTGTACGGTAGACGCTGATCGTGCCGGAAACCGGAAGGACTGTGACATGAAGGCTCCACTGACCGCTCTGGCCGCCCTGCTCGTTGCCGGCGGTGCCTCCGTCGCGCTCGCGGCGGCACCTGCGGCTCTCGCGCAGCCGAGCTGCGTCGAGACCGAGCAAGGGGGCGGAATGGAAGGCGGTTCGGACACGGTGTGCCAGTCGCCAGGAAACGCCGAGATCGACGCCCGACCCAGCCTGCTCGCCCCCGGGGACATGGGCGGTATGGGCGGCATGGGGATGATGGGCGGCATGGGCATGTTCATCATGTGATGAACATCCCGACTTACTCGGCACGGACCCAGTGGACTGGGACAGGAACGGCCCCCGGGTCGGTTTGTCAGCGAATTCGCCTCGGCTCGCATTCCCGGCGAAGGTCTGTACCCTTGATCGCAGTCACACCTGGAAGGACTCTGATGATGAAGGCCCCGATGACCACACTCGCCGCACTCCTGGTAGCTGGCGGCGCCTCCCTCGCCATCGCGGCGGCACCCACCGCTTTAGCCCAGCCGAACTGCGTCGAGACCGAGATCGGCGGCGGCTTCGAGGGCGGGTCGAACACGGTCTGTGAGTCACCCGGCGATGTCGAGATCGACTCCCGGCCCTCGGTCCTGGCGCCCGGTGACATGGGCGGCATGTTCCCCTGGGGCTACGGGATGTTCATCCTCTGACGGAACTCCGGACCCACAACCGGCGCTAGGAGAAACCATGCGGAAGCCGGTCCAGCGGATGGCTCTGGCCATCGGCGCAAGTGTGGTTGCGTTGGGAAGCGCGCCGGCGGCGGTCGGCGCGCCGGACTGCACCAAGGCGGGTCCGACGGTGACGTTCTGCCAGACGAACGGCAGCACCCAGCTGACCTCCACCCCGCCGCCGTGGAACTACGGCGGCTGGCAGGGTTTCGGATTCTGGCCCTTGGTCGGAGGCTACGGCCTCGGTTGGTAGCGCGTGTTCCCAAGCCCCCAATGCCTGCACACCTACTTCGCGTACGGGTCGAACCTGTGTGCGCGGCAGATGGCGCGGCGGTGCCCCGACGCAGTTGACCCGCGTCCGGCCACCCTTTTCGATCACGGCTGGTTGATAAACGAGCGCGGGGTCGCCACCGTGGCGCCCTTCGGCGGCAGCGAGGTGCACGGTGTGCTGTGGCAGTTGCCTGACCGCGACCTGGCGACACTGGACAGAGCCGAGGGTGTACCCGCGCGCTACCGCCGAGACCGGCTCATCGTGCACACCGTAGGCGGCCCGTCACCGGCCTGGATCTACATCGACCACCGGATCGAACCGGGACCACCTCGCCCCGGATATCTCGAGCGGATCCTCGATGGCGCACGCCAACACGACCTGCCGCACCGGTGGATCGAGTTCCTCAGCCAGTGGGATCAGACTCACCAGCCTGTCTGGCAATGGCCCGCTGGAACCGACCCATCCGGTGATCGCGCAGCTCCGAATAGGGATTGTGAAGGCACTGGGCACCCGAACCGCACCCGGCCGCGCGATGAGCAGATCGGCGGCGTCGACGTCACGTGCTGCCCTGTACCGCACCAGGATCACCCATCTGCGTAGGGCTCCGGTTCACCACTACTTCGAGCACCGCAGCTACAGCTGGTTCGTCGACATCGATGCGCTGCCCGAATCGCCACGCTGGGTGCATGTGTTCGCCAGATTCGATGCCCGAGACCATCTTTGGGGCGACGAGCGGGATACGCTACGCGGACGCGTGAACGCCTACCTCGCCGCAAAGGGTGTGGATTTGGACGGTGGCAGGGTCACCGCGCTGATGCACGCCCGGGTACTCGGCTACGTATTCAATCCGCTGAGCCTTTTCTGGTGTCATGATGCGGATGGCACCCTGCGCTGCATCATCGCCGAGGTACACAACACCCACGGGGAACGCCACGCCTACCTGCTACCGCCGTCCGATGACGGACCCGCGATGGTGAGCAAGCGGCTGTACGCCTCGCCCTTCAACGCGATCGACGGGCACTACCTGGTAACGGCGCCCGAGCCCGACGACGAGCTCGACATCCGCATCTCGCTGCACCGCGACCATCAACCCGCGTTCGTGGCCACGATGCGCGGCACCCGCATGGCGGCCGGAATCGGGCAGGTGCTGGCCATGCAGCTGGTCGCCCCGCTGGCTCCGCTGATGAACGTGATGAGCATGCGGGTGCAGGCGATGTTGCTGTGGCTGCGACGGGTGCCGCTGGTACCGCGACCGGGCCTGCGACCGGACAGGGCGGAACAGCTGTGATGCGCCGGGACACCCCCCTCACTAACGGACTCGGCGGCTGCGTGCCACCAAGCCGTGAATGGCGTTCACCCACAGCGCTTTTCCCACCCGCGCCGGCGAAGTCGCGAATGACATGACGATATTGACGTCGGTGGCTAGGCTACCGCTCGTGACCGCCGAACTTGACACGCTGCTGCGCCAGGTGGCCCGTCAGGATGTCGACGCCTTCGCCGCCTTCTACGACCAGACCCGATCCCGGGTGTATGGCCTGGTCATGCGAGTGCTGCGGGATCCCGGTTACAGCGAGGAAACCACCCAGGACATCTATTTGCAGGTGTGGCGCAGCGCGCAGAGCTATGACCCCTCGGCCGGGTCCCCGATGGCCTGGTTGATGACCCTGGCGCACCGGCGCGCGGTGGACCGGGTGCGTTCCGAGCAGGCGGCCAGCACGCGAGAATCGCGGTACGGCGCCGCGAATGCCGAACCACCCTCGGATCATGTCGCAGATACGGTCATCCGGGGTGACGAACGCCGCCAGGTAACCGATTGCCTGGAATCGCTGACCGACGCACAGCGCGAATGCATCCAACTCGCCTATTACGACGGGTTGACCTACGCCCAGGTGTCCGAACGGCTGTCGGCGAACCTCGCGACGATCAAGTCCCGGATGCGGGACGCTATCCGCAGTCTGCGCAGATGTCTGGGGGTGCCATGACGAATTTGTCCCCGACCACGGGTCCACCCGGTTCGGACCTCTTGTCGCTCGCCACCCCGTACGCGCTGCACGCTCTCACCAACGCCGATACCGAGGACATCGACGGGCGTCTGCAAGCTGCGCCGCCTGAGCTGCTGGAGGCGTTCTTCTCCGAGGTGCGAGCCACCCGGGAGACGATGGCCGTCATCGCGGCGGCCACCGCGATCGAACCTCCCGGTCATCTGCGCGACCAGGTGCTGCGCCAGGCTACCGATGATTCGGTGCGCTCCATCGAGTCGGCGCGGACCACCAGGCGCTGGTCCAGAGCGATTCTTGCCTCAGCAGCATCCGTGGCGATCGGACTCGGAGTGCTCGGTGTCGGTCTCGCCCTGCGGCCTGTCCCGACTGCGTCCACCGCCGAGCAGGTGTTCGCCGCACCCGATGTGCGGACCATCTCCGGCGAGATCCCCGGCGGCGGCGTCGCCACGGTGGTGTTCTCCCGCGAGCGGGACTCGGGTGTTCTCGTCATGAACAACGTGCCCCCGCCGCAGCCGGGCACCGTTTACCAGATGTGGCTGGTCGACGCCGACGGTGCGCACTCGGCCGGCACGATGGATGCCAATGCCGTATCACCGTCGACGACGGCGGTAATTCCCAATCTCGGCTCATCGAGCGCGCTGGCGTTCACCATCGAGCCTCCCGGCGGCTCGGCGCAACCCACCAGTCCTGTGTTCGCGGAACTTCCTCTGACATAGAATATTTCGGGTCTCACACCCGAAAACCGACCGTTCCGTGGTTTATTCGGTGACGACGATCAATTGGTGGCCGTATCTTCCCCACGCCGTTTCGAAGTCGTCGATCGAAACTTGCTCGTCGGCGCCGTCGTCGGACCCACTGTCATTGATGTGCACGATACTGGCGGTGTCGTCGATACCGGTCACCACGACCGCGTGCGGACCGTAGTTTTCTCCCACAGCACGTCGGCATCGGCGACAGCCAGGACCGCCTTGCCGACATCGAGATAGTGCTTCAACGCACTCATTCCGGTGGGCAGCCCGACGTCGGCTGCCGAATCGTCGTCGGTGTAGGTGCCGGTCAATCCGTAGTGCGCCATGAGCAATGGCATATCTTCGGTGGCCGCACCATCACCGGACTCGTTGGGATTGTCCGGGTCGCTCGGCAGATGGTAGATGGGGCCATCGTGCACACCGCTGGGCATGGCGGCCGCTTGGGCGATGATCTCGACCTCGGTTGGGGTGTGGTCGGTGAACAGACCGATCAGGTGTGCCGTCGCCATCAACGCGCAGTCGTCGAGAGTCTGCTGGCTCCAATCTTGCGAGCCGGCATCCGGATCGCCATGGTCGGTCGGGTCCGCTGCCACCGGGACCGCAAACCCGATCACGAACGCGCACAGAGCGGCCCAGATCACGGTGCCAGCAGCCGCAAATCGCATCCGTACAGATTAGGGCGTTGGCGAATAAGCTGCGGCAACTAGCAAGATCCTCACAGCCAGAGATACAGCCCGGATAGCAGTGCCCACATTCCCAAGCAGTAACACTCGAACGCAGCCCGCAAACCGGCCGGGGCCGAGCGAAGTTCCATGAAGTCCAGCCCCACCAGGCGCACCTTGAATGCGGCTATGGCCAGCACCGCCACCGCCAGCAGCGAGCCGGTGCCGTGTTCGGCGCCCAATGCCCACGACACGACGGTGGCGGCGACGAGAATCAGCCAGGACAGACCGGCCCGGTTTCGGAGCAGACTCAGCATCTTCATCAACTCACCAGGTACAGCAGCGCGAACAGAAAAATCCACAGCAGGTCGACCAAGTGCCAGAAGCACGCTGCACTTTCGACCAACGCGGTGCGACCGGGACTGAGCTCGGCGCGCCGGGTCTGGGTGAGCACGAAGGTCAGCGCACCCAGACCGAGGCAGACGTGGAACAGGTGCAGCCCGGTGAGGATGAAGTAGTACAGATAGAAGGGGTTCGCCCCGGGACCGTGCCCCGCCGTCCCGAGCGAGACATACTCGAACACCTTGAGTCCCACGAAGATCACGCCGCAACCCACGGCCATGACGACTGCGCGGGTGGCGATCGCCCGGGCGCCGGTGCGCATGGCCCCCACAGCGAGGACGACGAACAACGAACTGGTGAGCAGTACCAATGTGTTGAGCACACCGACACCGATGTGCAGCGTGGTGCGGGCGACGTCGAAAGTTTCGGGCGCCTTGGCGCGCTCGACGAGAAAAGTGACGAAGAAAGCCCCGAATACGACCATGTCGCCGAACAGGAACACCCAGGTGCCGGCCTCACCCGGAACCCGGCGCACGTCTCGGCGCAGCGGCAACGCCATTTCGGCCGCGGTCACCCCTGTTGCGCCTGCTCGGCTCTGATGGACTTGAGCATCACCGCGGTGGTACAGAACAGCCACACCACCAGCACCAGGCCCGGTATGTAGAAAGCGAATACGCCGTTCCAGGCCAGCGGTCCGTCGTTGAATACGACCACCACACACCCCGGTAGCGACAGCGTCGCGACCCACAGATTGAGGTAGCCGTACCAGCGCGGGAAGGTGGATGGATCGGTGTGGTCGGTGAACGCCGCGATCGCCAGGGTGACGTTCTGCACGATGATGGTGCCGACGATGCCGATGAACCAGAGCCAGAAGACATCGTTGAGGGCCTGGGTGAGTTCGGCGGATCGCTCCTCGGGACGGTAGGCCGCCGCGCCCAGGAACAGCTGCGGGAACAGCAGCGCCGGTACGAAGATCGTCGCTGCCATCAACTGAGTCGTCGACAGCATGCCCCAACCACCTTCGACCCGGCGGATCCGCAAAATGATGGTAGCCAGGAACGGCAGAGCCAGAACGGCGCTCAGCAGTGCGCCGGAAACCCCGAAACGAATCCATAGCTTGTGTTCGGTGAAGAATGCGGCGATCTCCTCGGCCGAGGAAACCGGTGACAGTGGCGGAAAGAGCTGGGCGATACCGGAGAAGCTGGCGCCGTAGAAAAGGATCATGACGGTGCCCGACCATGCGCCGATGCGTTGCAGTGTCAGCTCCACGGCTGGCACGCTACCGGCGCCCGAAGATAGTTTTGACACTTTTGCCATAACTATCTCCGGCGCGAACGGCGGGTTTCCCTCTGGGACAGGTAAGCTCCCACCGGTCCGCCCCCGTAGCTCAGGGGATAGAGCACGGCTCTCCTAAAGCCGGTGTCGCATGTTCGAATCATGCCGGGGGCACAACAGTGGATGACTCGGTTGATTCGTGAGACTCCCTAGTGGTGGGAGTCGAGCGTGGCTGAGCCTGCGATTGCGTTGTTTCACCGACTGCAATCGCGTCGCGGAGCTGTTTTATCTGGTCATATGCATACTCCACCATCGGGGCAATCCTCATCGCCTTACCCGCGTGTGTGAGCGTTTCGTAACGCCGCTCGCCAAGTACATCGCGCAGGTGGGCGATGGTCGCGGCAATCTCGGGAAATGTCACGCGGGTAAGAGAATTGACTGCAAAGCCCATGATGGTTGCCGCCGATTCATGGCGATTGAACCGATCGAGGATGATCGCGAGAAGCGCCAGGCCGGTGGACAGGTTGCCGCTGTTTCCCGCGTCGTGATACCGCGCAATCGAGGATATGAGGTAGTCCAAGGCGTCCAGGGGATCACCGTGGCGGGCCTCGAGTCGGGACAGCGCCACCACCAGGTTTGTTCCGTTGGTTCGGTTGCCACTTTCTTGCGCGGTTACCACACCGCGGCGAACAACCTCCCGAGCCGCGACCGGATCGCGGTCGAAGTATGCATAGCCGTAGGCGAGCGCAGCGTAGGTCAGGGCATAGGGGTTGGTGATTGTCCCGGTGGCAACCAGCAGGTCGTCGGCGACCCGCACCGCTTCCTCGGCGCGCCCATCCGCTACCAGTGCGAGGGCGAGACCCACACTGTTGGCAGCTGAAGGGTCATGGCCCGCTGCCAACCGAGCGCGGTAACAGTCAACGGCCTTCCCGGCCCGCCCGCCGACCACGTAGGCGGAGTTCAGAAGGCCCTCGACGAACGGCAGCTTGCGCTCCGGATTCTTGGCAACCGTGACGTGGGCCTCGTCGGCATATGCGACCGCGTCCGCATATCGACCGTACATCCAACATTGCGATGCGATGATTTGAAGGACAGCCAGCCGCGGATGATCAACAGCCCGGGCAGCGGGGATGAGCTCCTCGGCCCAGGCGATCGGCTCGAGGTGCGCGACGGCAATACCGAGGAATGACGCGTAGGTAGCGATCGTGGCCGCTAGATCGAGTTCACCCTCGTCTGCGGACCACCGGAATGCGCTGCGCAGATTAGGCAGCTCGGTGGTGAACCAAGTATAGGCCTCCTGCTGCCGCGGACCGTTCCATAGCAACGCCAGGCTAGATTCTTGGGCGGCGAAATGCTGCGCGTACGCGGCGCGGGCCGCCACTGCTCCGCCGGCGATGGCAAGCTGCTCTTCGGCGTACGCACGGATAGTCTCCAGCATCGTAAATCGGGTTCGTCCCGAGGACGACCGATGGGTTTTCAGCAGCGACTTGCGCACCAAAGCATCCAGCATGTCCAGGACGACGAATTCGTCCTGATGATCCGATCCTGCTACCGCGCAGGCGCATTCCAGGTCGAACCCACCCGTGATCACGGAACACCGTTCGATGAGTTGCTTCTCTTCCTCTCCGAGATGGTGGAAGGACCAGGCGACCGCATGACGGAGCGTTTGGTGTCGCGCCGCGCCGCGGCGGGACCCGACCAACAGCCGAAACCGCTGATCGAGGCGGTCACGCACCTCGAGGACCGACATCGACGCCGACCGTGACGCCGCCAACTCGATGGCCAACGGAATGCCGTCGAGGCGGCGGCAGATCTCCACCACCGCCACTTCGTCCTCAGACCCCTTCAACGCGAAGCCACGCGCCACGTTGCGTGCCCGTTGGACGAACAGGTTCACGGCGGCAGAGTGGACTCCGGCGGCGACGTCCAGCGCAGGCACCGGCCATAAGTGTTCCTCGGCAACACCGAGACCCTCCCGGCTGGTCGCCAGAATGGTCACGGTCGTCGAGCGGCTCAGGATCGCTTCGACGAGGTCTGCCGCAGCGTCCAAGACGTGCTCGCAGTTGTCCAATATCAACAGGTGCGTTCCGCCATCCAGTCCTTCGGCCAAACTTTCGCTCAGCGACTTACCCGGCCGCTGACTCATGCCCAGTACTGCCGCCACCGCAGCGGGCACGGCCGCCGGGTCGCTGACCGTGGCCAGATCGATGAACCAACTACCGTCGCCGAATCGACTTTCCAGATGAATGGCCACCTCACGGGCCAGCCGGGTCTTGCCCACCCCGCCCGAGCCGGTCAGGGTCAGCAGACGAGAGGCTCTCAGCGTAGCCTCGATGTCAGCCAGTTCGGCCTCCCGGCCGACGAGGGTAGTCTTCGAGGGCCGCAAGTTTCCCCGAGCCTCGTGCACGCACTTCAGCGGCGGAAACTCGGTGCGCAACCCCTCTGCCCGAACCTGGTAGATCACCATTGCGTATGGCAGGTCGCGCAAACGGTGCCGCCCGAGATTGATCAGATCCACGCCATTCAACATCCGTGCCGCCCACTCGCCCAATAGGATTTGACCGCCGTGGCCGACGGCCATCACCCGCGCTGCACGATTGAGCACCGGGCCGAAATAGTCCTCCCCACGCGCTTCCGCCTCACCGGTGGCGATCCCCATGCGGACCGGCAGTTCGAGTGCGAGCTGCGCGGCCACCGCGGCATCCACCGCCGAACGCGGTGAATCGAACACGGCACATACACCGTCACCGGTGTGCTTGAAGATCCACCCACCGTGGGTGCTTATTGCGTTTCGAAGCACCTCGTCATGCGTGGCCAGATCACGCTGCATCTTCTCGGGATCGGCCTCCCACCGGCGGGTAGAACCCTCGATGTCGGTGAACAGGAACGTGACGACACCCGAAGGCCGAACCGTCCCGCCGTCAGACACCCATCGAGAATGCCACAACCTGACGGGAGCCATCGGGGCCTGGTGCCGGTTTGGGCTCTTCGGATCTTGTTGGGTACCGGAGTTCATCCTCCCGGCGCCCGAGGAGGGTGTGCGGAGCGGTAGTTGGTTGTTCCAGTGGCTTAGTCGCGGTTGCGCGGAGGCGGCTTGCCCGACGAACAGTCACGAATCCCCGATGGAAGTGCGTCGTGGCCCGAGCGTTACCCCGATGAGTTCCGCCGCAGGGTGCTGGACTTCGTGACCGCCGGTGACCCACGCCAACAACTTGCGCTTCAACCAAACCATTTATTGCTGGCGCCGCCAGGAGCTGATCGGTGCTGGGCAGATGCCTACTGTCGACCGCACCTAATGTCCGAGCGCGGTGCGATATGTCCGAGCGCGGCGCGATTCACAGACCCTGATAGGGATGCGTGCTGAGGAGGCGGTCAGGCTTCTCGGATTTATCGGGGGGACCGGGGGATGACCCGACCGCCTCCACTCAGCACACCGTCGGAGGTCTATGGGCTCCGGCGGTACACCCCGCTTGGGTGCTGACATTGATATTGCGCCGGTTGTATGAGCGTGAGCTGAGAGCGCGCCAAGAACCAGCCGTGAGATCGCGATCGGCCGTAGCGTCGCCGATACCCCGGGCAGGTTCACATCGTGTAGGCCAGGTGGCGGGCCGCGGTTTCGCCCCAGTGGTCGTCACCGGTCCAGCTGATTTTCCCGGCATCGATCTGGTCCTGCGGATCGACCCGACCGGCGGCCAACATCATGAAAGTCTGCAGATCGGCCGTCACCTCGACATCGGGCGAGTCCAGTTCGTCGACGGCTCGCGCCCGGCCCTCGACGACGACGGCCAGGTCGCGCTGCACGCCGTCGTCGATATGGAAAACGATCGACATGCCGTTGGGCAGACCGATCTTCTTGCCCACGATGTATCCGATCGATCCCGCCACCTCGGCCAGCGCGATCTCGGCGGCGAGCCCTCCTTTGTCGAGCTGCTCACCCATCGGGATGGCGATATCGCGTGCGTGCACCCACATGTCGAAGATCCGGATCTGAAGGAATGCGCCGTATGTCCTTACACCGGCCGGGGTGATCGCCGGCATGTCGACGACCGATGGGTCCATGGCGCGCAGGTGCGCCAACCGAGAGGCGGTGATCTCGGCGACGCGCCGGGCAAGCAATGCCGGGCCCAATCCGGCCGCCTCGTCCTGGAACTGCGCGAGCTTGCCGAACGGAGGCGGGTTTTCCGTCGACGGAATCCAACCGTCGAGGACGCTCTCCACACCGATCACATGTGCGATCACACCGCGTAAATCCCAATCGGGGCACAACGATTGAAGCCCCAGCTGTTCTTCGGTGAGGCGCGCGCACAGTTGGTTGTAATGTTCGAAAAGCTCCGAGTGAACCGCGGTGTAGTCGGCCAGATTCGGGACGGTCATGGTGCGGGCTTCTCCTTGCTCTGCCAGTCCCGGGCCTCAAGGTAAGGCCGGAAAACGGTGGCGATGTGGACCAGGTCAGCGTCGGACTTGGGGGTCTTCAGCTCGTAGAGGTGCGGAACCTTGCTGTAGGCCACCGTCAGTTCCCACAGGTCGATCGCCTCACGCCCGGTCGGGGCCGGCGCGACAACCGGACCGTAGACGTGCCGATCACCGGGGAACACCAGCGTCGGCACTCCGAAGCCGCCGTGCGCGACGACGACATCGTGGTCGGCCTTCACCTCGTCGTGGGTGCTCGGGTCCTCGATCGCGGCCTGCACCACCGCGGGGTCCAGCCCCAGGTCCGCGCATATTTCGGCGGCGACCTCCGGACGGTGCGGTTTGCGCGATTCTTCGTGCAACGCCTTGCCGGCCGCCTCGTAGAAGCGGTCGCAATCGCTCATCGATGAACGCCGCAACATCGCCGCGACGCGCATCATGCTCCAGCCGTAGGACCACTCACGTTCCCACGGATGCTTCTTTCCCTCTTCGCGGTTGATTTCCTCGAGCGAGAAGAATCTCCAATCAATGTGCAGCGGCACACTTTCCCGGACGGTCCGAATCCACTTCGACGTCTGGTAGGCCCACGGGCACATCACATCGAAGTGGAACGCTATCGCGACGCAGTCGGCATCGGTCACATGACAACTCCTCGCTGGTCCTTGCCGGGCCTTGCCGGTTCATACCCGGATGCGGCGGACCCAACGCCGAGGATAGGCCGAAAGCTGATCTACCCTGAACCGGCCCCGCACCCGAGCCGCAATCGCGGCCGCGGTCGGCGCCGGGCGAAAGCGGCGCCCCGGTCGAGGTCGTCACCGAGCGCTTCGGCGCAGGAGATCAACCGAAGGCGTCCACCTGCCAGGGCGCCTGCCGAGCCTCCCGAATTCCTCCGGCCGCCCGACGCCGTGTCATGCGGCCGCGGGGCCAGGGGGGCCGATCGTGGTTCCGTTCGCTCCGTCGCTGCCCGCGCTGGCGGCGCCAGTGCCGTCGGTGCCGCCGGGGCCTCCTTTACCCCCAGTGCCGCCGGTGCCCGGGGCCCAGGCGTCGCCTCCGGTGCCGCCATCCCCGCCTCTTCCGCCGATACTGCTGTCCGGGAACGGGTTGGTGGCGGCGCCACCGCCACCACCATCGCCACCGTCACCGCCGTTGACAGGGGCATGTCTTCCTCCACGGCCGAGGCCACCATTGCCGCCACGACCGCCATTTCCGCCGTCATCGGCACCTGTGCCGCCACGACCGCCGTCACCCCCAGCGCCTCCGGGTCCCCCAAATCCGTCACCGCCGTTACCGCCGTCGGCACCCGAACCGCCGGCTGACCAGCCATCGCCCCCGACGCCGCCGGAGCCGCCGGAGCCGCCGGGACCGGCGCCGCTGCCGCCATTGCCGCCGGGACCGCCAGCACCACCCGAGCTTCCGCCCCCTCCTCCGGGACCCCCGGCTCCGCCGTTTCCGTTGACCGGATTGGAGCCGAATGAAGGGGCGGAACCGCCGTTGCCGCCGGCACCGCCCGCTCCGCCTCTGCTGTTGGTGGACGGATTTTCGACCTGTCCTCCGGAGCCCCCGTTGCCACCGTTGCCTGCGGCGCCGGTGAGACTGCCGGACGGACCGCCCGCACCGCCGGCTCCGCCCGTTCCGCCCGTTCCGGCTGTGCCGGATCGTTGCGCTGGGCCGCCGCCGCCGCCGTCACCGCCGTGCCCGCCAACACCTCCGTCACCCCATTGCTCAAGGAAGCCATTGCCACCCTCGCCGCCGTCTCCCCCGTCGCCACCCGCTCCACCGAAGCCACCACCATCATCGGAGTTGGTGCCCCCTGTGCTTCCGTTGCCGCCGTCGCCTCCCGCGCCACCGCTTCCCGGGGTGCCCTGCGCACCGCCGCCGCCGCCGGTGCCTGGTTGACCAGGCAAGCCGCCGTTGCCCCCGTCACCCCCGTGGCCGCCCGCCTCGCCGTCACCGACGCTGTGGAAGACAGGGTGGCCATCTCCCCCAAGCCCGCCGTTGCCACCGCTGCCGCCGTTGCCACCGCTGCCGTTAGTGCCGCCGGTGCCCGATCCACCAACCCCACCGTTACCGCCATTGCCGCCCGAACCACCGTCTCGGTTGCCGTTTCCGACATCTAAGCCGTCCACACCATTGCCGCCGACACCGCCGTGGCCGCCTCGTCCACCGGTACCCGCGGACCCGGCTACACCTCCGATGCCGGTTCCAGCAGTTCCGGCAGCGCCGCCGGCACCGCCGGTGCCACCATCTCCGCCGGCGCCGTTTTGGCCAAAGTCATTGGACCCGAACCCGCCAGTACCACCGGCCCCACCGGCTCCACCATCGCCGGCCGCACCCCCGGAGAACCCATCGCCGCCGTCACCGCCGGCGCCGCCTTCACCGCCGGGCCCACCTGGGCCATCATTGGCACCTGCTCCGCCAGCGCCTCCATCGCCTCCGGCTCCCCCCGCCAGGCCGGGGGCATCGCCAACGCCCGCATCGCCGGCAGCCCCATTACCGCCGTTACCTCCTGAGCCACCGACACCGCGATTTCCCACGGGGCCAGGCGACACCCCCAGGCCGCCGGCGCCCGGAGTGCCGGCGGACCCGCCTGCCCCACCTTTACCGCCGCCGCCACCCGCCACGCCATGGCCAACGCCAACACCGCCCAAACCGCCGTCGCCGCCGGGTCCACCGTTGCCCGCGGCCCCGCCTTGCGCGCCGTTCCCCTGATTGAAACCGGCGTTACCGCCGAGGCCGCCGACACCGCCCGCGCCGCCATTGCCGCCGTCACCGCCGGGCTGGCCGCCTGCTAAACCGGCCCCACCATCAGCACCTGCGCCGCCGTCACCGCCACTGCCGCCGATCCCGGCGAACTGCCCGCCGTTGCCGCCGTTGCCGCCGTTGCCACCGGATCCGCCCGATCCGATACTCCCGCCGGCCCCGGCGCCGGATCTACCCCCGAACCCAGCCGCCCCTCCGATGCCACCGTTGCCCCCGTTACCGGCGTCGGACACTGCGGCGGCGAAATCTCCATCCACGCCAGTTCCGCCGTGCCCAGCGGCCCCGCCATTGCCGCCGATACCTCCGCTACCGGCTGCACCAGCGGCCCCTTGGCCGCCTACACCACCGTTACCGCCTATGCCGCCGTTGCCGCCGTGGCCACCGTCGCGGCCTCCCGCTGTGTCAGCACCATCCGCGCCGTTTCCCCCGGTCCCGCCGTCACCACCGCGACCACCGTTTCCGGCGATGCCGCCCTTGCCTGCGGCGCCCCCCGTGCCGCCGTCACCGCCATTACCACCAACAAACCCGGACTCACCCGCCTTCGTCCCGTCAGCACCGGCGCCGCCCGTTCCACCAGCACCGCCGTCACCGCCGTTACCGGACAGCGAGCCTCCCGCACCGCCGGCCCCTCCCGCGCCACCAGCACCGCCACCGGCACCACCGACACCACCGACACCACCGACACCACCATCACCGGCCGCGATCGCATCGCCACCCGTACCACCGGCACCCCCGGCCCCGGCCGGTGCTTGCGCTGTCGCCGCACTACCGGTCCCCCCAGCGCCTCCGGCCCCGCCGTTGCCCGAGATGGTGCCTCCGGCGCCACCCGCCCCGCCAACACCACCGTTGCCTGCCTGCGAGGAACCAGCGAGACCGGCACCACCGGCACCACCGTTGCCACCGTTGCCGGTCGTGCCGCCGTTGCCTCCGTTGCCGCCGGCACCACCGATGCCACCACCAGCGGTTGCGTTACCACCGACGCCGCCGTTGCCGCCGTTCTGGCCGGGGGCGGTGCTGTTCCCGCCGTTCCCGCCCGCACCACCGTTGCCGGTGACAATTCCACCTGAACCACCCGCGCCGCCGTTCCCCCCGCCGCCGGAGTTGTCGGACGTATCGCTGGAAGCGGCGACCACTGCGCGGCCGACCACGCCGGCGAGGCTGTGTCCACCATGGCCCCCCGCACCGCCGTGGCCATGGGTACCCCCATTCCCGCCGTCTCCACCATTACCGCCCATCACAGCGGGATCAGTGCTGGACCAACCGTCACCGCCTGACCCGCCGTCGCCACCAAACGTCGTCGGCTCAGACCCATCCCCGCCACTTGCCTTGGCGCTCAGCGACGAACGGCCCCTAGCGTTGCCGATCGCCACGACGGCACCAACCCCGGCCACGCCCGGGTTACCGCGATCCCCGCCGTGACCGCCACGCCCACCATGAATGAACACAGCGCTACCGTCTGCCCCGTCACCACCGTCCCCTGGGGCGCCTGCATCACCGCCGGCTCCGCCGGCCCCACGGTCACCACCAGCGCCGCTGGTGTCGAACACGAACACGAACCGCGCCGTCCCAGCATCACCCCCGGCCCCACCGGCCCCACCAGCGGCGCCATCACCCCCAGAGCCACCGTCACCACCGACCCCACCAGCATTTACCGCGTCCGCACCATCGGCGCCTGCCCCACCGGATCCGCCGATGCCGCCGGCACCGCCGGCCCCACCGCGTCCGCCCCAACCGAATAGGAAGCTGCCGTCGCCACCGGCCCCACCCCGGCCCCCGGCACCAGCGGCAGCGCCGTCCAAACCGCCCGCGCCTGCCAACAATGCGTCCTGACCATCCACACCGTCGACGCCGGCCCCGCCGATGCCGCCGCGCCCGCCGCTGCCCAGTACCGACAACCAGCCGGTGTCTCCGCCGGCGCCCCCATCGCCACCCACACCACCCGACACGATCGCAGCGCCCCCGGCCCCGCCGGCCCCGCCATTGCCCATGAACATCCCGCCGCGGCCCCCGGCACCGCCGGCACCGCCGGCAATTCCGTCCCCGCCATCACCACCGTTACCGAACCAGCCCGCCGACCCTCCGTCGCCGCCGTTGTAGCCGTCGCCACCATTGCCCAACAGCCCGCCGTTGCCGCCGGTGCATGCCGCCAAGCCGGTGCACGTCTCGGCAGTCCAGCTATAGCCGCTGCCGATCAAGACGCCGCCATTAGGGTCCTCAGCGGTCCCGTCGCCGAAAAAGAACCGCCAAAGCTCCCCTAACCCCGTCAACCCCGCCGCGGAACCGACTCCGGTCAACGATTCATGGGTGTTCAGTTCACCATCAATCGTCCTAGCAGCCGCAGCAACATCGGCATCCCGACGCGCCGCCCCGGTCAGAACCCACGCCGCAGGCAACGCCGCACCCGCGACACCGGAAGCGTCATCAGGCGCCGCGCTCAGCGCGACACCCTTCGAATTTCCCGCCGTCAGCGGCACCGTCGCCGCGACTTCTACCGCCTCCACCTCCTCGCCCAATGGGACCGCCGTAGCACCAGACGCGCCTTCGCTGTCCGCAGCCCCGACATCCACGGGCCGCACCGAACCGAAATCGGAAGCAATGTCGGGCTCTGATACGGCGCCCGCAGCCTCATATGCAGCGATACCGGCAACTGCTTCAGCGACCTCATCGGCAGTGACTGCATCAGCTTCCTCGTCCGCATCACCCGGGATCGCACCGTCTGCCGAAACTTTCTCCGCTGACGTTGTGCCAGCGGAACCCGACGAGGCCGCACCTGTTTCGGCACCCTCGGGCGAAGCCGCGCCTGCTTCGGCACCCCCGGACGAACCCGGGGATTGCGAACCCGCCGACGAACCGGACTGCTGCGCCCCGGTGGACCCGGCTGACCCGACGCTGTCAGCGAACGCCACCCCAGGCATCGAGACGATCGCCGCCCCGATGCCGAGAGACACGGCCAATGCGCCCACCCGACCCACTGATCCGGCGTATCCCAACATCGAAAGCCAGACGGCCGAAGAACCTCCGACAAGGCTCACCCGAACCGAGGCATCCCCAGCAGCGTCGTCTCGGGCAACGACACACCGGGACCAACGATCAACACCATCACCTTTGGAAACAACCGCATCCACTATCACACCGAATCCCCTGGAAGTTAGACGTACCGCCGAATCTAACGCCATCCGCAATAATTTGTCACACCTATGACGAATAATGACGACGAATAGTTGTCACTTGCTCAGGGTGCGCCGTGAGGGTGCTTGTTGTTCAGATGGAGGTTTAGAGACCTTGCATCGAAAGCTTCTGCCGTAGCAGGCGTTTGGGATCCGGGAGGGGCCCGGCGGGTCGAGCAGCCCTGATAAAGCCGTGTCCCGTCGGTACCGCTGGATATCGTAAGCGCGGCGAGCAATGCCGAAGAGGTAGGCGGGAGGAACCGGTGTCACCGCCTGTCTTGCGGTATAACCGCCTCCAGACCCTGCGGATGTGGGGCGGGCGCGATGAACTGCTTTTCGGAGTGACAGGCAGGCAGACTGCTCGGGGAATGAGTCACTTCGAAGTCTGGTAGACCCAGGGGCACATCACATCGAAGTGGAACGCTATCGCGACGCAGTCGGCATCGGTCACATGACAACTCCTCGCCGGTCCTTGCCGGTTCATACCCGGATGCGGCGGACCCAACGCCGAGGATAGGCCGAAAGCTGATCTACCCTGAACCGGCCCCGGGCTGAATCGGGCCGCATTCGACCTATAGTCGTGGCCTCAGTAGTCGTGGCCTAAGTCGACCCGGCGCGACCTCGACGCCCGAATCGAGATCGGCGGCCAGTGCGTCAGCGTGCCGTATGAGGCCGGCTGCGTCGATCCCGTGCGGCACCTGACCTACCTCGGCGATACGTCCGGCGGCCCGGCGCAGAATCGTTGCGGCGCCGCGCAAGTTTCCCCGCTGAATGTGGGTGATACCGACGGCGATCTGGGCCAGACCCTGCCAAAGCGGTCGTTCGTCATCCGGAGCACTCTTCCAGGCCGCTTCCAGTACCTCGTGAGCGTTGAAGGCCAGACCGTCGTCCAAGAGTTGCTGCGCATAACACAGGTACGCCGCCGGGGACAGGTCGAGGTCGTCGGGGATCCGGGGCACGCCCTGGACGCCGTGCGGTAGCGGTCGCCCCAGCTCATCGCGCTGTCGACTATTGCTGGGTCGTCCAGATCGGTCTCGATCGCGCTCAGGCACCTCGCCATCGTCGCACCTGCGACGCGGGCTCGACGCTGTCATGTCTCTGGTCACGACCCTCTGGTTTCGATCACCCGCTCGGCGATCGTGACCAGGCGTACGTTGCTGTCCTGGGACAACCTGCGCAACATGTCGAAAGCCGCGACATCGTCCAGGTTGTAGCGCTCCATGATGATGCCCTTGGCCTGCCCGATGCGGTCCCTGGTCGAGAGCGCCGACTCCAATTGCTCACTGTGGCGACCGGCAAGGATCGCTGCCGCTGCGTGGGCGGCGAGTACCGCACCGATCGTCTCTGCCTCGGCGTCGAACGCATCTGCCTGGAAGGCGAACAGGTTCAGTGCACCGGCGGTCTGGGAACTTGTATACAACTTGAATGACAGAGCGCTCAGGACCCCGAGTGCGACGGTCGCAGGGGCGTATTTGGGCCAGCGCCTCTCGGTGCGGAAATCGTCGGTGCGCACGATCAGGTCACCGAGCGCGGCCTGCATGCACGGACCCTCGCGGTACTCCATCTGCAACTCGTCGAGCCGATGCGGCAGTTCAGAGGTACCGGCGACCGAGTCGAACTTGTTCGCCTTTCCGATCAATAGGACACCGGCCGCATCGACACCCGAGATCAGCTTCTTGGCCTCGGCCGTGACATCGGACAGCACATCGGAAACTGCGCGCGGAATGGCAACGCTGCGAGCCAGTTCGGCCATCCGCCGAGCGAGTTCGTGCCTGGAGAGATCTGTCACGTAACCAGAGTCCCCCATCTGGCATTGGGTCAAAACGTGCCCTATGGCGGGTTTGCCCGCTTCGGGTGTGGGCAATGCAGCCCGCAGGCAGGTGCGACGGTCGATCGTCACCTCTGTCCAGGTCTCGCCGGTTCAAAAGAGCAGCCGGCGGGGCCGCCCGCCTCCAGTTACTCTGTTGGTTTGTCCTGATCCCCCATGCGGGTGGCCCGCTCCACCCGCCACCCGCGCAGCGTGCGAGTTACCGGCCACTTTCCACCTGCCCCCTTCACGGGTGCAGAAGCCGAGGTGCTGTGCGGCGCCGTGAGGATCCCCCAAAGTTGCGCCCCGATTCGCACTTGCCGCGCTAGCTCTTAGAACCCGAGCTGGATCATGCCGAACCAGCGCCAATCGTTGTGCCAGAAGTCGGTTCCTCCCCGTTGCTATCTTGAACCAACGGGACGCCAGTGGTTGCGGCAGTGCTGATCTCAGTTGTAGTCAGCGTGTCGGGAGGGGGTGCGCAATGATCGTTCGAGTCACACGGCTCGTATTTGACGTAAACCACTCCGGTGTATTGATCTCCGGAATTGGGAGGGGCGTCGAACCACACGTTCCTGAGCACCCAGGTTGTCACGCCGAGTGGGATTGTGAGGTCACCAAAGTATCGATACACAGCATCAGCCTTATAGATGTAGCCGATGCTGTTTGGCGGAACGCTGACACTGAAAGATTCGGTGAACGTGCTCGACTCACCCCACGTGTGCGTGTAGGTGGTGCTGATCTCCGTATTCACTTCGACTTCGAAGACCTTGAATTTGGTAGACACCTTAATGCCGACCCCGACCGAGTCGCTGCTGCTGACGGTATTGCTCCAGGTGGCCGTATACGGTTGGTTTCCTTCAGAGTTAGGGTTGTACGGGCTGGAAGCAACAAGCCGGGGAGCCCTCAACTCAATCCCCACTTCGCCGATGACCGCGGTCGCTTGCGCCCCGGTGCCGCCGCCACCCTTAAACACCACCGTCGGCTCATCCCCGTAGTCGTAGCCTTGGTTGTCGATGGTGACATGCCCAACCTTGTCGGTGGGGTTGCCGTCTTTGTCTACGTTGAGGTAGGCCGTCGCCGTGCCCTGATCGCCGCCGTTGTTCACGCCGCCCATCAGTAGCACTTCCGGCGCTGATGTATAGCCCGACCCCGCGGCGTTCATCTTCACGTTGGTGACGACTTTCTTGAGGTCGTAACGGCATCCCGCTGATGCAGCCCCGCCGTCGGAGCACAAATCAACAAGCGCCGCCTGTCGATCGTGATCCACAACGTCCACAGTGTGAACCTGGTCGTCGATGAGCACCACGGTGTATTGGTCGAAAGCTGGTTGATTTCCATGCCACAGGCACGCCCCAACACCCCCTACGCTGTCGCAACCAGTGACGTTGCCCTCAGTTCGGTAGTTCAAGTCGTTAAACCGGGTATTTAGTCCGATCATGTAGTCGTAGAAACCGCTGAAAAAAGAGACCGACAGGTTAACTCCGTCTTCTCCTTCTACGTGACCCACCGGGATCTCGGCCGTCTCGCCGATTTCGAAATATTCTCCGGCGTAGGGGCTGCCCGCTCCTAGCTTGTTCAGGTCACCACCCACGGGCTGGTACTTCAACCGGTGGCTGGTGGCGTTTAGGACCTTAAATACCACCTGATCTGTTTCGCCCACCGTTCCATCGGTTGTTCCGTTTGTCCAGCTGACATCGACCTTGACGGTCGTCACGCGGGGCCGGAACCAGTCCAACAGGTTGATGTGAAAGCCTCTGTCGCGCAGGCTGATCACGAAGGAGTCCGTCCCGCTGGTACCGGGCTCTCCAGGATTCGATGGGGTGTAGGTGTAGGAGCCGTCCGAATCGACGGCCACGGTGCCCCGGGTTGGTTGCCCTGTCACTCTGTAGGCCAGTCTGTCGCCCTCGGCATCGGTTACGCCAAGACTTCCGATGACAACCGGGCCCTGAAGCTGGGCGAATTGGATGGGTGCCGCGGTGGGGGCGGTGTTGAAGAAAGTGCGGCGGACGAACTCGAACAACCCGGCAAATAGGTTTTGCAGCGGTAGCTGACCGGTCGACGCGCCGAGGGCTCCAGACTCGGCGCCCGCGGCGCGGACTATGGCACTTGCGTTCACCGGCACTAACGCCGTGACCGCCTTGGCCGAAGCCAGCTGCCGCGCAGAACGTTTCGCAATTGACTCCGATTCGTGAGACTGGGCCGACTGCCCCGCCGGCACCAGCGCTTGCGCAATGCCTCCGATCATGACGCCGTCCGACACTGGGGTGACAGCTGGCACCAACTGCTCCGACGCCTGCTCTGCCAGCGCAGCGGTCGACGCCCGCACTCCGGTGTCGGGCAGCGCTGCAAGGTGATCCGAACTGGTGTCGGAGCCACCCTCCGTTGGGCCTGCGTCCAACGCACTCGCCCCCGGCGCGCTCGACAGCTCATCGGCTTCTTCTGCGGGAGCCTGGGACCCCGCGGGCTCGTCACGGTCCTCAGATTCCGATTCCGCTGCAATTGTGTCGGCAAGACCATCGTCGACCTCGGTATCGGAGCCGCCGCGGGCCGATCCGGCGGTTTCCGGCTCGGCTGAATCCCCCGCGGAAGCTGACGCGGTCACCAACCCGGACCGCGGAGTCGAATCCTTTGACGCATCGACACCCGCGGACTGAGCTGTTGAGCTAGCCGTCGAGCTCGACTCGCCGCCGCCATCGTCAGCGGCGGCCACCCCCGGCACCGCCATCAGCGCAAGACCCGCCCCAGTGACAGCGGCACCCGCCTGCAACCAACGAAGAACCGGCAGCTGTCGCTTCCGCCTTCCTACCTGCTGCCGCGAATCCCCCGCGCCCGCCACCGTCGGACCCATGCGTTCTCCTTACGTATTAGTGAGCTGGCTCACACTCAGTCGGATCACTGTACCCAGCAGTCCATTCCCGTGTCATCGTTCTTGGGTAATTGTTTTTCATTCTTCTGACAGAATGGCGCCCCGCAACCGGGGATCGACCGAACGTTCAACGCGCTGTGGCCAACGACGCCCGGCGGAAACCGGGAACCGCAGAGCGCCGCCGCTCCAGGCCGCGGGCATCCGCGCCCCAACGACGCCACTCACCCCGACACGCATTAGCCAGAGCAATGCTTGACCAGATCAACGCGCAATCACTCCAGAACGCTGCGTACCGGGTCGATGAGCCCCGGGTCACCCGCGATCGCTGTCGTGAAAAAACGCTTCCCTATCACCGATGTCATATCTAGTCCTGTTGCGCGGGAACAGGACACGATCCCCTGCTTCGACTGCACGTCGCTATCAGATTTGTTCAATCTATTGACTTCATGTGGATGCAGATCACCGTCTGTGATGCCGAACCGCGAGAGCAGGCTGGTTCACGAGGAAAGATCGGCCGCACGCGTGCCGTCAGCCTGAGACTGTGCCTTCCCGTTCAAGAGGGAATTCCCACACCACTGAAACCGTCGCTGGCGGCGTTACCTGACAGCGCTTAGGTCGCGTAGTATTTTCACGATAATTCATTTTTCTGACAAAATTCTTCTCGATTGATTATTTCTCAACAGGTTAATCATCGTCTGATCCGAAAAAGGCATGTCAGTTATCGCCGCCACCAGTACGCCTACTTGGACGTCCCGAGACTGAGTGTGTTCGCCGGCATCTTCCGCGATTGCTCCCCAACAGGGCTGCGGGGCCACTGCGCCGTCTGTTTGTCTACTTCACCTCGCGATTCGGCGGGCGGCGATCACACAGGTAAGCCCGTCAGGACCGTTCGAAAGGAAAGCTCTCTCCGTCTAATGATCTGTCCACGTGACGGACTCGACGGACAGACGCCAGTTGGGGCCACCTACCGATCGATGCGCGGATTACCGAGCTGCTTGCGCACCGAATAAAACGAGATTTACCCGATCCGCTTCAGCGAGGCTGAAACATCTGCAAGCCGCTCAATGAGCTTCGAGGAAAAAACGCTGATTCTTTCATATTGAAGGCCATACACATCTGGTCGACGCCGATAGACTATAAGGGCCATGAATTCTCATTCTCGGGTCGGTCGGCCCTCACTCAGCGAGCAGCGACGAAATGAGATCATTGGTGCGTTCGTCGACCTGGTTGCCGACCGCGGGCTGGAAGGCGTCACCCTCGATGACGTCGCCTCCAGAGCGGGAGTTCAGCGGGCCGCAATCCGTCATTTCGTCGGAAACCGCGACAAACTGATTGCCGCCGGGATGGCAGAACTCACCCGTCGTTACATCGTCCAACGCGACGCAATCGCAGGTGAATCCCCTGAAATCACGCCTCTGATCAACTCGTTGTTCAGTAAGCGCTGGAACTTGGATAGATGGCGGGAGGACGCTGCTTTCGATGCCCTGCTGTTGGAATCATCTCGCAACCCGACCACCCGTGAGACCGTCAAAGCCGGCTATGACGAAATGCTCAACGGGATTGCCGACGCACTGCGGCGTTCCTATCCAGACGTGCCGACCGCCCGAATCCGGGAGGTGGCCTACGCCATTGGGTGCATCGTCGATCAAAACACGACATTCCAACATTTGGGCTATTCCCGCACTCTGAACACTGCTGCCAAGAAGGCAGCCCTACGCATTGCGAGTGAGCTGGGGGAATCTGAATCCAAAAGCTCACCTTGAGCAACGATACCTCTAACTCGGTTGGCAATTCGTCACAGTGACGCTTCCATTGGGCGGTTCTGCTCCAGTGAGCGCTGGGCAAGTCACTCTGTTAGTTGTAGTACTGTTTCGGCATGCGCGCTCCGGACGTATGGATCGTCGACGGCTACCAGAGTGACTTCGCGCGTAACCTCGGCCGCGAGGGACTCGGCTTCGCGGAACTCACCGGCGAAGTCGTGGACGGCACTCTTGAGGCTGCCGGCCTGGACAGCGCGGACATCGACGTAGTCCACGTCGCCAATGCCTTCGGCGAGTTGTTCGCGCACCAGGCCCATCTGGGCGCCATGCCGGCCACCGTGAACGACGGGCTCTGGGGCACGCCCGCCGTCCGCCATGAGGCGGCCTGCGCATCGGGAAGCGTAGCGGCACTGTCGGCAGTCGCCGAACTGCGGGCCGGACACTACCGAAGCGCCCTGGTGGTCGGCCTCGAGTTGGAGAAGACAGTGCCCGGCGACACCGCGGCGGCGATTCTCGGCACGGCAGCGTGGACAGGTCACGAGGGCCAGCAGGCCAAGTTCATCTGGCCGCACATGTTCGAAGCCGTCGCCGCCGAATACGACCGTCGGTACGGAATCGATGAAGTACACCTGCGCGCCATCGCCGCGCTCAATTTCGCCAATGCTCGCCGCAACCCCAACGCCCAGAGCAGGAGTTGGGCAGTCCCCGAGCCGCTGACCGACGACGACGCGGTCAATCCGGTGGTCGAGGGTCGGTTGCGTCGGTTCGACTGCAGCCAAATCACCGACGGCGGCGCCGGTCTCGTACTGGTCAACGACGACTGGCTGACCGACCACCCCCATCTGCGGCCGCTGGGCCGGATAGATGGATGGGGTCATCGCACCGTGGGCCTGGGCCTGCGACAGAAGCTCGATCGCTCGCGCAGCGACGCTGCTGAGAAGTACGTACTCCCGCATGTCCGCAACGTCGTCGTCGATGCCCTCGACCGCGCTCGGGTGACCTTGGATGACGTCGACGGATTCGAGGTGCACGACTGCTTCTCACCCAGCGAATACCTCGCCATCGACCACATCGGGCTGACCGGCCCGGGCGAATCGTGGAAGGCCATCGAGAACGGGGAGATCGAGATCGGTGGCCGCCTGCCGATCAATCCCAGCGGCGGGCTGATCGGCGGCGGACATCCCGTCGGCGCCTCCGGGGTGCGGATGCTGCTGGATGCCGCCCGGCAGGTCAGCGACACCGCCGGCGACTATCAGGTCCGCGGCGCAAAAACGTTCGGGACACTCAACTTCGGTGGCAGCACCGCCACCACCGTCAGCTTCGTCGTCGGGAGACCGCAGTGAGCCTCAACACCCACCCCGAGATCGTCGCCAAGTTTCTTTCCACCCTTCCCGAACAGGACGAGCACCCCTACCGCACCGGTCCGTGGCGGCCGCAGACCACCGAGTGGGATGCCGACGAACTGGTCGCGGTCGAAGGGGAGATCCCCGGCGATCTAGACGGCGTCTACTTGCGCAACACGGAGAATCCGCTGCACCCGGCGTTGAAGAACTACCACCCTTTCGACGGTGACGGCATGTTGCACATCGTCGGCTTCCGCGACGGGAAGTCTTTCTACCGCAACAGGTTCGTCCGTACCGACGCGTTCTTCGAAGAGAATGCGGCGGGCGGACCACTATGGCCGGGTATCGGTGAGCCGGTGGAACTGGCGCGTCGCGACTACGGCTGGGGCGCAAGGACTCTCATGAAAGACGCCTCGTCCACCGACGTCGTGGTACACCGCGGAGTCGCCCTGACCAGCCATTACCAGTGCGGCGACCTCTACCGCACCGACCCGTACACCGGTGCAGCCATGGGAAAGGAGGACTGGGGCGGCGCATTCCCGAACGATTGGGGAGTGTCGGCCCATCCCAAGGTCGATGAGCACACGGGCGAGTTGCTGTACTTCAGCTATAGCAAGCAATCCCCTTACCTGCGCTTCGGTGTCCTCGACGGCCGTGGACAGCCGGTACATCGCATCGACGTCCCGCTGCCGGGCCCGCGACTGCCGCACGATATGGCATTCACCGAAAACTACGTGATACTCAACGACTTTCCGATGTTCTGGGACCCGGCGCTGCTGGAACACAACGTCCATCTCCCAGGCTTCCACCGCGACATGCCGTCCCGATTCGCCGTGGTCCCCCGGCGCGACGACACCTCGCAGGTCAAGTGGTTCGAAGCGGCGCCCACCTACGTCCTGCATTTCCCGAACGCCTACGAGGACGGCGACGAGATCGTGCTCGACGGGTTCTTCCAGGGCGATCCCGAACCTGCCGACGACGGCCTCGGCGACAAGTGGCGGCGGCGATTCCGGTTCCTGGCCATCGACCGGATGCAGACCCGGCTGCACCGCTGGCGCTTCAACCTGGTCACCGGCGCAGTTCGCGAGGAGCAACTATCGGATTCACTGACCGAATTCGGGATGATCAACTCCGCGTACGCCGCCCGCGATTACCGCTACACCTACGCGGCGACCGCGATACCCGGGTGGTTCCTGTTCGACGGGCTGATCCGCCACGACGTCAAGACCGGAACCGAACAACGAATCTCCTTCGGAGAGGGAGTGTTCGGCAGTGAAACGGCGATGGCGCCCCGCATGGGCAGCACTGCCGAAGACGACGGCTACCTGGTGACACTCACCACCGACATGGTCGCCGACGCCTCCTACTGCCTGGTGTTCGACGCCGCGCAGCTCGACGCTGGGCCGGTGTGCAAACTCGCTCTGCCCGAACGGATCTCCAGTGGCACCCACTCGACATGGGCGCCGGGGTCAGAACTTCGCCGGTGGCGGGAGACCGACCACCCGGCCAACGCGATCGGTCTCTAGTTGACACAACAGCCCAACGCCGTGGCCCGGATGCTTGGGGTGCTCGGCGACGAGTGGACGCTCCTGATCATCCAGCGCGCCCTACTGGGCAGCACCCGCTATAACGATTTCGTTGCAGCGCTTCCTATTTCGGACTCGGTGCTGACCGGCCGGCTGCGGTCGCTGGTCGCCGCCGACCTGCTCGCCCGCCGCCAGTACCAGACCCATCCGCCGCGGTGGGAGTATGCGTTGACGGCGCGAAGCCGATCGCTTTGGCCCATGCTGATGTCGATCTGGGAATGGGAACGGCGCTGGGTGCCCGCCCACGTCGAGCCGCTGCCCGCGATGTGCCACGGCTTGTGCGGCAGCGAATTCAGTCCGCTGGTGACCTGCCAGGCGTGCCGGGCGACGGCCACCGAGAAGGACGTTGTGGCGCAGTGGGGTCCGAGCGGATCCTGGAGCCGGTCCGTTCCCGCCACCACCAACCGTCGACGTTCGGCGACCCGACGCGGGCGTGCCGGTCTGCTGTTTCCGCAGACGATGAGCGTGATCGGAGACAGGTGGGCGTTCGCTCTGCTCGTCGGCACGTTCGTCGGCCTGACCAGATTCACCGACTTCCGGTCGCAGCTGGGCGCTCCACCCGGGACGGTCGCGGACCGGCTGGCGCTGTTCGCCGCCGACGGGATCCTGGTCAACGCCCGCGGCCGGTACCAACTCACCGAGAAGGGGCGCGGCTTCTTCCCGGTGCTTGTCACCGCGCTGCGATGGGCACAGCTGTGGTATCCGGCCCCCGAAGGTCCTGCGGTACAGCTGACCCACGCCGGGTGCGGTGGTCCGTTCATCCCGGTCCTGGTCTGCGACCAGTGCGCGACGGAACTTCGTGGTGCACAGGTAATCGCCGTCCATCCGTTGCCGGAATAGGGCGGCACGCGGGTCCCCGTTTCTGGCACTCATCCACCGAGAGTGCTAATCTCGCGGGTGCACAGTGATTGGTCGCCCGCCAGGGTGGCGGGCCCTGAGTTGACTGAGGAGGTGGATTGCTGTGCTTCGTTTCGATCCCTTCAGTGACCTTGATGTCGTGACTCGGAGCTTGCTGAACAGCCAGACGGGATCAAACCGCTCCCCCAGGTTCATGCCGATGGATCTCTGCAAGATCGACGATCACTACGTGTTGACCGCCGACCTTCCCGGGGTCGACCCCGGATCGGTCGATGTCAACGTCGACAACGGCACGCTCACCGTATCGGCCCATCGAACCGCCCGCTCCGAGGACTCGGCGCACTGGCTGGCCAGCGAGCGCTTTTTCGGAAAGTATCAGCGTCAGCTGTCGCTGGGCGATGGCGTTGATACCGAAGCGATCTCGGCAACCTACGAGAACGGCGTGCTGACCGTGACCATCCCGGTGGCCGAGCGCGCGAAGCCACGCAGAATCGAAATCGACCACGCAGGTTCGCAACGAGCGATCAAACCGAACACCGTCGATTCGAGCTAACGGATCGTTGTCTGGTGTGCGGTCAGATCGCGAACCGACCCGATATCGCGATCTGGCCGCACACTAGGCGTCGCGTTGCCGTGGTGCCTCACGAGCGCCAGGCAGCCAGCATCGTCCACACCGACAGCAGCACCGATAACAGCGCGACTGTGCCGCCGAGGTAAAGCCCGTAGCCCGCCGCCACCGGCGGGTACACGTAGAGCCGGTAGTACCACACCGCGAGAACTAACAGAATCACCGAAATCGACAGCGCGACAGTTGAAGCCAATCGCGCCGAGATACTGCGGGCCGCCATCGCGCCGGCGACGGCCAGCAGCGAGGCGAGCAACACGACGAACTGGCCCACTCCAAACCCGGGTGGCGGCACCGTCATCGCGCCGACCACCCCGCCGATCGCGTTCGCCCGCCCCCCGCCGTCGGCCCCGGACGTCAGCCAGGGGAACCAAGCACTGACCGCGACGATGAGCGCGCACAGCGCCACCAGCCAACCTGGACGTACCCGAGCCATTCGCAAAGACTACAAGCGGCCCGCTGTCCGGCCTGCCCGCGCCTGGGCGCAGTAGGGTGATTTCGATGAGCGATGTTCCCGAAATGGCACGGCGACTCGATCTATCCCCCCATCCCGAAGGCGGGTGGTATCGCGAGACGTGGCGCAGCGAGGTGACGATCCCACAGCACGCGCTGCCGCCGGACTACGCGGGACCCCGCAGCGCAGGCACCGCGATCCTGTTCCTGCTCGTGGCCGGCCAGCAGTCAGCGTGGCACACCGTGCGCAGTGCGGAGTTGTGGCTCTACCACTGGGGCGGACCGTTGCTTCTGGAGGTGGGCGAAGAGCACCACACCGCGCAGACCCACCTGCTGGGCGCCGACATTATGGCCGGCGAGAGCCCACAGTTCGTCGTCCCGCCCGGGCATTGGCAGCGGGCACGTCCACGCGACGATCAGGCGTGCTTGGTCAGCTGCATCGTGGTACCAGGATTCGACTTCGCCGACTTCACTCTGGGCGCTCCCGAGAACTGAGCGGCCCACCGGAAGCCCTGCTCAACCGGTGATGCCCAGCACCCGGAGCGCATTGCGTTTGTAGATGAGCGGCAACACGTCCGGGTCGAGGTCGAGAGCGTCCAAGTCGCTGCGCCAGCGATCCATCTGGATGTATGGGTAGTCGGTGCCGAACAACACCTTGGTGCGCAACTGCCGCGTCATGGCGCGCACGAGCTGCGGGGGGAAATACTTCGGTGACCACCCGGACAGGTCGACGTAGACATTGGCCTTATGGTTGGCAATCGAAATCTGGGCGTCCACCCACGGCACCGCGGGGTGGGCCATGACGATCGTCAGCTCGGGGAAGTCGGCGGCGACATCGTCAAGCAGCATCGGGTCGGAGTAGCGCAACTTGATGCCATGCCCGCCAGCCAGCCCGGCGCCCATCCCGGTCTGTCCGGTGTGAAACAGCGCTGGCACACCCGCCTCGGCGATCGCGGCGTAGATCGGATAATAGGAACGGTCATTCGGTTCGAAGGCCTGCATGCTGGGGTGGAACTTGAACCCCTTCACCCCGAAATCGCGGACCAGTTCGTGCACGCGGTGCACCGCGTGCCGGCCCTGCCAGGGGTCCACGCTGCCGAACGGAATCAGAACGTCGTTGTTGCGCGCCGCACCGGCGATGAGGTCCTCGATCGAGTTGGGCGGATGCCGCATCCCGTGCCGGGCGTCGATGGTGAATACCACCGCGGCGGCATTGCGCTGCCGGTAGTAATCCGCGACGGCGTCCACGCTGGACATCACCGAGGGCGCCATCTTGAAGTACTTACCGGTGGCCTCCACCAGAACGTCGTCGTAGGCCTTGCGACCGTGGCCGTCGACTTCCACGTGGGTGTGCATGTCGAGAGCCTCGACGTGGCCGAAATCGATTCCGTACTCGTATCTCTCGCCCACCTGCAGCAGGTTACTCCGGCCGATGGCCGCAAACCGGCCGTTTTCGCGTGCGCCGGGACGGGTAGTAGTCGAGAAGCAACCATATCCAGACGCGCGTGCCTCACGGTCCTCGCAGAGGGGAATGCCTCGATGCCGAATGCCTCAAACGCAACGCCGACTCCCGTTGCGGAGTCGGCGTGGCTGTCCAAGTCCGCCTCCCAGACGCGCGGCTCGGACAAGCAGGAAGTCCAGTTCCACTACGACATCTCCAACGAATTCTTCAAACTCTGGCAAGACCCCAACCAGGTCTACAGCTGTGCGTACTTCGAACAGGACGACTACACCCTCGAACAGGCGCAGCTGGCAAAGATCGATCTCGCGCTCGGCAAGCTGGGGCTGAAGCCCGGCATGACATTGCTCGACATCGGCTGCGGCTGGGGTGCCACGATCATGCGGGCCGTAGACAAGTACGACGTCAACGTCATCGGCCTGACCCTGTCGGAGAACCAGAAGCAGCACATCGAGGATCACTGGTTCGCCAACTCCACCAGCGATCGCACAATGGAGGTGCGTCTGCAGCCCTGGGAAGACTTCGACGGGCAGGTGGACCGAATCGTCTCGATCGGCGCATTCGAACACTTCGGTTTCAACAAGTACGACGACTACTTCAAGAAGACCTTCGACTGGTTGCCCGACGACGGGGTGCAGCTGCTGCACACCATCACCATCCCCGAGGACGAGGAGATCAAAGCCAAGGGGCTGCCGCTGACGATGTCGCGAGTGCGCTTCATCAAGTTCATCATGGACGAGATCTACCCCGGTGGGCGTTTGCCGCTGGCCTCGATGGTCAGAGAACAGGCGGTCAAGGCCGGCTACACCGTCACCCGTGAACAGCATCTACAGCCGCACTACGTCAAGACATTGGACACCTGGGCGGGCAATCTGGAGGCCAAGAAGGCGGAGGCGATCGAGATCACCTCAGACCAGGTCTACGAACGGTTCCTCAAGTACCTCCGGGGCTGCGCAGACCTGTTCCGCGAGGGCTACACCGACGTCGTCCAGTTCACCTGCCAGAAGCGATAGCCGAGGCGTCGACCATGGAACCTCATTTCGCGGAAGTCCAGGCCCACTATGACCTCTCCGACGAATTCTTCGGCCTGTTCCAGGACCCGTCACGGACCTACAGTTGCGCTTACTACGAGCGCGCCGACATGACGCTGCAAGAGGCGCAGTTGGCGAAAATCGATCTGGCGCTGGGCAAGCTGAGCCTCGAACCTGGCATGACGCTGCTCGACATCGGCTGCGGCTGGGGTTCGGTGATGGCGCGCGCGGTGCACAAGTACGACGTCAACGTCATCGGACTGACCCTGAGCAGGAATCAAGCGAAATTCGTGCAGCAGCTGGTGGACGGCATCGAAACCGACCGCACTTGCCGCACGCTACTGCGCGGCTGGGAGCAGTTCGACGAGCCGGTCGACCGGATCGTCAGCCTCGAAGCGATCGAGGCGTTCCCGCGCGAGCGGTACGCGCCGTTCTTCAAGGCGTGCCACGGTTTTCTGCCCAGCGGCGGTCGGTTCGTGCTGCAGGCGATCATGGGTCATCCGTTGAAGCGCTGGCCCGAGCTGGGCATCCCGATCGTGATGTCTGATCTGAAGTTCATGCGGTTCATCGCCAAGGAGATCTTTCCCGGCGGGTCGGTGCCGTGTGACGAGGACATCATCGCGCTGTCGGCTGAGGCGGGGTTCGCCATGGAGGACAAACAGTTGCTTGATGAGCACTATGTGCGGACCCTCGACACCTGGGCCGGGGCGCTGGAGGCCCATCACGACGAGGCGGTGGCCGCCACTTCCGAAGCGGACTACCAGCGATACCTGAAGTACCTGGTCGGTTGCAGCGACTTCTTTCGGCGCGGCATCAGCGAAGTGGGACAGTTCACCCTCGTCAAATCTTGACCGGCCCGGTTCAGGCGCGCCCGAGTACCAGCGCCACGTTGTGGCCGCCGAAGCCGAACGAGTTGGTCACCGCGTACTCGTAGTTGCCCGGCCGTGGGCTACCGGCCACTACATCGAGATGGATGTCCGGATCGAGATTCTTGAGGTTGCGGGTGGCCGGCACGACGCCGTCGCGCAGAGCCAGCAAGGTCAGGATCGCCTCCACCGCGCCCACCGCTCCCACGGAGTGCCCCAGCGCACTTTTCGGGGCGTAGACGGCCGGCGCGTGTTCGCCGAGGGCGTTGTTGATCGCCACCGACTCGGCGACGTCCCCGACGGTGGTCCCGGTAGCGTGCGCGTTGACGTGGTCGATGTCCGCGGGCGACAGTCCGGCATGCTGTATCGCCCGCGTCATCGCGAAGCCGGCCCGGACCCCGTCCGGATCGGGAGCCACCATGTGAAACCCGTCCGAGGTGACACTGGCTCCCATCAACCGGCCCAGGATGCGCGCCCCCCGGGCCCGGGCATGTTCCTCGGTCTCGATCACCATCAGCGCCCCGGCTTCGCCGAACACGAACCCGTCGCGGTCACGATCGAATGGCCGGCATGCCCCGGCGGGGTCGTCGTTGTTCTTCGACAACACGATGCGCATCTTGGCGAACCCCGCGATCGGCACCGCTTCGATACGGGATTCCACCCCGCCGCAGATGGCGATGTCGGCCTCGCCGAGCACGATGTGCCGCCAGGCCTGCGCGATGCCTTCGGAACCCGACGCGCACGCGGACACGGGAGCCAGCGCGCCCGCACGTGCGTTGCGCTCCAACGCGACCGCGTTGGCCGGCCCACTCGGGGCGTACTGCTGAACAGCGGTCGGAGACACCTGGTCAAGCTCTCCCCCGCGCAGATGCTCGTAGGCGAACAGGATCTCCTCGATCCCGCCCATTCCGGTGCCGATGGAAACCGCCAGACGTCGGGTGTCCACCTCGGGGACGCCCGCGTCTTCCCACACTCGTCTCCCCAGTACGACCGCCATGTGCTGCAGGTAGGACCATTTCGAGATCTCATCGGGGGTGAGTAGATCGTCGAAGGTTTCCAGCAGGTGACCGCCGATGCGCACCGGCAGGTCGAACTCGTCGACGAAGGAGTCTTTCAGCAGTCGGATGCCACTGCGGCCCTCCAACAGCCCTTTCCACGTGCTTTCGGCATCGGTACCCAGCGCCGTGGTCATGGCGACGCCGGTCACCACCACCTCAGGAAATTTTCGCGTGCCTGTGTTCGTCATCCTCACCCTCGCGAACCCGAAATACTGTCGCTGGGGTTGTTACCCGATCCGCCAAGGATTACTCAGCCCACGCCGGTCAGCCGTAGCCCAGCGCCGCTTTGGTCTCCAGGTACTCATCGAATGCGAATTGGCCCCATTCCCGCCCGTTACCGCTGCGTTTGTAACCGCCGAAGGGCGCCGTCAGGTCGAAACCATGGTTGATCGCGACCGACCCGGCGCGGATGCGGCGGGCCACCGAACGGGCCTTCTCCAGGTCGGCCCCGGAGACGTAACCGGCCAGGCCGTACTCCGTGTCGTTGGCGATTTCGACGGCCTGCTCGAGATCCTGGTAGCCGAGGATGCACAGCACCGGGCCGAAGATCTCTTGCCGCGCGATCGTCATGTCGTTGGTGACGTCGGCGAAGACGGTGGGCTTCACGAAGTATCCGGTGCCGAGACCGTCCGGGCGGCCGGTGCCACCGCACACCAATGTCGCGCCTTCGTCAATACCCCGCTGGATCAGGCCCTGAATCTTGTCGAACTGCACTTTGGATGCGACCGGACCGATCGCCTGTTTGTTGTCCGGATCGCCAACGACGATCTGACCGGCAACCTCGGCGGCGATGGCGGCCGCCTCGTCCTTTCGCTTGGCGGGCACCAGCATTCGCGACGGGGCGTTGCAGCTCTGACCGCTGTTCAGCATCATCGCCCGCACCCCGGCGGCCACACTGTTGGCGAAGTCGTCGTCGTCGAGCACGATGTTGGGGCTCTTACCGCCGAGCTCCTGGGTCACCCGCTTGACGGTCGGCGCGGCGTTGCGGGCGACGTCGATGCCGGCGCGGGTGGATCCGGTGAACGAGACCATGTCGATGTCGGGGTGTCCGGACAGGGCCGACCCCACGCCCGGTCCGTCCCCGTAGACCATGTTGTATACGCCGGCGGGAACACCACCGGCGTCGATGATCTCGGTGAAGATCTGCGCCGAGAACGGCGCCACCTCCGAGGGCTTGAGAACCATGGTGCAACCGGTCGCCAGCGCCGGGAAGACCTTGCACGCGATCTGGTTGATCGGCCAGTTCCACGGGGTGATCAGACCGCAGACGCCGATCGGTTCCCTAACCACCAGCGTGCTGCGGTGTTGCTCCTCGAATTGGAAGTTCTTCAGCACGTCCATGGAGGTGACCAGATGGCCGAGACCCATTTTCACCTGCGGGCCCGCTGCCAGTGCCGCCGGCGCGCCCATCTCCTCGGTGATCGCCTCGGCGAGGTCGGCGGCTCGCCGCTGGTATTCGGCCGCGATGGCTGCCAGCAGGTCGAGGCGTTCCGCACGAGTCGACTGTGACCAGGTCTCGAATGCCGTACGGGCTGCCTGTACCGCGTGGTCGACGTCGGCGGGGTCACCGATGGCGATCCGGCCGCAAACCTGCTCGGTGGCGGGGTTCTCGACGTCCAGCGTTCGCGGTGCCACCGGGTCGACCCACTTGCCGTCGATGTAGAACTTCAGATACTCGCGCATAGCGGCGCCTTTCGTTGATCCGTGCTCAGTCGCTGCGTTCCGGGGGGTATGACTTCTGAGGCCGCGGCATGACGGGCTAGCTCCTGCATACCAGGTCCGGCAGTTCGGTTCCCCGCCGACGGGCAAGCCGCGATCCCGGGCCAGCTAGGCATTGGGATAACGCCTGAGCGAAATCAACCGTCATTACGCGCCATTGCGCCCATGGTCAGGCGATGACCCACAAGGCAAGACTGATCGCGAAGGCGGCGAGGCCCAGCGTCGTCTCCATCACCGTCCAGGTCTTGAGCGTCGTTTTCACGTCCATCCCGAAGAACCGGCTCACCAGCCAGAAGCCTGAGTCGTTGACGTGCGACAGCACGGTGGCACCCGCCGCGATAGCGATGACCAGCAGCGAGATCTGGAAGTTGGTCAAGCCGGCCTCGGCAACCGAGGCGCTGATCAGCCCCGCAGTCGTCGTCAGAGCCACGGTCGCCGACCCCTGTGCCACCCGTAGCAGCGTGGAGATCACGAAAGCCTGCAATATCAGCGACAATCCGATGTTCGACAGTGAGTCGCTCAGGGCGTCACCGATGCCGCTCAGGCGCAGCACTCCGCCGAACATGCCACCGGCCCCAGTGATCAGGATGATGGCGCAGATCGGGCCCAGCGCGTTGTCCAAGATGGTGCTGACGTCCGCCATCGAACGCCCTCGCAACCCCAGCACCAGGGTGGCGACGATCACCGTGATGAGGAGTGCCACGCTGGTGTTGCCGAGCAGCATGAGGAAGGCAGCCCAGGTGGCACCCTCCGCGATGACGCCCGCCGTGGTGAGGGTTCCCAGAACGGTGTTGAAGGAGATCAAGACGAACGGCAGCAGCAAGATCCCCAGCACCGTCCCAAAGGAAGGGGCGGCGCGGGCCTCGTCTTCGCCACGGCCACCGTTCATTTCGCCGAACAGTGCCGTCGGGACGTCGACGTGCACACGGCGACCGATCACCTGCGAGACCAGGTAGGAACCCACGAACCAGGACAGAATCGCGACCGGGGCGCCGACCAGCAGCGACAAGCCGATGCTGCCGCCCAACACCTCCGCGGCGGCGACCGGCCCCGGGTGTGGTGGGACCAGCGCATGCATGGCGGCGAATGCACCCGCGGTCGGAAACGCGTACAGCAGTAGCGATCCGCCGAACCGGCGGGCAACGGTCATGATGATCGGCAGGAAGACGACCAGTCCGGCATCGAAGAAGATCGGGAACCCGAAGAGCAGCGCGGCGACACCGATCGCCAGCGGTGCCCGCTTCTCGCCGAACCGGTTGATGAGGGTGTCGGCCAGCACCTGAGCGCCGCCGGTGAGTTCCAGGAGTCTGCCGATCATCACTCCGAAACCCACCAGCAGGGCGACCGAGCCGAGAGTGCTGGAGAAGCCGAAGGACAGGGCGTCGGGAACATCGCCGACCGGAATCCCGGCGGCCAGTGCCGTCAGCACGCTCACCAAGACGAGTGCCACAAATGCGTGCAACTTCACCTTCATGATCAGGAACAGCAGCAGCGCGACCGCCGCCGCTGCGATCAGCAACAGGGTGCCCGCCCCGTACGCCGGATCAATTGCCTCCACGATGCCTCCTATGCGAAAGTCCGGTGCGGGGTTCCCCGACAGTCTCTGAGCGCTGATCGGTAGCGGCCAAGTAACTTTCGACGATCGCATCGATGTCCTGATCGACATCGATGGTGATGCCAAACTCGTCGGATTCCAGCGGCTCAAGCGTGTCGAACTGGGAGGCCAACAGCGCTGCCGGCATGAAGTGCCCGGGTCTGCTGGCCTGCCTTCGACCGATGACCTCCGGCGATCCGGCCAGATGTACGAACTCGACGTCGGCGCAGTGCGCACGCAGTTGGTCGCGGTACTTTCGCCGCAGCGCCGAGCAGCTCATCACCCCGCCGGCCTCGCGCGCCGAGAGCCACTCGCCGATCGCTTCCAGCCATGGGTAACGGTCGTCATCATTCAGGGGTTGACCAGCTGTCATCTTCGCGATGTTGGCCGGCGGGTGGAAGTCGTCGGCGTCCGCGAACGGCACCCGGAGCCGCTGAGCGAGCGCGGCCCCGACGGTCGACTTCCCCGAACCGGACACTCCCATGACCACGACGCGCATTTGGGTGGGTGACGCCATCCACTTCTCCTACCCCGTTGTGTGTTAGACCACACAGTCTTGCCTATTAAGCATATCTTTGCAAGTAAACTAGCGAAACATAGGCTTTTTCAAACACACGAGCGAATATGACAAGATGTGCGGATGTCGGGTCGGACAAACGTCAGCGCACTGCACGGGAGTCTGCTGGACGCCCTGGGTACCGCGATCGTGTCGGGCCGATACCAGCCCGGCCAGGTGCTGACTCTCGACGGCGTCAGCGTCGAACACGGTCTGTCCCGCAGTGTCGCCCGCGAGGCGGTGCGAGTGCTGGAATCGATGGGCATGGTCGAGTCACGACGCCGCGTGGGCATCACCGTGCAATCGCCGCAGCACTGGAACGTCTTCGATCCCCGGCTCATCCGCTGGCGGATCGAGTCGGGAGACCGTGCCGCGCAATTGATTTCGCTGTCCGAATTACGGCGGGGGTTCGAGCCGGCCGCGGCGGCACTTGCTGCCCAGCGGGCCGACGCACATCAGTGCCGGATCATGGCGGCCGCGGTTTCGGACATGGTGGTGCACGGACGATCCGGAGATCTCGATGCATACCTACTGGCGGACAAGCTCTTTCACAAGACACTTCTCGATGCCAGCGGCAATGAGATGTTTCGGGCGTTGAACGGGGTCGTCGCAGAGGTGCTCGCCGGACGAACCCAACACGGGATGATGCCCGCCAGACCTGACCCGGCGGCTATCGCATTGCACGACGATGTCGCGCGCGCCATCAGGACCGGCGATGCCGTGGCGGCCGAGCGCGCCATGCGCGCAATCATCGACGAAGCAGCAACCGCCGTGTCCGAATAACGCCCGCCAGTTCGGCGATTTCCGCAACCGGTCAGGGGGACCCGAAGACCGCCTTGAAACGGTCGAGCGATTCTCGGATATCGCTTTTCAGCGCGCCGGCGACCACCATCCCGATCGGACCGAACAACGCCGGCCCGCCCAGATGCACGTCGAAGGTCACCGTCGAGCCCGCCGGATCGTTCTGCGACGGCCGCACCTTGCCGATGAGTTTGACTTTGACGCCGCCCTTGCCGTCGCCGTTGAGCGTCATCGCCTCCGGCGGCCGGTAATGCACCACGGTCCATCGCAGCCGATTGGGCATTCCCTTGACTTCGATGATCGAGTCCACGACCGTGCCCTTGGAGATCGTCTCCGGCAGCTTCGACCGCCACACCCGGTGAATGGACAGCCATTCGGAATAACGAGACAGATCTGATGCGCTTTCCCACGCCTTCTCCGGAGGCAGTGGTACGTCGACAGACACCGACACCTTGGCCATGCTGCTGCTATGACGGAGGTTCAGAGCCGGGAGGCACCTGACCGGACTGCTGCGTCGGGGGCACCTGACCGCCCGGGCCGGTGTTGTCCTGCACCGCCTTACGGGCGGCATCCTGCACCTTGTCAACGGTCGAGGCGTACTTACCCTGCGTCTTCTGATCGACGATGTCGCCGGCCTTGTTGATCACCGTGTCGACCTTGTCGGCGTTCTTGGCCAACAGATCCTTGGCCTTGTCGAGAAATCCCATGGCGTAACCCTACCGCTCCGGTAACCGCCAGAGCCTGCGGCGCTCACCCAGGAGGGCACCCTGCGCCCACCAGATCACCTCGACGGCGAGGGCGCCGAGGAGACCGACGATCAACGCCATGGAAGTGGTCGCGATGTTGGATGTGTCCAGCATGAACAACTCGCGAGCCGGGGGCATGCTGAAAATGGCGACGTAGGCCAGCACGGACACCGTGACCAAAGCCACCCGCCACCATTCGTAAGGTCGTGCCACCACCGCGAGCACCCACACCGCGGACACCAGCAGCGTGATCAACGCCGCGGTGGACGCCTGGGTCTGTTCGAGCGCGGTGGCCGCCCGGCCCTGATACGCCAACAGATAGGAGGCGAATGTGGCGACACCGACGACGAGTCCCGAGGGCAGCGCCGAGGTCATCACCCTTCGCACGAATCCGGGACGGGCACGTTCGGTGTTGGGCGCCAACGAGAGGACGAATGCCGGGATGCCGATGGTGAACCAGGCCGCGATGGTGACGTGGATCGGTTGAAAGGGAAAGAGCAGCGGGTCGGTCCCGAACAACTCGGCGGACAACCCGGCCAACCCGACCAGAATCGCCAGCAGGACTGAGTAGACGGTCTTGGTGAGGAACAGGTTGGAGACACGCTCGATGTTGCCGATGACGCGACGGCCCTCGCCCACCACGTAGGGCAGGGTGGCGAACTTGTTGTCCAACAGCACGATCTGAGCTACCGCGCGCGATGCCGGGCTGCCCGAGCCCATCGCGACGCCGATGTCGGCGTCCTTGAGTGCCAATACGTCGTTGACGCCGTCGCCGGTCATGGCCACGGTATGACCACGCGATTGCAGGGCGTGCACCATCGCGCGCTTCTGATCTGGCCGCACCCGGCCGAACGTGGTGCACTCCTCCAGGGTGTCGGCGAGCTCATCGGGTCCGGTCGGCAGCTCGCGGGCGTCCATGGTTTCGCCCACCAGCCCGAGTGAGCCCGCCACCGCACCCACCGAAAGCGCGTTGTCGCCCGAGATCACTTTGACCGATACCTGCTGAGAGGCAAAGTAATCCAACGTATCTCTGGCATCGGGGCGGATACGTTGCTGGAGCACGACCAGTGCGGCGGGGTGGACCGTGCCGGGTGCCGAGGGGTGGTCAACCCGTACGTCGATGGATCCGAGCAGCAGCACCCGAAGGCCTTGCGCGCCGATCCGTTCGGCCTGCTCAGCGACCGCGGAGCTGGCCTCCAGCAGCACATCGGGCGCGCCGATCACCCAGTTGCCGTGCCCGGCGTAGGACGTTCCGCTCCACTTGGTCGCCGATTTGAACGGCGCGGTGGCGGTGGCGATCCAGCCGGGAGGCTGCCGGTAGGCCTCGGCGATCGCGGCCATGCTGGCGTTGGGGCGCGGATCGTCGGCAGCCAACTGGGCCAGCACGGCGGCCTCGGCGCTGGTGCCCTCGTCGCCGCGGTGCAATCCCACCAGTTCGCTGACCCGCATTCCGTTCTCGGTGAGGGTGCCGGTCTTGTCGGCGCACACCACGTCGACACGGGCGAGACCCTCGATCGCGGGAAGTTCGTTGACCAGGCACTGTTTGCGGCCCAACCGGATCACCCCGACCGCGAAGGCGATCGAGGTCATCAGCACCAGCCCCTCCGGGACCATCGGCACCAGTGCCCCGACCATTCGCAACACCGACTCGCGCAGGCCGGCATCGGTGGTGAACAGTTGGGTGTAGATGATCAACGCACCCGCCGGCACCAGCAGGTAGGTGATGAACTGCAGAATCCTGTTGATGCCGCTGCGCAGTTCGGACTTCACCAGGGTGAACTTGGAGGCCTCTTCGGCCAGTTTGGCGGCGTACGCTTCCCGACCGACCCTGGTGGCGCGGTAGGCCCCGCTGCCGGCGACCACGAAGCTGCCCGACATCACCGGATCACCGCCGTCTTTGGCGATCGGGTCGGCTTCACCGGTCAGCAGGGATTCGTCCACCTCGAGGTTGCTCTCCTCGACGATCACACCGTCGACGACGATCTGGTCGCCGGGTCCCAGCTCGATCACATCGTCGAGTACCACTTCGCTGGGCGCGAGCGGCACCGAGACAGGACCGCTGCCGGTTTGCCTGCGCACCAGGGGCTTTGCCTGGCCGACTATTGCCAGCCGGTCCAGCGTCCGCTTGGCTCGGAGCTCCTGGATGATGCCGATCGCACTGTTGGCGATGATCAGCAGTCCGAACGCGCCGTTGATGACCGAGCCGGTCGACAGCACGATGATGAAAAGCACACCCAGGATGGCGTTGATCCGGGTGAAGACGTTGCCGCGGACGATCTCGGAGACGCTGCGCGCCGCCCGGGCGGGAACGTCGTTGGTCTTGCCCTCGGCGACGCGCTGCGCAACTTCGGCCTCGGAGAGACCAAGGGTGAGTGTGACACTCATCGGGTGAACGTCCCCTTGCCGTCCTGGTTGTAGTACTCCAGGGTCAGCCAGTCCCCGTCGAACGTCGCCTTGGAGATCGAACCCGGCGGTGAGTTCTCGTTGACGAGCGAGAAGGTGAACACGTTGCCGTCCCAATGCTTGAGGGGAACAACCATTTTCGGACCCAGCGCCAGCTGTAGGCCGCCGTCGGCCTCGGTGACCCGCGCGGGACCCCAGAAGCCGTTGGCGTACTGGCCCACGTAACTCGGCAACGGCGCGGACGGGGCGGGATCGGCCGGCGGCTGTGTACCGACCAGCGAGCCGACCGGTTTCGCCATCGCTGCGAAGGCTTCTGCGTAGCGCGGATACCAGTCCTCGGTGACCTCGCCGAATTGAACGACGTCGGCGAATTGGGCGGTCAGCGTCTCCGCAACCCCGGACGGGGTGGCGTTGGTCAGCGCCACGATGGCAACATCGGCCGACGGCAGCATCAGGAAGTTGGTGCCCGCGCCAAGCTGGAATGCTCCCGAATGACTGATCTGCTGCCTGGCGGCCGAGTTCGTTCCCACGTTGAACCCGTATCCGTAGAAGCCGGACCTCTTCCCCGGTTCGGTCGCCCGGTCCGCCACAATCTGCGGGGTGAGTGCGGGCAACAGTGCCTCCGCGGCGATGACCTGCTTTCCCTGATACGCGCCGTTGCCGAGCAGCATCGCCAACCAGTTCGACAGATCGTTGACCGAGCTGCTGACCCCGCCTGCCGGGGATTGAGCCTGCGGGTCGCGCACGTATTCGGCCGCGTACCTGCCGTCGACACGGATATGGCCGACGGCACGGTCCTCGCGCACCATGTAGTCGTCGAACCGCGAACTGGTGCTGGACATCCCCAGCGGTCCGTACAGCACCCGCCGGCTGAGGTCCTCCCACGATTCGTTGGACGCAGCGGCGACCGCCTCGGCGCCGGCAGTGGGGCCGAAATTGGTGTAGGCGTAAGAGATCCGGAATGGGTCGAGCGCGAAGTCGCGCAGCTTCTGCAGTACCAGACGTCGGTCGTAGCCGAGGTCCTCCAGCAGGTCACCCGCGTGATCGGGTAGTCCAGACCGGTGCGCGTACATGTCACCGACAGTGACCATGTCGGTCACCGCGGGCTCGGCCAGCGCGAACCATGGCAACGTGTCCACGATCGGGGTGTTCCAATCGATCACCCCGGTCCCGACCTGGTGGGCGATCACCGTCGCGCCCAGCGGCTTGGACAGTGACGCCAACTGGAAGACGGTGTCCGGGCCGACCCGGTTGTCCGGCTGGTCGGGCAACTGGTTGTTCTTCACCCCGAAACCCTTGGCGTACAGTGTTTTTCCCTTGTGCACCACGGCGACCGCCATGCCCGGGATTCCCGACTGTGCCATCAGTTCGGTGGCCATCAAGTCCAGCTTGGCGACCGCATTCTCGACGGCGTTCTCCGGCAACGCGAACGTGGGAGGCCGGGGTGGGGCCGGGACGGACTGACTCGCCGGAGGGGCGGCCTCCTCCGGCGTCTCCGCTCGATCCGCGGCGCACCCGGCCAGCAACGCGACAGTCAACGAAATCGCGGCCACCCGGAGCGGTGATTTCATGCTCAGAACCGTAACCCGGCCACGCCGCCTACATGCGCCACCACGGTTCTGATGTCGCCTCGGGGGCGTCTTGCCCGCCCAGCACCCGCTGGCCCGGGATCGGCACCGCGATACGCACTCGCTCCGCCTCGGCGGCGGCGAACAGCCGCTCGGCCGGCTCCGCCCACGGGTGCGGAGCCAGCCGGAACGTTGCCCAGTGGATCGGCACCAGCAGGCTGCGGTCGGCGTCGGCCAGATCCTGGTGGGCGCGCACCGCGTCCTCGGGGTTCATGTGGATATCGGCGAACGCCGGGTGATAGGCACCGATCGGCAGCAGGGTCAGATCGAACGGGCCGTACTCGGCGCCGATGTCGGCGAAACTCTTGGTGTAGCCGGTGTCCCCGCCGAAGAACGCGCGGTGACTGGGCCCGGAGACCACCCAGGAGGCCCATAGGGTGGTGTCGCGGGCGAACAGTCGGCCGGAGAAATGCCGGGCCGGCGTGCACGTCAACGTCAGCTCGCCGATCCGATGACTTTCGTACCAGTCCAGCTCCACGATCCGGTTTTCCGGGATTAGCCACTTCCGCAGATGGGCACCGATGCCCAATGGCACCACGAACGGTGCGCGCTGGGTTCTGGCCAGGGCGACGATGGTGTCGATATCGAGGTGGTCGTAGTGGTCGTGACTGACCACCACCGCGTCCACCGCCGGTAACCCTTCCAGCGGCACCGGTACCTCGTGCATCCGCTGCGGGCCCACCGACCGCGACGGTGAGCACCGCCGGCTCCAGATAGGGTCGGCCAGCACTCGGTACCCGTCGATCTCGATCAACGCGGTGGAGTGTCCGTACCAGCTTGCCGCGGCCGGGGCAACCGCCGCGTCCGCTCGTTGGTCCCGGGCCAGCGGGATGGGACCGGACGGCTTCCCCAGCGATCCCGCGTTGGCCAGGTCGCGCAGCAACTTTCGCTGCAGTTCGCGATCCATCTTGATGCCCGACGGTGCTTCGAGGTTCTGGAACGCTCCATCCCGGTAATGCGGTGAGCGCCGCGCCACCGGCGCAATCTCGGCGGGTGTGGCGCCCAGCGATGCCGGGGTGCCGCGCAGAGCCTTGAGCACCCACCCACCGGCCAACATCGAGGCCGTCCCGAAGCCGAAGCGCAGCGCCGCTTTGACCATGCTCAGGCGCCCCGGAACCGGGGCGGGCGCTTCTCTATGCGAGCCACCTGCGCCTCGATGATGTCGTGGCTGGCCCAGGCGCGGTCGAAGAGTTCCTGGTGGGTGGGCCAGGGATCCTCGTACGCGCCGTCGTCGTTGAGTACCCTCTTGGCGTGCTGCAGCGCCAGCGGCGCGAACCCGGCGATCTCGTTGGCCCATTCCTGCGCGTCGGCCAGGGTGCCGATTCGGTTGGCCATGCCGGTGTGCAGGGCCCCCTCGGCGGTGAGCCGTTCGGCGGCCAGCAACATGCCCCGCGCCCGCCCGGCCCCGACCAGCGAGGTCAGCCTGCGAATGCTCCAGTTATCCAGCGCAATACCGTATTTCGCGACCGGAAACTGAAAATAGGCTTCGGGCGCAACAACTCGCAGGTCGCAGATCATCGACAGGATGACGCCGGCCCCGATCGCCGGGCCGTTGATCGCGCCGATCACCGGGATCGGCGCGGAGTCGATCGCCAGGTTCAGCGCCCTGGCCTTGTCCGGAAGCTCATCGGCCACACCCTGGCCGCCGGAAAGATCCGCGCCCGAACTGAAGACGTGGCCCTGCCCGGTCAGCACGATCACCCGGACGTCCTCGGCGGCGGCCTTCTCGATCGCTTCCCGCAGGCCGTCGACGAGTTCGCTGTTGAGCGCATTGCGCCGTTCTGGCCGCTGCAGCTCCAGCGTCATCACGTGATCGTCCCGGGTGACTCCAATCATGGCTCTACCCTAGTTACCCTCTTCGGGTGAGCCGGATCGGTGCCCTGACGCTGCGCGACACCCTGCTCGATCCCGGCTCCTACCTGAGCTGGGACGGGCCGCCGCTGGAGGTGGCGGCCAACAGCGCTTACCGCGGTGAATTAGCCGCGGCCAGGTCCGCGACCGGACTCGACGAAGCCGTCGTCACCGGCGAAGGACGGGTTTTCGGGCGTCGGGTGGCGCTGGTGGCCTGCGAATTCGACTTCCTGGCCGGGTCGATCGGGGTCGCGGCCGCGGAGCGGATCACCGACGCGGTTCGGCGTGCTACCGCCGAGCGATTACCGCTGCTGGCCTCGCCGAGCTCGGGCGGCACCCGGATGCAGGAAGGCACCGTGGCCTTTCTACAGATGGTCAAGATCGCCGCCGCGGTCGAACTGCACAAGCGGGCGCATCTGCCCTATCTCGTCTACCTGCGCCACCCCACCACCGGCGGGGTGTTCGCCTCCTGGGGATCCCTGGGCCACGTCACCGCCGCCGAACCCGGTGCGCTGATCGGGTTCCTCGGCCCCCGGGTCTACGAACACCTGTACGGCGAGCCTTTCCCCGCCGGCGTCCAGACCGCGGAGAACCTGCAGCGCCATGGCGTCGTCGACGCCGTCGTCCCCCTTGACGCCCTGCGAGCCACCCTCGATCGCACGCTCAAGGTCGTCGCCGATCCGCCCGGAAGTCCGCCCCCCGCCCCGCACCGTGAGGACCTCCCCGACATCCCGGCATGGCAGTCGGTGGAGGCCTCGCGGCGACCCGACCGCCCCGGAGTCGGCTACCTGCTGCGGCACGGCACCACCGAGCGGGTGCTGTTGTCCGGCACCGGCGCAGGCGAGGCGGCGACCACCGTGCTGGCGCTGGCCCGATTCGGCGGTCAGCCAGCCGTGGTTCTGGGTCAACAGCGGGTACCGGACGAGTTGGTAGGCCCCGCAGCCCTGCGGGAGGCCCGTCGCGGCATGGCGCTGGCCGCCGGGCTCAAGTTGCCGCTCGTGCTGATCATCGACACCGCGGGCCCGGCCCTGTCCACCGAGGCCGAGCAGGGCGGGTTGGCCGGACAGATCGCCGGATGCCTGGCCGACCTGGTCACCCTGGACACCCCGACGGTGTCGGTGATCCTCGGGCAGGGCAGTGGCGGGCCCGCACTGGCGATGGTTCCCGCCGACCGGGTATTGGCCGCCCTGCACGGCTGGCTGGCGCCACTGCCTCCCGAGGGGGCCAGCGCGATCGTCTATCGCGACGTCGATCACGCACCGGAACTTGCTGTCGCACAGGGCATTCGATCGGCCGACCTGTTGCGCGACGGGATCGTCGACGCGGTGGTGCCCGAACATCCGGACGCCGCAGAAGAACCCGAGACCTTCATCCGACGGCTCTCGGCGACTATCGCCAACGAACTGCATCGACTGCGTTCGGTACCCGACGATCAGCGCCTCGCTGCACGCTTCGAGCGCTACCGGCACATCGGACTCCGCACCTCCTGACTTTTCAGGCTGCCCTGGCGGCGATACCCCACGTTCAGGCGTTCGGGCGTCCTGGCGCTTCCCGGCGTTGAGGCTGCGTTGGTGGCGTGATCTTTCGAGTGGCGCGCACCCTGAGCGCAGCCTCGATGTCGAATGGCACTTCGCCGATACACTCCGCGTGCCGCGCGAAACATGCTGAGATGAGCGGGCAAAAAGCGGGACGGGAAGGTGCCATGTCGAAGGCTGGAGTCGACGACCCTGGAGAGGCCCAGGATCAACCGCGCGGGGAGCGTCCCGAAGTGCCCGACTTCGCGCCGCAAGCTAACCCGGACCCGCCACCTGCGGTCATAGCCAAGGGGATTCGGATGCGTGGACCGTGGGGACCAGTCTACGGTCCGGTGGATCTCCTGATCCCCGCCGGCGGAGTCAGCGTGCTGGTCTGCCCGGCCGGCACCGGGCGTGACGCGCTGCTGATGACGATCGCCGGCCGGATGAAGCCGAAAGCCGGCGAACTGACCGTACTCGGCGCCACGCGAGCCACGGACATCTTCGCGCGCTGCGGGTTGGCCGGCATCGATGGAATCGACGTGGTGTCGGAGTCGGTCACGGTACGCGATCTGATCACCGAACAATTGCGCTGGGACGCCTCGTGGTACCGGTTTGTCAGGCAGGCCCGCCAAGCTGAACTGACCAAGGTGTGCGCGCCCGTGTTTGGCGACCTGCCGCTGCCGCCGCTGATGGAGTACTTCGAACTACTCTCCGAGCTGGACCAACTGCTACTGCGGATCTCCCTGGCCAACACCAAACGGCCACCGCTGCTGGTGGTCGGAAATCTTGACTTCGTCACCAGCGATGCCAACCGGGACGTTCTGATCGAACGGTTGATCGCACTCGGCCGCACTCAGACGATCGTGACCGTCACCGTCAACGGTGTCGTCGGACATGCCGTGCGGGCCCAGATTCCTGTGTCCAACACCGACCGTGCCGAACTCATGGCATCGAAGAAAGGCAAGGGGTAGCGATGCTTGCCGCCATGTCACTGGGTACCGACATCAAGCGGTACACCCGCGGTATCCCGCCACGGATCGCGCTGCTGACCGTCATCCTGATGCCGCTGCTGTACGGGGCGATGTACCTGTGGGCGTTCTGGGATCCGTTCGGTCACGTCAACAAGGTGCCGGTGGCGCTGGTCAACCTGGACACCGGAACCCAGTCGGACGGCAAGGACATCCGGGCCGGAGACCAAGTCGCGAAGGCACTCGTCGACTCCCGTGAACTGGACCTGCATGAAGTGTCGAGTACCGAGGCCGCGGACGGTCTGGCCCATGGCCGGTATTACTTCACCATCACGATCCCGGCGGATTTCAGTGCCGATATCGCCTCTCCGTCGGGCGGCAACCCCACCCAAGCCGGGCTGCGATTCACGTTCAACGACTCCAACAGCTACATCGGTTCGATCATCGGACAGAACGTGGCGCGCGCGGTGATCAACGAAGTCAACGCCAACGTGGGCGAGCAGACCGTCGTTGCGGTGTTGGACGGGCTCACCGACGCCGGTGCCGGTCTGATCAAGGCGGCCAACGGTGCCGGCCAACTGGCTGACGGCTTGGACACCGCTCGGGACGGCTCCGCTCAACTGGCCGACGGCACCGCCCAACTGAGATCCAGTGTGGACGAGACGACCGGTCCGTTGATCGACGTACTGGGCCGGGTGGAGAGAATGCAGCTGGACCCCGAGGTGATCGGGATTACCGCCCAGCGCCTCAGTAGCGCAGTAGCTTCCACGACCGGTCGCCTCGAGGCACTCAACATCGACTGGAAGCGGGCCGGCTCCATCGTCGACCAAACGGTATCGACGTTGCAGTCCAATTCCGACCCGACGGTTCGTCAAGCCGGTGACGTTCTGGCCGTCGCGCAGGCGCTGTTAAGACAACACGATGTCGACCCGGCTACCGACCGGGGCCTGCAGCACCTGCGGGACAATGCATCTCAGCTCGAGTACGAACTGGGGGATCCGAATAGCAAGCTGCGAGAGTTCATGACCGGTGCGCTGAACGGAGATCTGCGTGCCGATATCGTGAAGTTGCGAGACGGGGTGGATCAACTAGACGACGGGGCGCACCAACTCAGCAGCGGCCTGGTCCAGCTCGCCGACGGCGGCCGTGAACTGGCCGATGGCCTTCAGCTGGGATCTACCCAGATCCCTTCGTGGACGGACAAACAACGAACGGATGTGGCGAAGACGGTCTCCTCGCCGGTCAAACTCGACCTGGTCACTCATAACCCGGCGCCGGTGTTCGGAACCGGCTTCGCGCCGTTCTTCCTGGGCTTGGCGGTGTTCATCGGGGCGCTGCTGATCTGGATGGTGTTGAAGCCGATGCAGCCGCGACCGATCATCAACGGACTGAGCGGGTTCCGCGTTGTGCTGGCCTCCTACTGGCCGGCCTTCCTGATCGCCACCTGCCAGGTACTGGTCATGTACACCGTGGCGCATTTCGGCGTCGGATTGAATCCCCGCTATCCGCTGTACACGGCGGGCTTCCTGCTGCTGGTCCTCTCCACCTACCTGGCCCTCATCCAGGCCCTCAACGCGGTGTTCGGGGTGGCGGTCGGACGAGTGGTGACGTTGGCATTCCTGATGGTGCAGCTGGTGTCGTGTGGCGGAATCTATCCCGTCCAAACGACCGGAAAACTCTTCCAGATTCTGCATCCCTACGTTCCGATGACGTACTCCGTCAACGGATTACGCCAACTCATCGCCGGGGGCATCGATCATCGGCTGGCCGTGGCAGTCGCGGTGCTTTCCGGGGTGCTGGCCACATCGTTGGCGGTCAGCGCGTGGGCCGCACTGCGAAGTAGGCAGTACACGATGGAACAGCTGCATCCGCCGATCGAGGTGTGATAAGGCTAGGCGGCGACACGATGGCTGTGGTGCTCGGCAACGACGAATACTCGCGTGGTGCCGGTGGCGGCCGGGCGCGACGTCAGTCCCAGGGGTTGACCAGATCGACGCCCGTTCCCTCGAAGTGGCAAGTGTTGCGGGTAGCCACGGTTGCATACCGGGATGCGGCTATGCCGGCGATTTGCACATCACGAATTTCGACCGCACGCCCAACTCGTTGCCGAGTGGCGGCGATGCGCCCAGCGGTAGTCGCAGCCGTCAGGTCGAAGGATTGCACACGACCATCAAGATCCTCGTCGAGGAGCTGAGTGAACATCTCGTCGAGCTGCTTGCGCCGGTGACTTGGCGCCAAAAGTTCAATACCAGTGCGGATTTCGAAAATCGTTACCGATGTCGTCCAGATGGATTCGGTGGGCTGACGATCCAGCCATTCCACAACGGCCGGATCGGGTGTGTCCCGCATCAGCGCGGAGAGCACATTGGTATCGAGCACGATCATGATTCGTTGAACTGCGCCGGCTGGACAGGCTGACCCCGCAGTTCGGGGATGTCCTCGGTGAGGCCCTGGCCTTTGAAGCGCGACGCGATACGAGAGCCGAGGCGGCCAGGGGGATTATCGACGTTCCGGACTGCGTTCCGCAGGATCTCACGTGCCTCTTCCTCGGTGCTGCGACCGTGTTGCCGGGCTAGTCGCTGCAATTTGGCCTTGGTGTCGTCCTCAAGCTGACGGATAAGAATCTGCGCCACACCACGATGCTATCATGATAGCGCCCAGACGGTGCGTTGATTTTGTAAACGGGTTTGCGGTCGCTCCCGAATCAAACTGACTGACATAGCCGCGAAGACTTATCTACCGCGCTATACGTGCGCGACGAAGGCGATCAATTCCGCACCGTCGGCCACCAGGGCGGCCGTCTGGTCCACCACCGCGCCGGTCAGCCAGTCCTTCTGGCTCAGATTCTGCATCAGCATGAAGGACTTGCAGCGAAGATATTGCGCGTGCTGATGGTCGGCGTAATCGGCGTAGCCGCGCGGCATCGCCCGCAGTGAGTCGTCATCGGAAAGCGCCCGACCGCGGTCGGCCAGCCGGGAAAGCACGGCGGTGAATTCCTCTGCCCGCTCGATGATCTGGTCACGGATGGGCGTCAGCTGAGCCGGGGAGAGCTGGTGGAAGCCGCACGCGAGGAAGCCCCCACCGACAGCGAGGTGCAGGTAGGCAACACCGTTGTGCTCCCGCTTGTCCCCCGTTGGGGTCAGCAGACCGCCCACCGCCGTCTTGTAGGGCGACTTGTCCTTGGAGAAACGCACATCGCGGTTGATCCTGAACATCGTCTGCCGTCCACCGTGCAGCTCCAACGGTCCACCGACCGTCGCTTCGGCGGCAGCCTCGAGCGTCGCGACGAAGGGCTCCCGAACGTAGCGCTCGTAGTCGTCGCGGTGGGCATCGAACCAGCTCTTCTCATTGTTCTCGGTCAGCCCGCGAAGGAAGTCGAAAGTCGCCTTGCTGAACCCAAGAATCTCGGTCATTCCGCCATCCCAGCACCTTGCCGGCGATCATGTCGAGCCCGACTATCCTGACTGCACGATGGTTGACATCCGCCCGTTCCGAATCGCCGTCCCAGACGATGTCTTGATCGATCTCAAAGAACGACTACAGCGCACCCGATGGCCCGAGCCGGAATGCGTCGATGACTGGAGTCAGGGCATCCCGCTGGCATACACCCGCGAGCTGGCCGAGTATTGGGCCCACGACTATGACTGGCGCGCAAGGGAAGCAGCACTCAACAGGTTCAGCCAGTTCGTTACCGAAATCGACGGCCTGGACATCCATTTCGTGCACCAGCGATCCGATCGCCAGGATTCCTTCCCACTGATCATCACGCACGGCTGGCCGGGGTCGATCGTGGAATTCCACAAGGTGATCGAACCGCTCAACGCCGCCGGTTTCGATGTCGTCTGCCCGTCACTACCCGGGTACGGATTCTCCGGTAAGCCAGCTACCAGCGGCTGGGGAATCGAACGCATCGCCGAGGCTTGGGAGCAGCTGATGGTGCGGCTGGGATACCGGCGCTACGGCGCGCAGGGCGGTGATTGGGGAGCGATGGTGACGACCCAACTGGGCCGCAGCGGTGACCATTGCGTCGCCATCCACACCAACATGCCGTTCGGCCCGCCGCCGAAGGATTTGCGCAATCCGGCGCCCGATGAGGCTGCTGCGCTTGAACGTCTCGGCTATTACCGAAAATGGGATTCGGGCTACGCCAAACAGCAGTCGACCCGGCCGCAGACACTAGGCTACGGCCTGGTCGACTCACCGGTCGGGCAACTCGCTTGGATCGTCGAGAAGTTCTGGTCATGGATGGACTGCGACGGCCACCCCGAAAACGTGCTGTCCAAGGACGAATTGCTGGACAACGTGATGCTGTACTGGACCACCGGCACCGGCGCCTCGTCCGCCCGGCTGTACTGGGAGAGCTTCGGCGGCTATGCGGGCGTCGGGCCGGTCGCCGTCCCGACCGGTGTGGCGTCGTTTCCGAAGGAGATCCTGCGTTCGCCGCGGCGCTGGTGCGAAGACAGCTACAACATCACCCGCTGGACGGATATGCCGCGAGGCGGGCATTTCGCGGCCTTCGAGCAACCCGAACTTTTCGTCGAGGATGTGGTCGGCTTCTTCAGCGATTTCCGCTAGCTTCCCGCACCAGAATACGAATCCTCAAGGCCTGCTTCCGATATCACGTGCGTGACGGGAACGTTGTAGTCGGCGCGAGCGCGGTCGACGACCTCGAATCGGTGCCAGATCGACTGCTCCGGTGGCGGTGTCACGATCACGATCTGATCCGGCCGGAACGATTCGACGGCGGTCGCCAGCGCCCGCATCGGCCGGTATTCGCCCAGGGCGCCTTCCACCGCAAGGTTCTCGGCCCGCAGCTCCGCAATCGTCTGCGCCAACCGCTGTTCGGCCGCTTCCTGGGTGGCCTCCCACACATCCAACGGCCCATGGGTGGCCGCTGCACCGGTCTCCACCGGACTCGCGGGAACGACGACCTGCCAGACCGTGTCCTCGTTGGCACCGATCGCGGTCTTGGCGTCGTGCAACTCCCGCGCACCGACGCTGTCGTTGGCCAGCACCAGAACCCGTCGCGGCGAGGTTGTCACCGGAACTGCCGGCGGCACCGGCCGCCGCCCGACGAACCACTTGTTCGCCACGAAGAGCGCGACCACCGCAACCCAGGACAGCAGGCTCAGAATCAGCTGGGAACGCAGGTCGGACTTGAAGTACATCCCGACCAGGATCGCCACGATGGCCGCTCCGGTCAGCAGCGACAGCACCGGAAACAGCCACATCTTCACCTTGAGCTGATCGTCGGGAGTCCGGAAGCGCAGCACGATATGCGAAACCACGATGAGCAGGTAGACGAACAGGATGATCGCGCCGCTGGAATTCAGCAGGAAGGCGAATATCGTGTCCGGCGAAATCGCCGCCGCGATCACACAGAACAGGCCGACCACCGAGGACATCAGGATCGAGTAGGCCGGAACCCCGCGCCGGGTCACCTCGACCAGCCGGGCCGGTGCCTCGCGACGCGCGGAGAGCACGAACAGCATTCGCGACGCCGTGTACATCCCGGAGTTGAGACAACTCAATACCGCGGTCAGCACCACGGCGTTCATCACCTGATCGGCGTAGGGGATGCCCATCTTGGTGAAGGCGGCGACGAACGGCGAGAATCCGGCGCGCTCGTCGGTCCACGGCAGGATGGTGACGATCAGGAACGCCGAACCGACGAAGAACACGGCGATGCGCAGGATCACCGAGTTCGCCGCCTTCGCGATCGCGCGTTCGGGGTCTTCCGACTCTGCGGCGGCAATGGTGGCTATTTCCGGACCGACCATGGAGAAGATCACCGTCACGACCGCGACGGTTACCGCCATCACGCCGAACGGGAAGAAGCCGCCATGCGACCACAGATTGGAGAAATCCATGCTCTTGTGCGGCCAGAGCCCGACGACGTAGAGCGACCCGAACCCGATGAAGACGATGATCGCGGCAACTTTGATACCGGCGAACCAGTACTCGAACTCACCGAATGAGGACACCGAGAACAGGTTGGTCGCAGTCATCAGGAATAACAGGATCAGCGCGGTGAGCCAGAGCGGGACGTCCATCCAGTACTGGATGATCTTGGCGCCGGCGATAGCCTCGAACCCCACCACGATCACCCAGAAGTACCAGTACAGCCAGCCCACCGAGAACCCGGCCCAATCGCCCAGCGCGGTGCGGGCGTAGTCGGCGAACGACCCCGTCGACGGGTTGGCGACCGCCATCTCGGCGAGCATCCGCATCACCAGGACGATCAGCACCCCGGACAGAAAATAGGTGATGAATGCACCCGGCCCGGTGTTCTGGATGACGATTCCGGATCCGACGAACAGTCCGGCGCCGATGACACCGCCCATCGCGATCATGGTCAGCTGCCGCTGACTGAGTGCCTTTTTCAGCGTTACCTGACCGCTCACCGCGTTCCCCGCTGTCCGTCTGCTTCACTGTCGCATCGCTCGGACGATGGTATGTCGCGAGATTCCCGATCCGCCGGGGGTTCGAGAAGTCGGCGCCCGTCAGGCCAACGACTGCACCCAGGATCGATGAAGGGCAGCGTAGTGGCCATCGCGAGATGTGAGGTCCCGCGGCGAACCGTCCTCCACGATTCGGCCGTGCTCGAGCACCAGCACCCGGTCGGCGATCTGGACCGTCGACAGGCGATGGGCGATCACCAGCGCGGTCCGGTCGGCCAGCACGGTCTCCAACGCCCTTTGCACCATCCGCTCGCTGGGAATGTCCAGCGATGAGGTGGCCTCGTCCAGAATCAGCACCGCGGGGTCGGCGAGAAACGCGCGGGCGAACGCCACCAGCTGTCGCTGCCCCGCCGAGAGCCGCCCGCCTCTCTTGGCGACGTCGGTGTCGTACCCGTCGGGCAGCGCCTCGATGAAGGTGTTCGCGCCGACAGCGGTGGCCGCGGCGCGGATCTGCTCCTCGCCGGCGTCGGGCCGGCCGAAGCGGATGTTGTCGGCGACCGTTCCGCCGAACAGGAAGTTCTCCTGCGTCACCATCACCACGTGCCGGCGCAACTCGGATTGCGCCAGATTGCGCAGGTCCACGCCATCGAGGGTCACCGAACCCGACACCGGATCGTAGAAGCGTGTCACCAGCTTGGCGATCGTCGACTTCCCGGCCCCGGTGGTTCCGACCAACGCCACTGTCTGCCCCGCGGGGATCAGCAGATCCAAGCCCGGCAACACCGGCGTGCCCCGCGCGTACTCGAATCGCACATCGTGGAACGCGATCTCACCGCGCACCGTCGGGAGTTCGACGGGGCGCGCCGGGTCATCGATCCCCGGCTTCTCGGCGAGCACCCCTGCGAGCTTCTCCAGCGCCGAGGCCGCGGACTGGAACGTGTTGAAAAACTGCGAGATCTCCTGCATGGGCTCGAAGAACATCCGCAGATACAGCAGAAATGCCGCCAGCGTCCCGATCGTCATCTCACCGTGCAGCACCCGGTAGCCGCCGTAGAGCAGCACCACGCCGGTGGTGACGTTGCCGACTAGTTTCACCCCGGGCATGAACACGGCCAGCAGCTTGAAGGTCTTCTCGTTGATCACCCGGTAGCGATCGGCCAGGTGGGCGAAGATCTGCTGGTTTCGCGGCTCACGCCGATACGCCTGCACCGCTTTGATACCCGTCATGGTCTCGACGAACTGCACGATGACCAGCGCCGAGATCTCGCGGACCTCGCGATAGATGACCGATGACTCGCGATGGAACCATGCCACCAACAGGATCAGAAGGGGAAAGGCGGCCAGACACATCAGGCCCAGCTTGACGTCAAGTACCACCAATAGCGCCGCGGTGCCGAACAACGTCAGCGCCGCAGTGATCAGGCTGTCGAACCCGGTCTCCAGCATGTCCTGGATCGCTTCGACGTCGTTGGTGGATCGGCTCACCACCCGGCCCGAGGTATAGCGGTCGTGAAATGCGATGTCCAGGCGACCGAAATGGCGAAAGACCCTTCTGCGCAGTTCGAGCAGGACCTTCTGGCCCATCCGCCCCGAGCGGCGCAGGAAGTACATCCGGCTGCTCGCCTGCACCATCACCACCACGCCCAGCGCGGCGACGATCGTCATGAGCGTGTGCGCCGTGCCTCCATCGACCAGCGGCGGGATTCCGTCGTCGATCCCCTTCTGCACCAATAGCGGAACCGACAGCCGCGCAGCGTTTTCCACCACCACGACGACCGCGAGCAGGACGAGCGTCCAGCGGTACGGCCGAAGCAACGAAACCAGCAGCGCCCGGGCCTCACGGCGACGCGGCACCGTCTCGTCGATGGGCAGACCGGCCTGCTCGTCGAACTTTCCGCGCCAATCGGTCTCTGTCATCGCCTGCCCTCGAATGCTTCGCGTTCCAGGCGCCGCTCCACGCCGTCCTCATCTGCGGTGTGCCCACGCGGCTGATCGGCCTCCCATGTGCAATCGCGCTCGGCGCCGTCGTCCAGTTCGTCGTCCGCGGCAAGCAGGTACCGGTATTCGGGCACTGCGGCGAGTAGTTCGGCATGGGTGCCGACGTGAGTGATGGTTCCGTTCTGCAGCAGGGCAACCCGGTCGGCGAGCAGGACGGTCGACGCCCGGTGCGCCACCACGATTCCGGTTGCCGAACGCAGCACGCGGCGTAGCGCTTCCTCGACCACAGCCTCGGTGTGGATGTCCAACGCGGAAAGGGTGTCGTCGAGCACCAGGATCCTCGGGGCCGCCAGGATCGCGCGGGCCAACGAAAGTCGTTGGCGTTGACCGCCGGACAGGCTCATGCCCTGTTCGCCGATTCGGGTTTCCAAGCCGAAAGGCAGGTCGTAGACGAACCCGGCGGCGGCGATGTCGATCGCTTCGCGCAGTTCCGCGTCGCCGGCCTGCGGACGACCCAACCGCAGGTTCTCGGCCACCGACATCGAGAACAGGGTCGGGTCTTCGAAGGCGGTGACCACCGTCCGCCGGAGCGCGTCGAGGGACAGCTCGCGGATATCGTGGGAGTCGATGCGGATCGTCCCCTCGGTGGGGTCGTATAGCCGGGATATCAGACCAGTCAGCACCGACTTGCCTGAGCCGGTTGAGCCGACGATCGCGAGTGTCTCCCCTGGTTCGACGGTGAGGTTGACGTGGCGAAGCGCCCAGTTGTGCTGCCCCGCCGATTCGTCGGGGAATCGAAATCCGACGTCGACGAGTTCCAGGCGCCCGAGCCGTGGTGCCTCGTCCAGCGGACCGTCGACGATTTCTGTTGGTGCATCGAATATTTCGGTGATCCGGTTCGCCGCGGTGAAAGATTCCTGGGTCATGGACAGCAGGAATCCCAGCGACGCGATCGGCCACACCAGCGACAGCATCATCGTGATGAACGCGACGAGGGTGCCCATCGTGACGTGGCCGTGGCCCGCCGCATAGGCGCCGAAGCCGAGCACCACGATCAAGGTCAGGTTCGGGATCACTTCCAACAGCGTCCAGAACTTCGCCGACACCGAAACTCGGCTGACCTGGGTGTCGTACAGATCGGTCAGTTGCTCGTCGAACCGGTCATAGACGTAGTCCTCCCGGCCGAACGACTTGACCACCCGTATACCAAGGGCGGCCTCTTCGACGTGGGTAGCGACATGTCCGGCCTGGTCCTGGGCCAGCCGGGACAACCGGGTGTACTCCTGCTGGAAATGCAGCACGGTCAGCGTGATGGGCACGATGGAGACGAGCACGACCACCCCGAGCGGCCAGTACATCGCCAGCAGGATTGCGGTGATGATGACGATCTGCAGGATGTTGAGCATCAGGAAGATCAGGCCGAAGGACATGAACCGCCGAATGGTGCCCAGATCGTTCATGATCCGCGAAAGCAGTTGACCGGACTCCCACTTGCCGTGAAACGACATGGGCAGGATCTGCAGCCGCGCGTACAGCTCCTTGCGAATGTCGGCTTCCACCCCCATCGTGGCGCGGGCCACCAGCCACCGGCGGATGAACCACAGCACCGCCTCGGCGACGCCCACCCCCATCGCCGCCGCGCCGAGCAGCCAAAGCCCGTGCTGGTCCTGGCGCCGGATCGGGCCGTCGATCACCGCCTTGGTCATCAGCGGGATCGCCACGGTGGCCGCCAGGCTGGCCAGCGCGACCACGATCATCGCGATCCAGCGGACGCGGTAGGGCATCAGATAGGGCAGCATCCGCCATAGATCCGCGCTGGGCCGCGCGCGCTTGGCCGGCGGCCCGATCCTAGGCACGTCGGTAAACATCAGCGCGGTGGTCGACGCGGAGTACCCAGATGGTCATTGCGGGGTCGTCGATGCGATACAGCAGCCGATAGGGGCCCCGTCGTGCGCTGCACTTGCCCGCTAACTCACCGCCGAGTGGTTTGCCGACTCGCCGAGGTTCGCGGGCGAGGTCCCCGAAGGCGAACTCGATTATCGCAGCGAGAATCCGCGGCGGCGGCCTGTCCAGGTCGCGGCGCGCGGTGGCCGTGAATCTTGTCGTGAAACCGTCCGTGGGTTTCACTTCAGCGGCGCCGCGGAACACGGTAGGCGTCGCGAATCTCGTCTTCACCGTAGGTGCGGCCGATGGTGACGTCGGATTCAGACTCGGCGAGAGATTCACCGATGTCGGGCTGGGCCATCCAGTGCAGCGTCTCCTGGATCGACTCCCATTCATCGATGCCGATCAGTACGGCGGCCGGGGCGCCGTTCTTGGTAATGGTGATCTGATCCCGGGTTTCACAGACGGCGTCGACGTACTCGTTGATCTTGCATTTCAGCTGAGATATCGGCAGTATCCTCATGAGTCCAGGGTAGACCTAAATATGGGTCTACCTTCGACCTATATTTGGTGCTTTGACCATCGACCGGGTCAGACGATTCCGAAGTAGCCGATCGCCCCTGCGGCAGCGACCACCAGCAGCGGGTTGAGCTTGGTGAACACGAATATCAGCGTGCACAGCCCGGTCAGCAGGTACGCCCGCCAATCGTGGTCGGCTGCGCGGCTCATCACCAGCGAGGTGGCCAGGATGAGGCCCACTGTCAGCGGCGCGAAGCCCTTCTCCACGGCGATCCGCCACCGGGACCGTTGCGCGCGCTGCCAGAACTGGGTGATGACGAACACCACGCTTGCCGCCGGAATCACCATGGCCGCGGTGGCCAACAATCCCCCGGCGATCGCTCCCGGTACCCCACCCACCTCATGCCCGGCCGCGTAGCCGACCAGTGTCACGATCAGGATGCTGGGCCCCGGCGCGGCCTGGGAGATGGCGAAGATGTCGGCGAACTGCGAGTCCGACAGCCAGTGATGGTCGCGGACGGCACGCAAGTGCATCTCGGGCAGCACGACGTTACCGCCGCCGATCGACATCAACGAAAGCCCGCCGAACAGCAGGGCCAACTGGAGGTAGGTGCTCACTGGGCGGGCTGCCCGTCGTCAACCGGGCGTCCCCGCGGCCAGGCCCACAGCAGACCGAGCGGGGCGACGATGGCCAGCGTCACCAACAGCGGCCACCGGAGTACCCCGTTGAGGACGAACGCCAGACCGAACAGTGCGATGGGGATGATTCCGGTGAGGCACTTGCGTCCCGTCTTGATCACCATCGCGACGGTGAGGGCGACGGCCGCGGCCGACGCGCCGTGCAGGATTCCGTGAATTGCCGGCACTTCCTTGAACCGGAAGTAGACGTAGCCCATCACGAGCATCAGCAGCACCGGCACGCAGCAGAGCCCGACGACGGCGGACACGGCGCCCGAACCGCCGCGCATCTTGGTTCCAGCGAAAACGGCCATGTTCACCTGGTTGGCGCCGGGCAGGATCCGGCACATCGTCATCGCGGAGAGGAACTCGTCGTCGTCCATCCACCGCTTGCGCACCACCAGCATCTCGCGCGCCCACGCCGAGAGGCCGCCCCCGAACGAGGCCAGCGCGATGTAGTTGAACGCGACCGCTAGTTCGAGGTGGGAGACGCGTGGCCGTGACTCATCAATGGACGCTTCATTCATGAATGAGATCGGGATCGAACGGAAAATCGTCCTCGGTGTGCCGATCCGGGTGCAACGGGTCGGGTGCGTGATATTGGTGCGACGAGGTCCAATCGGCGTCAAAGACCGTCGTCAATCTCTCCACGATCGACGCGTCGTCGATCATGATGCCGAGTTCGCGTCGTAAATCGAACGCGCTGCGGTCGATGTTCATCGAGCCCAGCAGCGCACGCCGGCGATCCACCACGACGAGCTTGGCGTGTGCCCGCAGATTCTTCTGCTTGTGCACCCTGACACCGAAGTAGTGGAAGGTGCGCAGCGAGGCGAAAGTGTCAAGAACATCGCTGTCGCTGATTCCGTGCCTGCCGCCGCACAGAATGTGCACCTTCACCCCGCGGTCCGCGGCGGCGACGATCCGGTCGAGGATGACGGTGTCGACGAATTTCGGGTGTTGGATGTCGAGCCGCGTCTGGGCGGTATCGATGAACTGCGCCATCACCCGTCGTGAATTCGAATTGCTCCACAACAATCCGGCGTTCCCGCTCGGGCCCCACTCACTGCGAGCCCAGTCGGCTTCGAACCCCTCGATGACCTGGGCGACCTGGGCGGGATCAGTGGTGATCACGCCGAAATCCCGGGTCTGGGTGAAGTATTTGATGGCGAGATTGAAGGTGGCGATCAGGGCGGCGCGGCTGTCGGCGACCATCGACTTCTCGTGGGTGACGTAGAACGCCGGGTTCGTCCACGCGACGCTGACTCCGGCGGCCTCCAGGCGCGCGAACGTCTCGTCATTGGCGCGTTCGCCGCCGGATTTCGCGCGATTGAGCATGACCCGAACATCGACGCCGGCATTCCGGCGCGCGATGACGGCGTCGATGAGCTGCTCTTCGAGAAAGGTGAACTGTTTGATCCGTAGCGCGGTCTGAGCGGACTCGATGAATTCCAGCACGGGCGCCAGTCCGTCGTCGGGCTCGACGATCAGCTGGGGATTCATCAGCGATGTCACTCGCGGGACGTTAGCAGTTGCTGCGACCAGCCAGAAACCAGGATGCGGTAGCAGTTTGTTCCGCTGATTCAGACCACCTCTGGCGGGGTCTCCTGGGTACCCGGTGCCGGCTCCACGACCTCAGACTCCTCGCTGTCCAACCGCCCTTCCAACACAGCCGAGATTTCCTGGGCATATCCATCGACGCCCTTGATGGCCGCTGCGATCAGTGCCTGCACGCTGGTGTTCGTGCGGGCAGCCAACCGCTTCAACGCCCGATGCATATCCCGCGGCAGATCCAGCGTGGTGCGCATCCCGGTGACCGCCCGGCGGTAGGGCAGCGACTCCAAAGCAAGCGCCGCAGGCTTACGCAGCCCGGTGGCGATCGCGGCCCGGATCAGCACACTCATCGTGGTATCGCGTTCCACAGCAAGGGATTTGAGCGCGGCACGAACTTCGGCGGGCAGATGCAACGAGGTGCGGACAGCATCACCGGAAACGACTGAGGCACCCTGCAGACCACTACGGTCAGCCAAACCTGTTCTCCCATCAGGATTTAAGCCGACTTCGTGGTCCGACGAGTTGTCATTGCTGAGCACGGGACAAACCTCCAACGGTTCTGATGATCGGATATTGGTTTCATCAGATTCGTGGCCGTGAATGAGTGGCATGGGAGACCACGATGAGCAATGTCTCACGAAGGTTGCGATGGTGGGCTTGTTTTGCGAACGCACCGACGAAGGTCACGGCCGAGGGACGGTCAACCCATTCCGGATTGGCATAGACAGTTTGCCCTTTCTTGGGCCGTCACCCAAATGTGCGGCGATGACTGGGTCAGCGCGCACCTCGGGGGCCGCCGTGCTCGCCTGGCCAGGACCCCCGGTCCCGGCACCGCCGTAGCCGCGGCAGGAAGTCACCGCTAGCTACCAAGCAGATCCACCAATCCCGCCGTACTCGACCACCCCAATTGCAGTCCTGCCACGCCGGTGCGCGACGAGAAGCCCGCAGAATCCACGCAGCGAGACTGCAATCAGGCTATCGAGCCTTCGGGAACAGACCAACCGGCCAACCAACGTCAACCTTGTCAGAAATCACTCAGGCTGTTGACATGGATCGTGAAGATCGCGAAGTCAGAATGGTGCCAGATATTGGTTTCGGTCCTAGTTCTTCGGGTAAATTCCTCACTCTGAGGTATCTGCCAACCGTCTGTCTCACGCTTGACCCACACATTGGTTTCACCCCGAATTTCGGTGTGGTGATCTCCCTCGTTCCAGTCTTCCCGAGGAGGTTGCCAATCGTATTCGAAGCCGCGGTCTCCAAACCTGACCTCGGTATCAGGCTTGCTCCATTGATCGTCACGAATCAGGAGTTCAAAAACCTCGCCACTCGGATGGCAGCTGCTGGCCCACGACCCACACCTGGCTTTCGACAACCGCAGGCCATAGCCCCGCTCAAGATCTGAGCCCCAAACAATGTAGGACATTTGATCGCCAGGCAGGAGCAAAGCGGTCTGGTCCTTACTTCTCTGGTAGATCGGGTCGCCAAATACACCATTGTGACCTGACCACACCTCTCTGCCGGCCTTCACAAAGATTGGCTCTCCGGTGAAGTTCTTGATCATGCCCTTCACGCCATCGTGGTCGGTCAGCTCATCGGAAAAGCCGAGTTCAATAGGTGCACCCTCAGTCCCACGCAAAAAGCTGGGCTGACCGAATTGGTTGATAACGCCATTGCTCTGGTACCACGCTTTATCAAAGCGGACCTTGTCGGTGTAATGATACCCAGCCCCTTGTGTCATCACACGGTCACTTGGGGGTGCCGTCGCTAGGTCGTTGATCGAAGCGGGTTTCGCCATGGGGCCGGCGGGTCCGCCGGGGCCCACCGGACCTAAGATATCGCCGCCCCCACCGTCCCCGACGAGAACTGGGGCTTGGCTGTAACCGTCGTTAAAAATGACGCCCCTAAAGTCCGCGTCGGTGAAGTCGGTATCTAGGAGCAGCGTTGCGGCGATCTTCGCGTTCCGCAGGTCTGCGCCGGAAAAACTGACGTCGACCAGATGAGCGCCGCCGAAGTTCGCATAGCGCAAGTTGGTGCCGGTGAAATCTACGCCGATCAGAGTCTGCCCGGCCAGGTTCGCCCCTCGCAGATCCTGCCCCGAGCAATCCCCGGTCTGCACACACGCCGCAGTCCCACCGAACCCGACATCGCGACCCGTCGGCAGTATGGCGCGTCGCACCAGCCACAACACCCCGGCCAGCAGGTCACCGATCGGTTGTCCCTCCGGACTCGACAGATCATTGATGACGGTGTCGAATGCCTGCGACGTCCGCATGATCGCCTCGGCGAAATTGGCCCGTGTCACTGACCTCGATACTGGAACAGCCTGATCGATAATGATGTCGTCGACGGTCAGCCGCCGCCACAGCTGACGAACATCACCACCTGTCTCGGTGGCAGCGGCCGCCACTTCGAGCCGCATCTCAGCCTCGGGCTCGGCGTCGGACGTCGCGTCCACGTCCGGGAGATCGGCGGCCTCGGGCATTGGATCGGCGGACCCAGAGCCACGAGATGCCGTTGCCTGAACCACTGCAGGGTCGTCGACCGCCGACTCACCCGAGCCCTCGGCCGCAACCGGTTCCTCGGATTCCGTCACCTCCGCGTCGGCCAGCTCCTGCAGCTCTTCCTCCTCTGCCGCCGCTGATTCCTCCGCCGCCGCTGATTCCGGCGCGTCCGCTTCGGTGACATCGGACGCCTCGCTCGCCGGGTCGAGCTGTGCTTCGGTGGCGACCTCCGTCGAGTCCGGTGCATCCGACGACACCGACGACACCGATTCAGTAGTGTCGGCCGACGCGATGCCCGCGCCGGGGCAGAGCAGGAGCGAGGCGCCGACCGCGAGCGTCGCGGCGCCAATCCCCAGGCTGGTCCGCAACAGAGCCCGGGCTACGACCACCACCTCAGCGGGACCCCCAGGGCCAGCGTCATTCAGCGCCGCCACCACCTGCGAACTCGACCGACCCTGCCCCGATACCAGACCAGCCACAACGATCTCCTTACATACGTATATCCCGCGATCGAGCGCCGGGGGAATGAGCCGCTTGGATGCCCAAGCGTAACGCCGACAATACACATTTGTGATCTGTGTCACCGCATTTTCGAGCGCCTAATTTCGACCATGTTCAGCGCTCAGGAAGCTGACAAATAAGTACATGGAACTGCGGTTATATATTTATGTAGTTATGGACGTATCGCATTCATCAAATTATGTGTGGAGTCCGATTTCTCGGTTCTTGCGAATACTCGTGCAGTGGCGGATACCGGGACCTTTAGACTTCCAGGGCTTTCCCCAACATGCTGGCACCAGGATGACCTCCGCACCGCGTGTCTCCTAGCTAGTACACCGCGAGGCAGATCAGCAAGTCGGTTGTAGGTTATGGACTTTCGCTTGGTCTCCCACCGGCAGTCGGTGGCCACAATGTGCTCATCCATCGCGGCAGGGTTCGGCCAGCCGCGGCTGAACCCTATCGCCGAAGGTCCATCGAGCACAGGCGCCGGTTCACGTCAGATCGTTCCCTACAACAGTGATGGTCACAACCTTGTCGGTACGACTTTGCATGCCGCTCGGGGGGCGATCTTCCGCGGTAAATGTGAACGTATCAGTTCCACCAACGCGAGCCAGCTCCTCACCGGGCACATAGATGAAGCTGGTCTGCGAAACTCGGCTCAGATCACCCCGACTGGGCGAAGAGCTGACGCCGAGATCAACGGGATCGCCATCGGAATCCGTGCTGTTGACCTGGATCGTGATCGCCCCAGTACCCGGCTCGGGATCACCGAGCTGCACAGTGATGCCAGGAGCGTTGTTGATTGGCGCAACGTCAATGGTCAGCCGTTCCGGCCAGCTACTCCCACCGTAACCGTCACTGACTTGCACGCGCGCATCCACCGAACCACCGCGGTGCGCGAGCTCACGTGTCGGAGTGAAAAGCATTGTGCCGTCATCATTTACTGCCAAGATACCCTCTCGAGGAGGCTCGATCACGTTCACAGTGAGTGGATCACCATCGGGGTCACTGGCGTTCGGCGTGATCAGCACTGCGCCGGTAGCCGGATCTGCGACACCAACGGAAAATCCAATGAGTACAGGAGCCTGATTGAAGGCGGCGACATCGATGGACACGGCACTGGGAGCGCTCCGGAGTCCATAGCTGTCGACTGCGGCGAACGTCACGGTTTCGGTACCTCCGACATGCCGGAAGGACGCGCTGGGCGTGTAAGTGAAACGTCCGTATCCATTGTCCGCAATCGTGCCGTTCGTCGGCTGGGTAGTTACCACCAATTCGACCCCGTCCCCCCTGTCAGGATCGACTGCGTAGCCAATTATCGACACTGCGCCGGTCCTGAAGTCTGGCGCTGTGACATAGATGGACGAAATGTCAGGAGCCCTGTTACCTGGAGGCGGTGGGGGCGGTACCTGAACTGTGATCACAGACTCTGCGGCCCCGCCGTACCAATCCGAAGCGGTCACAGTGAACGTGTCCGTGCCGCCGGAGCGAGCAATTTCCCCATTGGGACGGTAGGTGAGCGTGTTACCACCCGAACGTGAGACAAACCCGTGGGCCGGACTCGATGTCGAGATGGCGACCTCGTCACCGTCTGCGTCACTCGGATTGAGTTCGATGGTCAACGACCCGGTTTCCAGATCGTAAGTTCCGATTACTGGAGACATACTCGGTGCCCGATTGAACGCCGCCACGTCAACGTCCACCCAGCTTCGGTCGCTATACCCGCCAAAACCGTCGGAGGCCACGACTCTGAAGCGATCGAGGCCCCCGCGATGGCGGAATTCCGCATCTGGTGTGTAAACGAGCACGCCGCCCTGTCCGGCTGTCACTACGCCGTTCCTTGGACTATCGCCGTCGTATGGCACCAGCGAAATCGGATCCCCGTCAGGGTCGTTTCCCACGGGTACCAGCGTCATCGCCCCAGTGAGCGGATCGGCCTCCGAGATATCTACGTCACTCAGTACCGGTCTCGCGTTGTACGCGGGTACCGTCACGGTGACGACGACCGGCGCACTGGTCGCGCCATAGCTATCGGTGCCAATAAGGGTGAAGCGGTCGGTATAACCACCAGGGTGCGCCGCAGACTGGTCCGCAATATAGGTAAAGACCCGTGCGAAATCGTGCCTCACCTGTCCGTACTGCGGTGCGCTAGTCATCGACACTCGGACAGGGTCATCGTCGGGGTCTCTGGGTGTCACCCAATAGTCTTGCTTCCACTGAGTGGAATTCCACGAACCTTGACTTACCTCGATGGTCGGTGCGGCGTTGACTGGCGTGACCGCGATTCGAAACGAGCCCGAGGTTTTGCCGCCATACTGATCTCTGAATGTGTAGTTGATGGTGTCGTCGCCCCCCGTATGCCAGAACTCCCGGTTTGGCGTATAGGTATATTCGCGCAAGCGGCCGTCGAGGAATGTTCTCTCGATCTTCCCATTCTGGGCCCAAATCGACTCAGTAATCTCGTCAGTGTGTAGGTCATCCACGTAAACATTGAATTTCTTATACCCAAGACGAGAAGGCAACGTGCCCTCCACTGTGACCACCGGTGCGACGTTGTTGCCGGGCCACGAAACATCAACCCCCTGCGAATACGACTGGCCCCAGCTATCCTCTACAGTCACCCTGAACTTGCCATGACCGCCTGCCTTTACCCCGTAATCGGTTGGGGTAAAGACGAAAACATCCCGACCTCGCTGGGTGACAGTGCCGCCTTCGACATCGGAGAAAGATGATTCGTAGAGCTCCGCGTATTGAACTTGGAGTTCCACAAGGGTCACCTGCGTGGCAGTATCCAGCGTGTTGCTACTAGAGAAGCGCGGGGGATAAATCTTCCAACTGAGCTTGAACTTAGAAGCGCCCGCGCCCCCGCTTGAGCCCCCGCCCCCGCCCGCCATCAGGGGGGGCAATTCGAAATCTATACCGTCGGTGAGAAGTTCATCGCCACCGCCGCCCAAAACCAGTTCGTTGAAGTAGTCAACGTCCGGCAAATAGGCATACGTGCCATCGCCGTTGTCGGTAATGCTCCCATGCTCCGGTTGACCAACTGGTCTCGCGGGGACTGGTATCGAATTTCCGTCGCGGTCAATGGCCACCGGCCTGAGGATCACAGTGCCCCGCTCCAGGTCCGGCGTGGCGACCAGGTTCACCTCCAGCTCGTGACCGCTCGACGCCTCGACGAGTTCGACGGTCGTGGAGTTCGTCTTTGGCTGAGCCATCAGTCCAAGCTGCGCCAATAGCCGTCTCACGCCAAGGGCGGGGCCACTAAGGGTATGGACGTGCCATGGGTTGGCGGTGGTGTCATCGACGCTGACGGTGAAGCTGTCGGCTCCGCCATAGTAGGCGAACAGGAAATCTGGTGTGTAGGTATAGATTCCGTTTTCGGTGATCTCCAATGTGCCGTGTTCGGGTGCTTTAGTCACGGTGTACGTCAGCACATCGCCGTCGGCATCCTCGCCGCCCAGGACTCCGGTGATCACACCCGTCTCCGGGTCTGTCACCTGGGGGGTCGGGTTGAGCGTTGGGAGTGAATTGAACAATGTGTAGTGGGCGCGACGCAAGTTCACCCACAGTGCGCTAATTAGATCGGGAACCGGCGATGCTGGAATCGGAAGACTGGGCGTTAGCGCACCCAGTCCGACCCAAGTCAATGCATCCGAAATGAGCGATTTCCACGTCACCGGAGCGGTGACGTACGCGGGATACTGTTTGTTGGGCGAAGGCATCGATACCGCAAACGCGTTGCCCGAAAACGTGTCTCGTACGGCAGTGGGTTCGGCTTCCGCCGATGAGCCTTGCCCGTCATCCGACGGATCCGCACTGCCGGTGACTATCAGATTCTCACGCAGGTCCGCCCGTGGCGTGGCACTGACTGCGTCGTCCGGTGAGGTGACACGTTTCGGGATCGAGGCCGCACCAGCACCCGACTCCTCGGCAACAGCTGACTCCTCGGATTCGGCGGCCGCCGCATCGGACAACTCCTGCGGCCCGTCCTCCTCGGGAGATGCTGTTTCGTCGGGCGCCACATCGGCCAACTCCTGCAGACCGTCCTCCTCCGCAGATGCCGGTTCCTCGGCCGCCTCAGTTTCCCCGGCTTCCGCACCACCGGGCGCCTCGTCCTCCGAGGCGCTGGACAACCCGGCGGGCTCCGAGGACACGTCCGGAGCATCCGAGGTAACGGTCGACATGGATTCAGTGGTGTCCGCCGACGCAATCCCCACTCCGGGGCAGAGCAGCAGCGAAGCACCGACCACGAGGGTCGCCGCCCCGATCCCCAGACTGGTCCGCAACATCGCCCGCGCCCCGGCTGCCAGGTCCGCGGTTCCCTCGAAACCGGCTTCACTTAGCGCCGCGACAACCCGCGAATTAGACCCACCACACTCGACCGAACCCGCCACACCCAACCCCTTGCTCGTGAAACCGGTGAAACCGGTGAATTAACCTTTTCTTAGACACCCAAAAGGTAACGCAGACAATACCCCACTGTGATGCAAATCACGAACGGATTTCACTGTAATTCCCGCCATTCCCAGGCACTTCACAGAAACCACGGATCAGTCTGGATAAGCCCAGGCTATGTAGTTATCAGGCTCACAGCGTTATGGAGTTATGGGGAATCTAGAAACGCCTCCTGTCTTCGTCCCTGTGATAGCAGGACTTCGCTTATGTCACAAAAATTGATCAGTACGTGAACTTCACGAGCGCTCGGAATGCTTCCATTCCTGGTGACGCGGCAAATCGCCGCCGGTTCGGCTTCGGCGGGGCGGTCACAGCCTTAGGCCGCGCCGATATTGGCTCGCAACGGCCCATCTGGACACGGCATCCCGCGTGTGGGCTGGATCATCGGGCAAGATTGCGGGCATGGACAGTGGTGTGGGTTCGCCCAGAGTGCTCGTGGTCGATGACGATCCCGACGTCCTCGCCTCCCTCGAACGGGGACTTCGGCTGTCCGGATTCGAGGTCTTCACCGCGGTCGACGGTGCCGAGGCGCTGCGCAGCGCTACCGAGACCAAGCCCGACGCGATCGTGCTCGACATCAACATGCCCGTCCTCGACGGGGTCTCGGTGGTGACTGCGCTTCGCGCGATGGACAACGATGTGCCGGTGTGCGTGCTCTCAGCCCGATCCTCAGTCGATGACCGCGTCTCCGGTCTGGAGGCCGGCGCCGACGACTACCTCGTCAAGCCGTTCGTCCTCGCCGAGCTGGTGGCACGGGTCAAGGCCCTGCTACGCCGGCGCGGAGCCGCCGCGACCTTCTCGTCGGAGACCATCACGGTCGGCCCGCTTGAGGTCGACATCCCCGGCCGGCGCGCGCGGGTCAACGGCGTCGACGTCGACCTGACCAAGCGGGAGTTCGACCTGCTTGCCGTGCTGGCCGAACACAAGACCGCCGTACTCTCCCGCGCGCAGCTGCTCGAACTGGTGTGGGGTTACGACTTCGCCGCTGACACCAACGTCGTCGACGTCTTCATCGGCTACCTCCGCCGCAAACTGGAGGCCAACGGCGCGCCTCGGCTGCTGCACACCGTCCGCGGCGTGGGATTCGTCCTCAGACAGCAGTAGGCCCGCCGGCCCCCGCGGCCGAATCTGAATTTCCTGGCGAGTTTTCGGAAAATCCTCGAGCACAAGCTCAGATTCGGCGAGCGCTGGGTAGTGGCGAGCGCTGGGTTCGGCGACCGCGCTAGGTAGTGGCCAGCAGGTCGATGACGAAGATGAGCGTCTTGCCGGAGAGTCGGTGCCCGCTACCGGCCGGACCGTAGGCCTGTGCCGGCGGAATGGTCAGCTTGCGCCGGCCACCGACCTTCATCCCCGGAATGCCGTCCTGCCAGCCCTGGATCAGGCCCCGCAGCGGGAATTCAATGGACTCACCGCGGTTCCAGGAGCTGTCGAACTCCTCACCGGTGTCGTATTCGACGCCGAGGTAATGCACCTCCACGTTCGCCCCGGGCGTGGCCTCGATGCCGTCGCCGACCACGATGTCCTCGATCACCAACTCGGTCGGGGCAGGGCCGTCGGGGAATTCGATCTCAGGTTTGCTCGTCACCGCCCACACGGTAGTCGGGTCTGTCCGGGCAATAGCCGCGCCCCCTAGAAGCTACTGCGATCCCGCCGGCGGGCAGGCCACCGACATGTACGCCTGCGGCGGGGCGGAGGTGTCGATCTTGGTGACCACGCACTGTGACAGCGGCACCACGTCGGGTATCCCGTTGACCCAGTTCACCGTCACCTGGTAGCCCTGGCTCTCCAGCTGTTGCTTGGTGGTGTCGGGCGACTCGGAACCCGCGGCCGGATCGGCGGCCGCGACCGGCGCGAGAGCGACCAGCCCGGCAGCCGCGACTAACAGCGACGCGAGGTGCAGCCTCTTCGCAGGCATGACAGACATGGCAACCTTCCCCGGTCGCCTGGCTAACGCAATATCGCGACCGTGGGCGAATTGTCGCACTCCTACCACGACAAATCAGTGGATTCCCCGATTAGAGCAATCCCAGACCAGGGAGGCTCACCGGCTTCAGGGCAGCGGCGGGGCGGGGACGGGCAACGGCATGCCGATCTCCTCGAGCGGCCGCTGACCGAGTAACCCACCTTCGAGACCGCCTGCCTGATAAGTGTCATAGAGGCGCTTGAGGTAGTCGATTCGCCCGCTGGCGGCATTCTCCTGGCCTGGCGACACCCCGAAGACCTCACCCTGGCCGGGAGCGGACGGCACCAGATGCTGCGGGAGCAGATACTGGTTGTTCAGCGCATTCAGCGACGGCACCACGGCAGGGCCGCCGGGAACGGGAGCTTGTGCCAGCACGAACTCGTTCGGGGTGCGCCCGGTGAGGTCGGGCAATCCGGGCAAGCCGCCGACGGTTGCCGGGGCTCCCTGTTGCGCCAACGGGAACAGCACGCTAGCCGGCATCGGCGGTGCCGCCGGGGCGCCCGGAGTCGGTACGCCGGGCAGCGGACCAGGCGGGATGGGAAGGACGGGGAGGACCGGTAGGGCCGGTTGAGCCGACGCCAGTCCAGCGTCTGACCAGATCGGCGCGGTGCCGAGCACGCACGCGGCTGTCAATGCGAAAAAGGCTGCGCGGTCGCGGTGGACCAAGGTCAACCCTCCTTCGCGTCAGACGGCTTTGGTGACGCCGTAGTAGGCGACAATATCGTCGGCGCTGTCGGTGGAGCTGGTCAATTTCGCATACGAACGCATGAAAGATTGACCGATGCAGCCGTCGATCTTGATGTGGGCGTCCTTGATGGTGACGCGGGGATCGGTACCGCTGAACTCCTTCTGCACCAACTGAACGTCGATGACCTCTCCAGGCTGCGGAAACACCTCGACCCCGGCCGTGACCGGGAACCGGGTCGCGACACTGAAGGCGCCGTTGAAATCATTTCGATAGCCGACCGACCCGTCCAGCTTGACGACGTTCAGGGTGATGCCGCAGCCGATCTGGTAGCCGACCACCAGCGTGCCGCCGGACAGCGGAGTGCTGCCTTCGCCTTTGATATTCCCGGTGAAGGTGCCGGCCACTACATACTCGCGCGAGGACAATGCCGTGGTCAGCGGCGCTACCGCGACCTGAGACTCGTCCTTGCCGGCAACCGTCAGCTCCCAGCCGTCCGGAGTCTTGAAGATTCCCGGCGCCGAAGAGGGCACTGCCCCGTCCGGTGGCGGCGGTGCGCCGTTGGCGACGGCCTGCACCCCGGGGTCAGCTCCGGGCGTCGGCGGGACCGCACCGGGCGGCACCGGAGCGGGCGGCACCACCGGCGCGGGAGCCGGCTGGGCGAAAGCCACCGGCGCGACCGCGCCGGAGAACAACGTGCCGACCGCGGCAAGCACGGCAGCTCGGAATGACACGCGCGCGACGGCAGACACCAGAATCACACCGCCTTGATCTCGCCGACGTAGGTCACGACGTCGTCGGTGTCGGCGGTGGAACTGGTCAGGGTCGCGTACGACTGCAAGAAGGACTGCCCGACGCAGCTGTCGACCTTGATGCGAAGCCCGCTGACGCTGATTCGACCCTCCCCGGCGGTGAACTTCTTCTGGCCCACCGGGAGGACCGTCACCGTGCCGGGCCGCAGATTGATCTTCATCTCGCCGGTGACCGAGAGCCCCTCGAGAAACGGGTTGAGAACTGTCTCCGCGCCGCCGGTCGCGCGCAGCTCGACGGGTCCGCCGATGATTCCGCAGCCGATCCGGTACCCGGCCTCCAGCGATGCCCCGGTCAACTCGGTGCTACCGTCGCCCGCCACCGAACCGGTGAAGGTGCCGCTGACCAGGTATTCGCGTGAAGAAACCGCCGTCGTCAGCGGGGCCACCGCCTCCTGCGTCTCATCCTTTGCCTGCACCGTCAACTCCCAGCCATCCGGCGTCTTCAAGACGGCGGGCGCGCCCGACGGCACCGCGGCGCCAGGGGGTGGCACGGGCACAGTCGGGTCTGCGAGCGGCTGCGTCTGCTGCACTGGGTCCGGCGGCGACGGGGTGGGCTGCGCGGTTGCTGGCGTCGTCGTGAATGCCATCGTCCATACCGCGGCCAGCACAAGTGCCGATGACACGGCGGCAACGCGAGTGAGCATGTGCGAAAGCCCTTCTGACCGGATCCGACGCTACCTGGAATCGCGGATTCGGATGTCGGAGCGGTACAAGAAGTCCACACTGACTTTTGCGAAGCGTAGCTTGCTACAGATGGCAGGTGGCCGTCAAGAAGAGCAAGGTTTGACCGTCGGCTACCGAAATTTGGCTTTCGGTACACCCGCCCGACAGCTATAGCTTCGATGGTCAGACCGCCGAAGCAGTTTCAGGCCCTGGAGGTGGACATACATGCGCGCACCGGTGGTGATGATTTGGCCGCCATTCGCCCGGCGGTGGCGGCGCGTGTTCGCGGGATGCGCAATTGCCTGCGCGATCGGCGTGGCCAGCGCCTCGACCGCCTACGCCGACCCGCAGAATCCGGGAGACCCCGCGGCGACAGCCTGTCGCGAATTCGCCCGATCCCTGGACCTGGCGGCGGCCTACTATTCCGAGTTTGCCAACGCGCTGGCGATCGGTGAAGTCGATCCGAACTTCCGCGATCCCATCGTGCGGACCAGCAACGTGACCGGCAGGACGGCACTGCGGCTTGCCGCGACGGACGCGTTCAACGCGTCGATGACGCCCGGGCTTTCCACCGAGGTCGCCACGCCCATGCGGTCGTGGTCGTACGGCTCCACGAAACTCCTGGTACTGATGGGCATGCGCGCGGGAGTCGAGCGAATCAACAACGCCGCGACCGAGCTGAACGGCGACGCCCACCGCGCCCAGATGGCCTGCGCGCTTGCCGGCACCCAAGCCTGACGCCCCGATCACCTCCATGGCCGCGGCGCACCACCCCCGGTACCCCCAGATTGATACCCGGTTCGACACCGTCATCGTCGGCGGCGGGCACAACGGGCTGGTGGCTGCCGGTTATCTGGCCCGCGCCGGACAACGGGTACTGCTGCTGGAGCGCCTAGATGAGGTCGGCGGCGCCGCTGTGTCGGCGCGGGCGTTCGATGGCGTGGACGCCCGCCTGTCCCGCTACTCGTATCTGGTCAGTCTGCTGCCTGCCCGCATCGTCGACGACCTGGGAGCGCACGTTCGGTTGGTGCGACGCCGTTTCTCGTCCTACACCCCCGATCCTGTTTCTGCCGGGCGAACCGGGCTGCTGATCGGGCCGCAGAGCACGTTCGGAGCCGTCGGCGCCGAAGCCGACGAGGCAGGCTTCGCCGAGTTCTATCGCCGGTGCCGGCTGGTCACCGAGCCGATGTGGGCGACGCTGACCGAGCCGCTGCAAACTCGCCGGGCGATGCGCGAACACGTGATCCGCCGCAACGCCAGTGCCGGGTCCGCGTGGGAAGCGCTGGTCGACACCCCGATCGGACATGCGATCACCGCCGCGGTGGGCAGCGACCTGGTGCGCGGCGTGCTGGCCACCGACGCCCTGATCGGCACGTTCGCCCGCGCTGACGACGAGTCGCTGACCCAGAACGCGGGCTTTCTCTACCACCTGCTCGGGGGTGGCACCGGGGACTGGGATGTTCCGGTCGGCGGGATGGGCGCCGTCAGCGCGGCCCTCGCCGCGGCCGCCGCCCGCCATGGCGCCGAGATCCGCACCGATGCTGAGGTCTACGCGATCACGCCCGACGGCGAGGTGCGCTACCGGCGGCACGGCCAGGACTGTCGCGTACACGCCGAGGCGGTACTGGCGAACGTGACGCCCGCGGTGCTGGCGCGGCTGACCGGCGACCCCGAACCGGCTCTGGCACCTGGTGCCCAGGTGAAGGTGAACCTGATGTTGCGGCGGCTTCCGAGATTGGCCGACCCCACCGTCACACCGGAGCAGGCCTTCAGCGGAACGTTTCACATCAACGAGACGTACCGCCAACTCGACGCGGCCTTCGACCGGGCCTCCGCCGGGGAGGTGCCGGATCCACTTCCGTGCGAGGTGTACTGCCATTCGCTGGCCGACCCGACCATCCTTTCCCCGCAGTTGCGCGCCTCCGGCGCGCACACGCTGACGGTGTTCGGCCTGCACACCCCGCACCGGCTGTCCGCGGCCGACCCCGATCGGATGCGGGAGCGGTTGACGGCCGCGGTACTGGATTCGCTGAATTCGGTTCTGGCCGAACCGATTCAGGATGTCGTGTTACCAGATGCGAACGGCCGGCCGTGTATCGAGACGAAGACCACCGCGGATCTAGAGGACGCCCTGGCGATGACCGCCGGTAACATCTTCCACGGCGCGCTGACCTGGCCGTTCGCCGAGGACGACGAACCCTTGGACACTCCGGCCCGACGCTGGGGCGTCGCCACCGGATATGACCGAATCCTGTTGTGCGGCTCAAGCTCCCGAAGAGGTGGCGCGGTATCTGGCATCGGCGGGCACAACGCGGCCATGGCGGTTTTGCAGGGTTAGCCTTCCGGCGGACGCTGCGGCCCGGCGATCAGCGGCGCGAGTCGCTCGGCTGAGCGCAGCCCCCGCGATGACGTCGAGTACAGGCCGAGCGCGAAGATCAGCACCCCCATGGCGGCGAACAACAGCCACAGCGGCCGGGAGCTGCGGGCGAAGTCGACACGCGGATCGGCAAGTGCGGCACCGGCAACCGAGCCACACAGCGCCACCCCGACACTGACGCCCACCTGGCGGCTGGCCGAGGCGATGGCCGCGGCCGCGCCGGCACGGTCGGTCGGCATCCCGCTCACCGCCGCGTTGGTGATGGGCGCATTGACCATCGAGAAGCCGATGCCGAACACCGCGAACACGACCAGCAGTCGCCACACCTCGGTGTCGGCCCGAAGCCCGGTGAGCATCAGCGTCGCGGCGGTCATCAACGTTCCGGCGATCAACAACGAGGGCCGGGAACCGAACCGGCCGACCATCCGGCCCGACAGCGGGGAGAAGACGAGCGCGCCGACGGCTAACGGCAGATAGATCAGACCCGTCTGCATCGCCGAAAAGCCGCGCTGCTCCTGCAGATACAGCGACATCATGAACAGGAACGCACCCCAAGCCGCGAACGCCGCGACGGCCATCATGGTTGCCGACGAGAACGGGATGCTGCGAAAGAATCGCAGGTCGATGAACGGGTCGGCGCGGCGATGTTCGTAGCGCAGGAAGGCCGCGAAGGCCAATGCGGCGACAACCCCCACCGCCACGACGTCGGGTGTGTTCCAACCGCGCGCGGGCCCCTCGATGAGCACGAACACCATGCCGAACAGGAAGGTCACCCCGAGCGTCTGGCCGATCGGGTCCACGTCGCGCATAAACATCGACCTGGATTCGGGCACGAAGATCGCGGCCAGCAGGATCGCGGCCGCGCAGATCGGCAGATTTATCCAGAACACCGACCGCCAGCCGACGTACTCGATCAGCACGCCGCCCACGATCGGGCCGGCCGCCATGGAGATCCCGACGACCCCACCCCAGAGGCCGATCGCCCGGGCGCGCTCCACCCGGCCGGTGAATACCTGGGTGATGATCGACATCGCGACCGGGTTGAGCATCGAGCCACCGATCGCCTGCAGGAACCGCGCCGCGATCAGGGTCTCGATGTTGGGTGCAAGACTGCACAACAACGACCCGAGGGCGAAGATCGACAGGCCTGTCTGGAAGGTCCGGCGACGGCCGAACCGGTCACCGGCAGCGCCGGACAACAGCAGCAGCGACGCCAGCACCAGCGTGTAGATGTCGATTACCCACTGCATCTGCGTGGGGGTGGCCGAAAGATCGGCACGAATGCTCGGTATCGCGACGTTGACGATCGTCGCGTCCATCGACACGATCAGCAGGCTCAGGCACAGCGAGGCCAGAATGACGGCCTTGCGCCGCCCGCTCAGCGGTTGGGCGCCCGCGTCACTCACCAGGGCCGACCGTCAAGCGGGACCGGCATTCACCTGTTGTCCAGCTCGGCGTAATCCCGCTCGGTGTAGCCGGTGTAGATCTGGCGCGGACGGCCGATCTTGTTGGGCTCGCCGTGCATTTCCCGCCAATGGGCGATCCAGCCCGGCAAGCGGCCCAGCGCGAACAGCACGGTGAACATCCGGGTCGGGAATCCCATCGCCCGGTAGATGACTCCGGTGTAGTAGTCGACGTTCGGGTAGAGCTTGCGTTCGATGAAGAAGTCGTCGGTGAGCGCGATCTCCTCGAGGGACTTGGCGATGTCGAGCAAGGCGTCGTCGACCCCGATCTTGGCCAGGATCTTGTCGGCCTGCTCCTTGACGATGCGTGCCCTCGGGTCGTAATTCTTGTACACCCGATGGCCGAAGCCCATCAGCTTCACGCCGTCCTCGCGGTTCTTCACCTTTTTGACGAAGGATTCGACGTCGCCGCCACCCCGGCGGATCTTCTCCAGCATTTCCAGCACCGCCTGGTTGGCGCCGCCGTGCAGCGGACCCCACAGCGCGTTGATGCCACCTGAAATCGAGGTGAACAGGTTGGCCTGCGAAGACCCGACGAGGCGCACCGTGGAGGTGGAGCAGTTCTGTTCGTGATCGGCGTGCAGGATGAACAACATGTCCAGGGCCCGCACGATCTCCGGGTCGACGTCATAGGGCTCGGCCGGGAATCCGAACGTCATCCGCAGGAAGTTCTCCACCAGGGTCAGCGAGTTGTCCGGGTACAGGAAGGGTTGCCCCTCGGACTTCTTGTACGCGTACGCCGCAATCGTCGGCAGCTTGGCCAGCAACCGGATGGTGGACAGCTCGACCTGACCGGGGTCGAACGGGTCCAGCGAGTCCTGGTAGTAGGCGCTCAGCGCGTTGACCGCGCTGGACAGCACCGGCATCGGGTGGGCGTTGCGCGGGAAGCCGTCGAAGAAGCGCTTCAGGTCCTCGTGCAGCAGGGTGTGCCGCTGAATCTGGGTGGTGAACTTCGCCAACTGCTCGGCGGTCGGCAGCTCACCGAAAATCAACAGGTAGCTGACCTCGATGAACGTCGACTTCTCGGCCAACTGCTCGATCGGATAGCCGCGGTACCGCAGAATGCCGGCATCGCCGTCGATGTAGGTGATCGCGCTCTTGGTGGAGGCGGTGTTGACGAAACCGCCGTCGAAGGTGGTGTAGCCGGTCTTGGCCAGCAAGGACCCCAGAGCTATGCCGTCCGCTCCCTCTGAGGCGTGGACGATGTCAAGTTCGAGTTCGCCACCCGGATATGCGAGGGTGGCGTGCTCTTGCCCGGCTTCGGCGTTATCGGCCACTGGGGTCCCTTCCGTCTTCATCGGGTCTGTCCGGAAATCGCTGCCTACAAAACGTAGTCCCATTGCAGCATCCCCGCCCGCGGGGGGCGAGCGCAGGGTCACAGCGGTTGGCCAAGGCCGGTGATTTCGCCGACGAACGCCCCGTGAGCGGCCTCGACGCACCGACCAAGTCGCCGAGGGTGGTGCCGCCCGGCAGAACGTGCCCGCTCAAGGCTGCAGGCGTTCGACGAGCGGGCCCCGAACACGAATCCTGTTGTGCACCCGGTTCTCCCGCCCCTGCCAGAACTCGACTTCCTCGGGCGCGATCAGGTACCCGCCCCAGTGCGGGGGGACCGGGACCTCGTCGACGCCGTCGAAGCGTTCGGTGACCTCGGCGAGTTTCCGGAGCAACGCGGCGCGGGACGAAATCGGACTGCTCTGCGACGACGCCCAGGCCCCCAGTTGGGACCCGCGGGGCCGCTGCGCCCAGTATTCGGCGGTCGCCTGCGGAGTCACCTTCGTCACCGGACCGCGCAAGTGCACCTGCCGTCCCAGCAGGTACCAGGGGAAGGTCGCCGAGGCGTACGGATTGGCGGCCAGCTGCTCGCCCTTGGCGGAGTCGTAGTTGGTGAAGAAGGAGATTCCCGATTCGTCCACGCTCTTGCACAGCACGGTGCGGGTGACCGGCCTGCCCGCCGAGTCGACGGTCCCGACGACCATCGCGTTTGGCTCGGCGATCCCGGCCTGTCGGGCCTCGTCCATCCAGCCGACCAACAGAGCCACCCAGCCGACGTCCAGCCAGTCCGCGTCCAGGTCGGCACTGCCGTCCTTCTCCACCGACCCGTACTCCACCCGCATTCCCGCCAGGTGATCAGAAGTGCCCACGCACCAACGCTACGGGAGTCGGGTGCGACAATCGGCGGATGACTTCGGTACCGAAGGATTTCGCTCCCGGGTTGGCCGACGTGGTGGCGTTCGAGACCGAGATCGCCGAGCCCGACAAGGACGGTGGGGCGCTGCGCTACCGCGGTGTCGACATCGAAGACCTGGTCACCCGACGCGTCCCCTTCGGCGACGTGTGGGGGCTGCTGGTGGACGGCCGTTTCGGGCAGGGTCTGCCACCGGCCGAACCGTTCCCGCTGCCGATCCACAGCGGTGACGTCCGGGTGGACGTCCAGGCCGGTCTGGCGATGCTGGCCCCGATCTGGGGCTACCCGCCGCTGCTGGATGTGGACGACGACACCGCGCGCGACCAGCTCGCCCGCGCCTCGGTGATGGCGCTGTCCTATGTCGCCCAGTCCGCGCGCGGCATCTATAAGCCCGCGGTGCCGCAGCGCATGATCGACGAACGCCGCACCGTCACAGCGCGATTCATGACTCGGTGGCAGGGTGAGCCCGATCCTCGTCATATCGAGGCGATCGACGCCTACTGGGTGAGCGCGGCCGAGCACGGCATGAACGCGTCCACGTTCACCGCGCGCGTGATCGCCTCGACCGGCGCCGACGTGGCCGCCGCTCTCTCGGGTGCGATCGGCGCGATGAGCGGACCGCTGCACGGCGGCGCCCCGGCGCGGGTGATCCCGATGATCGAGGAAGCCGAGCGCACCGGCGACGCGGCCGCGGTGATCCGGGGCGTCCTGGACCGCAACGAAAGGCTGATGGGGTTCGGCCACCGCGTGTACCGGGCCGAGGATCCGCGGGCCCGGGTGCTGCGGGCAACGGCCAAGCGGCTGGCCGCGCCGCGCTACGAGGTGGCGGCCGCGCTGGAGCAGGCCGCGCTGAGCGAGTTGCGGGAGCGTCGCCCCGACCGTGCCATCGAGACCAACGTCGAGTTCTGGGCGGCGGTGATCCTGGACTTCGCGCAGGTCCCCGCCAAGATGATGCCCGCCATGTTCACCTGCGGCCGCACCGCGGGATGGTGCGCCCACATCCTGGAGCAGAAGCGGCTGGGCAAGCTGGTGCGCCCCTCGGCGGTCTACGTCGGCCCCGGCCCGCGAACCCCCGAATCGGTCCAGGGTTGGGACCTGCTCGGTCTGCACTGAGCAGACATTTTCGATGAGTTCTTGAGGCACGAGGAGTCTGTATGGCCATGAACCCTGACGCGAATCAACCGATGCTGGTACCCCACCTCGTGGTCGATGACGCCGCCGCGGCGCTCGACTTCTACGCCCGAGCCTTCGGCGGCAAAGAGATGGCCCGGATACCGGGCCCTGACGGCAAGCTGATCCACGCCGCAGTGCAGATCAACGGATTCATGGTGTTCCTCAACGACGATTTTCCCGAGTTCTGCGACGGCAAGTCGAGCACTCCCACCGCGTTGGGCGGCACCTCGGTGACGTTGCACCTGCACGGCCCCGACGTCGAATCCCGGTTCCAGCGCGCCCTCGATGCCGGCGCGTCGGTGGTGGCTCCGCTGGAGGATCAGTTCTGGGGTGACCGCTACGGCGTCGTCCGCGATCCGTTCGGCCACCAGTGGTCGTTGGCGGAAACGGTACGCGAGGTCGACATGCCCGAGATCTGCGCAAACATGGCCGGCGATTAGCCGCGGCGCAGGCCGGCCAGCAGACGCCGGTGCGCCGGCGCGGCCGGCGCCGCGGCGGCGGCCTCCACCATGGCAGCGACGGTGCAGAACTTGACCCTAGGCCGCTGGGTCCCGCCGCGGGCGATCTCGGCGTCGTCGATCGCCTTCCATCCCGCGAAATCGATCACTTCGGGACGTCGGCGGCGGACCAATCGATCCAGCGCGGCCGGGTTGTGCACCGGATCGGCCAACAAGCCGTCGTTAAAGTCGGCGACCAGGTTGTGCACCGTCTGGCCGGCGCAGGATTTGTTGGTGCCGATGAAGCCGGTCGGACCGCGTTTGATCCAGCCCGCCACATAGCTACCGGGGACTGGGCTACCGGGGACTGGGCTACCGGGGACAGGGCTGCCGGGATCGATGACCCTGCCCCCGTCGTTCGGAACCACCGCGGCGTCCTCGTCGAACGGTAGGCCGCGAATCGGTTTGCCCCGGTACCCGATTGAGGTCAACACCAGACCCGCCGAGATCGCCCGGAGCTCTTCGGTCCCGGTCACCGCGAACTCGACTCCGGTGGCCCGCTTGTCCCCGACCGGGCCGGCCGTGTGCTCGACCAGGCCGGCGGTGTCCTCCGACAGCACCCGCCGCGGCGTCACGTTGTAGGTGAATCGAATCCGCGGCCGCGTTGGGGGCCTGGCAGCGTCCGGCAGCCCGGCCAGTATCTCCAGCTTGTTGCGTGTCAGCGAATCCGTCTCCCGGGCCAGATCCTCGATCACCAGCGCACGGTCGGCGGCGTCCAGCACGACGTCCGCGCCCGCGGTCAGGCCGATCAGCTCGGGCAAGGTGAACGCCGAGGCAGCCGGCCGCCGGCGCGCCGCGATCAGCACCTCGCGCACCCGCGACTTCCTCAGTGCCTCCAGCGCATGGTCGGCAATATCGGTGCGGGCCAGCATGTTCGGGTCTGCGGTCAGAATCCTGGCGACGTCCAGGGCCACGTTGCCGTTACCGATGACGATGACGCGTTCGGCACTCAAGTCGACGGGCAGATCGGTGAATTCCGGATGGCCGTTGATCCACGCGACCACCTCGGTGGCGGTGGCGGTACCCGGCAAGCCCATACCGTCCACCTCCAGCCGGCGGTCGTCGGGCGCGCCGACGGCGTACAGCACCGCATGGTGGTGTTGCAGCAACTCGTCGTGCGTCACGTGCACGCCCACCTCGACGTTGAGGTAGAACCTGAGCCCGCGCCGTGCCGCGATCTTGTCGAACAGCCGGGTCACCCCCTTAGTGCTCTGGTGATCGGGCGCCACGCCCCCGCGCACCAGGCCATACGGCGAGGGCAACTTTTCGAAGATGTTGACCCGCACGCCTTTCTGGGTCAGCAGCTCGTCGGCGGCGTACATGGCGGCCGGCCCCGATCCGACGACGGCCACCCGCAACGGACCACCCGGGCGGGCACGCACGATCGGGGCCTCGGGCACCAGTGCCAGCTTCGAGGTCGGCGGCAGCTTGCCCACCCGCGCCGGGTAGAAGGACGCATTGAGTTCCACGAACGGCAACTGCTGGGCTTCGAGTCTGGTGTCCGGCGCTATCGCACCGACCGGACAAGCCGACACGCAAGCTCCGCAATCCACGCAGGCGACCGAGTCGATGTAGAGCATCTCCGCCGTGGCGAATCCGGCCTCGTCGGGAGTGGGGTGGATGCAGTTGACCGGGCATGCGTAGACGCAGGACGCGTCACCGCAACAGGACTGCGTGATGACGTGTGGCACTTGGCCGAAGCCCTACGCGACCGAGGCCAGGTGCTGCCGTTGCGGCTCGCTGCGGTACCGGCTGGGATCGCCGTTGATCCGGCAGATCCACCACATCAGTTTCGCAACCGGATTGATCAGGCCGGTGTCCTGGCACAACATCCGGACATCTCCGAACATGTCGCGCAACATCTTTCGCGACTCAGGAGACTTGAAGAAAATCTCCTTTCGCACCGAGCGCGGAATGTCGAACTCCCTCCAGAATGCGCGCGGCGGCACGATGATGGCCGAGCACAGCACCCGCATCACCACCGGCACGTAGAGCGAGAGCCAGAACCGTTTCCGTCGTGGCAGGTGGGGTAACCGCTTGCGCAGATACTCGTGGGCGAAGGAGATGTGACGGGCTTCCTCGGCGACGTGGATGGCCATCACCCGTTCCATAATCGGATGCAGCGCCTTACCCTCGCGCAACACGTTCTTCTGAGTGTGGTCGATCGGTTCCTCACCGGCCAGGATGCCGAACCAGAACGGGATCGGAAGCGGACCGGCGACCAGCGGAATGGCCGGCTGGATCCACTTGAGCAGCCGCGGCATCCCCGGAACGTCGGCGCCGATGTGGTTGACCATCTCCTGGAACATCATCGTGTGGTTGCACTCTTCGACCGCCTCGTGCAAGCAGTACCGATACTCCGGAGAACCGTTGGGCACCCAGAATGCGTACTCCATCAGACCGCGGATCAGGATCGACTCGAAATGCAGACCGACCTTGGCGACGTTGGCCTGCCGCCACATCCCGATCTCGATCTGCCGCTCGACCGGCTGAGAGGTATACCAGGGGTGACGACCTATCGGGTCGGTTGCCGGCAGAATCCACCGAGGGTCGTCGGGGGTCACCGCGAACTCCGGGTCGTCCCAGTCGATATCGGTGTAGGGGTTGAAATTTCGCCGCACCGAGCCCTCGGACAGGGTGTTCAGCATGTCGACGTAGGCCTGGTCTTCCGGGCTGTCGCCTAACTCCATGTTCCTGCGCCAGCGCCGGACGATTTTCGTTCTAGCGGTCTTGGCAGCCATTATCTGGGCCTCCCGTGCGGTTTACATTCACATGCTCGCTGTCTAAATACAGTACCCGGGGTCCCAGGAATTAAACAGGGCATTTACACAGTTGTGGCGCTGCCGGGTTAGTTGCGTCACATGTGATCGGGGTCACAGTGGCGTCGCGGGCGGCCGACGTGTCGTGTGGGACAGTTGGGCTGCGATCTGTTCCCAATACTCTGGAGGTCGGCGCGATGGCGACAGGCGCGGCGTTCACTTCTTCGGCTGCTCGGTTCAGCGTCGAGGGCAAGTCGATTCTCATCACCGGCGCTACCGGCGCACTGGGCACCGTTGCGGCACGCGCACTGGACGAAGCGGGGGCGTTGCTGACCCTGGCGGGCGCCAACTCGGCAGCGTTGGCCGACCTGGTTAGCTCTGCCGGCCTGACGGATGCCGCGGTGGTCGCACTGCGGCCCGAAAACCCTTCCGATGCAACGGCGATGGTCGATGCTGCCGTCGCCCGGTACGGTCGGCTCGATGGAGTATTGACGGCCGCCGGCATGAACCACGTCGAGCCCATCGTAGATATGGCGGTCGAGGACTTCGAGCGGGTGATGAACGCCAATGTGCGCGGCTCGTGGTTGGTGTGCCAGGCGGCCGGGCGTGTTTTGCTGGACCAGGGCCAGGGGGGAAGCGTGGTGCTCGTCTCCTCCGTACGTGGCGCACTGGGCGCGCCTGCCGGGTACAGCGCCTACTGCCCGTCGAAGGCGGCGACCGATCTCTTGGCCAAGACACTTGCCGCGGAGTGGGGTCCTCACGAGATCAGAGTGAACGCCATTGCCCCAACCGTATTTCGATCCGAGCTGACCGCGTGGATGTACGCCGATGACGAGGCCGGGCGCGCCTTTCGCGAGACGGCGCTCACCCGGATTCCGCTGGGACGGTTCGCTGAGCCGGAAGATTTCATCGGCGCGCTGTTGTTTCTGCTCAGCGACGCGTCGACCTTCTTCACCGGCCAGGTGATGTACCTGGACGGTGGATATACAGCGTGCTGAGTCGAGCCGTCGTCGGCTGCATCTGAGGCTCCGCGCACGCGGTTTAGCGCCGGCCGGGTGACGGAACTACGCTTGTCCACCATGCCCGACGCCTCGACGACGAAACCTTCTGCGCCATCTGCAGCGCCATCTGCAATGCCGTCCGTAACGATCCCGTCCGAGCTCAAGCCCAAGGACGGCCGGTTCGGCTGCGGGCCGTCCAAGGTCAGAGCCGAACAACTGCAGGCATTGTCCGCGGCCGGCGACATCTTCGGTACATCCCACCGCCAGGCTCCGGTCAAGAACCTGGTGGGCCGGGTACGCGAAGGGCTTGGGCAGTTGTTCTCGCTGCCGGCCGGCTACGAGGTGATCCTGGGCAACGGCGGCTCCACCGCATTCTGGGATGCCGCCGCGTTCGGGCTGATCGACAAGCGCTCACTGCATCTGACCTATGGCGAGTTCAGTGCGAAGTTCGCCTCCGCCGTCGCCAAGAACCCGTTCGTCGGCGAACCCGTCGTCGTCAAGGCCGACCCGGGTAGCGCACCCACACCGGTGTCGGACCCGGACGTCGACCTGATCGGCTGGGCCCACAACGAGACCTCCACCGGGGTGGCGGTCCCGGTACAACGTCCGGAAGGCTCCGGTGATGCGCTGATCGCGATCGACGCCACCTCGGCGGCCGGCGGACTGCCGGTCAACATCACCGACGCCGACGTGTACTACTTCGCCCCGCAGAAGAACTTCGCCGGCGACGGCGGGCTGTGGATCGCGCTGATGTCACCCGCCGCCCTGGCCCGGGTGGACGCCATCGCCGGGAGCGGACGCTGGGTGCCCGAGTTCCTGTCGCTACCCATCGCGATCGAGAACAGCCTCAAGAACCAGACCTACAACACCCCGGCGATCGCGACGTTGGTCCTGCTCGCCGAGCAGATCGACTGGCTGCTGAGCAACGGCGGCCTGGATTGGGCAACCAAACGAACCGCCGACTCTTCCGCGCGGCTGTACTCGTGGGCCGAAGCGTCCTCGTTTGCCACCCCGTTCGTTTCCGACCCAGCGCTGCGCTCGCAGGTCGTGGGCACCGTCGACTTCTCCGACGCCGTGGATGCCGCGACCGTGGCGTCGATACTGCGTGCCAACGGCATCGTGGACACCGAGCCCTACCGCAAACTGGGCCGCAACCAGCTCCGGGTCGGGATGTTCCCCGCCGTCGAGCCCGACGACGTCAGCGCCCTGACCGAATGCATCGACTGGGTGACCCAACAGCTATAGCCGCGAACGACTGCAGCGTGTCACCCGGGTTACGGCCTGATAACGCAGTAGGGTGACCTGCGTATCGGGCTCGGCATCAGCCCGGAGGAGGTCGTAATGCGGGAACTCAAAGTGGTCGGACTCGACGGCGACAGCCGGCGGATCATCTGTGAATCCGACGACTCCGGGGAGAAGTTCGTGCTGCGCTCCGACGCACGGCTCGAGGCCGCGGTGCGCGGCGACAAGATCGGTTCCAACCAAACCGCGATCGAGGTCGAAGTCGCAAACATGCTGCGCCCCAAAGATATTCAGGCAAAGATCCGGGCAGGCGCCTCAGTTGAACAAGTCGCCGCGGCCTCTGGAGCTTCGATTTCACGCGTGGAGCGGTTCGCCCATCCGGTCCTGCTCGAGCGGGCCCGCGCCGCCGAACTGGCCACCGCCGCCCATCCGGTTCTACCCGACGGACCTTCGGTGCTCACACTTCTGGAGACGGTGAGCACGTCACTGATCGCCCGTGGCCTCGACCCGGAGGCCACCAACTGGGATGCGTGGCGCAACGAGGACGGGCGCTGGACGGTGCAATTGTCGTGGACGGCGGGCAGGTCGGACCTGCAGGCCCATTTCCGGTTCGCGCCCGGCGCGCACGGCGGCACCGTCACCGCATTCGACGACGCCGCCCACGAACTGATCGATCCGAATTTCGCGCGTCCGCTGCGGCCGCTGGCGCCGGTGGCGCAGCTCACGCTGGAGGACACCGACACCCCGGTCGCGGCGCCCGTCGCAGCACCCGTAGCGGCGCCAGAACCGCCGCCGACGACCAAGCCGCCGCGGCCGAAGAAGGGCCATCCTGCCGTCCCGGCGTGGGAAGACGTCCTACTGGGCGTTCGCTCCAGTGGCGGCCAGCGCTAGCAGAGCGATCCACGCACCCGCGACACCGACGGCCGACCCGAGCACGAACCACCGCCAGACCGGCACCTTGCGCCACCCCCATACGGTGGGCGCCAGTCCACCGACCGCGACCAAATTAAGGCCGACAGCCAGTAGCGGGTGGACCCGCGACAGCCCGATACTGAGCACCACGACCGCCGTCGCGATCACGGCCGCGACGAATGCCGCCACCGTCAAACCCGTCGCCCACGGCGTGGAGTCGTCCCTCATGTCGCCCCCGGGGCGCGCCTGCCCCGTTCGTAGAAGGCCAGTGCCGCGGCAGTGGCGACGTTGAGCGAGTCGGTGCCGCGCGACATCGGTACCCGCACCCGCGCGTCGCTGCACCGCATGGTGTGCTCCTGCAGACCTGGGCCCTCCGCGCCGACCAGGATGGCGACCGGCCGCCCGGCCAGGCCAGCCATCGCGTCGGCCAGGGTGGGTGCCGCCGGGTCGGGCGTCATCGCCAATACCCGAAACCCCTTCTTCTGCAGCATCTTCAGATCACCAGGCCAGTCCTCCGCTTTCGCGAAAGGGACCAGCAGCGCATGGCCCATCGAGACCCGTACCGCCCGGCGGTACAGCGGATCCGCGCATCCGCTGCCGAACACCACCGCATCGACGCCGAGGCCCGCGGCATTACGGAACACCGAACCGAGATTCTCGTGATCGTTCACACCCTCGAGCACCGCGACGGTCGTGGCACCCTCAAGAACCTGCGGCACCGTCAGCTCCGGCGCGCGCGCCGCCGATGCGAGCACGCCCCTGTTGAGGTGAAAGCCGACAACATCGGCCATCACCGCTGCCGATGCTCGGTAGAACGGCGCGCCGACGCCGTCAAGATCGGCCTCGAGCTCGGTCAGCCGCCGATCGGTCCCCAGGAAAGCGCGCGGGGTGAATCGGGAGGCCAACATGCGCTGCACCACCAGGACGCCCTCGGCGATCACCAGACCCTTTCCCGAGGGCAGATCCGGCCGCCGGTCCACGCTGTTGAGGTCCCGGAAGTCGTCGAGCCTGGGGTCGGCCGGGTCGGAGACGTCGACGACGTTCACGCCGGCCACGCGAGCGGCGTCGGTGACGTCGGCGGCTCTCACGGCGTAGACACTACTCAGCGCCGCCCGACACGATCCGGCCATCGGCTACGTTCAGGGGATGAGCGCGACCCCCTCGCCGCTGCCTCCGGCGCTGCCCCCGGCTCTGCTGGCACCGTGGCCGGTCATTCTCGTCATCACCGGGGGCTGGTTGATCGCCGCGGTTCTCGCCTTCACCGTCGACTCACTGCACGACTGGCGACCGATCACCGTTGCCGGGCTGGGCGTGGGAGTTCTTGGCACGTCCATCTTTCTGTGGCAACGTCACGCCGTGCGCCGCGGGTCTCGCGGGGCGCAAACCGGCTTGAGCTGAACGACGTAGATGGAGGAGCCATGGCGGCGCCCGTATTGCAAGCGCAGATCGATATCAACGCGCCGGTTTCCAAGGTGTGGTCGCTGGTCTCGGACCTGAGTCGGATGCCGCAGTGGAGCCCGCAGTGCCGGTTGATGAAACCGATCGGCGGCCTGCGTCAGGGTGCCCGGACGATCAACCTCAACCGGCGCGGCTACCTTTTCTGGCCGACGACCTGCCGAATCACCGAGCTGATCCCCGAGAAGAAATTGGCGTTTCGGGTCAGCGAGAACGGCACCGTCTGGAGTTATGAACTCGAGCCGACGGAGGCGGGCACCCGGCTGGTGGAGACCCGGCATGCCGAGAACGGCGTGAAGCCGATATCGACTCTGCTGACCAACTCGCTACTGGGCGGGGTGCCACAATTCGAAGAGGAGCTTGTCAAGGGCATGAGCGCGTCGTTGACCCGGATAAAAGAGGCCGCGGAGAGCTAGGGGCCGTTCGGCGCTGGTTCGCCATCCGGATCGCTGGGCTCGGTGTCCTTCTTTTCGACCAGGTCCCCGGCGTCCTCGTTCTCGGTGTCCTTCTTCCCGGCGTCGTCCCCGGTGTCCTTGTGTTCGGCGTCCTCGCCCCCGGCGTCGTCACCGGCGTCGTCCCCGGTGTCCTTGTTTTCGGCGTCCTCGTCCCCGGTGTCCTTCTTCTCGTCCAGGTCCAGCACACCGTCGTCGTAGGGGTCGCACAACGGCGACCCGGTGCCGGATGACGCCGGGGTGTCCGAGTGTGCGCCACAACCGAATTCGGCGTCGACCACATGCGCGTCAGCGGCGAACTCATTGGCGCATACCCCGAACATCACACCCAGCGCCCCGCTGAGCGGAACGAAGAAACCGCAGTCGCGACACCGGCGCTTGGTTGCCCTCGCCATCGCCGAGCCGGGGCCGAAATCGCCGTCGTGCCAGCGCTGTGCTGTTTCGTCACGGCCCCAGAGACCCAGCACCTGACGGCGCCCCAATCCGACCTCGACAGCGAGCTCGTCGACATCGGGGTCGCCGGTGGCGGTGTAGCCAGGCACCAGTCGGGGATCGTCGGCCGGTGGCGCGAGCAGATCGCCCGGGCCCAGGTCGCCAGGTCGCACCCGCTGATCCCACGGCACCCATTCCGGTGCGAGTAACGCAGTCGGCCCCGGCACGAGCACCACTTCGCTGATGGTTGCCTGGGCCGCCCCCGGGCACGCGGCCACCACGACCGCCCACTGCCAGCCGCGATAGCCCGGCAACCGGGCAAGGAAGCGGTGGGTGGCCGCGCTCGAATCCTCGAACTCGGCGCCGAGGTACTCCCCCACCGTCTCTTCGCCACTGAAATCCACGACCGCGGCGCGGGCCTGGTCGACAGCGGCGGTCAGCAGCGCAGCGAGTTCCGGCGCGATCGCCGCGCTCGCCGGCGCGGCAGACGCTCTGGGCGGCGCGTCCGACACGGGCAGCGGCGCGTCAGACGGGGGCGGCGGCGCGTCAGAAATCGGGTCCGGCATTGGGTCCGGCATTGGGTCCGGCGAGCCGGCTTCGAGTTCGGTCATGCTGTCCATCGCCCCCAATCTTGCCCGACGGGAACAAGGTGTAGCCACACCGGCCGCCTGCACGCCCAGTGTCGTCGGGATGGGGGAGAATCGATGCGTGACCGGACCGCGGCGTGACCATTGGGATTCTGACGGTCAGCCCGACGAACGCTATTACCCGCCGCGCCCACCTGCGCGGGAACACCCGGGCATGGCCAACTACCCCAGCGACCCGGCGTGGCGGCCGGGTCAGCGCACCGCGCACCGGTCCGCCCGCCAGCCCGTCCCGTCCAACCAGAGCGCCAACCGGTGGCTGCCGCCCCTGGACGAGAGCGCACGCCGCCGTTCGAGTGACGACCTCTTCGACGAGGCGTCTGGGCGACTGGGCTCCGGTGCCGGCGAAAAGGTGACCGTGACCCGGGCCGCCGCAGCGCGCAGCCGGGAAATGGGCACCAAGATGTACGACCTGGTGCACCGGGCCGCTACTGCCGACGGCGCCGACAAATCTGGGCTGACCGCGTTGACGTGGCCGGTCGTCGCGAACTTCGCGGTGGACGCGGCAATGGCCGTAGCCCTGGCCAACACCCTTTTCTTCGCGGCCGCCACCGGGGAGAGCAAGGGCAAGGTCGCTCTGTATCTGCTGATCACGATCGCTCCATTCGCGGTGATCGCCCCGTTGATCGGCCCGGCGCTGGACAGGCTGCAGCACGGCAGACGTGTCGCGCTGGCGGCCTCGTTCGTTTTGCGGACGGTCCTCGCCGTGGTACTGATCGCCAACTACGACGGCGCCACCGGCAGCTTCCCCTCCTGGGTTCTGTATCCCTGCGCGCTCGGGATGATGGTGTTGTCGAAGTCGTTCTCGGTGCTCCGGGGCGCCGTCACTCCTCGGGTACTGCCACCCACGATCGACCTGGTGCGGGTCAACTCCCGGCTGACCACGTTCGGGCTGCTGGGCGGCACCGTGGTCGGCGGCGCGATCGCGGCGGCCTGTGAATGGGGGTTCAACCTCTTTCAGATGCCGGGAGCACTGTACGTCGTGGTGGCCGCGACGGTAGCCGGCGCAGTCCTGGCGATGCAGATCCCCAAGTGGGTCGAGGTCACCGAAGGTGAGGTTCCCACCACACTGAGCTACCACGACCGTTCCGGCGGGTTGCGTCGACACCGCGAGCCGGTCTCCAAGGCGGCAAAAACGCGGCAGCCATTGGGGCGCAACATCATCACCGCGCTGTGGGGCAACTGCACCGTCAAGGTGATGGTCGGCTTCCTCTTCCTCTACCCGGCCTTCGTGGCCAAGGCGCACGACGCGGCCGGGTGGGAGCAGCTGCGCATCCTCGGATTGATCGGCGCTGCTGCCGCGGTGGGCAATTTCGCCGGCAACTTCACCGCCGCGCGACTGTCGCTGGGCCACCCGGCACGATTGGTGGTGCGCTGCGCGGTCGCGGTGACCGCCATGGCATTGGCGACCGCGGTGACCGGCAACCTCTTGGTCGCCGGTGCAGCGACACTGGTCACCGCCGGGGCCAGCGCCATCGCCAAGGCCTCGCTGGACGCCTCTCTGCAGGACGACCTTCCCGAGGAGTCGCGGGCGTCGGCATTCGGACGGTCCGAGTCGTTGCTCCAACTCGCCTGGGTCGCCGGCGGCGCTACCGGCGTGCTTATCTATACCGACCTGTGGGCGGGGTTCACCACGATCACAGCCGTGCTGCTACTCGGCCTCGCGCAGACCATCGTCAGCTACCGCGGCGAGTCCCTGATACCCGGATTGGGCGGCAACCGCCCGGTGTTGGCCGAACAACGAGGGGCACGGAGCGGCATGTCCGCGGTGGCACCGGAGTGAAACGTGTTGTCGCCGTTCTCGCGGTAGTGGCGTTGCTTGCGTCCATCGGTACCGGAGTGTTGGTGTGGCGGTTGACCCGCGGCCACACCGACCAGCTGCCGGAGATCTCGGCGTACTCGCACGGACACCTGACGCGGGTGGGTCCCTACCGGTTCTGTCAGGTGTTCAACCCGACCGACTGCGTGGTACCTGGCGAGCAGGGCGAGCTCGCAGTGACCGGTCGCTTTCCCGTGCAGCTCTCGGTGGCGTCGGCCATCTCGCGGGCGCCGTGGGTGTTGTTGCGCGCCTATGAGGACGACGACGTCATAGCGGAATTCCGGCCCGGCGAGAGACTTGCGGTGACGATCCCGACCCTCGACCCGCACCTCGGTCGGCTGACCGGCATCGCCGTCCAGCTGCCGACCCTGGTCCGCGACGAGTCGGGCAACGAGTTCCCGGTGCCGCACGCCGAATGGTCGGTGCGCACGGTGTGGAATGAGCCCGACTACTCGCCGGCTCGGTGATCGGCCGGCACCCGCTCTGACTCGCGCGTCGGTCCGGGTGCCGTGCCGTCACCGAACGGCTTGCCGCCCAACGCTTCCCGACCATGGGGCGTCAGCCAATTCGCCAAATCCGGTCCCTTGGGCACCACGCCGGTGGGGTTGATGTCGGAATGAACGATGTAATAGTGCTGCTTGATCTGGGTGAAGTCGATGGTGTCGCCGAAGCCCGGCGTCTGAAAGAGATCCCGGGCGTAGGCCCACAGCACCGGCATTTCGGTCAGCTTGCTGCGGTTGGTCTTGAAGTGTCCGTGATAGACAGGGTCGAACCGGGCCAGCGTGGTGAACAATCGGACGTCGGCCTCGGTGATGGTGTCTCCGACGAGATAACGCTGACCCGACAGTCGCTCCGAGAGCCAGTCCAAGGCGCTGAACAGTCGGTCGTATGCACGCTGGTAGGCACCTTGTGAGCCGGCGAACCCGCAGCGGTACACACCGTTGTTGACCTCGGTATAGATCCGCCTGGAAACCTCGTCGATCTCGTCGCGCAGCGGTTCGGGGTACAACAGGGGCGCACCGTCGCGGTGGTGCGCCGTCCACTGCGTGGAGAAATCCAGGGTGATCTGGGCGAAGTCATTGGTCACCACTTCACCGGTCGGGATGTCGACGATCGCCGGTACCGTCACACCCTTCGGATAGTCAGGAATGCGCTTGTTGTAGGCGTCGCGCAGGTAGTGGATGCCCAGCACCGGATCGGCCCCATCGGGATCGAGGTCGAAGGTCCAGCTCCGCTCGTCGTGGGTGGGACCGCAGAAGCCGATCGAGAGTGCGTCTTCCAGACCCAGCAGCCTGCGCACGATGATCGCGCGATTGGCCCACGGGCACGCTCTGGCCACGACCAGCCGGTACCGGCCGGGCTGCACGGGATAGCCATCACGACCGTCTGCCGTGATGCGGGTGGTGATGTAGTCCGTGTCGCGATTGAACTCACCATCGGCGGTCGAGGAGTCGGCGACGTAGCTCATATCCCATTCATACCCAACTGACTGCGCCTGACTGCGCCGGACCGCGCCTGACCGCGCCTGACCGCGCCGAGTCTGAACTTGATTGCGAACATTCGCGCCTTGAGTCGATCAGAAGTTCAGTTTCGGCGGGAGGAATAGGCGGGAGGAATAGGCGGGAGGAATAGGCGGGCGGAACCACGGGGCCCTGCGCTGCGTCCTACCACCGTGAACCCAATCGTGGGGACTGAGGCCCTCGCCGCGGGCATTGTGAACCGGTACCAGTTGGACACCCGCTACCGGGCGGTCCATCGAAATGTGTACGTGCCCAAGGAGGCCAACCTTAGCGCGGTCGAGAAGGCGCGTGCTGCGTGGCTGTGGTCAGGTCGACGTGCGACGCTCGTCGGTGTTTCGGCGGCGGCGCTGCACGGTGCACTGTGGATCGACGCTTGGCTGCCTGCTGAACTGAATCAGCGCAGTCAACACCACACCCCCGGGATCGTGCTGCGCAACGACACCCTTGAGCCCGACGAGGTGGGCACGGTGCGGGGTCTGCCGATGACCACGGCGGCCAGGACCGCCTTCGACCTGGGCCGACGGAAGGGACTGACCCTGGCGGTGACCAGACTGGATGCGTTGATGCGGGCGACCGGGGTCAGGACGACGGACATCTCGGTACTGGTCGCGCGCCACCGCGGCGCTCGCGGGCTCGTGCAATTGCGTGAGGCGATCACCTTGGCCGACCCGGGCGCCGAGTCACCGCAAGAGACGCGCACCCGGCTGATCCTCACCAAGGCCGGGCTGCGGCCGGAGCAGACCCAGATCGACGTGTTCGACGGCTTCGGCTATCACGTGGGCCGCATCGATATGGGTTGGGACACTTGGAAGGTCGGCGTGGAATACGACGGATCGCAGCATTGGACGGACCCCAGGCAACGGGCGCGTGACATCGACCGCCAGGCAGAGTTGGAGTCGCTGGGCTGGCGCATCGTGCGGGTCGGCGCGGACATGCTCAAAGACCGGCCCAATACGATCGTGGCGCGCACCCGGCAAGCGCTGCAGGCGGCCGGCGCGAAAGTCTGACTCCTCCCGTCGGCCCGCCAGCCCGCCCGCCTGACCTGACCACCCGCCGAAACTGAAGAAAATCGGCAAGATTCGCGAAAACTTCGCGCAAATGCTCAGTTTCGAGGGCAGGAAACCACGCAAGGATCGAGCGCCGCCCGAGGGCGGGGCCGGGATCAGGAGTCGAGTTCGCGCGCGACGGCCTTGACCACCTCGGAGACTCGGCGGGCCACCTTGCGGTCGGGGTAGCGGCCCTTGCGGAGCTCCGGCTGCACCGCGCTCTCCAGCAGCGTGATCATGTCTTCGACCATCCCGTGCAACTCGTCCGGAGTGTATTTGTGCTCGGCGGCCGCGGCCTCTCGACGGGTCCTGGTCAAGCTGGGCGGAGGTTCGATGAGTTTCAGACTCAGCGCCTGGGGACCGCGACGGCCGGCGGCAACGCCGAACTCGACGCGCTGACCCGCCTTCAGACCCTCCACACCGGCGGGCAGCGCCGAGGATCGCACGTAGACGTCTTCGCCGTCTTCCTGGGAAAGGAAGCCGAAGCCCTTCTCGGTGTCGTACCACTTCACCCGCCCGGTTGGCACTGAGCTCACCTGCTTGTCTGTCTGAGGCCACATAAAAGGTAAAGCGCCCCGCCTGCTCCGGGACGCGTCTGCAGCGATCTTACTCGGACGCCATCTCGGCCAGCACCCCCTTATATCGGTAGGCTGCTGTCACCGTCGGAGGAAGAAGATGCGACTCGTACTCAATGTCATCTGGTTGATCTTCGGCGGGCTTTGGCTGGCCCTTGGCTACCTGCTCGCAGCCCTTGTCTGCTTCATTCTGATCATCACCATCCCGTTCGGCTTCGCCGCCTTTCGCATCGCGGCGTATGCGCTCTGGCCTTTCGGTCGCACGATCGTGGACAAGCCCGGTCCCCGTCCCGGCGCGTTGATCGGCAACGTCATCTGGGTGATCCTCTTCGGCGTCTGGCTGGCCATCGGCCACATCGTCAGCGCCGTCGCAATGGCCATCACCATCATCGGCATCCCGCTGGCACTGGCGAACCTCAAGCTGATACCGGTTTCGCTGATGCCACTGGGCAAGGAGATCGTGCCGGTCGACATGCAGGTCGACGGAGCGAACGCATCCATGCGAGAAGCGCCGTGACGGTCGTCGCGCTGGGTGTGCCCGCCTTGCGACGACCACTGCCGCCCGCGCCGGGGGACGGCCCGCTGGTCGACAGCTTCGGGCGGATCGCCACCGACCTGCGCGTCTCACTGACCGATCTGTGCAACCTGCGCTGCACCTATTGCATGCCCGCCGAAGGACTCGACTGGATGCCGGGCGACCAGAAGTTGCGGCCCGACGAGTTGGTCCGGCTGCTTCGCATCGCCGTCACCCGCCTGGGAATCACCAACGTGCGCTTCACCGGGGGCGAACCGCTGGTCGTCCCCCACCTTGAGGACGTCGTAGCGGCGACCGCGTCCCTGCGCCCGCGCCCCGAGATCGCGCTGACCACCAACGGGGTCGGGCTGGCGCAGCGCTCCACCGGTCTGAAGGCGGCAGGGCTCGACCGGGTTAATGTGTCGCTGGATACCGTCGACGCCGCCCATTTCGCGGCGATCACCCGCCGCGATCGACTAGCCGATGTGCTGGCCGGACTGCGCGCCGCTAACGCCGCGGGTCTGCGCCCGGTGAAGGTCAACGCGGTTCTTGACCCGGACACCGGATTGGAAGATGCGGTGGCGTTGCTGCGCTTCTGCCTCGAGCACGACTATCAGCTGCGAATCATCGAACAGATGCCCTTGGATGCCGGCCACTCCTGGCGACGAGACCGCACCATCGCGGCGGCCGACGTGCTCGGCGCACTGCAGCGGCACTTCACCCTCACACCCGACTCGGCACCTCGTGGTTCGGCACCCGCCGCGCTGTGGCAGGTGTTGTCGCCCAGCGGCGAAGGCGTCATCGGAAAGGTCGGCATCATCGCTTCGGTGTCTCAGGCGTTCTGTTCGGCGTGCGACCGAACCAGGCTTACCGCCGACGGCCAGGTCCGAAACTGTTTGTTCGCGGCCGAGGAGACCGACTTGCGCGCGCTGCTGCGCGGCGGCGGTGACGACGACGCGCTCGAGGCCGCATGGCGTGCGGCGATGTGGACCAAGGCGGCGGGACACGGCATCAACGAGCCCGATTTCGTCCAACCCGATCGCCCGATGAGCGCGATCGGCGGCTAGGTCGGTGCACCCGCACGTCAATATCACCGTCCGCTATTTCGCCGCCGCCCGCGCCGCAGCCGGGGTCGACAGCGAGACGATCGAGCTACCGACCGGCGCCACACTGGTTGACCTGGCAAGCCTGCTCGCGTCAAGGGACGCCGGTCTGTCCGCCGTCCTGGCGCGTTGCTCGTATCTGTGCGACGGAGTCGCGGTGCGGCACAGGGAAATCGCGCTGCGCGACACCCAGACAATCGATGTACTGCCGCCCTTCGCCGGGGGTTAGAGGGTTCCTTTTCAGTGATTTACGTCACATAACGGAATGGTCACAAGATGGCTACGGCGAGATAGCGACGTCCCGCACCTGCAGGAACAACAGCACCTCCTGGGGTTTTAGAGTCCTTTTAGGATTTGCCGGGGCTCACACGGCCCGTGCCGTCACGAGATGACGGGACTCCGCCGAGCCGTTACCGTCTTGCGCAGGCCGGTCAACCCCACGATCGACCGGCCCGCCGGCTCACCAACCGCGCCGAACTCCATCCGTTGGTGCCGGGGACGACGAGAAACAATCTGGATGGAGGCGGGGGACCCAACTGGTCCTCTAGAGCATCAGAGACCTGGAGCCATTCCTGGCTCCTTGGGGTGAAGCCGAAATCGTTACGACGATGGCGGCCGGGCGACCTCTCCAGCCCGAACCCGACAGCTGACCTCGCGGGCGCTTCAGAGAGGAACACCAGATCCATGCGCGGACGCCATCGCAAGCCCAGCTCGTCAACCGTGAACATCGCCAAAGTCGCCTTTACGAGTGCGGTCATCGGCGGCGGCAGCCTCGGCTTGGCCGCACATGCCGGCGCAGCCACCGACAGCGAGTGGGATCAGGTCGCGGGGTGTGAATCCGGCGGCAACTGGGCCATCAACACCGGCAACGGCTACCACGGCGGACTCCAGTTCTCGCCGAGTACCTGGTCCGGTCACGGCGGTGGTGAATTCGCCCCGGTCGCCTACCTCGCTAGCAAGGATGAGCAGATCGCCGTCGCCGAGCGCGTTCTGGCATCGCAGGGCAAGGGTGCCTGGCCGTCCTGTGGCCGGGCGCTGTCGGGCCCGACGCCGCGCAACGTCGTCAACGACGAACCGCAGGCCCTCGATACTGCCGCGATGACCGGCGAGCTACCCCCACCGCCGCCGGCTGCTCCGTTCCCGCCACCGCCACCGCCGCCGTTCGATGCCATGACGGCTCCGCTGCCGGAGGCACCGCCGGCGCCGGTTCCGATGGACGCCCCACTTCCGCCGCCCGCCGACATTCCGCCGGCCGAGGCCACGATCTTTGCCGCTGCCGGGCACTTGGATCCCGCCCAGTTGCCGGCTGCGCCCCTGCCCGACGTAGGGCTGACACCGCCCCCGGTGGACCCGGCGATGCCACCGGCGGCTCCCGCGCCGCTGCCCGCGGCACCGGCCGACCTGGCTCCACCGCCGGCCGCGCCCGCACCGCTACCCGCGGCACCGGCGGACCTGGCGCCACCGCCGGCGGCTCCGGCCGGCCCCGCGCTTCCCCCGGCGGCGCCCGCAGACCCGGCGATACCACCGCCGCCACCCGGCGCTCCCGCCATGCCACTGGCTGCAGCACCTGCGCCGGCCACTCCGGCGCCGGCCCCGGTCGCCGCGCCCCCAGTCGACTCGTTGGCGCCGCTCGCCGGCGTGAACGTTCCGACCCGGGCATTCGACCTGGCCCAGCAGGCGGTCGCCGGAGAGATCCCGGCACCGGCGGGCACTCCACATCTGCCCAGTCCGGAAAACCTGCCGCCGGGCACCACGACCGATCCCGCTCTCGCGGGCACCTCGCGTCCCAACGTGAGCTATCTGAAGGAGCTCTGGCACGCCATCCAGACCCAGGACGTCTCGGGCAAGGGTGCGCTGCTGGCGCTGACTCAGCGACCGCTGACCACCCCCGACGCCCCGGGTGGTCCACCGCCGGCCCTGCCGGTCCCGACCGACGCTGCTCCCGCGGCCGCGCCGGCTCCGATACCAGCCCCGGTTCCGCTGCTGCCGCCTGCCTGATCAGGCGGCTCGGGGTCACGCCGAGTTGACCCACTCGTCGGTGCCGTCGGCGAAGAACTGGTGCTTCCACACCGGAAGCCGTTCCTTCACGGCATCCACCAAATGGGCGCATGTCTGAAACGCGGCATGCCGATGATCGGCGGCGACCGCGACGATCAACGCGGCGTCACCGACGTGCAGGGTGCCGATCCGATGACTGACGGCAATCGCGCGGACACCCGTCGTGTCGGTCGCCGCCTCGCCGACCACGTCGGCCAGCACCTGAGCCGCCGACGGATGCGACGTGTAGTCCAGCCGTAGCACCGTCCGCCCGCCGTCGTGGTCTCGGACGACACCGGCGAAGACCACCACCGCACCCGCCGAAGGATGCGACACCAGAGCTTCGTGCTCGGCCGGTTCGATGAGCCGATCGGTCAGTGCGGCCCGCAATACGACGGTCACTGCCGGTGGTCACCACCGCGCAGCTGGTCCAATGCGTGTTCGAGCACGTCGTTCAGGACGGCCAGACCGTCGCGTACTCCCCCGGTCGACCCGGGGAGGTTCACGATCAGAGTTCGTCCGGCGACCCCGCACACGCCGCGGGACAGCACCGAGGTCGGCACGTTTGGAAGCCCGGCCCGCCGGATGGCGTCGGCGAGCCCCGGAATCTGATAGTCCACCAACTCGGCGGTGATCTGGGGAGTGCCGTCCGTCGGCGAGATGCCGGTGCCACCGGAGGTGACGACGACGTCGGGGTCGTCCCGCAGAGCAACCCGCAACGCCGACTCCACGGGGCCGCCGTCGGCGACGACGACCGGCGACGCGGTCTCGATTCCACGGTCGTTGAGCCAATCGACGATGACCGGACCGCACCGGTCCTGGTAGGTACCAGCGGCCGCCCGCGTGGAGGCGATGATCACCGCCCCTGTGCGCGTCGGTGATTTCACCGGACCCAAGTGCCTGTCTTGCCGCCTTCTTTGCGCAACACCCTGATGTCCTCGATGCATGCGGCCCGGTCGACCGCTTTGATCATGTCGTAGATCGTCAGCGCGGCGACACTGACGGCCGTCAGTGCTTCCATCTCGACTCCGGTGCGATCGGTGGTGTGCACGGTCGCGGTAAGCGCGATCGTGCCTGGGTCCTCGACTCCGCCAGTGGTGAATTCGATTTCGGCGCCGGTGATGGCCAGTGGGTGGCACAGCGGGATGAGTTCGCTGGTGCGTTTGGCCGCCTGAATCGCAGCCACCCTTGCGGTGGCCAGGGCGTCGCCTTTGGGAAGTCCGTTGGTACTGATCATCGCCACCACATCGGGGCGGGTACGCACCGTTCCGGCAGCGACCGCGGTCCGCCTGGTGACGGCCTTGCCGGTCACGTCGACCATCCGGGCCTCACCCGATTCGTCGAGATGCGAGAGGTGCGACCGGTCCGAGTCCACCGTTACCGGTTGATGACAGTGGCAGATTGGATGAACGGAATCTCTTCTGCCGGAAGTGGGAACGTCACGTCACCGAACGGGGACAGCGCGCCCGTCCGGTCGGCCGCAAGCTCGCTGACCGCGTGGTCATCGACATCGGTCGTGGGCCAACCCGGATCGATGTACCTGTTTTTTTGCCGTTTCTCATCAGCCACGTGTCACATTGTGGCAGGAAGATCGGCTGGTGGCGAGAGCGGGCGGCTGCTCTACGCTGGTCGCGATGAGCGCCTGCGCGAAGAGCAACGCGGATATGCCGTTGGGCGCGTGGTTGTCCGAATCGGACGACGAGCGGCTGATCCGGCTGCTGCGCCTACGGCCCGACCTGACCCAGCCGCCTCCGGGCACCATTGCGGCGCTGGCCGCGCGCGCAGCGGCACGTCAGTCGGTCAAGGCCGCCACCGACGATCTGGACTACCGCCACCTCGCGGTGCTCGACGCTCTGCTGGAACTGAAGGCCGACAGATCCGCCGTCACCGTCGATGCCCTGATCGACGTGCTCGGCGACCGGGCGGGGCGCGCGACCGTGATGGCCGCCGTCGAGGATCTCCGCGACCGCGCCCTGGTCTGGGGAGACCCCGCAGGCCAGGGAGCGCTGCGGGTGGTCGCGGAGGCGGCCGCGGGTCTGCCCTGGTACCCCGGTCAATCCACCGCCGAGAGCCCCTCGACCGACGGAATCGCCGAGGCGATCGAAGCCCTCGACGCCCCCGCACGCGAACTGCTGGACAAGCTGCTTGAAGGTTCGCCAGTGGGCCGCACCCGCGACGCCGCACCGGACGCCCCACCCGACCGGCCGGTGCAGCGTCTACTAGCGGCCGGACTGCTTCGCCGACTCGATACCGACACGGTCATCCTGCCGAGACTGGTGGGTCAGGAATTGCGCGGCGAGACACCTGGCCCGGTGGCATTTGCCCAGCCGGACCCCACCGTGGCCTCGACCACCGTCCGCGATGTCGACGCGGTAGCCGCGGGCGCGGCCCTGGATTTGTTGCGCGAAGCGGAGATGATCATTGAAATCCTCAGTGATACACCGGTTTCCGAACTTCGCAGCGGGGGCATCGGCGTTCGCGAATTCAAGCGGCTGACGAAATTGACCGGTATCGACGAGCAGCGACTCGGTGTAATCGTGGAGGTCGCCGCGGCCGCCGGCCTGATCGCTTCGGGAATGCCCGAACCCCCTCCGCCGGATGCGGCGGGTCCGTACTGGGCGCCGACGGTGGCGGCCGACCGGTTCATCGAATCTTCACCGGCAGCCAAATGGCATCTGCTGGTATCTGCGTGGCTGGATCTTCCGGGGCGGCCCAGCCTGATCGGAACCCGTGGACCTGACGGTAAACCCTATGCGGCGCTTTCCGATTCACTCTTCTCCACCGCCGCGCCCCTGGACCGTCGCTTGCTTCTGGAGATGCTCGGCGAGCTGCCGCCCGGCTCTGGTGTAGATGGCGAGAGCGCGTCGCGGGCGCTGATCTGGCGGCGTCCCCGATGGGCGGCCCGGCTGCAACCGGGACCGGTCGCCGACCTGCTCACCGAAGCTCACGTCGTGGGGGCGGTCGGCCGCGGGGCGCTGTGTACCCCGCTGCGCCGGATGCTGGCCGACGACCCCGCCGATGCCGTCGTCGACGCGATGTCCAAGGTGCTTCCCGCACCGATCGACTACTTCCTCGTGCAGGCCGACCTCACGATCGTCGTTCCCGGCCCGCTCGAGCGCGATCTGGCCGAACACCTGACGGCGGTCGCGACGGTGGAGTCCGCCGGCGCGGCGATGGTGTACCGAATCACCGAAGCCTCCATCCGGAGCGCCCTCGATGCCGGAAAAACTGCGGATGAGCTGCACGGACTGTTCAAGCGCCACTCCAAAACGCCGGTGCCGCAATCGTTGACCTACATGATCGACGACGTTGCACGTCGTCACGGACGCCTGCGGGTGGGAATGGCCACGTCCTTCGTGCGCTGCGAGGACGCCGCGCTACTCGCCCAGGCCGTCGGGGCACCGGCGGCCGAGTCGGTGGAGCTGAGGGTGCTGGCACCCACCGTGGCGGTGTCACAGGCGCCCATCGGCGAAGTGCTCGCCGCGCTTCGACGGGCCGGTTTCGCCCCGGCCGCCGAAGATCCGACCGGAGCCATCGTGGACCTGCGTAGCCGCGGTTCCCGGGTACCGGCGCTGGGCCGCCGCCGCGGCTACCGGCATAACCTCGCGCCGACCGATCAAACGCTCGGCGCGATCGTGGCGGTGCTGCGCAAGGTCGCGGCGACGCCGTCGGGCATGCGGCTGGACCCGGCGGTGGCGATATCGGAATTGCAGTACGCGGCTCACCATCAAGAGTCAGTGGTGATCGGCTACGTCGACCCAGCCGGGGTGGCGACCCAGCGCGTGGTCGCGCCGATCAACGTCCGCGGCGGACAGCTGACCGCCTACGACCCGGCCGCCGGCCGGGTCCGGGAGTTCGCCATCCACCGCGTGACTTCGGTGGTGTCCGCGGAATCCGGATAATGGGTCGGATGTCTACCTATCGAGACCCCGCATGACCGACGGGCCGCTGATCGTTCAGTCCGACAAGACCGTCCTGCTCGAGGTGGACCATGAGCAGGCGGGGGCGGCTCGCGCGGCGATCGCACCCTTCGCCGAACTCGAACGCGCGCCCGAGCACATCCACACCTACCGCATCACGCCGTTGGCGTTGTGGAACGCTCGTGCGGCCGGCCATGACGCCGAGCAGGTCGTCGACGCCCTGGTGTCCTTCTCACGCTATGCGGTACCGCAACCGCTCCTAGTCGACATCGTCGACACCATGGCCCGCTATGGCCGGTTGCAGCTGGTTAAGAGTCCGGCGCATGGCCTGATCCTGGTCAGCCTGGATCGCGCGGTCCTCGAGGAGGTCATGCGCAACAAGAAGATCACCCCGATGCTGGGGGCCAGGATCGACGACGACACCGTGATTGTGCACCCCAGCGAGCGCGGCCACATCAAGCAGATGCTTCTGAAGATCGGCTGGCCGGCGGAGGACCTGGCGGGCTACGTCGACGGCGAGGCGCACCCGATCAGCCTGGCGCAAGACGGCTGGCACCTTCGGGACTATCAGGAGATGGCGGCGGAGTCGTTCTGGGCGGGCGGTTCGGGAGTAGTGGTGCTGCCCTGTGGGGCGGGAAAGACATTGGTAGGTGCGGCCGCGATGGCCAAGGCCGGGGCGACCACACTGATCCTGGTCACCAACACGGTGGCCGGGCGGCAGTGGAAGCGCGAGCTGATCGCGCGAACATCGTTGACCGAGAACGAGATCGGTGAGTACTCCGGCGAGCGCAAGGAGATCCGCCCGGTCACCATCGCCACCTACCAGGTGATCACCCGACGCACCAAAGGCGAGTACAAACATCTGGAGTTGTTCGACAGCCGCGACTGGGGACTGATCATCTACGACGAGGTGCACCTGCTGCCTGCGCCAGTGTTCCGGATGACCGCCGACCTTCAGTCGCGCCGGCGTTTGGGGCTGACCGCGACGTTGATCCGCGAAGACGGCCGCGAGGGCGACGTCTTCTCCCTGATCGGACCGAAGCGCTACGACGCCCCGTGGAAGGACATCGAGGCCCAGGGCTGGATCGCACCTGCCGAGTGCATCGAGGTGCGCGTCACAATGACCGACAACGAGCGGATGCTCTACGCAACCGCGGAGCCCGAGGAGCGCTACAAGCTGTGCGCGACAGCGCACACCAAGATCGCGGTGGTTAAGTCGATTCTGGCGCGGCACCCGAACGAGCCGACGCTGGTCATCGGCGCCTACCTGGACCAACTCGATGAGCTCGGCGCCGAACTCGACGCTCCGGTGATCCAGGGATCGACGAAGACCGCCGAGCGGGAAACCCTGTTCGATGCGTTTAGGCGCGGAGAGATCGGCACCCTGGTGGTTTCCAAGGTCGCCAACTTCTCCATCGATCTTCCCGAAGCCAGTGTGGCGGTGCAGGTTTCGGGCACATTCGGATCCCGTCAAGAAGAGGCGCAGCGGTTGGGGCGGCTACTGCGACCCAAGGCCGACGGGGGCGGTGCGGTGTTCTACTCGGTGGTGTCCCGCGACAGCTTGGACGCCGAGTACGCCGCGCACCGTCAGCGGTTCCTCGCTGAGCAGGGTTACGGCTATGTGATCAAAGATGCCGATGACCTTCTCGGTCCGGCAATTTGAGCCTTGCTCGGCCACCAACACCGTCACCGCTACGATCAGCATCGAGGGCAATCCATGGGGCGTGGCGGTCAGTCCTGACGGCGCCACCGTCTATGTCGCCAACTCCTCGGCCCTTGCCGAAGTGGTGGCGATCGATGCCGCGACCAACGAGGTCATCGGCACCTTCCCGTTATCGACGGACTCTGAGTCCGTCGGGGTTGCACTCAGCCCTGACGGGGCGACCCTCTACGCAACCGATTACGACAGTTCTTCCGGGAATCCTGGCAGCGTGTGGGTGATCACATTATGACAGCCGTCAAACACGAGTAACCGCCCTCGTCGGGCGACGGCACCGTCGACCAAACACCTATATTCGGGTGGAGGCCCCGCCCACCACAACGATCGTGTACGCCGGTGACGATCGGATCCTGTTTCGCCGACGAACCCTGCCGTTCTTAGGCCAGCGCCGGGATTACCGCCTGCTCGAATAGCTCCATCCCTGAGCGGTCGTACGCCGCCTCGGGGAAATAACAGATCACATAATGGCAGCCGAGGTCGCGCAACGTCGCAATCGCGTCGATGAGTTGATCGGGCGTACCGCTTCCGGCCTGGGGTGTTCTCATCGAGCTGAGCATGGCGTCGGCGGCGGCCTCCCCGGTAAGGGCGCTGATTCTGGACCGCACCTGGCCCAGCCTTTGCGTCACCTCGGACTCGGTTGAGCCGACCACCACATTGATATTCGCTGAACGGGTGATCGCATCGAAGTCGGTGCCGACGTTGCGACAATGCTCGGCCAGTACCTCGGACTTGTGCGCGAACCCCTCGGGATCGCAGGTGAAGTTCGTGTACCGGGCGTACTTCGCCGCGATTCGCAGAGTGACCCTCTCCCCGCCACCGGCGATCCAGAGCGGGATGCCGCCGGCCTGAAGAGGTTTGGGAGCCACGATCGCACCGGCTGTCTGATAGTGGTCGCCGTTGAACGTGACGACGCCGTCGCGCCATGCGTCCCGCATGATCTGCACGCCTTCATCGAGGCGGGCCAACCGAACCCCGGCCGAAGGGAATCCGTATCCGTATGCGCGCCATTCATGTTCGTACCAACCACCGCCGATACCCATCTGGATCCGTCCGCCGGAGATGACGTCGGCCGTGGCCGCCACCTTGGCCAGATAGGCGGGGTTGCGATAGCTCATCGCGGTGCACATCTGACCCAACTTGATCCGCGAGGTAGTGGCGGCGTAGGCCGACATCAGCGACCAAGCCTCGTGGGTGGCCTCCCCCGTCGGCACTGGGACAGTATGAAAGTGGTCGTAGACCCACAAGGAGTCCCAGATGCCGCCATCGTCGACATAGCAGGCGAGGTCGCGCATCACCGGCCATTGGTCGCGTGGTTCGATACCGACCAGATCAAGTCGCCAACCCTGCGGGATGAAAAGTCCGAAGCGCATGGCACCGACTTTAGGCGGACGCTCCGATGCACGAGGTAACGGGCTAAGGCGGGCTGCTGGGTCGCTTGAGTAAGTTTGGACGCACTATGCGCGTTTTGATCTCGGGCGCCAGCATCGCCGGCCCGGTGCTGGCTTTCTGGCTGGCCCGGTCAGGTGCTGACGTCACCGTGGTGGAACGGGCCCCGGCCATGCGCAAGGCGGGCGGCCACGCCGTCGACCTGTTCCGGCCGGCGATGGAGATCTCCGAACGGATGGGGGTGCTGCCGGGCATCATGGCGCACGCCACCGGCACTACCCTGCTCACGGTGCATCGCCCGTGGTCGTCACGGCCAGCGCGGATCGACTACCTCAAGCTCGTCGGCGCGGTGTCCGACCGGCGGGTCGAGATCATGCGCGACGACCTCAGCGAGATCTACCACGACGCCACGCGCGACGACGTCGAGTTCCGGTTCGGCGACCAGATCACCGAAATCACCGACGACGGGGATGTTTCTTTCCGGCACGGCCCAACGCAACGATTCGACGTCGTCGTCGGCGCCGACGGCCTGCATTCCGGGGTGCGCCGCCTGGTCTTCGGGGATGACGTCACCGAACACTTCCTCGGCGGTTACCTGTCGGTGCTGTCGGTGCCGAAATCGTTTGCCCGCAAAGGCGAAATGACCGGATACTTCGAGCCGAGGCGGGTGGCAATGGTCTACACCGCCGACCATCTCGAGGATGCCCGTGCCGCATTCCTGTTCCGGCCGCAGCGGCCGCTGGACTACGACCACCGCGACGGAAACCGGCAACGGGAGCAGTTACATACAGCCTTCAGCGGCATGTCCGCCGAGGTCGACAGCTGGCTCGGCGAAGCCGACGACACCCCGGCGTTCTACTTCGACGCCATCACCCAACTCGAGATGAGCACCTGGTCGCGCGGGCGAGTGACGCTGGTCGGCGATGCCGGATACTGCCCGGGCCCGGCGGTGGGCGGCAGCACCACGCTCGCGGTATACGGGGCATACGTACTGGCGGGAGAACTGGCCCGGTCGCCGGGAGATCCCGCGACGGCCTACGCCCGCTACGAGGGCCGGATGCGGCGGCCGGTGAGCGGTAGCCGCACTCTGGCCAGAGCGGTCGCCAAGACGGTGGTGCCCAAAAGCCGTTGGGGTGTAAGAGCTCTCGTCGGTGCCGGCCGTGCCATATCAATCCTGCCGCTGCCGCTCACCCAGGCTGTGATGCGCCTCAACGACAAGGGCGTCAGGCTCTATGACTCGCTGCCGCTGCCCGACTACGAAAAATCCCCCGGAACCGTTGCGGCTCCGGGGGATTCCACGTAAGCGATCAGCTCAGCAGCGACGCCGGTGGGTTGAACCGCTCGCCGTACTTTGCGGCCAACTCCTTGGCGCGGGCCACGAACGCCTGCTTGCCGACACCGCCCGCTCCCTGATAGCCGACGATGAACTGCGCCGAGCCACCGGTGTAAGGCGGGAATCCGATGCCCATGATGGAACCGATGTTCGCGTCGGCGGTCGAGGTGAGCACGCCTTCGTCAAGGCACTTCTGCGTCTCCAGCGCCTCAGCGAACAGCATCCGGTCGATCATGTCCTGCAGCGGCGGCGTCGACGAGCCCGAATTGAAGGTCTCGGCCAACCCCTCCCACAGGCCAGTCCGCTTACCGTCGGTGTAGGAGTAGAAGCCCGCACCCTTCAGCCGGGACGGCCGGCCGAGCTCGATCATCTTGTTGACCACTGCTTCGGCCGGATGCGGCTCATAGGTACCGCCGGCATCCTCGACACCCTTGCGGGTTGCGGTCGCAATCTTCTGCATCAGCTCGAGGTTGAGCTCGTCGGACAACTGCAGCGGCGGAGCCGGATAGCCGGCCTGGGATCCCGCTTGCTCGATGCTGGCCGGGGCGACACCCTCGCCGAGCATCGCCAGCGCCTCGTTGACGAAGGTGCCGATCACCCGGCTGGTGAAGAAGCCGCGGCTGTCGTTCACCACGATCGGGGTCTTACCGATCGCCAGCGTGTAGTCGAACACCCGGGCCAACGCCTCGTCAGAAGTCTTCTCGCCCTTGATGATCTCCACCAGCGGCATCTTGTCCACCGGGGAGAAGAAGTGGATCCCGATGAAATCCTCCTGCCGCTTCACGCCGGTGGCCAGACCGGTGATCGGCAACGTGGAGGTGTTCGAGCCGAGTACCGCATTCGGCTCGACGATGTCCTCGATCTCCTGGAAGACCTTGTGCTTGAGCTCCTGGCTCTCGAAGACCGCCTCGACCACGAAGTCGACGCCCTTCAGGTCGGCCGCGTCGGCGGTCGGGGTGATGCGGGCCAGCAGCGCCTTGGATTTCTCTTCGCTGGTACGACCGCGCTCGAGCGCCTTGGCCTCGAGCTTCTCGGAGTAGCCCTTACCCTTCTGCGCGGCCTCCAGGGTGACGTCCTTGAGTACCACGTCGAAGCCGGCCTTGGCCGAAACGTAGGCGATCCCGGCGCCCATCATGCCGGCACCGAGCACACCTATCTTGGTGATCGGGGTCTGGCCGATGCCGTCCGGCCGCGAGCCACCGCCGTTGATGTGCTGCAGATCCAGGAAGAACGCCTGGATCATGTTCTTGGCGGTCTGCCCGGTGACCAGCGTGGTGAAGTACCGGCTCTCGATGCGGCAGGCGGTGTCGAAGTCGACCTGGGCGCCCTCGACCGCCGCGTCCAGGATGCACCGCGGTGCCGGCATCGGCGCGCCCTTGAGCTGCTTGCGCAGCAGTGCCGGAAACGACGGCAGGATCGCGGCGAGCGCCGGGTGCGACGGGGTCCCGCCTGGCATCTTGTAGCCCTTCTGATCCCACGGCTGGGTGTGGGCGTCCGGGTTGGCCTTGATCCAGGCCTTCGCCGCCGGGATCAATTCCTCTGTGCTGCCCACCAATTCGTCGATCAGGCCGGTGTCCTTGGCCTTGCCCGGCTTGAAACGGGTGCCCTGGCTGAGCACCTCCATGAACGCCTTCTGGATGCCGAACATCCGCACGGTGCGGGCCACCCCGCCGCCGCCGGGCAGCAGGCCCAGCGTGACCTCGGGAAGCCCGACGACCACACCTTTCACGTCGGCGGCGATGCGGTGGTGACAGGCCAGCGCGATCTCCAGACCGCCACCGAGGGCGGCGCCGTTGATGGCCGCCACCACGGGCTTGCCGAGCGTCTCCAGGGCGCGCAGGTCCGCCTTGATGAACTCGACCTCGGCGAACGCCTCGGCGGCGTTTTCCGGGCCGACCTTCATCATGCCCTTGAGGTCACCGCCGGCGAAGAAGGTCTTCTTCGCACTCGCGATCACCACACCGGTGATTGAATCCTTTTCCTGCACCAGGCGTTCCACTGCCTTGTGCATGGATTCCTTGTAATGCTCGTTCATCACGTTGGCCGAACCGGTGGGGTCGTCCAGCGTCAGGGTGACGATGCCGTCGGCATCCTTGTCCCACTGAATCGTGTTCTCTGCCATTACCGTTCGTACCTCTCAGACTCGTTCAATGATTGTGGCCACACCCATGCCGCCGCCGATGCACAACGTGATCAGCGCGCGGCGCGCGTTACGGCGCTCCAGTTCGTCGACCATGGTGCCCGCGATCATGGCGCCGGTGGCGCCCAGGGGGTGACCCATCGCGATTGCGCCGCCGTTGACGTTGAGTTTCTCGTCGGGAATCTTGAGGTCCTTCTGGAACTTCAGCACCACCGAAGCGAAGGCCTCGTTAAGTTCGAACAGGTCGATGTCGTCGATCGTCAGCCCGGCGCGGTCGAGCACCTTGCGAGTGGCCGGGGTGGGTCCGGTGAGCATGATGACCGGATCGGCGCCACTGGTGGCGGTGGCCACGATGCGGGCGCGGGGAGTCATATTCTGCGCGGCGCCGGCCCGCTCACTACCGATGAGCAACACCGCGGCGCCGTCGACGATGCCCGAGCTGTTGCCGCCGGTGTGCACGTGGTTGATCTTCTCGACGGCGTGATACTTCTGAAGCGCCACGTCGTCGAAGCCGCCCATGGCACCCAGACCCTCGAAGGCGGGCTTGAGCTGGCCGAGACTCTCGACCGTGGTCCCGGGTCGCATGTGCTCGTCGTGATCGAGGATGACCAATCCGTTCTGATCCTTCACCGGGACCACCGACTTGGCGAAGTAGCCGCCCGACCACGCCGCGGCAGCCTTCTCCTGCGAGCGCGCAGCGTATGCGTCAACGTCCTCGCGGCTGAATCCCTCGATGGTTGCGATCAGGTCGGCGCCGATGCCCTGGGGCACGAAGCCGATGCGGTAGTTGGTTTCCGGATCGCTGGCCCAGGCGCCGCCGTCGGACCCCATCGGCACCCGGCTCATGGACTCCACACCGCCAGCGATTACCAGGTCGTCCCAGCCGGAACGCACCTTCTGAGCGCCCAGGTTCACCGCCTCGAGACCGGAGGCACAGAACCGATTGAGCTGGAATCCGCCGGTGGTCTCCGGCAGTCCGGCCACCAGACCGGCGGTCCGGGCGATGTCGCCGCCCTGATCACCGACGGGTGACACGACGCCCAGGATGACGTCGCTGATCATGTTCTCGTCCAGATCGGGGTGGCGGTGGCGAATCTCGTCGATCAGGCCCACAACCAGGCTGACGGGCTTGACCTCGTTCAGCGAACCGTTCTTCTGCTTGCCGCGGGGGGTGCGGATGGCCTCATAGATGAAGGCTTCTTCGGACATCGATGTCCCACTCCTATTGACGTTGATGTGCGGGCCCCAAAACGTGGGTCCGCAGGAGGACAGTCCTCTGCCGAAAGCCTATCAGCACCCCTCGCCCAACCCGTTGGTTGGCCACGCCTGACCCGTTGGTTGGCCACGCCTGCCCGCTCAGCCGGGAGCAGTGGTTATTGGACCGCGCGGGCACGTCGTTCCGACACGAGGCAATAGGCTCCCACGTCATGACGGTGCACAGGCTGCGGCCCTATGCGGTGACAATCTTCGCCGAGATGTCCGCGCTGGCCGCCAGGATCGGAGCGGTCAACCTCGGACAGGGGTTTCCCGATGAGGACGGCCCACCGGCGATGCTTCGAGCCGCAGCGGACGCCATCGCCGCCGGCGTCAATCAGTACCCGCCCGGTATGGGCATCGCACCGCTGCGCCAGGCGATCGCCGATCAGCGGCGCCGCCGATACGGCACGGAGTACGACCCGGAAACCGAAGTGCTCGTTACCGTAGGGGCGACCGAAGCCATTGCCGCCTCGGTGCTCGGGCTCGTCGAGCCCGGTTCCGAAGTGCTTTTGATCGAGCCGTTCTACGACTCGTACTCGCCGGTCATCGCGATGGCGGGATGTCACCGGCGCGCTGTTCCGCTGCAGCGGGACGGTCGCGGTTTCGCCATCGACCTCGACGGTCTACGTCGCGCGGTCAACCCGAACACCAAGGCGCTCATCGTCAATTCGCCGCACAATCCGACCGGTATGGTGGCTACCGACGAGGAACTGCGCGGGCTGGCCGAGCTGGCGGTATCGGCCGATCTGCTGGTGATCACCGACGAGGTCTACGAGCACCTGGTCTTTTCCGATTTCCCTGGCGGAAGTCACATCCCGCTGGCCGGCTACCCCGGGATGGCTGAACGCACCATCACCATCTCCAGCGCGGCCAAGATGTTCAACGTCACCGGCTGGAAGATCGGATGGGCCTGCGGCCCAAGAGAACTCATCGCCGGCGTCCGCGCCGCAAAGCAGTATCTGAGCTATGTCGGCGGCGCGCCTTTCCAGCCGGCGGTGGCCCAGGCGCTGAACTACGAGGATGCCTGGGTGGCCGCGCTACGCGACTCGCTGCAATCTCGACGTGACAAATTGAGCTCCGCCTTGGCCGACATCGGTTTCGATGTACACACCAGTTCGGGGACCTACTTTCTATGCGCCGACCCGCGCCCACTCGGCTTTCAGGACAGCGCCAAGTTCTGTGCCGACCTACCGGAGCGCGTCGGAGTGGCCGCTATCCCGATGTCGGCGTTCTGCGACCGCGCGGCCGAGCATGCAGAGGAGTGGAACCATCTGGTGCGCTTCGCCTTCTGCAAGCGCGAGGACACCCTGGATGAGGCGATCCGGCGGTTGCAGGCGCTGAGACCCTGCCGAGACTGAAGAAAATGGCGACAAAACCCGCAATTTCTCGCGAAAATGTTCAGTTTCGCGGGGGGCGGGAGGGGTGGCTCAGTTTCGCGGGTGGGGGGAGGGGTGAGTTCAGGTTCGCCGGACCGCCGCGCCGGGGCGCATGACCCGCTCGCGGAGGTTCTCCAGTGCGACGTCGAGAACCTGCTTCTTGGCCCGTCTGACCAGGAATTCCGGGTACGGTGCGGCCAAGTCGAGAATCAGGTCGAAACGTACCCGAGTCTTGTCCTCCCCGACCGCTGTCAGGTTGTACTCGCCATGCTGACAACGCTGCTGGAAAGTCTGAGCGGCATCCCACACCACCCAGTCATCACCCCAGTGGTACTCAAGGATCTCGCGATCGGAGATCCCCATGATCTTGACGGTCGCCTTGACGTGATGCGGCCGGCCGTCGGCGTAGCGGTCGAGAACCTCGGCATCTTTGTGCAGTGTGGACCACGACGTCACGGCTTCGACATCGGCGATTGCGTCCAAGATCGCCGCCGGCGGCGCATCTATCACTAGTTCACTCGAAGCTCGCACCGCCATACTGGCAAATACTACCTACGCGGACTGCCTGTGTGAACCATTTCGCAGCTAATTCCCCCATTCAATTCGATCACCCCTTGATGACCTTGTGGACCTGCTTGCGTAAGCCGTCGGTGGCGGTCTCGACCCCGCCCTTCATCGTGCGTTTGAGGATGAATCCGGGCATCGGGACCGATAGGTCGATCTCTATGTCAAAGCGCACGCGGGTCTTGTCGCCTTCAGGGAACAGCGTGTAGCCGGCGTCCTGGGCCTTGAGCTGGCCGGCAGAGATCAACGTCCAGGTGACCTTGTTGTCCGCCCAGGTGTATTCGATCACCTGCTCGTCGGTCAGGCCTGCCGCCTTGACCGTCATCTTGACCCGTTTGGGCCTGCCGTTGTCGTAGCTCTCCAGAATCTCGGCCTTCTGGTACTGCGGCGACCAGCTGGGGGTCGCTTCGACGTCGGCGATGACGTCAAGAATCTGCTCGGGGGTTGCGTCGATCACGACTTCGCGGGAGTCCTTGGTTGCCATGGCGCGACGATAGACCACGGCCACCGCCCCGCGGATCGAGATGACGCTACTCGGGTGCCGGCGAGTGTGACGTCAGCCCCGGTCGGCGAACACTTGCTGAGCCGCGTTGTAACCCGGGATGAAGGTGATGCCGGGGCCTCCGTGACACCCGGCGCTGGCCAGGTACAACCCGTCGATCGGCAGCGGATCATCGGAATATCCTTTAGGCCCAGGTCGATTGGGCCCCATCTGCTCGGGGTGGATCAGGCCGTGACAATAGTCACCGCCGGGGGCGCTGAACATGGTGCCCATGTGTTTGGGGGTGAAGGTGGTGTGGCGAAGGATGAGCCCTTCGAAGTCGGGTGCCAGTCGGGTGATCTTGTCGATAACGCGGCGTCCCATCTGGACCTTCATGTCCCCATAGCTCTGCTCATTCTGCTGGATCGGGAACCACAGCGAGAAAGCGGATGCCGCGTGCTTGCCCGGAGGCGCCAAACCCGGATCATTGGCAGACGGTATCTGCAGTGCGATCGCGGGGTCGGCGGGAACGATGCCGCGACGGGAGTCTTCCCACTGCTGCTGAAGCTCCTCAGGTGTGCTGAAGAGGCCGATCGCCGACTGATAGGCGGGATCGTTGAGTACCGCGTAGGGCTCGGCGAACGTCGGTGCTCCGTCCAGTGCGAAATGCATCTGCAGGTAGCTTCCGCGATGATCGATGTGCGCGAACCGTTCTCGGGTGCCCGGCGGTACGGCGCCCGGGTCGATCAGACCGTTGACCGTCGAGTCGGGTGCGATTGCCGAGACGACGACGGGCGCGTTCAGCGTTGAACCGTCCTCCAGCTGCACGCCCACGACTGTGCCCTCGTTGACCATGATCTCGGCGACCTTGCTGCGCAGCCGCAGTTCACCGCCAGCGGCTTCGAACATCCGCAGCAAGTGTTCGGTCACCGCCCCCATCCCGCCGCGGAACTTCTTGATCAGCGTGGCGTTCTCGTCGGGGACTGCCAGCCCGAACGCCAGAGCGGCGGCGCTGCCGGGTGTAGCGGGCCCGCGATAGGTGGTGTTCACGGCCAGGAAGGCCAGCATTCCGCGTAGCGCGCCGTGCTTCTCGCGCTCGGGCAGATAGCGGTCGAGTACGTCGCTCACCGATCCGAACAACATGTCGGTGATCGCCTGGCGTTCGAATTCGTTTGTGGCGCACGCATACATCTCGTCCAGGGTCTTCGGTGGCCGGGCCGCGTCGAAGCGTCCGAGCGCCCGGGTCGGCGCCTGGCACCACGCCATCAAACCGGCCATGCCGTTGACGGCTTCAGCGCCGTGCACCTCGTTGAGATGGGTCAACAGCTTCATCGGGTCGGTGTAGTAGATGACCGGATCGTCGCCCACGCCCCGCAACTGCACCGACATCACCTCGAGGTCGAGGGTGGGCAGCTCGTCCAGGCCGAGGTCGTGACTGACGACCGCCGAGGTGGGTACCTGCACCGAACCGGCGATCTCGAACCGGTAGCCGTCGAAGAGTTCGACGGTCGAGGCCATCCCGCCGGCATAGAGCTTGGCGTCCAGGCAGAGCGTGCGCAGGCCCGCCCGCTGCATGAGGGCTGCGGCGGTGAGCCCGTTGTGGCCTGCCCCGACGACGATCGCGTCGAACTGCGTCACCAACCGAGGCTGACACGATGCCCATTTTTTGTCAATATTGACAAAACTACGTTGGAGCTGAGGTCGGAGGCCCGTCGATCCCGGTTCTCAGCAGCTCCAGGGCGTGCCGGCACAACCGGTCCAATTCGGGCAGCGAGCGGTCCTCTCCAAGCATCCACACCTCCATCGCGCCGAACACCGAGGCCGCGATGCACCGCGCGGTCACCGTGACGCGCATCCGCTCTTCGGCGTCAGGGACCGGCGGGTCGGCCAGATGCTCCTCGATCGCCGCGGCGAATTCGGCTTCGACCTGCCGGAGATGGCGCACGATGCGGTCCGGGTCGAGCTCCTGCGCGCGCATCGCGGCGATCTTGGTGACCGCCCAGTCTTCGTACGGCGATGCCATGATCGCCGACTGCACGGACTCGATGATCGTCTCATCCGGCGAGCGGGCGGCCAGCGCGGAGCGGAACCAATGCAGCCCGGCGTCGTAGTCGGCGAACAGCAAATCGTGCTTGGAGGCGAAGTGCCGGTAGAAGGTTCGCAGCGACACGCCTGCGTCGGCGGCGATCTGTTCGGCTGACGTTTCCTCCACCCCTTGGGCGAGAAACCGCACCACCGCCGCCCGCCGCAGGGCTTCGCGAGTGCGCTCACTTCGCGCTGTCTGGGCGGGCCGGACCATATGGGTAAGCTAGCCGACCGCGGCGGTTCGGGCAGAGCCGGGCGTCGGGGTTCGGCGAAACACCACCGCACGCCCGCCCGCAGCCGGTGTGGTCGCGATGCCGCGCGAACGTCGACGTTCGGCAGGCCCGTTAGTCGTGGCGAACTCGAACCGGGACAACAACTCTCGCAGCACGACCATCATCTCCATGTTCGCGAAGGCGGCGCCGATACAGCGACGGATGCCTCCGCCGAACGGGATCCAGGTCATCGAATCGGGATTGCCGCCCAGGAAGCGATCTGGGTTGAACAGCTGGGGCTCGGCGTAGTGTCGCGGCGAGGAGTGCATCAAGGCAATGCTCGTCATGATCGCGTTGCCCTCCGGAATAACCCACTGCCCCAAGCTGATCCTCTTCCTGGCCACCCGGAACATCGCCTCGACGACCGGGCGGGTCCGCTGAACCTCCCAGATGGTCGCCTGAGTGAACGCGGTACCGCCGGAATCAACTTCCTCGGCCAGCCGGTGCAGCAGGGCGGGATGCCTGCGTAGCCGCTCGATCGCCCACGCCAAGGTGGTGGCGGTGGTCTCGTGTCCCGCGGCCAGCAAGGTCAGCAGTTCGTCGCCGATATGGTCGTCGGTGATGGCCGATCCATCCTCGTACCGTGCGCTCATCAGCAGGGCTAGCACGTCGCTGCGGTCGGCGAACCGGGGATCCGAGCGTGCCTGGGCGATCAGTGACGCGATGATCTCGTTGTACCGGGCACGCGATCGCATCACCTTGCCCCAGGGGCTCCACGGTCCCAGATCCCGGCGCAGCGCAGGGGGCAGCACGACCATCAGGGATGCCAGCGGCACCATCGGCGGCAGCATTCGGCGCAGCTCCGCCAAGGCCTCGCCCTGGGCGCCGAATACCGCGCGGAGGATGATGTCGAGGGTGATCCTGCGCATCGGCTCCACCGTCGAGAATTCCCTTCCCTGCGGCCAATTCGCGGTCTCGCGATCCACCTCCTCGGCAACGATCTCCTCGTAGGCCGCCATCCGTTTACCGTGAAAGGGCGGGACGAGCAGCTTGCGCCGCGCGCGGTGCTCGTCGCCTTCCAGACTGAAGGTCGAACCTGGCCCCAGCACCGTTCCGAGATTGGAGGCCCTGGCCACCAGATCGCCCGGCGCGGCGAAAAGCTCCCTGACCAGAGTGGGATCGCTGATGATCGTGGTGTTGCCGAATACCGGCAACTCTATCGTGAAGCAATCTCCGTACCGTGCCGACACCACCGCCAGTGCCCGGCGCCGGGCGGCGAAAAACCCTAGCGCGGCAACACCTTTCGGAATATGCGGCCCGTCCGGCAACCGGACGGGGTCGGTGGTTTCTGCTGTCATACCGGCACCTTCACCTCAACCTCGCTGCGGACTGAGCAGGGCGATCGATGCGTCGACAGCCTCCTCGGTGACGTCGCTCATCCGGCCGCCCTCTTCCACGGTGATCGCGGTGAGTTCCCGCAGACCGCCCAGCAGCATGATGATGCGCTGACGGGACAGCGGCCCGATTCCGGCGGCGCGGAATTCCTCGGTGTTGCCGAGCGCGGCGACCATGTCGACGAAGTTCTGCATCGCGTCGCGCTGCAGTCCCCGAGCGGCGGCGCCCAGCGCATGCACGTCGCGAATCCAGCTCAACGTCAACGCCGGACGAGACTCACCGGAAGAGATCCACGCCTCGACCGCCTGGCGCACTTGCTTCTGCCAGGGCAGACTCGGGTCCACCGCGTTCGAGATCTGGCTGACCTGGTCGGCGTTGGCCTCCGAGTGGAGCGCCACGAAACAGGCTTCCCGGCTTTGGAAATGCTGGTAGAACGTGCGCCGTGACGTCCGCGCGCGGCGGACGATGTCCGCGACGGTCGTCCCGGCGTAGCCGTCCTGGGCGATGGACATCTCAAGCGCTTCGAGCAGGCGCTGACGAAAATCGCCCCGTTCTACCGCGCCGCCCATGTCCCTGCTGTTCATCTCACGAACATGTTTCCACGACTGGTGGCCGCCTAATGACACGGCGGTGAATGGCGAAGGCAATCCGCCGGAATACAGCCATGGGTTCAACCGACGCGAACGAGATTCGTACTGCCGCCCGGGTCGGTCGTACCGAACCAGACGTTGCCCACGTCGTCAGCGATGGGGAACCCCGCGGCGGGAACGGTTGTGTTGATGAGCGCGAACGTCGGGGTTCCACTCAAGTCACCATCGATACGTACCACCATGGGACTGCCGCTACCGTTCCCGAACCACAGTGCACCGGCATCGTCGACGATCGGAAGCGCAGGCCCCGCGATGCCGGTGTCGAAGAGCGTGAACTCAGGTTGGCCGGTGAGGTCACCGGCGATGCGTACCACGAGGCTGCTGTCAGCGGTGTTTCCGAACCACACCGCTCCGTGGTCGTCGACGGTACCGCTACGCACGTTCGGGATGGTGGTATCGAAGCGGGTCACGCTCGGCGTGCCGGCGAGGTCGCCGCCGATGCGCACCAAAGTCGTCGATCCCGAGTCATTGCCGAACCAGAGCTGGCCAGCGTCGTCGACCACGGGAAAGTCGGGCTTGAGCACTCCGGTGTCGAACGTGGTGATGGTCGGCGTACCCGCGAGATCACCACTCACGCGCACCACCGACGGGCTCCCATCGCCGACGAAATTTCCGAACCAGAGGCTTCCGTTGCCGTCGACCGCCGCGGTGACAGGGTTTTTCACACCGGTGTCGAATGCCGTGATGGTGGGTGTCCCACCGAGATCGCCGCTGATGCGCACGATCAGTTGCGTCTTGTCGTCGAAACTGCCGAACCACAGGTTGCCGTGGTGATCGAGCACCGGCCACGCCGGATTGGTCACCGGCGTGGCGAATGCACTGATGGTGGGCGTGCCCGCAAGATCGCCGCTCACGCGCACGACTCGATTACCGCCACCGGTCTCGCCGAACCAGACCCGGCCGGCGTCATCGACGGTTGCCGTCACAGGCGAGGGCACGCCGGTGTCGATCGCGGTAATGGTTGCGTCCGCTCCAAGCGCTCCGCTGACACGAACGATGAATGGCGTCGGCCCGTCCTGGTCTGCGTTGCCGAACCACAGGTTGCCGCTGTGGTCTCGCACGGCAGTCACGGGATTCGGAACGCCGGTGGCGAATACCGATACGGCGGGAATGGGTACGCCGCCGGCCCCGCCGACCCCACCGCTTCCGCCGGTCCAGCGGGTTGCCGCGCCACCTGGGCCACCCGGACTACCCGGGCCCCCGTCCGCGCCACCGCCCCGGCCACCGGCTCCACCGCCGCCGCCGGCCCCACCACTCGCCGGGTGCGCGAGGAGTAACAGTATCCGGCCGGTCCCGCCAGTGCCGCCCGCACCGCCCTGACCGCCGGTCCCGCCAGCAGCATTGTCACCGCCCTCGCCGCCGGCCCCGCCGACCCCACCGTTACCGCCGACACCGCCGCTGCTGAAGAGCCAACCGCCGTGACCACCGCCGCCGCCCATCCCGCCGACTCCCCCGTTGCCGCCGGCGATTCCGGGCACCGAACCAGCCACTCCGGAACTGCCGTAACCCCCGGCACCGCCGGAGCCCCCATTGCCACACAACGACAACCACCCAGCATGTCCGCCGGCTCCGCCGACGCCGCCCGCACCATCAGCGCCATCACCGCCGCTGCCCCCTCTGCCGAGGAACAGTCCCCCTGAGCCGCCCTTCCCGCCGGCGCCGCTGTTTACCGCAGCTACCCCGGAACCGCCGTCGCCGCCATGGCCGAACCAACCTGCGCTACCACCATTACCGCCGTGGAATCCGTTGCCGCCGTTGCCTATCAGACCCCCATTGCCGCCATTGCATGGGCCGCTGGTGCAGACCCCGCCATAGCCGGTCCAGCTGTAGCCGTTGCCGACCAAAATTCCGGCGTTGGGGTTTTCGGCTGTGCCGTTTCCGAAGAAGAACCGGAAAATCGACCCCCCGCCCGGCGTCGAACCCAGCCCCGCAGCGCGGGGCATCCGGGAGTCGCTCGGTTCGGCACCGCTCGGTTCGGCACGGTATTCCTCGCCCGTTCCCTCGCCCGTCGCGCTCGTCCCGGTGATCCCGCGGCGCGGCGCCACGGGCGGCGCCACAGCGGCTCCAGTCTGTTCGTCACCAATAGCTGAGCCCGAACCGCCGGCGCTGGCCTCGTCAACATCCGAGAGCACGTCGACATCCGGGCGCACATCGATATCCAAGGGCGCATAGGCGTCCGATTCGTTGTCAGCTTCGTTATCGGCACCCGAAGCGCCGGCGCTACCCGGTTCGACATCGGCGTGGCCGTCCGCGCCCTGGGCGGCGGTCTCCTCAGCCAAGCCATCCTCGCCGGCTTCCAGCACCCCCGCATCGGCTGTGTGCGCAGCCGCGTCATCGACCCCGGTATCGCCGCCCGAATCTGCCGGCGACCCAGAACTGGCGGCTGCCGCACCTTCCGACGATGGGCTCGCGGGACCGCCCGGCCCGGTGTCTGCGGTCGCCGCCCCCGTCATCGAGGCAATCGCCGCTCCTACACCGAAAGTGACCGCCAACGCACTCACCCGACCGACATAGCGTCCCGGTTCGGCCACTGAGTCCATCACCCTCATACCCCCAGTCTCAGCAAGAAAGTCGGCGCATCGTCTTGAAACGGGAAATTCGTTCTGAACCGGGAAGTTCGCCCCGAACCGGGAAATGCCGCGTTCGGTCTTGACGCAATGCCACGGTTGACACGCCTACTGACAGTAGTTACGAGTCGCGACGTCGATCGCCTGCCGGTACAGCGGATCCATCGCACGCGTCTGAACGACGGTCATCTTGGCGGCGTCCAGTTCGGCGGTACAGGTCGGTGAATGCAGGACATCCCAGTCGTGTGCTATCTCGTTGACGATCTGCCGGTTGAGTTCGTCGATCCTCACCCTGGAGGCCGCCAGATCGGGTGCCGCTGCCGGCGCCGAGGCGGGATCGAACTTCCACTGCGCCAGCCGCGTGTACTCGATCGCGAGGCTGGCGTCGATCTGGTCCCGGAACACCTCGGTCACGTACCCGGGTTGGATGTTTCGCTCGGCCGCCGCAGCGGCCGCGGCGGCCAGCACCTGCTGATCGCGCGCGGGGTCTTGAATCAGTCCACCGTTGAGATACTTGAACGCGACGACGGGCTCGACAACCTGCAGTCGTTGTGCGACGGCGTCTACCAGTGGGACCAAAGGGTTTTCGGATTGGCCGAGGGCCACCGGTTTCGGCACCAGCATCGTCAGGGCGAGCGCGGCTGCCGCCGCGCGGGCCGCTCTCGACATGGTCCGAGCGGTGGCGATCATCGCGTCAGAATAGCGTTCCGAGCCGGGAGGCGGTGCCGACGTAAACTCACGACGGGCCGCCGTTCGGGACGTCATCGCTGAACAGGATTCGCACCGATATCGGGTCGCTCGCCAGAGCGCGAAAGGTCACAGACACCAACGGAGCCAGAATCCGATTCGGCGCGAACGTCCGCCCGCGCGCCACCACGTCGTCGTCCGGCATGAACGCCGCAGTCCCGGTGCGCCACTGCCGGCCCTGCCGGATGCGCACCTGCGGATTGGCAGCGACGTTGCGGGCCCAGCCCGAACGACGGCCGTGTTGGCTGATGACCCATGCTCCGCGGTCGTCGAAGGCCGCCGAAACCGGAACCGAACGGCGAAGTCCCGTCTTGGCCCCGACGGTCTGCAACTCAGTCGCATAGGTGGTCCTGATACCGAGCCGGGACAGCAACCCGATCGCCGGATTCGCCAGGTAGCGACCGATCAGCCTCTCCCGACGGAACTTTCGCACCACCCGGGTCGTCCGGTGTCCGCGGGTGCGGACGAAGTGCTTCGCGGCTGACGCGGCAGTGTTCGATTCACGGGTCGACATTGGCGTTCTCCCTGGGGATGCAGACCGATTACGGTAGGTAGACGGATCGGTATAGCAAAACCATAGTAGACTGATCGGTATATTGGCAAGCGCCGAGCGGAGGAGGGTCAGTGACGGTACGGGACACGCTGGTGCAGAGCACCATCAAGCTAATCCGCCGCGACGGTGTGGCCGGGACCGGCATCTCGGCGGTCCTCGAACACAGTGGTGTCGCCCGTCGTTCCATCTACCTGAACTTTCCAGACGGCAAAGCCGAGCTGGTCTGTGCCGCGGCCCGGGAGGCGGGCGACACCCTGACCGCCTACCTGCGCGATCTGGCCGCGCGATCCGACCCCCTCAGCGCCCTCGACGAGTTCATCGACTTGTGGAAACGCGGCCTGATCGACAGCGACTTCGAGGATGGGTGCCCGATCGTCGCCGCCACCTTGGGGCGCGCCGAGTCCCCGGAGGCCGCGGACCTGGCCGGCGAGGCTTTCGCCAACTGGCAGAACATACTTGCCGATGCGCTCGGCCCGGACATGGAAGATGAACAGCGGCGCTCGCTTGCCGCGCTGGTCATCGCCGCCGTCGAGGGGGCGGTGATCATGTCAAGGGCTCGCCGGTCGATCGAGCCGCTAGATCAGGTTCAGGCCCAACTCGCCGCCCTACTGCCGAACCCATGACTCCCGGCGGGCCGCCGCCCGCACGACAACCATCAGTCCGAAAGCAAGTTGCCCGTTCTACCATCCAGCGGAACTTCACCGGCGATCTTGCCGATCACCCGTCCCGGCCAGGCATAAGGCTGGCTATGGCGAGCAAAGAGCCGCCCATCGGTCTCGGCCAGCAATTCCGTCTCCTCGCCAAGCGGATCAATCACCGTGGCGACGAGATCGCCCTTGCGGACCACATCGCCCAGCCGCCGGCGATAGACGACGAGCCCCGTCACCGGCGAGCGCAGTTGCGCCATCGCCGTCAGCGGGGTGGCGCGGCAGGACAACCGCGGGCGCCCGCCCGACCCATCGACAAAGCCACGTCCTTGCAACACGCGCAGCAGCGCAGTGGCCTGTTCGGCAGCGCGTTCGGGATCGACGTCGTCGTTGCAGCCCAATTCCAACGTGGCCGCGAGGCAGGCCGGCGGAATGGGCAGACCGGGATGATTCGCGGCCAGTGCCCACCAAGGACCTGCGCAGGCCTCATCGAAGGGGTGACCGCCCGACACCTCCGCCAGAAGCACCGCTCGCGCATCGATGGCGGCGGCGACATCTTCGGCCGCCGGCCACAGCGCCGGGCCGACATACATGTGCGGCTCCGCCTCGTTGTCGGCGTGCAGATCGAGGACGAGGTCGGCGTCATGGGCGAGCGTCAGCAATCTCCTGCGCAGCTGTGCCAGCGCGCCTTCCGGCTGCAGAGCCGCAAGTTTCGCCGACATCGCGGCCCGGATCGTTGCGACGTTCGACGCCGCGTCCGGCCCCAGCGACAGGCTTGGAAGGTCGGACAGATCGGGGTAGTCCCGGTTGAAATTCTCCCCGGTGCCGCTTTCGAGCCGACCGGACAGAAAACTGGTTTCGGTCTGCGCCAGGCCGATCGGGTTTGCCTGCGGCACCAGCAGGATTTCACCACGCACCGCGCCGCGAGCCTCCGCCTCGGCCAGATGCCGGGCCAGAATGCGCAAGACCAGCATGCCGGGGAACTCGTCGGCATGCAGTCCGGCCTGCAAATAGGCTTTCCGGCCCGTCCCGGCCGCACCGAAGCCGAGCACGGTCAGGCGATGCGGCGTGCCCGGCAGATCGTGGTTCTGGCGCAGCACGGTGTTAGTTCCCGCCTCACTCCGCCGGCGGAGCAACCGGCCCGCCGGCCGAAACGACGAACATGTCCGTCTCGTAATAGGCCGCGCAGGCGGCATGCAGGCGATCTTTCAGCTTGCCTTCGGCCGCCAGCGCCCCGGCGACCAAATGATGACCGGGGGGCATATCGCGCAGTTCGATCCGCTGCGCGTCGAGAAAGGCCGTTACGCCGGCCTCGCCCAATTCCGGAAGCTGCATGGCGGCCTCGATGACGGCGAGTGGCGAGGTGTAGCGCGGACCCGTGGCGGCGATGGCAGAGGCGGCGGCAGCCGCCTCGTCCCCTTCGGAAAGCAGTGTGGTCAGCGCGCTCCCAGTGAAATACATAATGCCGATCCTTTCAGTGTCATCCGTGGTCATCCGTGGTCATCCGTGGTCATCCGTGTCAGTGTCACCCGTGCCGATCACGGATGCTTTCAATATCGAGATAGCCGGTGCCATCCCCATCCGAGCTATAGAGCAAGGCAATGTGGGCTTCGTGGGTGACACCAGGCGCGGTGACCGGGCCGGCATTGCCGATGCAGTCCTCGATCAGTTCGGCCACCAGCGTATCCAGCACGGCGGCGGAAGCGGTAGCCGGCGCCAGCCGCGTGACTGTTCCGTCCGCCATATCGATGACATCCCCGGGACCGGCAAGCGACAGCCTGGTTCCGGGCGCGATGAAATCGTCCCCCGCAAGCTCTGTCTTGAGCGGATCGATCTCGACCAGGACGGCGCCGCGCGCGCCAATCGCGGTGAGCTTGCTGTTGTCGTGGTTGGCGATGACGCCGCTATCCTCCAGAAGACCGAGCCCGAACCGCACGCCTTCCTCGGCGCAGGCGACGGCAAGGCGGCCGAGACGCCGCGATGACGCGAGTTTCTGGTCGACGATGGCGGCGCCGAACAATCCCAACCCTTCCTGGATCACCAATCCGCGCCGTCCCGAATCCGAGGCAATGCCGAAGCGCAGCGCTTCGTAGGACGTGCCGCCGCCGATCATGAAACCGGACAGCGCCGAGGCTGCGCCGCCGACCCCGACGATCATCGCGCCGGCCGCCCGCGCCCGCGTTATGGCCATCAGCAGCGGCGTGACCTCGCCACGGTAGAGCAAGGATTCCACCAGCCTGATCTGGTTGCCTCCGGTCAGGACGACGGTGCGCAGCGCGGCGATCTGCTCGACCAGCGCTTCCTGGCGCATCAGGCGATCGACATTGTCGATGGTGATGCCCAGGTCGGTGGCCTCGACGCCATGTCCGCGCAAAGCGCCGATATAGTCGCGCGCGGCCGCGCGGGGCTCTGCGGAAGCGGCGGCAAGCACACCCACCGGCCCCTCGCACCGCGACGCCAGCTCCGCAAGCAACAGGCTGCCGCGGTCGAGCGGCGCCGAGCCCAGCATCATCACCCGCGCCTGAAGCCCCGGCTTTGCGCCATAGTCGCGGGACAGCGCCGCCCGCCGGTTCTCTGCCAGTTGCGCCGCATTGAGCTGGCGGGTCCGCATGCTGGCCCGAAAATCCACCGCAGTCATGCGGAAGTCCCGCCCGCGCCCAGGGATGTAGGCGGCCGCGCGGCCCCCCTGACGGGAAATTTCGACGCTGGTGGCGCAACCCGCCCGGGGCTCAATCGCACGGGCGCGATCTGCCGGATAGGCCTCGGGGTCCCCCAGCACCAGCCGCGCCATGAGGTCGTACAGCGTGTAAGCGCCGAAGACGTTGCGGAGCGAGCGCGCGGGGGCGTTGTACGTGATGTCGCGTCGGGTCACCCGCCGCTTGCCCGGGCCTGGCCGGACCTGGCCCGTTTGCAGGTCACAGCTGTCACCGTCGTCGGCATAGCTGACACGGATATTTTCGATCAGCTTGCGACTAGGGTCGACTTTCGCCTCCGCAAGATCGAATACGAAGACACCGTATTCGCCGATCACTCGCGCAATCTTGCCCTCGACGAACATTGCGGTGTTCTCGTCGATACCGAAGCCGCGCTTCGTGCCGGACTCCTGCATCCCGACGACCATCCGGCCGAACCGGCCGCGCTTGATGAAATGCTGGTCGACCATCCCCCATGGAAAAAAGCCAAGGCCCGGCGCCAGCAGCATTCCGGGTTGGTCCGCATCACCGACCACACCGTAGGTCGCAGCTTCCAGCGACGTGCCACCGGAAAACATCACCTCAGACATGATCGCGGCCCCAGCACTCGACCCAGCGACCAGCGAACCCTTCCGCTGCGCTTTGCGGATCGCCTTCAGCACGCGACTTTCCCGACCGTACGGCGCCAGTGCACCGGTGATCAGGGCCTGGTCGCCACCGGTGAAATAGACGCTGCCATAGTCCTCGACGAGATCAACGATCGCCGTGTCCTGCGCGGCCGCCGCCGCCCCGGGGCCGTGCATCCCGGCCTGGACGGCATCAAGGCCATGGGCGCGAAATACGCTTACGGTTTCGGGGCCGACCTCGTCGGGCACCGACGAGGCCGTCGCGAAGACGACGATCCTTCCGCCTGTCAGACGGCGGATCTCGTCATAGATGGCGACATTGTCGTCTTCGAGTCGTCCGCCGATGATCGCCAGTTTCGGGATGGCGGTCCCACGATGAGTGAATGAGATTCTGCTGAGCCGCCGTGTCATTTCGCCGGAACGATCAGCACACCGCGATCATCCGAGGCCAGAACGAAGCCATCGGGGACGTCGAAGGTGGATGCTGCCAGGCGCTTTGCGACGGACTCCGGTCCGGGTGCGGTGAATTTCGGGGTGAAGTGAATGATCTGCTTCCAGCAGCGCGTGATCGCCTCGCAGAAGTACAGCACCAAATCGTCGGGCTGCGCCTGCTCGAGCGCGGCCTCGAGGGCCTTATCTTCCTCTCCGATGATGGTTATCGCGTCGGGCGCGACACCCTCGGCAATCAGGGCGTCCCGCAGCAGCATGGGCACTTCGTCTGGCCCGCGATCGCGCAGATTGTCATCGCGGTGGCAGATATAGGTGTCGAAATGGCCGGCGACCTTGGCCGCAATCGCCGCCGCGTCCTCGTCGCGCCGGTCCCCCGGGCAGGTCACGCCGACGATCTTGCGCCCGCGTGGCTTGAGCCTGTCGACCACGTCGACCATTGCCCCCACCGCCGCCTCGTTGTGCCCGTAGTCGAGGATCACCCGGAAACCGTGTTCATCGAAGACGTTCATCCGGCCGGGGCTCTGGAAGAAGCTGTTATCGAAGGTGCGCAATCCGCTGCTTATCTGGTCCAGTGTCTTGCCGAGCGCATAGGCCATGCCGGCGGCGAACATCGCGTTTTCGACGTTGTGCAACGCCTTGCCCTCCAGCGTCGCGGGGATGAGCTGGGTCCACATCAGCGGCATCTGGGTGCCATTGTCGTAGATCACGATCTGGTCGCCGTTCACCCCCTGCTCGAGAACGACCGCAAGCTTGCCAAGACGGATATGCTCGCGCACCAGCTCATGCTCCGGGTTGCGGGTCACGTACATGACCTGCTCTGCGGGCGAGAATGACGCCATTTTCAGCGTCTGCTCATCATCGGCGTTCAGTACCACCGTGCCGCGCGTGACTTCCGCGACCACGCGTTTCACCCTGGCAAGGCCGTCCAGCGTGTCTATGCCGCCAAGCCCCAGATGGTCGGAAGCGACGTTCAGCACTGCGCCCACATCGCAAAAGTTGTAGCCAAGGCCGGAGCGGACGATGCCGCCGCGCGCCGTCTCCAGGACCGCGATGTCCACCGATGGATCGCGCAGCACCATGTTTGCCGACATCGGACCGGTCATGTCGCCCTTGACGGTCACGTTGCCGTCGATCACCACGGCGTCGGTCGAGGTCTGCCCCACGACATGACCCGCCATTTTCAGGATGTGCGCCAGCATCCGCGAACACGTGGTCTTGCCGTTGGTTCCGGTCAGGGCGGCGATGGGAACGCGCGCCTGGGTGCCCGGCGGGAAAAGCATGTCCATGATCGCCCCGCCCACGTCGCGCGGCGTGCCCTCGGAGGGCGCGATATGCATGCGCAGGCCAGGTCCCGCGTTGATCTCGCAGATGCCGCCGCCGGTCTCGCGATAGCTCTTGGTGATATCGGTGGTGAGGAAATCCACGGCGCCGACATCGAGCCCGATCGCCCGGATCGCCCGCTCGGCCATCAGCTTGTTGTCGGGATGGATCGTGTCGGTGACGTCCACCGCCGTGCCGCCCGTCGAAATATTGGCGGTCTTGCGCAGATACACCTCCTCGCCCTCGGCGGGGACCGTCTCTGCGGTGTAGCCCTTTTCCTCGAGCAGGCTCTTGGCCTGATCATCGAGTTCGAGCCGGGTCAGTACGTTTTCATGTCCGACGCCACGGCGCGGGTCCTGATTGACGATGTCCACCAACTCGGCAACAGTGTGGCGCCCGTCGCCCTTCACATGACCAGGCACCCGGCGCGCGGCCGCGGCGAGCTGGCCATTGACCACCAGAAGCCGGTGGTCGTCGCCGAGCAGCATGGTTTCCACCAACACCGCCGATCCTTCGGCATCGGCGGTTTCGAAGGCGGCGGCGATACCGTCTTCGGAGGTGATGTTGACGGTGACGCCCCGGCCGTGATTGCCGTCTAGCGGCTTGATGACCACGGGATAGCCGATGCGTTCGGCGGCCCCCATCGCCTCATCCACGCTGTAGACCAGCTTCTGCCTCGGCGCGGGCAGACCGAGATCGGCAAGGATGCCGTTGGCGAGATTCTTGTCCGAGGCGATTTCGACGGCTATATGCGAGGTCTTGGACGTCAGCGCCGCCTCGATCCGCTGTTGGTACTTGCCCTGGCCGACCTGGATCAGGCTGGCGTCGTTCAGCCGGTAGACCGGAATATCGCGGGCGTGGGCCGCGCGCACCAATTCCATCGCCGAGGGCCCCAGGGAACGCCGGTCGGCATAGTCGAGGAAATCCTCGACGTTCTTGTCCAGGTCGGCAGCCTCGTCGTGGTCATCATGGGAGGCATCCTGAGTCTGTCTGGCGATGGCCGCCAGCATGTCGCAGGCAACCTCGCCGGCCTCGATACCGATGTCCTCATTGCCGTAGCTGTAGAACACCTCGACGATATCTGGATCATCCGTCGGCGCCGACCACGCCAATGTGCCGTCAATGCCGGCGGCATGCTGAAGCGCCAAGGCCAGCTTTCCGACCAGATCACCGATGGAAAGCCCTTCGCCGGCGCGTAACGTCGCAAGCCACTCGGCCTGTTCCTGCGCAAGCCCCGGCAGGACCGCCGCCAATCTGTCGATCACGCCCGCCCCCAGGTCCTCGAGGGTTTCCGCATAGCTCGGCTTGACGTCCAGCTTGAGCCGGATGATCGCCTCTCGCGCATGAACGTTGGGACCGACGTAGACCGAAATTGAATCGATATTCAAAAGGGCATCCTCATCATGCATCGGGCACGCAATGGAGAACATTCCAACATGCGGGACGATGATTCGCAGGACTACGGCACCACGAGGCGGTTTCCCAGTTTGGCGGCGTCGGAGTTTCAGCATCTCCTCGAGCAGGTCGGACGCGCAGTCCTGCGCCGTTGGGCTTTCGCGACCACTAACTCGGCTGGAGCGCGGCTCCCCACGCGAGGGGGTTGAGATTCCGGAACGGATCGTCCGTCCGTAACCCCTGAAGATCGTCCAGGATGGCTTCCAGTTCGGTCTGGGTGCGTTGCTTGACCGAGATCTCCCACTTGTCGGCTCTGGCGCGGGCAGGTCGGGTTGTTGAAATCGGTTGTCCGAAGCGCAGATACATCCGCTGCGGCCGAGGCAGCAGCGTCGGTCCCATACCGCGCATGAGAGGAACTCCGACGCCGGCGAGCCCGTGCAGGCGCTCGCCGAGGGGTCGCGTCAACCGTTCCCAGGTGCCGTTCCGCTCGACGAGACCGCGGAAGACGTCGTCACCGCCGACCAGGCCCACGGGGACGATTGGATATTCGTGCGCGATCGCCAAACGCGCGAATCCGGAACGCCCCTGCCACATCAGCCGATATTCCTCGCCCTTGAACTTGAGCATGTCACGACCGCCGCCGGGAAACACCAGCAGAGTCTCCCCACGTTCCATCAACTCGGCGCCGACATCGGGCTGACCCGGAACGGCGCCGAGAGCCTCGGCGAGATCGCGGCGAAAACCCGTCAGTTCCTTCACCTTGTTCACCGCAAGACCCCTGACCCGGACACCGAGGTGCCGGTGCACGAAGTACGGACTCATCACGATTTCCGGCCAGCCCGCCGAGGTGTGATTGCCGACCAGGACGAAGCGTCCGTCGCTCGGCAGATTGTCCAACCCGTCGACATAGACACGGGAGAGGTCAACGACGGGCCTCAACCCGTCCGCAGCGGCGAAGATCGCGCGCCTCAACCTCTGCACCCGTGGTGGTTGATTGATCAGACGGTCGATGTCTTTGGCGAGTAACGGTTCTTGGGCCATCGGACCACTGTACCGCGCACCTGACCAAATGACGGTTTTGGTCATTTTATCTATAAATGCAGCTGGCGACGCTACGGTGAGAGGGTGAACACGCCGATTCGCGATCTGCCCGAGGCGCACTCCACCAAGGCCGCTCGACTGCTGGCGGCAGCCGGCGAGCTGCTGATCGGTCGGGGAGCGAAGGGGTTCACCGTTTCCGACGTGGCCGCGCGAGCCCACGTCGGAAAGGGCACGGTCTATCTCTATTGGCCGACCAAGGAAGACCTGCTCATCGGTCTTATCGGCCGCGCCTTCCTGCGACTGCTCGAGGACCTGCTCGAGCGACTCGACTCGGACCCCGACCTCGCGCGGCCGTCACGGTTCTGTCCGGCGATGCTGCAGCTCGCGACCAATCATCCGCTCGTCGCGGCGCTGCAGCGACGGGACGACGATCTGCTCGGCGTTCTCACCGATCACCCGCGTTCCGTCGCTCTTGACTGCGCACTTGGACCAGACGCCGTTCTGTCCGCCGTTCTGCCGATCTGGCGGCGCAATGGACTCGCACGCGAAGACTGGAGCGTCGGCGACCAGATCTACGCGTTGCGCTCACTCATCACCGGCGTCGGGTCCTCGCTATTGAGCCCGGGCGCGGGAACCGTCGCCGTCGCTCGTCCGATGGACGTGCTGGCCTCCTCGGTCACCGCCATCCTCGGGCCCGAACGGGCCAACCAGAAGCAATTGCGCGCCGCCGCATCGGAGATCAGCGACTTTCTCCGCACTGCTCGTACGACGGCACTTGGCCTTATCGACCCGCCTTGAGCCGCTCGGCGCAGCGATTCCCGAAAATGGTGGCCAGGGCCGGGATCGAACCGGCGACCTTCCGCTTTTCAGGCGGACGCTCGTACCAACTGAGCTACCTGGCCGGACGACAGTGCCTCGGCGCACCGGCGACCCTGACGGGACTCGAACCCGCGACCTCCGCCGTGACAGGGCGGCGCGCTAACCAACTGCGCCACAGGGCCTAGATTGTGCGACTCCCCCCAATGCGCGGTCGTCGCGTGTACCCCCTACGGGATTCGAACCCGCGCTACCGCCTTGAAAGGGCGGCGTCCTAGGCCGCTAGACGAAGGGGGCCGGCCGAATCTCTCCGGGGTACTCACAACGGCAAGGTTGGGAGCCTCGATAGCTTAGGGTACCGGCAGCCATATCCTCAAACGCGCGGTGCGCCGCTATCCTTTTTCCAGATCCACCCGCTACGCCCCTATAGCTCAGTTGGTAGAGCTACGGACTTTTAATCCGCAGGTCGCAGGTTCGAGCCCTGCTGGGGGCACCAGGCCGTCGGGGTTTACACCGTGGGCGCCCGAACAGCGCTAGTCCGCGCCATCCCTCATGGACTGCCCGGCCGCGACACCGTCGTCGACGTCGTAGTCGGCATCGGTCAACTCGTCCCGGTCCAGGTCAAGGTGCGGGTACAGGTTGCGGAGCTTGGAGAACGTCTCGAAACCGGATGTCGTGAACCGCTGCCCCGAGCCCCGGACCTCCCAGCGCCTTCGCGCCTCCAAGATCAGCTTGCTCCCGATGCCGCGCCGTCGTTGGTCCGGCCGAACCCAGAAGTTGATGTTTCCGGCCTTCTCGTAGGGCGGGCAGTCCACCGGATAGTGGTTGAGGATTCCGAAGAGATACCCGTTGGATCCCCGGTAGAGCAGGCAGTCGATCGGCCACGATCCGACCATGTGCTGCTCGTACCTGATGCCCGGCTCGCCCTTCTGGGGGTATTGCCTGGCCTGGGACTCCCACGTCATCATGTCCTCGTCCGAGACATCCATCGCGCTGCCTCCCACCGATCGCGACTGCAGTGGCGGTGCCGTTTCGCCTGCCCAACAAGGCTGCCACAACTCTTTCTCGGCTACCAGCGCCGTGCCCGACGGGTGGCGCCTTACCCCACATCCGGTGATGGCGGCGGTTCAGCGGAAGTAGATCTCGTTGCCCGAGGGGTAGCCGCCGCCCGTGGTGGTGACGTGGACGTGGTCATAGTGCCCATAGGCGCCGGAACGCGCGCCGGCGGGCGTGTAGTAGACCCCGCGCCAGATCGCATCCTGGATTCCGAAGCGCTGCGCGTTCTTCAGGACGTAGGCGACGATCGCGTCGCCGAGCGCGATGCCGGCCTCGGAGTTCGGGGCGGGGATCATCACGTCGAGGGCCAGCCCGTCGGGATGCCACCGCAACGCGTCCGGGCGAACCGCGCCGATCTGATTGATCTCGGGGAACACCGCGCTGATACTGCGCGCGGTCAGAATCGTCCTCACCTGTAGGCCGCGCTCCGGCGCGTCCCCGGCGGGCAGCGTCGGGCTGACGACCCGCCATCTCGACGCGGACACCAGCGACGCCGACTCGGGCGCCGCGGCGGCCTCCACGATGGTTCGGGCGGCTCCGGACGCCGCTACCGCCGGGGCAGCGACCATCTCGAGGCCCCATGACGACACATCCTGATCCGGCAGCGCCGGAGCATGCTCGGCGACGGCTCCGGAAGCGGACGTCTCGGCAAAGGGTCCGACGTCTCCGGTGAAGACCAGCAATAGCGCGGCCGGGCCCAGCACCGATGCCAGGTACACAGACCGGCCGCGTCGCTCGGTCTCGAGTGAGTGTCTGCCCACGACAAGCAAGATACGTGGAGGCGCGGGAAAGTACACCATTGATCGTGAAAATAAAATACGGCGCGCCGATCGTTACTTTTCCGGTACCGGGCGGTTAGCTAACCTATATCCCGTCGTGAGCTCGTCTGACGAAGCCGACATTTGTGCAGGTCAACAGTGACCGCGGGACGACTGCTAGATCGCGGCGAGCATTGCGGTCAGCAACGCGGCGACCATGACGACAACCACCACCGCGGCGGCTGGCAAAAATCCGGCGGTGCCCCGTGATTGCGGTCTTCCGGCCTCCAGACAGGCCCACATCTGCTCGGCATGGCCGAAACGCCGGCGCGGGTCGGGGGCCATCGATCGCTCGATCGTCTCGGCCAACGCGGGGTCGATGTCCGGACGCAATGCGGTGAGCGGTATCAGATGCCCCGCGGCGATGGCGTCGACGAGGGCACTCAGGCTGGTCTGCGGGTAAGCCCGACGGGCCGTGAGCGCCTCGTAGCCGAGCACCCCGACCGCGTACAGGTCGTCGCCCGGTGTCGCGGGCCGCCCGGCGAGCCGGTCACCGGGCAGGTAGGCCATCGTTCCGAAGACCCGATTGGTCAGGGTCTGCGTCGCGTCGGAGGTCTTTGCGACACCGAAATCGGCGATCTTCACCTTCCCGGACGGGGTCAGCAAGATGTTGGCCGGCTTGATGTCGCGGTGCAGCACGCCCATGCGGTGCGCGGCGGCGAGCGCAGCGAGCACGTCGCGCAAGATCGAACGCACCTGCTGAGCGGACAGCGGACCCTCAGCTGCCAGGACGTCGGCCAGACTGTGCCCGGGAAGGCGTTCCATCACGATGTAGGGCGTGCCGTGGTCGATCCCGGAGTCGCGAATGGCGACGATGTGTGGGTGGTCGAGTCCGGCGGCGGCGCGTACCTCGGTGGCAAACCGCCGTCGGCATTCCGGGCTGGCGCTCAGCGACGGGTGCAGCGTCTTGACCGCCACCGGGCAGCCCAACCACAAATCCCAGGCCTCTCGGACCACGGCCGACCCGCCGCAGCCCAGAACGCCACGCAGTTCATAGCGTCCGCCAAGTACCTCGGGGGCGTGCATGATCCTCAAACTAGCCCGTTAGAGTCGCCAAGCTCGCCTTCAGACTGCACCCTGGGTGCAGAAGTTCGAGTAGTGCCCGCCGCCAGCGCAGTGTCAACGCGGCGAGTAGTAGTGCGGGTTGTCGCGATACCCGACGGGCGGCAGGTTACGCGCGGGCGTTTCCACGAGGGGGGCATCCGCAGGCAGCCGCCCATGCACACGATCCCAGGCGGACCGTTTGCGGGGGTGCATCAACATCCGCTTGGGCAGCAGTTTGGTCGTCCGGTAGATCGCCATCCCGAACATCCGGTGCAGTCGCTGCTGCCGCGGTGACCAGCTGTAGCCCATCAGCTCGCGAATCGGCGGGTCGAACAGCCCGACCGTGGTGAAATTGAAAAAGCGCTGCAGAGCGCCGACATTGAGTCGCCACAGCCAGTCGGGCATCCACTCCAGCGACGGATGCTTGGACATGCCGGACAGATCGAGCACTTCACGGGCGGCCCAATTGTTCTCCAACACGTTGCGGCACATGTGGTCCCAGTACTCGCAGAACTCCTCCCAGCTCTTGGGAACCGGTCGCATGCTCATCCCGTACATCCGGTACCACTGGACGTGCTCATCGAAGAGCTGGCGCTGCTGCGCCTCGGTGAGCCCGCCCCCGAGCCATTCGGCAGCCAGCAGCGTGGACTTGAAGAAGGTCGCGTGCGCCCAGTAGAAGACGTCGGGGTTCAGCGCGCTGTAGCGGCGGCCCTGATCGTCTACGCCCTTGATGCCGATGTGATAGTCGCGGACCTGCGCGCCGGTCCTGGGTGCGCGGTCGCCGTCGAACACCACGCCCCCGATCGGATACACCGACCGGTAGAGCCGCGGCATCCGCTCCAGGAAGAAGATCGAGTGCTGCTGCACGGCCGCGCCGAGTTGCGGGTGCATGTTCTGCATCGACCCGGCCCACGGGCCCTGCAGCATCCCGGTCCATTGTCCGAAGTACTTCCAGGTCAGTGAATCCGGACCGAGCGGCTGCGGCGGCGCGTCATAACCGCCGGGCGCGACCGGGCAGCCCGTCGCGGCGGCGGCAGGAACGCGAGAGGATCCGCTGGTCGCCGAAGGGATCTGCGACGTATCTTGAGTCAACTGGCGCCTTCCCCGGAACACGTCATGTCGCCAAACGATATTTTGACCACGATGTTGCACCACGGATTTTGACTACGAATGTTGTCAACCGAGCTTAGGAGTGATGTGGCGTCCGGTCAACGACGCGGCCGCTGGTCCGGTGTTCCGCTGCCGGACCGGCAGGCACTTCGCCGCGGCGTACTGATCGCCGCGGGAGTCGAACTGCTCGGCAGCCGCGGCGGGCCGGCGCTGACCGTGCGCGCGGTCTGCCGGGCCGCCGGGCTCACCGAACGCTACTTCTACGAGAGCTTCGCCGACCGCGACGAGTACGTCGCCGCCGTCTACGACGACGTCTGCGACACCGCGATGTCCACGCTGATGAAGTCCGACAGCCCCCGGGACGCGGTGGAGCGCTTCGTCGAATTGATGGTCGACGACCCGGCCCGCGGGCGGGTCCTGCTGCTGGCCCCCGAGGCGGAGCCGGTGCTGGCGCACTCCGGGGCCGAATGGATGCCCAGTTTCATCGAGTTGCTGCAGCGCAAGCTCACCCGTATCACCAACCCCACCGTGCAGGCGATGGTTGCCACCGGCCTGATCGGGGCACTCAGTGCGTTGTTCACCGCGTACCTCGACGGACGACTGACCGCAACGCGGGAGCAGTTCATTGACCACTGCGTCGAGTTGCTGCTCAGCGGCGCCGCTTCGGCGCCGCAGTGATCGAGCGCCGCGACGCGGCGCGGTGACTTGAATGTCACCGAGTTACACAGATATATTGAGTGCAACTATTAGGTACAGATAACTGGGAGGTGTCGTGTCGAAAGACCTGACCGACCTGCAACTGCTGACCGAGCTCGAGCCCGTCGTCGAGCAGAACGTCAATCGCCACATGAAGATGACGAAGGACTGGAACCCGCACGACTACATTCCGTGGTCCGACGGCAAGAACTTCTACGCACTCGGCGGTCAGGACTGGGACCCCGAGCAGTCGCAGCTCTCCGAGGTGGCCCGCGTCGCGATGATCGTGAACCTCCTCACCGAGGACAACCTGCCCTCCTATCACCGCGAGATCGCGATGAACTTCGGCATGGACGGCCCGTGGGGATTTTGGGTCAATCGGTGGACCGCTGAGGAGAACCGGCACGGCATCTCGCTGCGCGACTACCTCGTCGTCACTCGGGCGGTCGACCCCGTCGAACTCGAACAGCTGCGCATCGAACAGATGACCCGCGGGTTCAGCCCGGGCCAGAACGAACAAGTCGAGGCCGACCTATTCGCCGATAGCCTGTTCGATTCGGTGATCTACGTGACATTCCAGGAACTCGCCACCCGGGTGTCGCACCGCAACACCGGTAAGGCGTGCAATGAGAGCGTCGCCGACCAGCTGCTGCAGCGGGTATCGGCCGACGAGAACCTGCACATGATCTTCTACCGCGACGTGTCCGAAGCCGGGTTCGAGATCGCCCCCAACCAAGCGATGAAGTCACTGCACAAGGTGCTGCGCAACTTCAAGATGCCCGGATACACCATCCCCGACTTCCGGCGCCGGGCGGTCACCATCGCCTCCGGCGGTGTCTACGACCCCCGCATCCACCTCGAGGACATCGTGATGCCGGTGCTTAAGAAGTGGCGCATCTTCGAACGCGGGGACTTCAACGGCGAGTCGGCCCGGATGCGCGACGATCTCGGCCTTCTGGTGGAAGAGCTGCAGGAGGCGGTCGACAAGTTCGAGGTCGCCAAGCAGCGGCGCATCGAACGGCTGGCTCAGATGGCCGAGAAGAAGGCCGCCAAGTCCGAGCTGGTCGGGTCGTCCTCACCGAATTGATCGCCACCCGCGACGCGCCGACCCGGTCTGCCCTGCGGATCGGGTCGATTGCGCTGCGCAGCCCGGTGGTGCTGGCGCCGATGGCCGGGGTGACCAATGTGGCGTTCCGCACGCTGTGCCGCGAACTCGAGTCCGCCCGGGCCGGGACGGTCAGCGGGCTGTACGTCTGCGAGATGGTGACCGCACGCGCGCTCGTCGAGCGCCATCCCGTCACCATGCACATGACCACTTTCGCGCCGGACGAGTCGCCGCGGTCGCTGCAGCTCTACACCGTCGACCCGGAAACCACCTACGCGGCGGCCAGGATGATCGCCGACGAAGGCATGGCCGACCACATCGACATGAACTTCGGCTGCCCGGTACCCAAGGTGACCAAGCGCGGCGGTGGGGCCGCACTGCCCTTCAAGCGACGCTTGTTCGCCCGGATCGTCGCGGCCGCCGTGGCGGCGACGGAAGGTACCGGAATTCCGGTGACGGTCAAGTTCCGGATCGGGATTGATGCCACTCACCACACGCATCTCGATGCCGGGCGAATCGCCGCCGAAGAGGGGGCGGCGGCGGTGGCCCTGCATGCCCGCACCGCCGCCCAGCGTTACTCCGGCAGCGCCGATTGGCAGCAGATCGCCGCCCTCAAGGCCCATGTCGCCGGAATTCCGGTGCTTGGAAACGGTGATATCTTCGACGCCCGAGACGCGCTGGCGATGATGGCGGCGACGGGCTGCGACGGCGTGGTGATCGGCCGGGGCTGCCTGGGGCGGCCGTGGCTTTTTGCCGAGCTCTCGGCGGCATTCACCGGGACTGCGCCGGCGACGCCGCCGACGCTGGGCGAAGTGGCCACCATCATCCGACGGCACGGCGAGCTGCTCATCGCACACTTCGGAGAGGACAAAGCGATGCGTGACATCCGCAAACACGTGGCGTGGTATCTGCACGGTTTTCCTGCTGGGGCCGATCTGCGGCGGTCGTTATCACTGGTCAAGACGATTTCCGAACTGGACGACCTGCTCGGCCAACTGGACCCCGACGTACCGTTCCCGGCGGCCGGCAGCGGTCCGCGGGGGCGTCAGGGCTCGGCGGCCTCGGTCAGCCTGCCCGAGGGCTGGCTGGAGGACCCCGACGACTGCACGGTGCCGGCCGGGGCCGACGTGATGCACTCGGGCGGCTGAGCAGGCAACCGGGCGTGCGTCCAGAGATGGGGGTGCGCATTTCCTGGGTTGGCTCTTTATCCCGATGTGTTAGTACGATGGCCCCCTGTAGACCGCTTCAAGACCCCTTGAGTGGACCCCTGTAGGACCCCCCGGTAGCCCCGCCCCCGGACGGTGGAACCGGGGTAACGCTTCAGACAGTTAGCAGGTAGTCGGCACCTCGAGTGCCGGGCGCAACGACGCGCCGGGACCGCGTGGACACCACCGCGTGTCGGTGTAACCCCGTTTGAGAACTGGAAGGCCGGTACCGAGATGAGTGACGGCGGCATGGGGCATTCGGCTGCCCCGCCCGATCGTCCCCATCGGTCCGGGCGTCCGTCCGATACGCCACCCAAGCGGGCCAGGGCCCGGGATTCGAACGACAACACCGACACGGTGACCGTCGCCGACCTGATCGCCAAGATCAACGACTACGCGCCACCTCCCGAGCCGAGGCGCCATCGCGCGCCGGAGCCGGAGCCGTATCCGGAAGCCGACGACCTGGGCGACCTGGACACCGTCGCAATGCCAGTGGTCGCGGTCCCCAGGGAGCTGCCGAGGCTGGCCGGACCGGCTACCGCAACGCACCGCGTTGCACCCCCGAAGCGCACCCACCGCGGCGTACTGCTGGGGCGCTCGGCCGCCGCACTGATCGCCATTCTCGCCCTCACGGTGACCGGCAGCGCCTGGCAGTGGCAGTCGGCGAAGAACAATCTGCTCAACCGGGTCTCCGCACTTGATCCGGATTCCCGCGACATCGTCGACCCCAACGCGCAGTTCGGCGACGAGAACTTCCTCATCGTCGGCGTGGACAGCCGGTTCGGCGACAACCTCGAGATGGGCGCCGGCGACACCGACGAGGTGGCCGGATCGCGTTCGGACACGGTGATGCTGGTCAATATCCCGGCCAACCGGAAACGCGTCGTGGCCGTCTCGTTCCCCCGCGATCTGGAGATCACGCCGATGATGTGCAAGGCGTGGAACCCGGAGACCCTCGAGTACGGACCCATCTACGACGAGGAGACCGGCAGCTACGGCCCCGACCAGGTGTACACCGAGTACAAGCTGAACTCTGCGTTCGCGGTCGGCGGGCCCAAGTGTCTGGTAAAGGTGATCCAGAAACTGTCCGGTCTGCACGTGAACCGCTTCATGGCGGTCGACTTCGCCGGGTTCTCCAAGATGGTCGACGCACTCGGCGGCGTGGAGGTGTGCAGCACCCTCCCGATGGAGGACTACGAACTCGGCACGGTGCTGCCGGTGGCCGGACGGCAGGTCGTGGACGGCCACACGGCGCTGAACTACGTGCGCGCCCGATCGGTCACCACCGAGGTGAACGGCGACTACGGACGGATCAAACGACAGCAGCTGTTTCTGTCCTCGCTACTGCGTTCCTTGATCTCCAAGGAGACCTTCTTCTCGCTGTCCAAGCTGAACAACGTCGTCAACATGTTCATCGGCGACAGTTACGTCGACAACGTCGACACCAAGGATCTCGTCAATCTCGGCCAGTCCGTCCAGGGTGTGTCCGCGGGGCGGATCACTTTCGTCACCGTTCCGACGGTCGGTTACGCCGACGAATACGGCAACGAGGTGCCCCGCGCCGACGACATGCGCGCTCTGTTTGCCGCGATCATCAACGATGATCCGCTGCCTGAGGAACGCAACCCGGACGACACGCCGGTTCCCGATACGCCTGAGTCGACGGCCGCGCTGGGCGAGGTCGTCGACGTGATCGCCACCGACCCGCAGTCGGTCACCGTGCAGGTGTCCAACTCGACCGCCGAGAGCGGTCTCGGGGCATTGGTGGCAAACGCCCTGCAGGGCTATGGCTTCGACGTCACCACCCCGGACGACTACCCGGACGAGCTGGCCCAGACGACGGTGTTCTACTCGGCGGGCTACGAAGAGGAGGCCGCCACCGTCGCCTCGTCGTTCGCCAATCCGACCATCCAACGCATCAGCGGGATGGGTGACGAGGTTCGCGTGGTGTTGGGCACCGATTTCAGTTCTGCCTTCAGTTCGGCCTCCAGCGCGGGAACGTTCGGCTCGGTATCGGCGCCCGCGTCCAGTGGATCACCGATCGAGGTGCGCATCATCAGGGACACCATGAGCACGCCCACCCAGCTGCCCGACGACCTCGCCGTCACCAACGCGGCTGACACCACCTGCGAATAGACCGCTACAGCTACCGGCGGGCAGGTGGCATTCACCTTTCGTTCACCGGCCGGTTCGCGACGATTCGGCAGATCGGGCCGTAGGCTTGCACCATGCGGACCGTGTACCACGACCAGCTGAACGCTCTGAGCGGTCAGCTCGGCGAGATGTGCGGGCTGGCGGGAGCCGCGATGGAGCGCGCCACCCAGGCCCTGCTGCAGGCCGATCTGGCGCTCGCCGAGCAGGTCATCACCGACCACGAACAGATCGCGGCGATGAGCGCCCGGGCCGAGGAGAACGCCTTCGTGTTACTCGCGTTGCAGGCCCCGGTGGCCGGCGACCTGCGGGCCATCGTCAGCTCGATCCAGATCGTCGCCGACATCGACCGGATGGGCGCGCTGGCGCTGCACGTCGCCAAGATCACCCGCCGCCGTCACCCGCAGCACGCGCTGCCCGAAGAGGTGAACGGCTATTTCGCCGAAATGGGCCGGGTCGCAGTCGAACTCGGCCAGAGCGCCCAGGAGGTGCTGATCACCCGCGATCCGGAAAAGGCCGCCCGCATCCAGGAAGAGGACGATGCGATGGACGACCTGCATCGGCACCTGTTCACCGTGCTGATGGATCGCGAATGGAAGCACGGGGTCGCCGCGGCGGTCGACGTGACGCTGCTCGGCCGGTTCTACGAGCGATTCGCCGATCACGCGGTCGAGGTCGCCCGCCGGGTTATCTTCCAGGTGACCGGAACAAACCCGGACGACGCCGACCTTCCGCTGGCGTACTGACCCGCTGGTTTCGACTGACCGGTCGGGTCTACCCGAACCGGCCGGAGATGTAGTCCTCGGTCGCCTTCTGGGTCGGGTTGGAGAAGATCTTCTCGGTGTCGTCGACCTCGACCAGCCTGCCCGGCTTACCGGTGGCTTCCAGGTTGAAGAAGGCCGTCTGATCGCTGACCCGGGCCGCCTGCTGCATGTTGTGCGTGACGATCACAATGGTGAAGTCCTGCTTGAGCTCGGCGATCAGGTCTTCGATCGCCAGGGTGGAGATCGGGTCCAGCGCCGAGCAGGGCTCGTCCATCAACAACACGGCCGGCTGCACCGCGATGGCCCGGGCGATGCACAGGCGCTGCTGCTGACCGCCGGACAATCCACCGCCCGGCTTGTCCAACCGGTCCTTGACCTCGTTCCACAGGTTGGCGCCCTTCAGCGACCGCTCGGCGACCTCGTCGAGCGCATCCTTGCTGCGCACACCCTGCAACTTCAACCCGGCCACCACGTTGTCCCGGATGGACATGGTGGGGAACGGATTCGGCCGCTGGAAGACCATGCCGATCGTCTTGCGCACGCTCACCGGGTCGATGCCGGACCCGTAGATGTCCTCGCCGTCGAGCAGTACCGAGCCTTCCACCCGGGCGCCGGGCAACACCTCGTGCATCCGGTTCAGCGTTCGCAGCACCGTTGACTTACCGCAACCCGACGGTCCGATGAAGGCCGTCACGCTGCGCGGCAACACCGACAACCCGACATCGGCCACGGCATGGAACGAGCCGTAGTAGATGTTGAGATCCTTGAGATCCAGCCGCTTGGCCATGAGACTCCTAAACTCTGTTCCGCGTGAGGTATCGGTTGATCAAGGCAGCCCCTAGGTAGAGTGCGGCGATGATCAGGATGAGAGTGAGCGCGGCGCCCCAAACCCGAAGCACGCCTGCGGCTTCCGGGTTGACCAGTTCGGTGTAGATCAGCAGCGGCAGCGAGGCCATGTTGCCCTCGAAGGCGTCCATGTTGATCGACCGGCTGTAGCCGACCAGCACCAGTACCGGGGCGGTCTCGCCCATAACCCGGGCCAGCGCCAACAGGATGCCGCTGATCATGCCAGGCAGCGCGGTGGGTACCACGACCCGCACGATGGTCTTCCATTTCGGAATTCCCAACGCGTAGGAGGCCTCCCGCAGTTCGTCGGGAACCAGCTTGAGCATCTCCTCGGTGTTGCGGACGACCACCGGGAGCATCAGCAAAACCAGTGCCAGCGACACGGCGAAGGCGCTCTGCTCGAATCCCAGGGTGGCGATCCAGAGAGCGAAGATGAAGAGAGCAGCCACGATCGAGGGAACCCCGGCGAGAATGTCGACCATGAACGTGGTCACCTTGGCGAGCCGACCCCCGCCGTATTCGACCAGGTAAACCGCCGCCATCACACCCAGTGGCACGGCGATCACCGCGGCGATGGCGGCCTGGATGACCGTGCCGTAGATGGCGTGGTACACCCCGCCGGCCATCTGCTCCGGAAGAACGCCAGACAGGGAATGCGTCCACCACGTCGAGGAGGTGATCGCGGAGATGCCCTTGGCCACCACCGTGTAGATCAGCCAGATCAACGGGATGGTGGCCACCACGAAGGACGCGGTGAACAGCGCTGTAGCGACGCTGTTCGTGAGCTTGCGTCGGGCGCTGACCGGGTGGAAGGTCGGACCCTTGACTGCTTGGTCGAGTGTCGCCGTCATCCCCCACTGACCCTTCCGCCGGCCGCTGCCCGGGCCAGCGCGTTAACCACGAAGGTCAGCGCGAACAGCACGAAACCGGCGGCGATATAGGCCCCGGTGGGCAGCGGGGCACTGAACTCCGCTGCCGCCGAGGCGATCTTGGACGCGAACGTGTAGCCGCCGTCGAACAGCGACCAGTGACCGGCCTGCGCGGCGGTGCGCAGGATGATCAGGATGGCGATCGTCTCACCGAGCGCGCGGCCGAGCCCGAGCATCGACGCGGCGATCATGCCGCTGCGTCCGTAGGGGAACACCGTCATCCGGATGACTTCCCATTTGGTGGCGCCGAGCGCCTGCGCTGCCTCGACGTGGCCGCGCGGGGTGAGGGCGAAGACCTCGCGGGTGACCGAGGTGATGATCGGCAGGATCATCACCGCAAGCACGATGCCCGCCGTGAAGATGGTGCCGCCACCGGCCAGCGACACATTGCCGTTGGCGAACAGAAAGAACCAGCCGAGGTTCTCGTTGAGGAAGGTCGCGACCGGCGTCAGCCAGGGCGCCAGCACGAAGATTCCCCACAGGCCGAACACGATCGACGGCACCGCCGCGAGCAGGTCCACCAGCATGGCGAAAGGCCGGGCCAACCGCTTCGGTGCGTAGTTGGTGAGGAAGGCCGCGATACCGATCGCGATGGGCACTGCGATGGCCAACGCGAAGACCGAGCTGAGCACCGTGACCATGAACAGATCGCGGATGCCGAAGCGCAGGTTGTCCGGGTCGTTGGTGACGAACTCGGTGCTGGTGATGAAGTTGGCCTGGTTGGCCTGCAACGACGGGATGGCCTTGATGATCAGGAAGAGGCCCATCAAGGCGATGGCGCCGATGATGGTGGCACCGGCGGCGATCGCGATGGACTTGAAGACGCTGTCTCCCCAACGCCCGCCGCCCTGCCTCAACGCTGATCCCTTTCCGGATGTGGTGGGCATTTTGGGAGTATGCCTGCCCCGCCGTGGACTCTTCGGCTTAACCGAGGAGCCCACGGTGGTGGAATCTGGTTTCACGGCCATGGGATCGGTAATGACTAGTTCGGCGCGTTGATGGCGTCGACGGCTTCGGTGAGACGAGTCTTGAACGCCTCGGGGATCGGGATGTAACCGTTCTCCTCGAGCCCGGTCTGGCCGTTGCCGAGGGCTGAGTGCATGAACGCCTTCACCGCGGTAGCGACCTCGGCGTCCGGGTACTTCGAGCAGACGATCTCGTAGGCTGCCAGCACGATCGGGTAGGACCCCGGCTCCGAGGGCATGTAGAACGACGTCGTGTCCAACACCAGGTCGTTGCCCGCACCCTTGAACTTCACGCCGTCGATGGCCTTGCCCGCCGATTCCACGCTCAACTCGACCGGTTCGGGTCCGGCCGAGGTGATGATCTTGGCGATGGAAAGGCCCTGCGCCTTGGCGAACGACCATTCGTTGTAGGTGATGGAACCCGGGGTGCTCGCGATGGCCGCCGAGGTGCCCTCGTTGCCCTTGGCCCCCTCACCGACTCCGCCGGCGAACGACTTGCCCGCACCCTTGCCCCACGCGCCGTTCGAGGCCGCATCGAGGTATTGCTGGAAGTTGTCGGTGGTCCCCGACTCGTCACTGCGGAAGATCACGTTGATCGGCTGAGAAGGCAGGGACACGCCCTGGTTGAGTGCCGCGATCTCCGGTGCGTCCCAGCTGGTGACCGTGCCGTTGAAGATCTTGCCCAGGGTCGGGCCGTCCAGCACCAAGCCGTCCACCCCGTCGAGGTTGTAGGTGATGGCGATGGGACCGAACACCGCGGGCAGATTCCACGCCTCACTGCCGCCACACCGCTCCTTGGCCCGGTCGATCTCACCTTTTTGGGCGTTCAACGGGGAGTCCGAGCCGCCGAAGTCGGTCTGGCCGCCGAGGAACTCCGACACCCCGGCGCCCGATCCGCTGGACGTGTAGTTCAGCGTGTAGCCCGGGCAATCCTTCTCGTAGGCGTTGATGAATCGGGTCATCGCGTTGGCCTGGGCGGACGAGCCGCTGGCCTTCAACGACTCCTTGCCGCCGCAGTCTCCGGCGTGCGCGGAATCGGTGCCACCTCCCGTAGCCGCGGTGTTGTTGTCGCTGCCGCAAGCAGACAGCAGCAGCGCGCCGGCGGCCAACAGGCCTACCGCAGCACCAGTTCGATTGACCTTCACGAAGCTCCTTCGGATACGGGGAGAATTACTCACTGCTCGGCTGTGAACCTAGGGGCTGCTCGTGAATCGGCGCCCTACGGATGGTTAACGGGAGATGAACCGGGAAGGGGGGCGAGACGACAATTCCGCTGGGGTGATTGACGTATCGCAATTCGCTCAGTATTGATTGACTCAATGTCGATTGAGCGAAATCCGGACACCGCGCGGCGAGCATCGGTTTTTGCCGCTCTGGCCGACCCGGCCCGGTTGGCGATCGTCGATCACCTGTTACTCGCCGACGCGTCGCCGTCGGAGATCCAGGCCGTGCTGGGCATGCAATCAAACCTGTTGGCCCATCACCTGGGGGTGCTGAAAAGGGCTGGCATCCTTGGCGATTCCCGCTCCGAGGCGGACGGCCGGCGGACGTACCTGAGACTCAACCACGCGGTGCTGGAGACGCTGGTGCCACGGGCCGAGCGGCGCGCGCATCGCGTGGTGTTCGTCTGCACGCAGAACTCCGCGCGCAGCCAACTCGCGGCGGCGATCTGGAACCGGCGCAGCGCGCTGCCGGCCAGTTCGGCGGGCACCCGGCCCGGCAGCCGCGTGCACCCCGGCGCGATCGGTGCCGCCCGGCGTCACCACCTGCACTTGCGTCCGGGCACCCCTCGCGATCTTCGGGATGTGCTGACCGCCGGCGACCTCGTCGTCGCGGTCTGCGACAACGCCCACGAGGAGTTGCCCGCCGATCTACCGCGACTGCACTGGTCGATCGCCGATCCGGCCCGGGCGGGGCGCACCGACGCCTTCGATGCCGCCATCGACGAACTCACCGAGCGTATTCAGCGCCTGGCACCCATCCTCGAGTCCGACTGATCAGGAGACCACCGTGACCGACCCCGACCCCCCCACCCGCCTGCGGCACGACTTGTCCATCGATCAGCACCTAGCCATGCAGTCCGCGGCGGTCCAGTTGGAGAAGGAGTTCGACGGGGTCTTCGGCGTCGATACCATCGAGGCCTTCCTGCGCGCCTCCTACGACCAGTTCGCCGGACACGCCAGCATCCCGAACTTCCTCCCCCTGCTCGCCGAACGATTTACCCGGCAACGGCTGCGGGCACTTGCCAAGGTGGAGGGGAAGCACCATGACGGCAAACCGGAAGTGCTGTTCCTGTGCACGCACAACGCTGGACGATCGCAGATGGCGATGGGCTTCTTCACCGCGATGGCCGGCGATGCAGCCGTGGCGTGGTCGGGCGGCTCCGAACCCGGCAGCGAGGTGAACCCCGCGGCGGTGGCAGCCATGGCCGAATGCGGCATCGACATCTCCCACGAGTACCCCAAGCCCTGGACCGACGAGATCGTGCGCGCCGCCGACGTCGTCGTCACGATGGGGTGCGGCGACGCCTGCCCGGTGTTCCCCGGTCTGCGCTATGAGAACTGGCAGCTCGACGATCCGGCGGGCCGCGGCGTCGAGGACGTACGGCCGATTCGCGACGAGATCGAGCGTCGCGTTCGCGAACTGCTCACCGGGTTAGGGGTTGCGGTTTCGGCCAACCCTTAGCCCGAAGCGCCAGCGACACGTAGACCAGCGCGACGAGTACCGGGACCTCGATGAGCGGACCCACCACTCCGGCCAGGGCCTGGCCGGAGGTGGCGCCGTAGGTGGCGATGGCCACCGCGATCGCCAGCTCGAAATTATTGCCGGCGGCGGTGAACGCCAGCGTCGTGGTGCGTTCATATCCCAGGCCCAGCGCCGTGCCGAGCAGGTATCCGCCACCCCACATGATCGCGAAGTACGCCAGCAGCGGCATCGCGATCCGGGCCACGTCCCACGGTCGGCTGGTGATCTGATCACCTTGCAGGGCAAAGAGAATCACAATGGTGAACAGCAGACCGTAGAGCGCCCACGGGCCGATCCGGGCCAGGAACCTGGCTTCGTACCATTGCCGGCCTTTCGCCTTCTCCCCGATCCGACGGGAAAGGTATCCGGCCAGCAGCGGGATGCCCAGAAAGATGAGGACCGACTTGGCGATCTGCCACGGCGAGGCCGAAATGTTCGTCTGTGGCAGCCCGAGCCAGCCGGGCAGCACCGACAGGTAGAACCAGCCCAGCACCGCGAACATCACGACCTGGAACATCGAGTTCAACGCGACGAGCACCGCGGCAGCCTCCCGGTCCCCGCAGGCCAGGTCGTTCCAGATGATCACCATCGCGATGCAGCGGGCCAGGCCGACGATGATCAGCCCGGTGCGGTACTCCGGCAGATCGGCCAGCATCAGCCAGGCCAGCGCGAACATCAACGCGGGCCCGAGCACCCAGTTCAACAGCAGGGAACTCAGCAGCAGCCGGCGATCCGCGGTGACGGTGTCGAGGCGGTCATATCGGACCTTCGCCAGCACCGGGTACATCATGATCAGCAGCCCGAGGGCGATCGGCAGCGACATCCCGTCGATCGACACCTTTTCCAGCGCGGTGTTCAGCCCCGGAATCCAGCGGCCCACCATTAGTCCGGCCACCATGGCGATGCCGATCCACACCGGCAGCAACCGGTCCAGCGTGGACAGTTTGGCCACCGGCGCAACTTCCGGCGACGACTTGGTTTCGGTCACAGCTGCACCCCGATCAGCCGATCGGTCAAGGCGCGCAACGCATCCGGCACCACTGCGTAGTACACCCAGGAGCCGCGCCGTTGCGCGGTGAGCAGACCGGCTTCCCGCAACACCTTGAGGTGATGCGAGATGGTCGGCTGGGACACCTCCAGGCCGGTGGAGACGTCGCAGACGCAGGCCTCGCCGCCCGCGTGACCGGCCACCGCACTGAACAACCGCAGCCGGACCGGGTCGGCCAACGCCTTGAGCTTGACCGCCATCTCGGCGGCCTCGGCCGCGGTCAGGGGCTCAGAGACCCTCGGGATCTGCGGACAGCATTCCTGATCGGCTCCGGGGCTCGATATGGACATTCATTGATATTGACGATCATCGATATCGATCGCAAGTGAACATCCGATGTCATCGGTTGAGCGCGTAGGCGGTGTCGGTGCTGTGCACGGTGAAGCCAAGCCGCTGATAGGTGCGCACCGCCGCACCGTTGTCGGCTTCGACGTAGAGCATGACGGTGGGCTCGCCGGTCTTGGCGGCTCCACCGGCGTCGCCGGTGCCGGCCAGACGCCGCGCCAGCCAGTGCATCCCGACCAGGGTCAAGGTCCGGCCCAACCCCACGCCCTGGGCCGCCGGATCAACACCGACGACGTAGATTTCGCCGACCCCCGGCTTGTCGGCATGCACCTTGGTCCAGTGAAAACCCAGCAGCCGCCGGCCGGTGGGGTCGAACGCCAGGAACAGCCCGTCCGGGTCGAACCACGATTCGGCACGACGCTCGGCGAGCTCGGAGTCGGTCCAACCACCCTGCTCGGGATGCCAGGAGAACGCGGCGTTGTTCACCCGCAGCAGCTCGGCATCGTCGGCCGGTCCCGTGTAGCTGCGGATCCGCACACCGGCAGGGCAGTCGGCGCTTGGCACCTCCCGCAACGAGCGCCGCATCTGCAACAACCGGCGCACCGGGCTGAGTTCCAGGGCGGCCGCGGTCGCCTCCGCCGCCGGCAGCGTGCCGTGCGCCCAGAACCGGCTCTGCCCACCGGATTCGTCCAGCGAGGCGCGAATCAGTGCCGCGCCGATGCCTTGCCTGCGGGCATCCGGAGCCACCACCAGCTCGGCGATATCCGGGGACAGGTTCAGGTATCCGGTGATCCGATCCTGCTCCGAAGTGGCCAGCAGGTGCCGGGTACGCTGCTGACCCAACTCCCGCAGGACCTGTTCACCGACCGGTGCTATTCCGTCGAAGATCGTTGCCGCACTGATGATCTCGCGCACCGACTGCTGCTCGGACGGCGTCAGCAGGGTGCGCCAGTCGACGCGAGTCACTGAGCGGGTAGCTGCTCGGCCAGCTCGGTCGCCGCGCCGTCGGGCGGGTCGGCAAAGCGATCCCCGGAACCGTCCCCAGTGTCTTCCTCAGAATGCGCGTCATAACCGTCGCCGTCCAGTTCTTCGGCATCCTCGCCCGGGCCGGGTGGACGGCCCCGGGCCGGCCTGACCGCCTTATATCCGACGTTGCGTACGGTGCCGATCAGCGATTCGTACTCGCTGCCCAGTTTGGCCCGCAACCGTCGCACGTGCACGTCTACCGTGCGGGTGCCGCCGAAGAAGTCATAGCCCCACACCTCTTGGAGGAGCTGGGCCCGGGTGAACACCCGGCCGGCGTGCTGCGCCAGATACTTCAGCAGCTCGAATTCCTTGTAGGTGAGATCCAGCGGACGGCCCCGCAGCCGCGCGGTGTAGGTCCCCTCGTCGATGACCAACTCCCCCAGGCTGATCTTGCCGAGGTTCTCTTGGCTGGCCGCGCCGCCGCGTCGTCCGACCAGCAGCCGCAGCCGCGCGTCGATTTCGGCGGGCCCGGTGCCGGGCAGCAGGATCTCGTCCAGGCCCCACTCGGTGTTGACGGCGACCAGGCCGCCTTCGTTGACCACGGCCACCACCGGGACCGAGGATCCCGTGGTCCCCAGTAGCCGGCACAGGCCGCGGGCGGCGGCCAGGTCGGTGCGGGCGTCGACGATGGCCACATCCGCGGTGCCGGCCTCCAGCAGTGAGGCCACCTCGGTCGGCGCGGTGCGCACGTTGTGCGCCAGCAGCGACAGCGCGGGCAGTACAGAGTCAGGTTGCGGGTCAACCGTCAGTAGCAGTAGATCCAACTGGCCCTCCGACAGCCGTGGAGATCATTCGCCGGACACCGCCCGGACGACTCTGTCGCGCGGTGACTGCCCAGATTCATCTCCGACACATGGCCGTTATCCGACCAATGGTTCCCTAACGATAGCGTGCCGGCCTGCGATGAGCCGCGCCGAGCCGATGTTCCCGGGCGGCGTGCGCCACAATGACGACGTGCGCAAAGTCCTGATCGCCGCGGCTTCCACGCTGACCGCGGTGGTCATCGCTGCGGTGGGCGCGGACTTCGGTGCGGCGATTTACGCCGAATACCGGCTGTCCAGGAGCGTTCGCAGCGCCGCAAACCTGGATTGGGATCCGTCGGTGGCGATCCTGGGCTTCCCCTTCGCCACCCAGGCAATGCGTCACCACTACGACGAGGTCGAGATCAAGGCCACCGGAGTCGAGCAACCGGTCATCGGCAGGGCGTCACTGGAGGCGACACTGCATTCGATCGAGCTGGGCCAGAACTCCTGGCTGATCGAGCCGGACGCCACGCTGCCGGTGGGGAAGGTGGAGAGCCGGATCATTCTGGATTCCACCCACGTCGGCCGGTACATGGGCATCCCCGACCTTCTGGTCGAGGCCCCGACGGTGGAGACCAACGATTCCACCGGCGGCACCACCGAGTCCGGCATCTCGAGCAACCGGGGCCTGGTCTTCACCGGGACCCCGAAGAAGGCGGGCTTCGACAAGAAGGTCAGCATCGAGGTCGACCTGGACATCGTCGGGCCCGACGCGACCACCCTGGTCTTCTCCGCGACCGGGGTGCTGACCGGCCCGGGCACCGCGGACCAGACGGTGCCCGACGAGCAACTGCCCGCGGTGCTTGCCGCTTTCTCTACCAGCCTGCCCGACCAACTGCTGCCGTTCGGGATCGCACCCACCAGCGAAGGTGCCCGCGGCTCCGACGTGATCATCGAGGGGATCGCCGAGGGAGTGACCATCGAGCTCGACGAATTCAGACTGCGATGAGTTCAGCCTGGATTGTGGCCCTCGCCGCGCTGATCGCCGTCGTCGGCCTGGCCTTGGTGGTCGCCAGACTGCTGGCGTTACGGGCCGGTCTGGCGAAGGGGGCCGCCGACTTCCCGGCCGTGGACCCCGACGAGTTCGGGTTGTCCCGCACCGGGCCGACCGTGGTGCACTTCAGCGCTCCGTGGTGCGGTCCCTGCGCGAGCGTGCGCCGTGCCGTCGAGCAGGTGTGCGAGGAGCTGCCCGCGGTGGCGCACCTGGAGATCGACCTGGAGGCCAACCCCGGGGCGGCGGGCAAGCTTTCGGTGCTGTCCCTGCCCACGACGCTTATCTTCGACGCGGAAGGTCAGGTGCGCTATCGCACCGCCGCCGTGCCGACCGTCGCTGACCTGCGCTCGGCGCTGGAACCGCTATTGGCCTGATCGCCCTTTCATTGGGTAAGCTGTCGGCCGTGTCAGCCCGCCTCGAGCCTTCGCTCACCAAGCGCCGTGCAGTGGATCTGTGCCGCGTCGCGGGTTGTTGCTGTTGTTGTCGCAGCTGCTGAGTAGCCGCGTTCCTCTCCACGCCGCGCTCTGCGTACGGCCTTCGGGCCCAGCCCCTTCGGACAACTTGATTCACACTGCCCGCTAGCACCTGAAAGCAATCGAAAGGAATTCCTACATGGCACGCTCCGACGTCCTGGTCACAGCCGACTGGGCCGAGAGCAATCTCGACGCGCCGAACACCGTCTTCGTCGAGGTCGACGAGGACACCAGCGCATACGACACCGGGCACATCCCCGGAGCGATCAAGCTGGATTGGAAGACCGATCTGCAGGATCAGGTGAAGCGCGACTTCGTCGACGCCGGACAGTTCTCCAAACTGCTCTCCGAGCGCGGCATCGCCAACGACGACACCGTGATCCTCTACGGCGGCAACAACAACTGGTTTGCCGCCTACGCCTACTGGTACTTCAAGTTGTACGGCCACCAGGACGTCAAGCTGCTCGACGGCGGTCGCAAGAAGTGGGAACTCGATGCCCGCCCGCTGTCCACCGACGCGGTCCGCCGTCCGGCGACCAGCTACACGGCCAAGGATCCCGACAACAGCATCCGGGCGTTCCGCGACGAGGTGATCGCCGCGATCGGCGTCACCAACCTGGTCGACGTGCGTTCCCCGGACGAGTTCTCCGGCAAGATCCTGGCCCCGGCCCACCTGCCGCAGGAGCAGAGCCAGCGTCCCGGCCACATCCCCGGTGCCATCAACGTGCCGTGGAGCAAGGCCGCCAACGAGGACGGCACCTTCAAGTCCGACGAGGATCTGGCCAAGCTGTACGCCGAGGCCGGCCTGGACGGCCAGAAGGAGACCATCGCCTACTGCCGCATCGGTGAGCGCTCGTCGCACACCTGGTTCGTGCTGCAGGAGCTGCTGGGACACACCAACGTCAAGAACTATGACGGCAGTTGGACCGAATACGGCTCTCTGGTGGGGGCCCCGATCGAGTTGGGAAGTTGATTATGTGCTCTGCACCCAAGCAAGGACTGACATTGCCCGCGGGCGTCGACCTGGAGAAGGAGACAGTGATCACCGGCCGGGTCGTCGATGGCTCGGGCCAGGGTGTCGGCGGCGCGTTCGTGCGTCTGCTGGACAGCTCTGATGAGTTCACCGCCGAGGTGGTGGCCTCGGCGACCGGCGACTTCCGCTTCTTCGCCGCGCCGGGCAGCTGGACGCTTCGCGCCCTGTCGCCGGTGGGCAACGGCGACGCCAGCGTCGCGCCGACCGGCGCGGGCGTCCACGAGGTCGACGTCAAGGTCGCCTGACGACGAAGCCGGCGAGGGACGAGCCGGCGAGGAGTCAGGCCATCCGGCAGCGCCTGACGCGGTTCAAGGTCGTGCTGTGAAAACGCTGCACAATTGCTGGTAGCGGCGAATACTTGGTGAATGAAGATCACCATCGCCTGCGCCGCAACAGCGGCGTTCGCAGCAGTTGCTCTACTCAGTGCGCCTGCGGCCATTGCCGATCCCGAGGGTGACTTCCTAACGGTCATCGCCGACGGCGGCATCACGTGGCCGTCGGACAAGACCGCACAGGTCATCGAAACCGGTTATGCCGTGTGCCAGGACTGGGCCAACGGCGCCACCTTCGAGCAGGAGGTCGCGGACCTGACCAGTGTGACCGGTTGGTCGGACTATCAGGCCGGCTACTTCATCGGCGCCGCCACCGGTGCGTTCTGCCCGGAACACGAGGCCAAGGTCGGCTGAGTTCAGGTCGGTTGCTGCGGCACCTAGCCGCAACGCCCGCAGCGGGTTCTCACGCTAGTCCGAGCGTCGCCGAGGGGCATAGCCCGCCTGTACCACCCGCGGAATCGCCGTTTGGGACGTAGCTACCGGTTCGCCCAAGCAATGTCTAGGTGGCCGCTAGACCGAGGGGCCGAGGACGGGCGCCTCGGGGATCAGATTGTTGGCGACGTATGCGTAGTTTCCGCCTGGGCTAGTCACTATCGCAATCGACCAACTACCGGTTGCGAGGATGATGGTGTCGGTAACAGTGTTAGTGGTGGCGTCGTTAGTGGTGGCGTCTAGGACGCTCACTGAGCTGCTGTTCTGGTATTGCGTGATGTAGACGTAGCTGCCCCCATGAAAAGTCAGCACACCCCGACGCGGCTGATCTTGAGGCCCTTCATACCACACCGGCGGTGAGATAAGTCACACATCCGAACAGTTCGCCCACCAACGCTTTCCGCCCAGCCCGTGCCGTCGAGCCTGGGCAGACGTGTCGAGATGCGGTGCTGCCGCAGCCACGCCCCCCGCAGCCGCCGGTCACACCGGACGGCACAGCTCAGCACAGCTCAGCTCCGCAAACCACCCGGGCACGTATCAACCTCCCGCCGCGCAAGCCCCGACAGTGAAACCCGGCCGTGCCGGGACGGGGCTGGCGCCGCGACGCCACACTGCCGCGGCGCCACACCGCCGCGGCGCCAGGCCGCCGACCTACACCGCCGGACCCAGCACCGTCACCGAGTCGGCGGCTTGGGTGGCGAGGTAGGCGTAGTTGCCGCTGGGGGTAACCGCAATCCCGCCCGGGAAGTTGCCGACACCAATGATGGTTTCGACGACCGCGTTGGTGGTGGTGTCGATCACCGACACCGAGCCGGCGCTGAAGTTGGTGACGTAGGCGTAGCTGCCATCCGGGCTGAACGCCACTGAAATCGGGTTCACGCCGACGGTGATCGTGGCGTCCACGAGGTTGGTGGCGGTATCGATCACCGACACCGTGCCGTCGGCCTGGTTGACGACGTAGACGCGGGTGCCGCCCGGGCTGACCGCCACCCCGAACGGGGTGAGGCCGACGGTGATCGGGGCGCCGACCACGAGGTTGGTGGCGGTGTTGATCACCGCCACCGTGTTGTCGAGGTAGCGGGTGACGTAGACGAAGTCCCCGCCCGGGGTGATCGCCACACCTCGGGGGCCGCTGCCGACGATGATCGGGGCGCCGACCACGGTGTTGGTGGCGGTGTTGATCACCGACACCGTGCCGCTAAAGAGGTTGGCGACGTAGGCGAAGGCGCCGTCGGGGGTGACCACCACCCCACTCGGCGTATTCCCGACGGCGATCGGGGAGCCGACCACGAGGTTGGTGGCGGTGTTGATCACCGACACCGTGTCGGAGTTGCCGTTGGTGACGTAGGCGAAGGCGCCGTCGGGGGTGACCGCCACCCCCTGCGGGTTGTCGCCGACAGCGATCGGGGCGCCGACGACGGTGTTGGTGGCGGTGTCGATCACCGACACCGTGTCGGAGAGGCTGTTGGTGACGTAGACGAAGGCACCGTCGGGCGTCATCGCGACGCCGAACGGGTCGTTGCCGACGCCGATGGTGGTGATGATGCCGCCCAAGGCAGCTCCCGCACCTGCCGCCCCGGTCGCCCCTGTGGCTCCGGTAGCTCCGGTAGCCCCGGTAGCGCCTGTTGCCCCGGTAGCGCCGGTTGCTCCGGTGGCCCCGGTGGCCCCGGTGGCGCCGGTCGCGCCGGTCGCTCCGGTAGCGCCGGTCGCTCCGGTGGCACCCGTCGCTCCGGTGGCACCCGTCGCCCCGGTGGCACCCGTCGCGCCGGTGGGTCCAGCAAGGCCGGTCGCTCCTGTGGCACCCGTGGCACCCGTCGCTCCGGTGGCACCCGTCGCACCGGTGGCGCCGGTCGCTCCTGTCGCACCCGTCGCTCCGGTGGCACCCGTCGCTCCGGTGGCACCTGTGGCGCCGGTCGCGCCTGTCGCTCCGGTCGCTCCGGTGGCTCCGGTGGCTCCGGTAGCACCGGTGGCGCCGGGGGCTCCGGTCGCTCCGGGGGC